>DAOTVB010000290.1:0-20591 GCA_034436755.1 Chloroflexaceae bacterium | reverse complement strand
GCCGCTGGCGATTATCGTCCTGATCATTACCTTCTGGCATGTGCCTGAGAGCCGCGATGAGACCCACACCGGACGACTGGACTGGTCGGGGGCACTGCTGATTACAATTGGGCTGGGCGGCATTGTGTTCGGGCTGCTTGAGTCGGCCAATCTGGGGTGGGGCCATCCGCTGATTCCGGGGGCACTGCTGCTGGGAGTAGTCGGGTTAGGTGCATTTCTGACGGTGGAAGCACGCAGTGCCACGCCGATGATGCCGCTCCACCTCTTCCGCTCACGCTCATTTAGCGGTGCGAATCTGCTGACTCTGCTGCTCTATGCCGCGCTTGGTGGCGCACTCTTCTTCGTACCCTTCAATCTGATCCAGGTGCAGGGCTACGCTCCAACCGCTGCAGGTGGGGCGCTGCTACCCTTCATCCTGATCATCTTTCTGATGGGACGCTGGGCGGGCAGCCTGATTGACCGCTACGGCGCGCGCCTGCCGCTGACCATTGGCCCGACCATTGCCGCCCTGGGCTTTGTGATGCTGGCAATTCCCGGCATCGGCGGCAGCTACTGGACAACCTTCTTTCCCGCTGTGGTGGTGCTGGGCCTGGGGATGGGCACCAGCGTTGCGCCGCTCACCACAACCGTGATGTCCTCGGTGGAGGCCAGCCATGCCGGACTGGCCTCGGGTATCAACAACGCCGTGTCACGGGTCGCCGGACTGCTGGCGATCGCCGTGATGGGGATGATCATGCTGCAGATTTTCAGTAATAACCTGGAGCAGCGCCTGGATGCGCTGAACCTGGCCCCGCAGATACGCCAGGAACTGCTGGCCCAGCGCACCAGCCTGGCCGGGATCGAACTACCCGCCGACATCAACGCAGAGCAGCAGGCCACTTTAGAGGGGGCAATCAACATGGCTTTTGTGTCAAGTTTTCGCATGATTATGCTGATCGCCGGTGGTCTGGCGCTGCTCAGCGCCCTCACCGCCGGGCTGCTCATCGCGGGCCGCCCGGCAGTGGATCAGGCCGCTGCTGTCCGGCAACAGCCGTCAACGTAGATTTCATCCTTAGGGATGCGTTGATGAACGTTGCGAACATTCTGCAAGTATGGCGTGCGGCCGCAGCACGGTGCATCGAATGCACCCTACGGCTTCTGCCCCGTCCGGCATTCACCGGCTGAAGCCGGGACTCCCGGTTTGAATTTTTAATCCGGACATCACTGAACGGGAGTCCCGGTTTCAGCCGGACCAGGCTTGCCTGGCAGCCTGCTGCTGTCCCGTCCGGCATCCCACCGGCTGAAGCCGGGACTCCCGGATCTTGCCCGTGATACCAGTTTGCCATCAAACCAGCACTGAGTGGAATGGGTGCAGTATGCGCAGAGCAGCCCATTCCCGTTCACCATCTCTGCGTCCTCGGTGTTCTCTGTGGCGATGACAACAGATCGGTATGCGTCGTATCCGTCGAAAGTCGCAGATCCAGGGGATTGACAAGCACCGGGGAACCTGCTATGCTAGGCACGAATGTGCAATTTCTTGTAAGCCAGGAAAGGTGGTCGCAGATGATACTGATGTGCATACAGCATTTCATCGCCGGTGGAGGCATGTCTGTTCGTCTCCGCGATAGCGTGGCTCCTGTTCGGAGTCTGCCCACCTTCTTGCAGCTCAAACACTGATATCACGAGCAATCAACTGAGCTAAGAGACCGTGGGCAGCGACAAATCTTCGCGCTCACGGTTTTGCGATTCCTGCAATAACCGTGGTAGCGCGTAGCGCCCACGGTCTTTTTGTATGCATGCCGGCACTCCAGTGGGCGATCGGTTGGAGGTCGATAGTTTGTATCACCAGACACATGGAGAACTGCTGTGATAATTCTTGAACGTGATGGATCGCTCCTCTGGAGTGAATCAACCGACGCCAATGCGGCCTCTGCCATGGAACATGTTTCTATACCAGCAGAACCGGCATTACAACAGACAAGTAGTATCGTTGAGCGCGTGCTTGACTTCGTTTTTGATGTTCTGGGCCAGAACGCCGTCGAACTGCGCGTCTATGAGGATCACAATTCATAGTATTTATCCCGCTACCGTACGGCGGCTGCCGTACGGTACACAAGCATGCATATGATGGAGGAATCTTTCATGGTTGAGGTGCAAGATTCAACCGCACAACTCTTACACGATCTGCTGGCGCACGCCCCGGAACCAATCTCCCCGGAAAGTGCGCTGGAGATCGTTGATGTCGTCAAACAGTTTGGCAAGGAGCCGTCCCAGCACTGGTGGTCAGCCAGTTCGGCAAAAGCCTCCTCGGTGACGTTGGCAGTTGATCATATCAGCCTGAGTATTCGACGCGGTGAGATCTTTGGCCTGCTGGGGGCCAATGGATCAGGCAAATCCACCCTGATTCGCCTGGTTTCCACCCTGCTGATGCCCGACAGCGGTCATGTGACGGTGTTCGGGCATGATGTGCAACAGGACGACCGCGCTGTGCAACGGATGATCAACCGGGTCAGTGTTGAGGCGGCCTTCTTCAAAAAACTCTCGGCCCTCGAGAACCTGATCTATGCCGCCCGGCTGTATGACCTGCCCGCCGACGAAGCCCGCCGCAGTGCCATCCGGATCCTCGCGCGGCTGGGGCTAAGTGAGCAGCGCCTCTACGAGCCGCTGGAGCATATGTCCCGGGGGATGCAGCAGAAGATCGCCATTGCGCGTGGGCTGCTGACGGCACCCGTACTGCTGTTGCTTGATGAGCCGACCACCGGGCTGGACCCGCGCTCAAAGCAGGATGTGCAGCGCTTTATCCTGGACATGCGGGCCCAGCACGATACGACCGTCTTTTTGACCACTCACGACATGGACGAAGCCGATCGCCTGTGTGACCGGATCGCGGTGATCGATGGTGGGCGCATTGTGGCCCTGGACACCCCCGCCGGCCTAAAGCAGCGCATCGGCGCGCGTGCCGGCAATGGTGCTCCCGCGACGATGGAGGCCGTGTTCCTGGCTTTGACCGGGAAGAGTCTTGATGATGACTTCGAACCAACAGGAGAATAGCCGATGCGAGGAACGGTGCTGCGGGCGCAGAGTGGATTTTTCTGGGTGCAGACCGAGAACGGCCTGCTGGAGTGCCGGTTGCGCGGACGGTTAAAGAAGGAGCGGCAAGCGACGGATATTGCCGTGATTGGCGATGCAGTCGAGGTTGTGCAGGTCTCCCCGGAACAGGGCGCGATTGAGGCCGTGCTGCCGCGCCAGACCCGCCTGGCGCGCCGCGCCGCCGGCTCGAAGGGACTCTGGAAGGAAGATGTGCTGGTGTCCAATGTGGACCAGGTGTTGCTGGTCTTTGCCTGCACCACCCCGGACTTCCACGCGCGTATGCTGGATCGTTACCTGGTGATCACGGCATTTAACGACCTCGATGCCGTGATCATCGCCAATAAGGTTGATCTGGTAGACCCGGAACAGGCGCACGCACTGTTCGCGCTGTACGAGCGCATCGGCTACCCGGTGCTCTACACCAGCGTCAAAACCGGCCAGGGCATTGCCGAACTGCGTGACCGGCTGGCCGGACGCATCAGCGTCGTCACCGGCAAGTCGGGGGTGGGCAAGAGCAGTCTGCTCAACGCCGTGCAGCCGGAGTTGGGGCTGGCAACCGGCGAGGTCAGCAGCGCCATACACAAAGGGCGGCATACGACCACCGTTGCTGAACTTATTCCGCTATCCATGCCGGGGGGCGGGTATGTCGCCGACACCCCCGGCATTCGCGAGATCGGCCTGTGGCGCATCCCCCAGGACGAACTCGACTGGTGTTTTCAGGAATTCCAGCCGGTGTTAGGGCAGTGTGAGTTTAACAATTGCACACATGACCATGAACCGGACTGCGCGGTGCGCGCGGCCGTTGAGCAGGGGAACATCCCCGTTGAACGCTACGAGAGCTACCGCAAACTGCATGCGGAGCTTGCGTCAGGGTAGCGAATGACTCTGAGAGCCTGTCTGAAACGGTGGTTCGCGTTGGTCACACGGCATGCTGGGTGACCGAATACACCGGACAGCGCCCCAGGCGTCCCGGCGTCAGCCGGGGTGTGACCGGAACTGGCGGATGCCGGGACGCCTGCGCCGGGGCCGTATCCCCATGACCCACCCGTTTCAGACAGGCTCTGAGCACAGAGAACAGAGTAACATAGAACAAAACCAGTCTGATGAATTTTCATGGAGCACGCTGTTGGTTCGCTGTTCTTTGTTTATTTGTTCTTCATATATCCTTCTCAGCAGGTTTATGCAGTATTAAGATCTTTTCAGTCTTGATCTGGTAGAAGCCCTATTTCTGTCCGTTTCGGTAGTTCACGACTCGCGGTTTGCCCGATATAATAGGTCTATTCAATCCGCAATAGTAACATATTGTATGGAGGAGCCCACGGCAATGCCACGCGTACGTATCAATCTGCGCGATCTGGAAGAATTGAACGATCTGGAAGAACTTGACAGTCTGGAAGAGCGCAGTGACCAGGAAGGTCGGAATCGGGTACGAGGACGTACCGAGAGTCGCAAATCCCTTGATGGAGAGGCCCGCTATCGCAAAATCGACGAGCGCCGGAAAAGCCGGGAGTCTGCCCGCCTCCAACGCCGCCGTAACCAGGAATAATCCGAATATGTAGACGTTTCCCCTATCTTTTCCCACACCGGGGAAGATCGGCAACCAGCACACACTTAACGCCGACGGCTGCGCATCAGGGCGTATCGCTGCCTGAACGCTGCGTATGCCGGTGGTGTAGCGTAGCGGTGTGCCCACGGCCCGGCGCGGCAGCCATGCTGCCGCACCTGTTTGTACCTGTTTTAAGCTCAGGCGACAGCCATGTTGCCACACTCCATGGCTGACTTCTGGCCCGTTCTAACATGGCGTTAGCATGACATTAACGTTGCTCTAATGACCTGTTAGCGGTACTCCAACAGAGCTGCACTATACTTCTTCCCGTAATGAACAAACAAACCCACCTGGAATACAGGTATACCGTCAGGCTGCGGGGTAGCCTGGCGGCAGAGGAAGCATGAGAAAGGCAAAGGAGGTAGTACCATGGCTGAGCTTTCGCGCTGGGATCCTTTCCAGGAAATGACCACACTGCGTGATGCAATGAACCAACTGCTCTCCGAGAGCTTTGTCTATCCTACACAGCGGGGGAGTACGGCGGTTGCGCTGGATCTGTACGAGACCGAGAACGAGTATGTCGCGCGGCTGGCGGTGCCCGGCCTGAAGCCGGATAACTTCGACATCACGATGCAGCAGAATGTGCTGACCATCAACGGTCATACGCAGCCGGAGCAGGCCGAAGGGGTGCAGTACCATGTCCGCGAACAGCGCTTTGGTGATTTTACCCGTTCGATCCAGTTCCCGACGCCGGTGAATGCGGATCAGATCCAGGCGCACCTGGCCGACGGTATCCTGACGATTAACGTACCCAAGGCTGAGGCTGCCAAACCGCGCCGCATCATGGTGAAGAGCAGCTAGGCGTGCGTCAAACGTAGCGGGTGACACTTCCCGCCACCGGGCGAGCAGGCATTGTGCCTGCTCGCCCGGTGTTTATGCATCTTTTTATACATCGATCACCGGCCCTTCGCGGGCGGCGTCCAGGTGCAGGGGGCTCTGCTGCTGCGCCAGGAGCGCTCGGTAGTGCTCCAGCAGCGCATCCATCTGATCATCGATGCGGAAGGGCGCATGGTGGAACAGCATTAGGGAGCGCACTCCGGCAGCCTGCGCCAGGTCAAGCGCATCCTCGATGTGGCAGTGGCTACGATCCTGAATAGACTCATCCCGCATGTAGGGTGCGCTATGGATCAACAGATCGGCATCCGCAAAGAGCGCAATCGCATCCGTCCGGAGTTGCGCGCTGGTGTAGCGTACATCGGTAATGTAGACCAGACTGCGGTCGCCTTCAGTAATTCGGTATGCCCAGATTGACATCTGATCACCATGTGGAAACGGCCATGCGCGAATCGTTAGCCCGCCCACCTGAAACGGCTGGGTGTTAATGGTGTGGAAAACCTGCCGCGCACCAATATTTTCCAGGCTGTAGACCGGCGAGTAGGCCGGGGAGAGCAACCCGTTGCAGACCGTTGCCAGCGAGCCCTGCGCGCTATCCGGCCCATAAATGGTGAAGAGATTGCCAGGACAGTGCATCATTGCGGGGAAGGGAAACCCCAGGATGTGGTCCAGATGTGTATGGCTCAACAGGAGCAGCATTTCGCCCTGGCCCTGCCCGAAGGGGCCATCGACCAGCGCATCCCCCAGTTGACAGAAGCCCGTCCCCGCATCCAGCACCACCAGTTCGCCCTGTGCGCCCCACACCGCCGTGCAGCAGGTATTGCCACCGTAGCGCAGATACTCGACGCCCGGCGTCGGCACTGCGCCGCGCACACCCCAGAACTGGACTCTCATGGTTCTTCCTCTCGTGACAACACCATACCCTCGTAGGCGGCGCGTACCCGCAGGCCCGGTGGAGCCAGCGCCTGTTGTACGGCGGTTATGGCATCGATCTCGGCGTCGGTGCGGTGCGGATCATGATGAAAGAGCAGCAACTCGTGTACACCGGCAGCCGCAGCAATCTCCATCGCCTGGCCGGGCGTGCCGTGGCCCCAGTGGGGGAACCGTGCATACTGGGCTTCCGTAAACTGCGAGTCATAGAGCAGCCAGTCGGACCCGGCCGCCAGGTTGATCATCGCCCGGCGCATCCGCTCCAGCGTCCGCACCTGACTCGCATGCAGACGCGGCGGTTTGCCCTTCCAGACGAGAAACTCATCACTAAAGAGAATGGTGTGAAACGGGCCGGTATCGGGGACGAAGGTCAGGATACCGGTCGGGCTCTCGATGCGATAGCCGAGCGCACGATAGGGATGGTTGGTGCGCGCGCTGGTGATATACACATCCGGACCCAGTTCAAAACTTACATCATGGTTAATCTCAAAAAAATCGAGTGAGGCGCTCAGGCTGTTCAGTCCAATCGGCAACAGGGGATCGCTCAGGGCGTTATCAATGGTTGTCCGCAGGGTTGACTGCGTCCGCTGCAATCCATAGATCGATAGCGCCGTACTGGGCGAGTAGATCGGCGCAAAAAACGGAAATCCCAGAATGTGATCCCAGTGGGTATGGGTGATCAGCAGTTGCAGATGCTCGGGCGGATCGGGTTCGCGCATTAGTGACTCGCCCAGCCGACGTAAGCCGCTTCCGGCATCCAGCAGGATGCAGGTATTCCCGACCCGGACCTCAACACAGGTCGTATTGCCACCATAGCGCATCATCTCAGCGCGTGCAACCGGATATGATCCTCGAGTCCCCCAGATACGAATGTTCATTGCAGTGTTGTCAGTTACTCGGTTATTGGTATAGGGAATAAACGCAATGCTGCACGCATTTGACACATACCCGTTCCATCATTTCATTTGGTCCATGATACCCGAAGTAGCCGTCTGGTCCAAACCAGGCAGCGCTACAACGTTTTGTCGGTACAGGTTGATGAACTTTGAGAACATACGCCGGATATGCCATCCGGGAGTCCCGGCTTCAGCCGGTGGAATGCCTGCCGGGACAGCGATATCCTGCCAGGAACGCCTGATCCGGCTGAAGCCGGGACTCCGGTCCAGCGAAGCGAGTGGATGTGCGGCTTGCAGCCTTCACGGTTTGACTCCCCACCGCGTAACTCCTGTCACATGCAGGACTTACGCGGTGCGTGTCTAAGCGGGACGTTTCATCCGATGAAAGCCCGATTCGCCTGCGGCAGCATGGTACACGTTTTATCTTTTGCACAAAAATGTTGCACAAAGTGCAACATTTTTGTGCAAAAGCATGGAATCTTCCGCCCTGCCGGAGGCGCTATCCCCCGTCAAAACCCGGGATCGCCTGCTGCATGCCGGCATTGGCCTTTCGCGGTTTTCGCTCATGTCGCGGCTTTCGTGGTCCAAACGTCCACCGCGTAACTCCTGTCACATAGTGGTATCATACAATCACGGTATCCGCTGTTGCAACTGAACAGGTGAAACTGCATGACCCGAATTCGCGTGGGTGCCCAGATGCATCCGCAGCACACGACCTATGCCGCATATATTGAGGGCGTACAACAGATCGAGGCGTTGGGGGCCGACACCATCTGGAATTGGGACCACTTTTTTCCGCTGTATGGCGACCCGCAGGGCAATCACTTTGAAGGCTGGACCCTGCTGACGGCGATGGCAACCCACACCAGCCGGGCCGAGGTTGGCTGTCTGGTGACCTGTAACACCTACCGTAACCCGGCGCTGCTTGCGAACATGGCGAAAACCGTTGATCATATCAGCGGCGGGCGGCTGATCCTGGGGCTGGGTGCGGGCTGGTTTGAACGGGACTACACAGAGTATGGCTACGAGTTTGGCACGGCCGGGAGCCGGCTCAAGGCGCTGCGGGAGGCAATCCCGATTATCAAGGAGCGCTGGAAGGTCGATGTGCCACCGCCGGTACGTGCGCCCATTCCCATCTGCATTGGTGGTGGTGGCGAGAAGGTGACACTCAAGATTGTTGCGGAGCAGGCCGACATCTGGAATGGCTTTGGCCCGGTGAGCAGCTTCCGGCACAAAAACGAAGTGCTGAACAACTGGTGCCAGGAGGTTGGCCGCGACCCTACCACGATTGAGCGCTCGGTTTTGATCCAGGCCAGCGAACTATCCGACCTGGATGCGTTTGTCGAAGCCGGGGCGAATCATATCATCCTGGGAATGGGCCCACCCTGGCCGCTCGGCGCAGTTGAGCAACTGGTCAACTGGCGCGACTCCCGCACCTGATTATGCCCTGGTAGCGCCACGCCGCAGCAGAATGGTGTATTCTATGCATCGTTCTGCTGCCGCACGCCATAGCCGCAGGATGTTCCCAACGTTCATCAGGCAGTTTTCCACGGCTGCAGCCCGCAGTTGGCGGGAGCAGCGCTCCCGTCCACCATATCCGGGCTATTTTTCGCTTCTTCATCAGCCGGCCCGATGACCGGCATTTCTCCAGATCCGGTTATAATTGGGCCACCGGGATGCATACAGATCATGTCAGGGCATACAGCCGGCGGGCTGTTGTCCGGGCGTCCCCCTCGGCTGTAGCACTCCCGGCGGGCCGCCGCTGGTGGGCGGTCTCACACAGGCAGATCTGGAGAGCGAAAGGAGGAACCGCATGAAGCGAATGTTCGGACTGCTGCTGGTTCTGGTGATGGGGGTGATGCTGGTGAGCGCCTGTAGCTCGCCGCGCCCGTCGGGTGAAGGGGGAGGAACCGATATGCCATCCGGCATCCCCCCGGCCGCAGATACAACGCCGATGCCGGCGACAACGCCGGAGCCCGGCGCACCCCCCGCCGAGGGAGCTACCGCTGAAGCCGAGGGAACGGCCGCCCCGGCTATGTCGCCCATTTCCATCGATAACACGCCCGTTCCGGACATTGTCAGCACGGTTGCGCCCGGCGAGGTCGAGCCACCCGTGATTGAAGAGTCGGGGCCGGTTGAAACACCGCAGGGTATCGAGATGGAGACAACGCCGACGGTCGCGCCGTAAAACCGGACTCGCTGAGGTTCTATGAGGGATGTGCAACGGATTGCTGCCGTTATTCATCCCTCTTTTTTTACGGAGTTGCCTGGTCCCTACCTTGGAAGACCTCGGAAGGAGGATAGCGCCTCCGGCAGGGTGAAGCAGAGAAAAGTGCTGTGCTGCCGCAGGCGCATCTGGCTTCCAGCGGGTGAAATGTTCGGACCGCATATCAACCGTGTAACTCCTGTTTTGGAGAGAGTACAAGTGTATGAAGATTAGTCAGGAGGCTCCCCGGCGGGAGCGGTATGATGCCGTGGTGGTCGGCTCCGGGCCGAATGGTCTGGCGGCGGCGATCACGCTGGCGCAGGCGGGTTGCTCGGTGCTGGTACTTGAGGCCGCCGACCAGATCGGCGGTGGCACGCGCTCGGCCGCGTTGACGCTGCCCGGCTTTGTCCACGATATCTGCTCGGCCATCCACCCCCTGGGCATTGGCTCGCCCTTCTTGCGCACTCTGCCGCTGGCGCAGTATGGCCTGGAGTGGATTCACCCGGCGGCACCGCTGGCACATCCGCTGGACGATGGCTCGGTCGTCCTGCTGGAGCGCTCGGTACAGGCAACCGGCGCAACGCTGGGCCCGGATGCCGCCGGCTATGCCCAACTGATGTCGCCGGTGGTGCGCGACTGGGATAAGATCACGGCGGGGATTCTGGGCCCGTTGCGCTTCCCACGGCATCCCTTTGCGCTGGCACGGTTTGGCCTCAGCGCGATCCGCTCGGCGGCCGGGCTGGCGGCGAGTGCTTTTCGCGGGGAACCGGCCCGCGCGCTGCTGGCGGGGCTGGCCTGCCATGCTATTCTGCCGCTGGAGCAACCCCCCAGTGCGGCGTTTGGTCTGGTGCTGGGTATGGCCGGGCATGCGGTCGGCTGGCCTATGCCACGGGGCGGCGCGCAGCGGATTGCGGATGCGCTGGCGGCTCACCTGCGCGCGCTGGACGGGGAGATCATTACCGGCACGCCGGTTACGGACCTGGGGCAACTACCGGCTGCCCGGATAATCCTGTGCGATATTACGCCGCGCCAGTTGCTGCGGATTGCGGGCAGCCGTCTGCCGGCGGGGTATCGCCGCACGCTGGCGGGGTATCGCTATGGTCCCGGCGTGTTCAAGCTGGATCTGGCGCTCGATGGGCCGATTCCCTGGCGCGCCGAAGCCTGCCGCCGTGCAGGGACGGTGCATCTCGGCGGCACGCTGGCGGATATCGCCGCCGGGGAGCGGGCCGCCTGGCGGGGTGATCCGCCGGAGCATCCGTTTGTGCTGCTGGCCCAGCAGAGCCTGTTCGATCCGACGCGCGCCCCGGCGGGCAAGCAGACGGTCTGGGCCTACTGCCACGTTCCCAACGGTTCCACCTTCGATATGACCGAGCGGATCGAGGCGCAGATCGAGCGCTTTGCGCCCGGTTTCCGGCAGCGCATTCTGGCGCGGCATACCATGGGTCCGGCGGCGCTGGAGCAGTACAACGCCAATTATGTTGGCGGCGATATCAACGGGGGCGTCCAGGATTTCCGGCAACTCTTTACGCGCCCGGCAATCCGGGTCAACCCGTACGCCACGCCGCTGCCGGGGCTCTACCTCTGCTCATCGGCGACACCGCCGGGGGGTGGGGTGCATGGCATGTGTGGCTATTTTGCGGCACGTTCGGCCCTGGCCGAGAATCGGGAGTTGAGCACTGAGCACTGAACACTGAACACTGAACACTGAGCACTGAGCATTGAGCACTGAGCACTGAGCACTGAACACTGAACACTGAGCTTTTTCCTGGCACACCATATGCTATACAGTCGTGCAGCTTTCTGGCGAAGAATATGCGTTGTTAGCGAGAGCAGAGGATCTATGACCACACTTCCAATCAAGCCCGGGGTACCTTACCCGCTTGGTGCGACCTGGGATGGCGAAGGGGTAAACTTTGCCATCTTTGCCGAGCATGCGACCGCCGTCGAGTTGTGTCTGTTTGACAGCCCCGACGCGGCGCGCGAGGCGGTGCGCGTTCCGTTGACCACCCAGACCGACTATGTCTGGCATGGCTATATTGCCGGGGCGCGTCCCGGACAGCTCTACGGCTATCGGATCTATGGGGAGCATGCGCCGACGGCCGGGCTGCGTTACAATCCGCAAAAGCTGCTGGTTGATCCCTACGCCAAGGCCGTCACCAACCGGATGACCTGGCATGACGCCATATTCGGCTATCCCATCGGTGATCCGGAGGAAGATCCGGCGCTGGACGAACGGGATAGTGCGCCCTACATGCCGCGTTCGGTAATTCCTGACGATGGGTTCAACTGGGGTAATGACCAGCCGCCGCAAATCCCGCTCCACGAGTCCATCATTTATGAACTGCATGTGAAGGGGTTTACGCAACTCCACCCGGATGTGCCAAAACCGCTGCGAGGAACCTATGCCGGGCTGGCCTGGCCCTCCGTCGTGAACTATCTTACATCGCTCGGGATCACGGCCGTTGAACTGCTGCCGGTGCATCACTTTCTGGATGACCGCCACCTGGTGGAGCGTGGCCTGCGCAACTACTGGGGCTACAACACGCTGGCCTATTTTGCGCCCGACGCGCGCTACAGCAGCAGTGGCGAACTGGGTGGTCAGTTAACCGAGTTTAAGGCGATGGTCAAGACCCTGCATGCCGCCGGGATCGAGGTTATTCTCGATGTGGTCTACAACCATACCGCCGAGGGTAATCATCTGGGGCCGATGCTCTCGATGAAAGGGGTAGACAATCCGGTCTACTATCGGCTGGTGGATGATAATCTGCGCTACTACATGGACTACACCGGCACGGGAAACAGCCTGAATCTGCTGCAACCGCGCACACTGCAACTGATTATGGACAGCCTGCGTTACTGGGTGACGGAGATGCATGTCGATGGGTTCCGCTTTGACCTGGCAACCACCCTGGCGCGGGGTCTCTACGAGGGCGACCGGCTCTCCTCCTTCTTCGATACAATCCATCAAGATCCGGTGCTCTCCCAGGTGAAACTGATTGCCGAGCCCTGGGATGTCGGGCCGGGGGGCTACCAGGTGGGCAACTTCCCGGTGCTGTGGGCCGAGTGGAATGGCAAGTACCGCGACACCGTACGGCGCTACTGGAAGGGTGATGAGGCGCAGGTGGCGGAGCTGGCCTACCGCCTGAGCGGCTCCAGCGATCTCTATCAGCATAACGGGCGCAGTCCCTACGCCTCGGTTAACTTCATTACGGCCCACGATGGTTTTACGCTGCGTGATCTGGTCAGTTACGACGAGAAACACAATGAAGCCAATGGCGAGAATAACCAGGATGGCGAGAGCCATAACAACTCATGGAATGGTGGTGTCGAGGGGCCAACCGACGATCCGCAGGTGAATGCGCTGCGCGCCCGACAGCAGCGCAACCTCCTGGCGACGCTGTTGCTCTCGCAGGGCACGCCGATGCTGCCGGCGGGTGACGAGCGCAGCCGCACGCAGCAGGGCAATAACAATGCCTACTGCCAGGATAACGAACTAAGCTGGCTGGATTGGAACCTGGACAAAGCCGGCCGGGATCTGCTTGATTTTACGCGCCAACTGATTGCGCTACGCAAAGCGCATCCGGTGCTGCGCCGGCGCAACTTCTTCCAGGGCCGCACGATCCATGGCGAAGATGTCAAAGATATCGGCTGGTACCGCCCCGATGGCGTGCAGATGAGTGATGCGGAGTGGGACAACGGCCTGGTGCGCTGCCTGGGGATGCTGCTCAACGGGCAGTTGATGGATGAGCAGGACTTGAGCGGGCTGAAGGTCTATGACGATGTGCTGCTGCTGCTGCTCAACGCCTACCATGAAGCCATCCCCTTCACGCTGCCGGTTGCACCGGGAGGTTCCGATGATCCCGATGGACCGGCCTGGCAGGTATTGCTTGACACAACGGCGGATGGAGCCGGCCCCGACACCTTTGCGCCGGGCACGGCCTACGAACTGCCGGGGCGTTCGCTGGTGCTGCTCTGCCAGCCGGGTGCTGCCTGGGCCGCGCATGTCGGGACGACCGCCGTGCAACCCGATGTGTTGCCGCCGCCACCGGCCCTGGTGGGCGCACCCGCGCGGGAGCATACGATTGTCGGAACGGTCATCACCATCGCTGCTGTCTGGAGCCCGCAACTGGGGAACAACCGCGACATCCTGGTCTACCTACCGCCGGACTATGACGATGGCGCGGAACGCTACCCGGTGATCTATATGCACGACGGGCAAAACCTCTTCGACCAGATGACCAGCTTTAGCGATGAGTGGTGTGTGGACGAGACCATGGAGGAACTGGCGCAGCAGGACATCAAGGCGATCATCGTCGGCATTCCGAACATGAGCGACCGGCGGATCGAAGAGTACAGTCCCTTCGAGAGTGAAAAGTATGGCGTCGGGCGCGGCGAAGACTACCTGACGTTTATCTGCAACACCCTGAAACCCCAGATTGATCGCGGCTTCCGCACCCTGGCCGACCGGGAACATACCGGCATTATGGGCTCATCAATGGGTGGGCTGATCAGTCTGTATGCCTTCTTCCGCTACCCGGAAATATTTGGCTTTGTGGGTGCAATGAGTTCCGCCTTCTGGTTTGCCGACCGGGCGATCTTCGACATGGTCGCCGATGCGCCACAGGTATCCGGCAAGATCTATCTTGATGTAGGTACGGCTGAAGGTGAAGAAACTGTGGCCGATACCCGGCGTATGCGCAGCCTGCTGCTGGAGAAAGGCTACCAGGCAGACACGCAGCTCTCGTATGTGGAAGAACCTGGCGGGTTGCATAATGAAGCTGCCTGGGCCGGCCGCCTGCGCGCTGCGCTGGTCTTTTTGTTGGCTCAGGGCATGTGACGCTACCCGGTGTTCTGATCAGGCAACCTGCGTGCAGCATCCTCCGGTAGCCAGGTGCTGCAGGCAGGTTTCAGCCCCTCCATCCGCGCAAGATGCGTTGGTAAGGCCGGACGAATCTCTAACGTATCTGTCCCTATGTGCAGTTCAACTGAGCCGGCACACACATGCACCGACCGTGGTTGTGCCGCACAGAGATGATGGGTTGCCTGCGTGCATAAAACCCGTCTGACTGTGGTCGTTTCCCGTAGCGCCTGAAAGAATTGTTCGGTGGGATGTCCATAGCTATTCCTGCTGCCGGTTGAGATGACAACATATTCGGGTTGTACTATGCGGAGCATTTCGATCATAGCTTCACTGCTTTGCCATGCCCCACCATGATGCGGCACTTTTAGCACTTGCGCATGCAATGTATTGTCCAACTGTGTGTGAGCACTATGTGCCATTTGCCGTTGCATGATTGATTGCCAACCCGTGGCAGTAATATCAGCCGCAAACAGTACGCGGGTACCACTACTATTTAAGAGTATCACCTGGGAAGGCGTGTTACGATCCTGCGCCGCCAGGCCTGCTAATGTATCGCCTGCTTCGGGATGGAGAAAATCCAGTACTACCCCATCAAACCGCATCTGGTCCAGGTTAGGCCGCAGCCAATCAATAATCTTTTGCTGCCGCAGTTCAAGAAACCTTCTGATAAACTGTTTGTAAGTCCGGCTGCTTTCACCAGTTGAACCGACAGGCGAGTCGGGAAGATACGCGATAACGACCGTCTGTTGCTTTTGTTGCGCAAAGTCCTCGACAATATCGAGGATACCACCGCAGTGGTCATTATCGGAATGGGTCACGATGACCAGTGCTAACTCCGTGATCTGCTGTTCACGCAGTAGCGCAAGCACTTTTGGTGCGTTACCGGCGGGACAGTCAATCAGGATGGCGCGCCGTTCGTGGGCATGCATCTGTGGCAGGCAAATCAGCGCACTGTCACCCTGTCCAACATCAATGAATGTTATATGTACAGTTGCCGGATCAATCGGTAAATTTGGTGGAAGCATACGCCCAGAGTTGTTCGTCATCAAGGTATGCCAGTCGGGATGGTACGACATTGAACAGATCTACTCGGTCTATATCAACAACATCATCCGCCGCTGTCGCCAACCGCTTCTCCGTCAGTTCCATCACGGTATATGCCTGCGCAACCGGGATTTGTGCGGAAAAAGAGACGCCTGCACGCAATGCCCATCCTGGGACGGCGGGTGGTATCGGAAAACGTAGCGGCGTACGTGCAATACCGGGCAGCTCCACCGTCATGTTACTGTTTGCGACATCCACAGCAAGAACTTCCCCACTCGTGTGTTGAATGTCCGTCGTGGGTTGAAGCCGAACTGGTTCGGGAGGGTGAAGCGGTACGGCTTCCCATTCCCGACCGGGTCGCCTGCCGTAGCTCAAGAGAGTATCTATCGCCCGCTGTTCTGCGGTTGAAAGCCCATAAGCCTGGGCAATAACACCATCTAACTCACGTACCAGGTCACGTACGGCTTGCCACTGAGTGTCATGTACCGAAACATCAATCAGTTTCTGCTTCATCGCGCTGATATGCTGCACCATTTGTTCAATGTTTTGTTGTTGTGAAGCCGAGCATATTGGTATTGGTAGTTGTGCAAGTAAATACTGCGTAATATGATGGCTGACATCATGTTCACTATACCAGGCGTTAGCGACCGAGCTATTAAGAATTGCGGTAAGTACATTTAATGACAGACCGGTTTCTATCGGAAGAATATAATGGAAGGACTCTTTTATTACCAGGCGTCCTCGATCAACAGCAGCGACGAGTCGCCAGGGAGAGTTCGGATTTCTTTCGCCCTGTATCACAATTTTCTCGGGTACCTGAAAATGCCATGCCTGACGCCGCCGACTCAGGCAGTCCGAGTCATAATCAACATACTTCTGTTTTGTTTGCTGCTCCCACTGGATATTGAATGTATCCAGACCTTCCTGAACTGATAAGCATTGATGCCATCCCTTATGCTGCTCAGAGGAAAAGCAATGCAGAGATCCCTGAACACCATTAAATGATTCATAGCTCCCATCTTGCAGCGAGGGACAGTGTGATTGAAGCCGGTCCCAGAGGCTTGCAAGACTTCTCGGGACAATGCTGCCGTAAGCAAAGTAGCCCGTATCTACCTGCGTAACATACGCCTGGCTTGTGGATGTACCGGCAGCGAACGCCGGTACCATGCCGGGTTGATAAACTTTGTAAACTCTACTTTTTCCAGCATAATCCGGTGTGTTGGCAGTCTTCTTGCGCAGGATAAGTACAGCGATACTAATGCCTGAAGATGGGATACTACCCTCGGGCAAGAGCCAGGTCTCGATCAGGTGACACTGATCAAGTATAAATCGGCGAAAATCTGTTTCGTCCGGGTTTTGCAACAGCCTTGCTGGAACAAATGTACCTAATATACCATTGGGAGGCAACATTTCAATATATCTACGCAAGAATGCGGCGGCTTTTTCTTTGCCGCCACGACTACCCTGTCCCTGAAAAGGAGGATTTGTAATAATAATCGTAGGCTTGATATCAAAAGGCGTTTCCAGAAAATCACCACTTCGCATATCCCAGTCAAGATCATATGGAATATGTGTGATGATTAACGCCCTGCGTGCGACACGTATCGCAAACGGGTCGGCATCAATCCCGATCATGCGTTGACTGAGATAGGTTGCGCGCGTTTGCAACTGGTAGTCGGCGGGTAATAAGGCCTCAAGGCGTTCACTGGCGGCACGGAGTAAATTGCCGGCACCGCATGAGCCATCAAGCACGCTACGCTCTTCGGGATCGATCTCTTCAATCGGCATATGTGCCAGAACCCGGCGCGCCAGAGCA
Source organism: Chloroflexaceae bacterium (assembly GCA_034436755.1). Lineage (GTDB taxonomy): Bacteria > Chloroflexota > Chloroflexia > Chloroflexales > Chloroflexaceae > CAKZQX01. The sequence continues at coordinate 3,329 of DAOTVB010000290.1, read as the reverse complement.
TGCGGGGTGTAGTAACTTCCCTGAATCTGTCTTTTCGCAGGAGAAATCAGGACACCTTCGTACAGCGAACTTAACAGATCGCTCAGATCATCCCGGGTCATACTGCGATAGGTCATACCATCGCGCAAGTATTTCCAGAAAATGTCCAGTATATCGTCCGAAACGTCTGGAAGATCACCAAAAGATTTCGGGAAGTAGTGTGTCGCCCGGCGAAGCGCCTCCTGGGGTGTTTTCGCCTGATTTTCTTCGTGATAGTGCGCTATCTCCGAGCGTTTATCATCGAGGATGATTGCCGTAAGCAGATCAAGCCCTACCGCAGAGAGTTTATGCAGGCCATTCCGCGCTCTTACTTCGTTGATCGCCGCGCTAAAACGTCGCACTACCAGTTGTTTTGTGGCAGTCCGAGCCTGTTCAGATAGTTCCGGCAGCAGATGAATAAAGGAGGTCTGGAAGCCTTTCAGTTGCCTGATTTCGTCCGGTAATACTCTGTACCGTGCGAAGTCTGCTTCCAGGGTATCAATATTAGTTCGGGCAACCGGTTGATTTATATCTGTATACTGCCACCACTGAATCTGATCGTGGGTTATGACCAGGTGCCAGACCGGAGCAAGATAGGTATGTACACGCTGAACGGGTTTTGCGGAGGGGGACTGCTCAAAGAAGTTAGCAACAACTGCAATTGAACTTATGTCTCTGCGCTGATCGTCCACAAAAGCGGCAAGATCGACCTGGTTAACTTCGTTCCTTTTTCCATTTGTAAGGTAGGGATAATCCGCTTCAACAAAGAAGCCCAGGTCTTGTAACCTATGCTTTACCTTCTGGAGCGCGGGGACTACCATTGCTGCATCCAGGCAGTGCGACCAGTCGCGCCATCTATGGTGCCGCGCGGGGCAGTAGCGGACGATGGGCAGTCGATCACACTGTACAACTGTTCTGAAATACGTTTATCTTCTAACATACCATGGACTGGTTTCTGGAGTCAATGATATTGACATCAGGAGAGATCTCCGCGATGGGGGCGGATGAAAATCAGGAAACCGTGGACGCTACCCTGATCTCACAGAGAACTTCTTCTGTGCATCCAACACAACACCCCTTTACCCTCTCCCTGCTGCTACTTTTTGTCCGTTCCACAGGGATGGCACGTATCTTGCAAAAGCGAAGTCAACTAAATATTGTTGAAGGTGACGATTTCTACTATTTCTCTATCAAGTATCGGCAACCTTCTCGACAAGGTTTTTTCTGTAAAGGTAGCATAGTGTAGATACAGTTGTTCTATGTGATTAATACAATCCACCTGTGCTTAAGCTGAGTCTGTGTGGCACCAGTCAATTGAGTGAAAGGAGAAGCGGCACATGGTCGCAAAAGATGTGTCGGTGAGTCGAGAAACGTTTGAGCACGAGGCACGAACCCGGGTGCTCGGTATGGAAATTCATACCACCGTCTTCCTGGGCGCGGCCGGCATTATTATTGGGGCGGTGCTGCTTGCGCTGATTAATGCCGGTTCACTGCAAACGGCACTCGACGCAACCAAAGCTTTCCTGTCCACATCGATCGGCTGGTTTTATATTATTGCGGTCAACGTTTTTCTCCTCTTCATTCTCTATCTGCTGTTCAGCCGGTATGCCACGATTCGCATCGGTGGCCCTGATGCCCGGCCGGAGTTTGGCACACTAAGCTGGCTGGCGATGCTGTTCAGCGCCGGGATGGGCGTCGGGCTCTACTTCAACGGCGTGTATGAGCCGGTGTCGATCTATGCATCACCACCGCTGGCCGCTGCCGAAACCCGCACTGCCGCGCAGGAGGCGCTAGGCTTTGTCCATCTGCACTGGGCGTTGCATCCCTGGGCAACCTATGCAGTGCTGGCGCTGGTGATAGCGTTCTTTGTCTACAATCGCGGCCTGCCGATGGCGGTGCGCTCGGCATTCTACCCGCTCCTGGGGGATCGCATCTATGGCTGGATCGGCAATGTGGTTGACATTATCGCCATTATTGCGACGCTTTTTGGTGTGGCAACCTCCCTCGGCCTCGGCGCGGAGCAGATCAACGCCGGGCTGAACTATCTCTACAATGTACCCCAGGATGTGGTGGTCCAACTCTTCATTATTACGTTGATCACGACGAGTGCGACCATATCGGTCATCAGCGGCCTGAATGCCGGTATCCGGCAGCTTAGCCGGGTGGCGCTGGTCCTGGGAGCGGTGCTGCTGGTGCTGGTCTTCGTTCTCGGCCCCACGCCGGCGCTGCTCGATACCATACTCCAGAGCAGTGGCTACTACCTGCAACAACTGCCTTTCCTGAGCACCTGGTCGGAAGCGTTCCAGGAGCCTGGTTCAAACTGGCAGAGCGACTGGACAATTGCCTACTGGGCCTGGTGGATCTCCTGGGCCCCATTTGTGGGTATTTTTATCGCGCGCATCTCGAAGGGCCGCACCATCCGCGAGTTTATTCTAGGCGTGCTGTTTGTGCCGGCGATTATTTCGATGCTCTGGTTTAGCGTGTTTGGCGGCGCGGCGTTCTGGGTCGAGTTGTACGGTGCGGGTGGGCTGGTCGAGCCGATCCTGAACGACGATGCGGTGGCGATCTTTGTCTTCCTGGAGCAGTTCCCGTTGCGGAGCCTCACTTCGCTGCTGGCGCTGGTGGGAGTGACGATCTTCTTTATCACCTCGTCCGATTCGGGCTCGCTGGTGATTGACATTATCTCGGCCGGGGGGCACACCGACCCGCCCACGCAGCAGCGGATCTTCTGGGCTGTGCTGGAGGGCGTGGTTGCCGGGACGCTACTGCTCGGCGGGGGCCTGTCGGCACTGCAGACGGCGGTGACCATGACCGGCTTCCCGTTTGCGATTGTGATGCTGATTGCCGCATATGGCCTGTTTATCGGGTTGCGCCGCGAGTTGCGGCAACTCGATGCCGACAAAGCCAGGGCTGAGGAGGGTGCGGCGTCTCCGGCGGCGTAGTGCTACAACGAGATTTCTTGCTCAACGCAGAGATGCAGAGATGCAGCGGGCGCAGAAATCACGACTATCGGATAGACGGATTAGCTTGCTCTGTGGCTTTGGCATACATGGTTTTAGCACATCCTCGTTGTAGCAGTAGTAATAGTTTTGGTGTGCGGCGGCCATGCTACCGCTAGTTTTGCACGAAAACCCGCGCAAGGTGTGAACGGATTGGGCATCGGTGCGTTCAGCCGGCGCGGGGTTCGTGTTTTTTTGTCGGCTTCGCAGCCCATATTGTTTTTTCAGGCTGGTAGATGCTGGTTCGTTATTCTCTCGACGGGGGAGGGACTTGCGCTGACATGGGAACAGCAGTAGTCGCGCGGTTTGTAA
>DAOTVB010000289.1:0-6994 GCA_034436755.1 Chloroflexaceae bacterium | reverse complement strand
GGTAATGTTCTTCTCGTCCATGATCGTACCCAGAGCCTGCTTGTGTGCCGCCCGCCATGCTTCCACATCGATGGCTTTCGGCATCTGTTTCGCAGCTTTGACCACAACCGCCTTCAGGTTTTTGCTACCCCCGACGCAGCCGGTGCCGCCGCGGCCACTGGCCCGGTCGTCTTCATTTACCCAGCAGGCAAAGCGCGAGAGGGTTTCACCGGCTTGCCCAATGGTTATGACGGTCAGGTTTTTCTCCCCATACTGATCCTGGAAGTGTTTCACTGTATCGTGAACACCCTTGCCCCAGACCGGCGCAGCGTCACGCAGTTCCGCCTGACCGTTCTCTACATACAGGTAGACCGGTTTATCGGCTTTGCCACTGAAGATGAGACCATCAAAGCCCGCCCAGCGCAGCCGGGCTGCCGACCAACCGCCGTGATGGCTATCGGTAACGGTGTTCGTGAGTGGAGATTTAGTAACAATTGCCATACGTCCACTCATCGATGCCTGCGTGCCGGTCAGGGGGCCATTCATAAAGCAGAGAATATTGTCGGGTGACATCGGGTCAACTTGAGGGCCATTCTCAAAGACATACCGTACACCTAAACCGCGTGCACCGATGTACTTCTGCGCCCATTCCTCAGGGATCGGACGGTAGTCTATGGTACCTGAGGTTAAATCGACATGGGCCATTTTCGTTGGGTGTGACATACTTCCTCCTTAGATGGGGCTCAAAACCATATGAACAAGGCAGTTGTACTTGTTTGGAAAAGCCAGTGCCTTGTATCAGTAACCAGTTCGGGTTGCCAGGGAACCGATTGAGAGAGCGATCCCGGGTATGTGCCGTCAGCCTGGTAGACAACCGCACACATCGTCCCCAAAACGGTGAGTACCTGTTTCATCGTTGGCAACCTGCTTGGTCAGGTGACGGTTGACGGTTTCCACGATGGGCCGTAACCATAGAAGACCTGATCAAGTGTCATAGGAACAACATTCCTGTCGTAGGTAGCCCATTGTAGCAAGAAAACGAAAATATGTCTAGGACATCACCTATTCCAGACACCAGTTAGTTGTGAGAAGATAACGTATAGTGGTCGTGGCAGCGATGGATGGGCCCTGAGTCGCCACGAGAAGGGGAGACGGCAACGCAACGTTGATCCGCAGCACGTCCGCGTAATCTTGTTTATAATAGCCTTATCGCAGTCTACCTGCAAGCGGAAGACGCAATGATAAAGAGTTACAGAGGTTCAACCATGATAGAGGTGAAACTGCTATTTTTTGCTGGTCAGCGCGACATTGTCGGGCAGTCGGAGGCGCACATGCGCCTGGAGCCAGGTACGACGCTCGGCACGCTGTGGGAACAGTTGACGGCTGATCACCCGCAACTCAAGAAGTATCACGGGCACGTCCTCTATGCCGTGAACCAGGAGTTTAGTCCGCCGGCAACCGTACTAAACGATGGGGATGAAGTAGCGTTTGTGCCGCCAGTGAGCGGTGGCACCCCCGACCGTCCTGAATTGTTTGCCGTCACCACTATGCCGCTGGTCGCCCAGCCACTGGAAGACCTGGTGCAAACTCCGACCGATGGTGCGCTGGTTACCTTCGCCGGTGTGGTACGCAACAACTTCGACGGGCGTGCAACAGCGTACCTGACCTATGAAGCCTATGGAGCGATGGTCGTCACGGTGCTGCGGCAAATTGCTGAGGAGGCTCAAGCCGCCTACACTATCGGACAGGTGGCGATCCATCACCGGGTGGGACAACTCCAGATCGGCGAAACGGCTGTACTGGTGGTCGTGGCGGCTCCACATCGGCAGGCGGCGTTGGATGCGGTGGGCTATATTATGAACCGGATCAAGGAGATAGCGCCCATCTGGAAACGTGAGCATTGGGTCGATGGCGCGACTGATTGGCGTGATACACCCGACGTGTCGAACGAGCCGCGCTAAGGCAGCCAGTCTCACCAGTATCCGGCATATACATGCGTTACGCGGTCACGAATGCGGAAGGACATGGCGCCTGCGGCAGGACGGGAGATCCCATCTTTTTTACACGACTTACGCGGTCACTCATTTAGAAGGGGATAGCGTCGTCGGCAGGGCGGAAGATTCTCGATCTTTTTCACAAAAAGATTCACGTTGTGAATTTTTTGTGAAAAAGGTAAAAAGCGTCCCATGCTGCCGCAGGCGAATCAGGCTTCCAGCAGGTGAAACGTCCGGTTTGCATATCAACCGCGTAATGCATGTTTTTTACAACCATGGACCATTTCGTGACCCCAAAATCAGCGAACGGTAAGCCGTTGTTTGAGATTTTCGTTATTTTATGCTATATTAACTGTACAATATCCACAGGGTAAACGATAAGGTCGGCAATTCTGGCTGGCAGAGGTGTAGCCCACAGTGAGGCCGGTAATTCTGGTCGGCACAGGTGTAGCGCACACTTGACACCAGCGTGCGATGAAGCATGAGGATTGCCGGTATCCCGTAAGGATGCGTGATATGACTGATAAACCAATGGCAGGAGTGATCCCTCTGACATTTGTGGATCGATCCATGCCGAACCATTACCCTACTGATGAGCCGGCCCTTGATGCTTTTCAACGACGGATTGACTACCTCCGTGTTTCGCTCACCGACCGCTGCAATATGCGCTGCGTCTATTGTATGCCCGAAACCGGCATGCAGTTTATGCCACGTCCCGAACTGTTGACCAACAGCGAATTGCTACGGGTGATCCAGGCGGCAGCAGCGGCAGGTTTTCGCAAGATACGCCTGACCGGCGGTGAGCCACTGCTGCGCAAAGACATTGTCGATCTGGTGCGGGCAATGAAGGAAACCCCCGGCATTGAACATCTGGCAATGACCACCAACGCGCTAAGAATGCGCCGTCTGGCACAACCGCTGAAAGAAGCCGGGCTCGATCGGGTCAACATCAGCATCGATAGCCTGGATGCACAAAAGTTTCGGCAAATAACCCGTGGCGGCAGCCTGGAGGAAGTCTGGGCAGGCATTGCGGCCACGCAAGCAGCCGGGTTGAACCCGATCAAGCTGAATGCGGTCATTGTGCGCGGTATGAACGATGATGAGATTGTGCAGCTTGCTGCGCTGACCACCCGTTATCCGTGGGAGTTACGCTTTATTGAGGTTATGCCCCTGACCGGTGTAGCAGGTCTGGCAGAAGAAGGCGTCGTGAGCAGTGCCGAGGTGCAAGCGCGGATCGAAGCTGTCTGGGGTCCGTTGGAATCACTGGGTCAGGCAAACAGCGACCCGGCAGACTGCTTCAGAATACCCGGGGCACCTGGCAAGCTGGGGTTTATTAGCAGCGTTACCAACCCATTTTGTGCGACCTGCAACCGGATGCGCCTGACTGCCGATGGTCGCCTCCACCTGTGTCTTCTGCGTGATGATGAAGTCGATTTGCGTGCTGCCATTCGCCGCGGTGCCTCGCAGGATGAACTGGAGCAAATCGTGCGTCATGCTGTAGCTATCAAGCCCTGGGGCCACGGGTTGCCCGAAGGAGTTTTACCGACGCTGCGTGGTATGTCGGAACTGGGTGGTTAGCCGCACAACAAGGCAAAAGAAACCATGAACGAACAACGACGCGAGTCGCCCTATCCGATGGTGTCGGTGGAAGAAGCAACTCGCATAATTACGGCCCACTGTGTACCAGTTGGCACGCAGGAAGAAGCTCTCCTGACTGCCAGTGGACTGGTGCTGGCACAAGATGTCTTTAGTGCCGAGAATATCCCCGATATTCCCAAGTCATTGGTAGACGGGTATGCCGTGCGGGCGGCAGACGGTATGGCCGTGCGCCGGGTTGTGGCGGAGCTAACAGCCGGAACTGCCAATGATAGTGCCGTAGATCCTGGCACAGCCATTCGGATTATGACAGGCGCACCAATACCTCCCGGTGCCGATGCCGTTATTATGATTGAACAGACCCATGAGCAGGCGGGCATTGTGTCCCTGCAGCGCGACCTGCAACCCGGCGACAACCTGCGCCAACCTGGCGATGATGTTGCCCAGCAGGAACTGGTGCTGGCCCAGGGTACCGTACTGGGTGCGGCAGAAATCGGTCTGCTGAGCAGCATCGGGCATACTCGGGTGCAGGTCTATCGGCGGCCACGGGTGGCGGTACTCTCAACGGGCAACGAGATCAGTGAGCCGGACGTGCCGCGTGCCCCTGGCATGGTGCGTGACAGCAATCGCTATGCCTTGCTCACTGCCGTCCGCGAAGCCGGCTGTGAAGCAATATCGATGGGCATTGCGCGGGATGATGTGGCTGTCCAACGGGCAGCAATTGAGCGCTGCCTGGAAGTGGCCGATGTGGTCATTACAAGTGGCGGTGTGTCGATGGGGAGCCGCGATCTGATCAAGCCCATTCTCACCGCGTTGGGGACCATTCACTTTGGACGCACTGCCTCGAAGCCGGGCAAGCCGGTTACCTTCGCAACGATAGCCGATAAACTGGTCTTTGGTATGCCGGGGTTTCCTGTATCGTCACTGGTGTCTTTTGAGGTGTATGTTCGTCCTGCATTGCGGCGGCTCCAGGGAGACAAACAACCTGAGCGGCCACGGGTGCGTGTTCGGCTGGCAGATCCGATTCGTCCGCCACGCGACCGCGTCGAGTACCAGCGGGCAGTCGTGCGCTGGCAAGATGGACGGTTGGTAGCTTCAAGTACCGGGATTCAGTTCAGCACGCGCCTACTCTCGATGCGGGGAGCAAATGCCCTATTGATTGTTCCGGTAGGTGATGAAGTCTATCCGCCTGGGACGGAGCTGGAGGCGCTTTTGACCGGCCCGCTTGTTCAAACGTAGGGTGTGGTTGAGGTCCACGATGGTCACAACTGAGATAGAGCTACGGGCCGTGCCCCTCTGGCTCTTGCGGCAATATATCGTTGAGATAGGTGGGCACGAAGCGCCCGACGGCTGGCTGCACGGCAAAGACTGGCAGGTCCGCCTGACACAGATCGAGGATTTTCAGGTGGGATCGCTGCGGGTCGGGCAGGTACGATTTGAGATGAAAGGCGACGATGCTGCCGTAGCATCGCTCTGGAAGCAGTTGGAACCCAAACTGATTCGCGCCGGCGGGTAATAAGAACCTTAAACTCACACGACGTACGCGGTCGTTGCCCCGGCAGGCGTCTGTCTAAACAAACGGCCCGACTCGCCTCCGGCAGGGCAGAACAGACCATCCTTTGTTCACAAACATGTTCACCTTGTGAACAAAAATACAAACGGCCCGACTTGCCTCCGGCAGGGCAGAAGAGACCATCCTTTGTTCACAAACATGTTCGCCTTGTGAACAAAAATACAAACGTACCATGCTGCCACAGGCGAGTCTGGCTCATATCTGGTCAAATGTCCGGTTTGATCGTCTATACAATCATGTTCTTCCACGAGCCAATTACCCGGAGGGAATCATGTCGGTTATCGAAGCGATATCAATAGGATAGTGATACTCTGGTGGGTATGTTACGAAGCTAACATGCCATTAACAGCCCACTGTTCCTGAGCCCAAACAGTGGGTATAAAATACTCCCTATCTATGTATGCTGCTACTTGATCAGTAGCAACAATCTAGCGAGTTCCCTTACCTCGTGATATACGGATTACACGAGATGGATGTTTATGCCCTATAATCCTTTATCAATGCAAATCCTACAACGAGCGTGGTAGGGATAAGCATCCTGACAATTCATGCTATGCACCTGGTAAATCTGGTATTGAAACGATGATACTTACGCGCCATACTACGCCAGCATACCAGGAAAGTATAGATTATGTTGAGTTAACCAAAGGAGGTTGCGATGAAGGCCGCTGTAGTTCACGACTTTACCAAACCGCTAGTAATCGAGGATGTGCCGAAGCCAACGCCTGGCGCGAATGAAGTGGTCGTCAAGGTCGTGTCGTCTGGGTTGTGCCACACCGATATTCATGCTGCTCACGGTGATTGGCCAGTTAAACCAACCCTTCCCTTTATTCCTGGTCACGAAGGGGTTGGCTACGTGGAGAGTGCCGGCAACGCTGTTAAAAACGTCAAGGAAGGTGATCTGGTTGCTATGCCCTGGCTGGGGTATGCTTGCGGTTGCTGTGAGCATTGTGTTGGTGGTTGGGAAACGCTCTGCGAATCGCAGTTGAATATGGGCTACTCAATGAACGGGGGCTATGCCGAATATACCAAGGCCTATGCCGACTATGTTAGCGTACTGCCGAAAGGCGTCGATCCCTTCGATGCCTCGCCCCTCACCTGTGCTGGAGTTACCACCTACAAGGCGGTGAAAGTGTCAGGAGCCAAACCCTCCGACCTGGTCGCGGTATTTGGTCTGGGTGGACTCGGCCATATGGCTATGCAGTATGCCAAAACTGCCGGTGCTACAGTGGTCGCGGTCGATTTGCTGGATGAGCGTCTCAAAACTGCCAAGGAACTGGGAGCTGATTATACGGTTAATCCACGTTCCGAAGATCCGGTTCAGTATATCAAGAAGTTGGGTGGCGCGGATGTAACCATTTCGACAGCCGTTTCGCCCAGGGCGTTTGAGCAAGGCTATCAGGCGCTCCGGCGTGGTGGCACGATTGTGTTTGTAGCATTGCCTGCCGACAACTATGTGCAGTTGCCGATCTTTGAGACAGTCTTAAATGGCATTACGGTGGTCGGTTCGATTGTGGGGACACGCGTCGATCTGCAAGAAACCTTTGAACTGCACGCCGCCGGAAAGACGAAGGTGCTTTACGAAAAGCGCGTGATCGATGACGTCAACTCTGCCTTCCAAGAGGTCGAAGAAGGCACGATGAAGACGCCGCGCCTGGTCTTTGATCTGGGCTAAACTGAGCGTTTAGCCTTACAACAAGATTCGTCGGACGATACAACCTCCTGAAGGTAATCAAACCTTCGGGGGGTTGTCCTATTAGAGAGGGCAACATCACCGGCTCATCTGTGGTTAGCGTGCAAGTGCGTTCCAAAGCAGAGGCGCTGCACCGTGTGGGCAGTGACACGCTTGACC
>DAOTVB010000288.1:0-43817 GCA_034436755.1 Chloroflexaceae bacterium | reverse complement strand
GATCTGCTGCGGACGCTCTTCGATGGCCTGGAGGATGGAATGGTGCTGCTGGACGGCCAGGGGTTAGTGCAAACGATCAACCGTGCGCTGGCGGCGTCGCTGAATAGCGATCCCGAGGCGATTGTGGGTCAGTCCTGGCTGACCATCTGTACCCAGGCCCGGCCGGCATTTCCAGGACATGTAGTCCTGCATACCCTGCATACCCAGCGCGAGTACCGCCGTCGTGAGCGGGTCACGCGCGCCGATGGACAGGTGCGCATCCTGGATATGCGAACGCTGCCCCTGCTTGACGCGGACAGTCAGGTTGTGCAGGTGATTGTGCATATCGTTGATGTGACGGAGCGGCTGGAATTAGAAGAGTTAGCGCTCCAGCATGAAACCTTTGTCGCCAGTGGGAAACTGGCCGCCACTATTGCCCACGAGGTTAACACGCCCCTTCAGGCCATTCAGAACTTTCTCTACCTGACGAAACATGCCGATGCTGCCAAACGGGAAATCTACCTCACGCTGGTTAGCGCCGAAATCGACCGGATTAGTTCGATTATGAGTCAACTGCTGGATCTCTACCGGAGCGAAAACCCGACCAGCGTTGACACAATTGACATAAACGGGTTGATCCAGCGGGTGCTCCTGCTGACCAGCGGCACGCTCTCGAAACATCGAATTACCGTTGAGCGCCATCTGCTGCCCGATCTGCCGGCGCCGGCGGGGCGCACCGACCAGTTGATCCAGGTGTTGCTCAACCTGATTATGAATGCCGTGGACGCGATGGCCGACGGCGGCACCCTGCGACTCACGACGGCGGTATCAGATCGGGACACCCCGCAGGTTGTCATCGAAGTAAGCGATACTGGTAGCGGCATCAGCGACAAAGTACGAGAACGTATCTTTGAGGCCTTTTTCACTACCAAAGCCCACGGTACTGGCCTGGGGTTAGCGATTATTCGTAAGATCATCGGACAGCATAACGGAACCATTACGGTTGATAGCGTGCCGGGTAGTGGCAGTACCTTTACCATCACACTCCCAATACAGAACGAGCTGGAAAAAGACATTGTACAAGGACAGTGAGGCAGCTATGAATGCACATATTTTAGTTGTGGAAGACGACGCGACAACCCGTATGTCAATCGTTGCTATCCTCGATAGCGTTGGGTATGACGTTGCGGCAGCGGTCAATGGTGAGGAGGCGATTGCGCTGTTGCAGCAGGCCGTTGATGCTGGTCGTCCCTTTGATGTCGTTATCACCGATATCCGTATGGGCACCGTTGATGGGGTTGAGGTGCTGTATGCCGCGCGCAAACATATCCGCCCCCCGGAAGTGATTATCCTGACCGGCTATGGCACAATGGATACCTCGATTGCCGCCCTGCGTGCGGGTGCCTATGATTACCTGATTAAGCCCTGCAAACCCGATGAGTTGTTACAGTATGTAACTGGTGCAGTTGAACGCCACCATGCTGAATTACGCCGTGAGCATGCCATCCGTATGATCAGCCAGGCCATTGGCCAACTGCATGATGAGGATGTCTCAACTCCAGCAACCGGCCCGGAACCAGCGCCGGTCGATCCGGAGCCGGCTGAGGCGCACGCAACCGAACGCTATCTCCAGATCGGGGAGTTGCAGATCGACACCTTCCGGCATACCGTCAGCCACAACCAGCAGATAATCCATCTGACGCCGATTGAGTATGATCTGCTGGCATGCCTGGCGCACGCTGGGGGGCGGGTTATGGGGTACAGCGAGATTGTGCAGCAGACGCACAAGCATGCGGCAGACAAGACCGAAGCGCAGGGATTACTGAAGACCCACATTCAGAATCTGCGGCGCAAAATCGGCTCCGACTATATTGTGAGTATACGCAGCACCGGGTATATGCTCGTTGATCCGGTCCAGGAGCAGGTCAACCCCGAAGTAGCGTGTGCGGTGCTGCCGGAGCCCAAGTGATCCCGGTATAGGTGGCGCATCCGGACGGGATGGGGACGGGCGGCCGCGCGTCCCTACCGGAAAATCTTACCGCTACGCGCCTCTTCTCACCGCTTTCTGCTCAAAATCTCTCCCCAATTCGATCTCATCATATCGCCCCGTTCTCCGTATAATTGAACCTGCAACAGCGTTGCTCACCGGCCGGTAGAACTGTGCAACTACCACGTCTGTGAGCCATTCCCAGTCTTAGGGGCAGGAGGAGTATTACTATGTCAAATCATATTCTTATGGTTGCCGATGACCAGTCCCAACTGTGGCATATTCAGAGTGAACTGCAATCGTACGGTCTGACTGTCGATGTTATCAATAACAGTAGTGCCGGCCTTTCCACACACAACTGGCAATATGCCGATGTTATCGTTCTCAATGGAGATCAAGTGGAAACAAACGATTACCGACTCTGTCGTATCTTTAAAAGTAATCCAGCCACCGCGCATATTCCGCTCATTCTGGTGTCGCGCTGCGATGAGTCGAGCGCAGTGCTGGCCGCTTTCCACGCCGGTGTGCAGGATTATATCATCCAGGATATCTTTACCACGCATAACCTGGTGGAATCACTGCGCTGCCTGAACGTCTTATAATTGTCGCATCCTTTCGCACAAGCCGTAGGAGCAATGGTAGCTCAACGGAACAATGTTACACCTTCGCCAACGCCCCATCCTCTGAATATACATCTGCCAGGCCAATAATGCAATTCTGCGCCCACCGAGCATGGCATGCCATGCGCATGGCGTGCTCAGGTGGCCGTATGCGTCGGTTATCTAGCAATCCTCAATTGGTTGTGAACTGACTCTCATGGACAGGAGTTACGCGGTGCGTGTGCAAACCGGGCGTTTGACTCCGTGGAAGCTCGATTCGCCTGCGCAGCATGGTGCATTTTTGTCTTTTTCACAAAAATTTTGTACACAGTGCAAAATTTTTGTGAAAAAGAATGGGATCTTCCGCCCTGCCGGAGGCGATATCCATTTCCAGTGAAGGGACCGCGTAAGTCCTGTCATGGATTCGCTCTCAACCGCCTAAAGGCGGCACTACGACAAATGTAATGTAGGGTTGCTATAAATTGCACCGTGGTATTACCCTGTCTTCCCGCTTGGAACATCGTTTCGCACGGCAACGCTCGTTCTAGAAATAAAGACCTTTCTTAAATCTGCTCTTAATCTATACCTACCTCCTGCTAGATATTTTGGTATAGCTCGTGTACAGTAGAATAAACCCAGTGGAAAGGAACGAAGTGATGCGAAGTGTATTAATCGTGGATGATGTGTATACCGTTCGCATGAAAACTGAATTGATTATTCGTAATACCGGTTCCTTTAGCGTCCGCTCCGTCGGAAGTGGAGCCGAGGCGCTCGCCGCTGTCGGTAGCAACCCGCCCGATGTGATTGTGATGGATATTGTGATGGTCGGGATGGATGGTATTGCTACGTTGCAAGCTCTCCGGGCCCGGGGTATCACCTGCCCGATTATTGCCTACACTGCCCGGCGCGAACGTCATCCGCAGGAGTTTATTGACCTGGGCTTTGATGGGTTTATCTCAAAGGCAGAGAATATTCAGGCGTTAGTTTCCATGCTCCGCATCTTGCTGAATCGTAAAACCCGCCAGCATGTCACTCCCCGGGAACGGTCGTTTGGTTCTGCGTAGTAGATTTATAGAAAAAAACAAGGACCGAGAACAGAGGAGATGCACCTGATGTCAACACGGGATACTGCACACAAAACCGCTCAGATGGACAATACCCGAATGAACAGTCTGCGGATACCCATTCTCAAAATCGGCCAGGCGTTGATCGCCTCGATCCAGGTTTCGCTGCACGACGCCTCGGCGATGCAGTTCAAAGAGGATCTGCTGGAGCGCATTCATGCCACGCGCGCCCGCGCCGTAATTATTGACCTGACAGCGCTGGATGTGGTGGATAGTTTCATCGGTCGCATGATTGCCGATCTGGCAGTGATGGCCCGGCTGATGGGCACCGAGGTGATCCTCACCGGCCTGCAACCGGCCGTCGCGGTGACCCTGGTGGAACTGGGCCTGGAACTTCCCAATGTCCACACGGCGCTGAATCTTGAAAAAGGTCTGGCGCTGATGGAACTCCAGGGACAGGAGGAGGCCGATGTTGTTGCAGCAGAGTAGAGATGTCATTATCCGAAGTGACCGCGATGTGGTGACGGCACGGGCGCTGGCACGCGAACTGGCAACAATGTTGGGGTTTGGACCGGTCGATCAGGCGCGCATTGCGACGACGGTTAGTGAACTGGCGCGCAATGTGATCACCTATGCCGGAACCGGTCAGGTGACGCTGCGCTCGCTGGAGCAAAACCAGGCCGTCGGTATCGAGATTGAATGCCGGGATCAGGGACCGGGGATCGGGAATATTGCGCAGGCGCTGGGTGATGAGGCTTCCCATGTGGATAATGCCGGGCGCGGCCTGTCTGGTGCGCGCCGTCTGATGGACGAGTTTGAACTCCGGTCGGAGGTTGGTGTCGGTACAACCGTGATCTGCCGAAAATGGCATACAGAAAGAATAAAGAACAAAAACTAAAAAACAAAGACAGACAAACATAGGACAAAGCACAAATTGGTTCTGTGATAACCGTCTGATGAACTTTTAGAAAATAGTTCGGATATGAAATAACCCGGAGTCCCGGCTTGAGCCGGGTGCATGCCTGCCGGGGCCGGGGCATCCTGCCGGGAACACCTGATCCGGCAGAAAAGGTTGAAAAAATAGTCCGGATATGAAATAACCCGGAGTCCCGGCTTGAGCCGGGTGGATGCCTGCCGGGGCCGGGGCATCCTGCCGGAAACGCCTGATCCGGCTGAAGCCGGGACTCCTGAACGGCGATATCGGGATTGATTTTCAATGTTCATCAGGCGGCACTACGGCAAAAAGTCTGACCCCGGTGGGCTTACTCCAACCGCTGCCATGCTATATCTGCATGCGTCAGATGAATCGCGCCCTGCTCGTCGATAAAGCGGGTGGCACTGTCGGCGGGAAAGCAGAGCAGATCAACTGGAGCGGTGCGGCGTGCGCGTGTAAGTGCGGCGGCAACCATGTCCGCCAGCGGGTCGAGGCGGGTGTCCCACTTTGCCAGGGCAAAATGGGTGGTGCGGTAACGCCGGGTCAGTGAGCGGATCTTCGCCACACTGACCTGACCGGCTTCACCCCAGAAGCACGGTTGTCCGTTCGGGTCCAGGGCGATCACATCGGGTTTGTAGCGGTCGCCGATAGCAACTTCTACCGCGATGTCGGGATATGTGGGCAGATAGAGCGCCCAGAGCAACGCCTTCATCAAGACGTGGGTGGCATGCTCATTCGCCTTTTTAATAAAAACAACCTGCCTGCCATGCGCGCGCAGCGTCCATTTGCGGCGCAGCATCAGATCATCCATAGCGGTGTGCATCCTGGTTCGCAGTCTTCAACTCCCCGTGCTATAATCTCATTATAGAACATACCCGATCGTTGAACAACATATGAACTTCTGCACGCATATATCCGCACCCTGTTGAATGGTGTGAAGGTAATGCTGTGCCGTTTTGCGGTTTTGTTGCACCCGCGATTATCTGCCGGGCCGGTGGCGGCCTGCAAGGAGATGCATTTTGTGCGCACCAGCCTGAACCTGCGAGCAATTCCAGGCTTCTTTTTACAGCCGGTTTCTATTCTTCGACAGTATCAATGGCAGAATCTTCAGCCTGATCTGATTGCCGGGATTACGGTGGGTGTGGTCTTATTGCCCCAGGCAATTGCCTTTTCGCTGGTTGCCGGACTGCCGCCAGAGATGGGGTTGCACGCGGCAGTGGTGGCGGCGATTGTGGGCGCGCTCTGGGGCTCTTCTAACCATCTGCATACCGGGCCGACCAACTCGGCCTCTATCCTGATTCTCTCCGTCCTGATGCCGATTGCCGAACCGGGCACGCCGTTGTTTATCCAGGCTGCCGGGTTGCTGGCGCTGATGATCGGGCTCTTCCGGCTGGTGATGGGATTGCTCCGGCTGGGCCTGCTGGTGACGTTTGTGTCCGACTCGGTGATCGTCGGGTTTACGGCAGGAGCCGGGGTGCTGATTATCGTCAATGCATTGCGTGATCTGCTGCGGATCAGCTATCCGCGCTCGCCGGGGTTGCCTGAAACGCTCTACAATATTGCGCTGAATGTACCGGAGACGCATCTGCTCAGTCTGGCGGTGGGGGTCGGGACGCTCCTGGTGATTGTGCTGGTGTCCTGGATAAACCGGCGACTGCCCGGCCCCCTGGTTGCCATGGTTGGCGCGTCGGCGGCGGTCTGGGCATTTAATCTCGATGCGGTTGGGGTGCAGGTGCTGGGCGAACTGCCGCGCGGCTTTCCGCCTATTGCCCTGATGGAACTACCGCTGTTCGACCTGGACCTGATTGGCGAGTTGTCTACCGGGGCGCTGGCGCTGGCAACGATTGGTCTGGTAGAGGCAACCTCGATTGCCCGCTCCATCGGCGCGCAGTCGGGGCAGCGCCTGGATAGCAACCAGGAGTTTGTCGGGCAGGGGTTGGCCTGCCTCGCCAGCGGAATCTTTTCCGGCTACCCGACCTCAGGTTCGTTCAACCGCGCGGCGCTGAACTTCAAGTCAGGCGCACGCACGCCCATAGCGAGTGTAGTCTCTGGCGTGGTCGTGCTGGCGGTTGTGTTGCTTCTGGCACCGCTGGCGGCCTACATTCCGCGTGCGGCATTGTCCGGCACGCTGATCGTGGTCGCCTATCACATGGTAGACTGGGCAGAGATGCGGCGTATCTGGAGTGGCACACGTGGCGATGCCCTGATCATGGTTTTTACGCTGGCGGCGACGCTGCTGCTGCCGCTGCAATTTGCCATCCTGGTCGGTATTCTGATGTCGCTGGCCTCCTACATTCAGCAGACAAGTGTGCCAAAGGTTGAGACAGTGCTGCCGGACCCCAGTTTCCGACACTTTCTGCACCAGCCGCAGCAGCCGGCGTGCCCGCAACTGGGGATTGTGGATATCAAGGGCGATCTCTACTTTGGCGCAACCAGCCATGTGGAAGACGCACTCTACCAGAATATGCAAGACCATCCAGGGCAGCGCTTTCTACTCCTGCGGATGCATAATGTTTTGCACTGCGATATCAGTGGCATTCACGCACTGGAGAGCATTGTCCGTACTTATCATGACCGGGGTGGGGATGTGTTTTTGTCGCGCCTGCATGACCCGGTGCTCGAGTTTATGAAATCAACCGGGTTTTATACCTATCTGGGTGACGATAACTTTCTCTCACGTGAAGATGCGGTCAGCTATCTCTTCTACAAAGTGATTGATCCGGCGATCTGCATCTATGAATGCCCTGTCCGTGCGTTTCGAGAGTGTCAAAACCTGCCCAAGCGTACATTTGATGGTGATATTTCGTTACCAATAGACATTCCCATCAACGGGGTACGGAATATCGCCCCGGAAACGCTCTGGCAGCAACTGCGGGAAGCGTCGCCACCGCTGGTCATTGATGTGCGGGAGCCGCGCGAGTTTCGCCAGGGGCACATCCCGCAGGCGCAACTGCTGCCCCTGCCCCGCTTCCTCTCCGAGATGGCGGAGTTGCCCACCGACCGCGATCTGGTGCTGGTCTGCCGGGGCGGACGGCGCAGTACCCGCGCTGCTGCGCTGCTCCAGAGCCGGGGTTACACGAACGTCTGCGTGGTGCAGGGCGGGATGGTGGCCTGGGAGTCTGCCGGGTTGCTGGCAGCGATTGAAGAGAACGAAGGGAAGCCGTGATGACGCAACATCCACCGCGCAACCTGGGACTGGATCTGGTCCGTGCAACCGAGGCTGCCGCGCTGCAAGCCGGTCGTTGGATGGGCCTGGGCAAGCGCAATGATGCGGATCAGGATGCGACCAGGGCCATGTTCAGCGTGCTTGAGACGCTGGATATGGAGGGCTATATTGTCGTTGGCGAAGAGGGTAAACTGGGGCAAACCTCGCCGTTGCAGAGCGGACAGACCGTTGGATCCCGGCATGGACCGGCGATGGATGTGGTAATTGATCCCATCGACGGGCGCAATCTGCTGGCCCAGGGCAAGCCGGGTGCGATTTCCGTTGCCGCCGTTGCGCCGCGCGGTTCGATGTGGTCGCCCACCCCGGCGGTCTATATGGAAAAGATTGTCGTGGATCGGCGGGCGGCGCATGCGC
Organism: Chloroflexaceae bacterium; assembly: GCA_034436755.1. GTDB lineage: Bacteria > Chloroflexota > Chloroflexia > Chloroflexales > Chloroflexaceae > CAKZQX01. The sequence goes on along the minus strand of DAOTVB010000288.1, from coordinate 35,674 downwards.
TGGTGCCGGAGTGTATGGATGCGCCGGTTGCCTGGACGCTGGCGCTGATTGCCCGCGTGACCAATCGCCTGGTGCGTGACCTGATTGTCTTTGTGTTGGAACGCCGCCGCCATGCCGATATCATCGAGGAGATTCGCGCGGCGGGCGCGCGGGTCATGCTGCGCTCCGACGGAGATATCGCCGGGGCGCTGATGGCGGCTTCGGTCGGGAGTGGCGCGGATATTCTGCTGGGGGTGGGTGGTGTCTCCGAGGGGGTAATTGCCGCGTGTGCGGTCAAGGCACTGGGGGGCGCGATGCTGGGGCGGTTAGCGCCGCAGAGTGCCGCCGAACGGGCCGCTGTCGCGGAGGCCGGGCTGGATACCCGGCGCATTCTGACATGTAATGAGTTGATCAACAGCAATGAGATATTCTTTGCGGCAACGGGTATTACCGATGGTCCGCTGCTTAAAGGTGTGCATTATGAGGGAAATGCGGCCGAAACCGAGTCGTTAATCCTGCGAAGCGAGACGCATACCCGCCGGACAATCCATGCTGAACACTGGATTGACGAATAGGTTTACTTGCACGCGTTACGCAGGACGGACTGTTCCGGCCGTGGGCCAGACCCGGAAGCCGGTTTCGCCTGCGGCAGCATGGAATCTTCCGCCCTGCCGGAGGCGACATTCCCTGCCGGGTCAGGGACTGCGTAACTCCTGTTATTGTATGCTACATGTTACGAGAAGAGCGGAGAAGGTTCTCATATGGTAGAGTTTTCTAACGTTTTTGCTGGCGTTAACACGCTGATCTTGCCTGGGAATAGACCGGATGTTTTACTATTGCGGCAAAGAGTATGCTTATTACAGATATAGACATTTTTCAATATGAAAAGTAATTGAAACCTCTATTTTTTGCACAGATTCTGTGTTATACTTGAGAGCTATAACAAGGCTACCTACGTTGTAAACCTTATGGCGTGCCGCCTGCGGGCGGTCAGCCGTGTCTACGGAATTCGGTCCTTCCTGACACGTAGGATTGTTATATATGCAGGGTTTTGTTCTTTTTAACAACCGGAGAAGTTTAGTGTAGACAATCTGGAGGAGCTGCGGTATGGCCCCCTGGTTTATTCCCGATAATGTCCACGTCGTACATGGTGCCCCCACACAACTACGCGCACCAGGGTGGACGAGAACCATAGCAACCCCATCCAATGAGAGACTTCTCGCAACGCGTGCTGCCGGGACTGATCGCCGTGTCGCCACGTCAGCGCAAGATAAACCCAACCACCAGCCGAGAAGGTTACGCTCTGTTCTGGCCCGGATCATTGCACAATTTTTTCGCATTATACCGGAAGAAGGCAGGCGTCGGTCGAATGTCTTCCCCCATTACCCGCAGAAGAAGAAAAGCATGGCGCGGGTTTTTATTGCCGGATCACCTCGACATTTGAATGGACATTCACATGTTGAGTATATACATAACGACCATGAACTGTTACTGCAGGGAGTGCTCCGTTCACTGGCTGAACATATTGCCGTTCTGGATGCCGATGGTACAATTATTGCCGTAAATGAGGCATGGGATCGCTTTGCTCAGGAGAATGGTGCCGCTGATCTGCGGCGTACGAGCGTCGGTGTCAACTACCTGCAGATCTGCCAGGATGCGGTCGGGCCATTTTCGGAGGGCGTTTCCGATGTGGTGGCCGGGATTCAGGCGGTGCTGCACTGTCTCAGTCCACAATTTACGCTGGAGTATCCCTGTCCTGCACCGGACGAAGAACGCTGGTTTCTCATGCATGTAACACCATTGCCCGAAGAGCATGGCGGCGCGGTAGTGGTGCATATCGACATTACCGAACGCCGCCGGGCCGAGCAGCAGCGCCTGATGCTGGAGCGCAAGCTGATGGAGGCGCAGAAACTGGAGAGCCTGGGGATTCTGGCGGGTGGTATTGCGCATGATTTTAACAACTTGCTGGCCTCGATTCTGGGTAGCGCGGAGCTGGCACTGCTCGATCTGCCGCTGAATACGCCGGCCTATGCCAATGTGAAACATATTGAACTGGCGACCCGCCGCGCCGCCGAGTTGACGCGCCAGATATTAACCTTCGCCGGCAAGCGGCAACTAGTGGCGCAACTGGTTGATCTGAATGCCGTTGTTGCCGAGATGTGTAACCTGTTGACGGCTTCGGTGGCGCGGCATGTGGATCTGCGGACGAAGTTGCATCCGCATCTGCCGATGATTGTGGTTGATGCCATTCAGATCCGCCAGGTTATTATGAACCTGGTGATTAATGCAGCCGAGGCGTTGAGTTCGGAAGATGGGCGGATCACTATCACGACCGGCTTTCGGCATGTTGACCAGGACTATCTGGCGACGACGCGCCTGGCAAACGAGGCGCGCGCCGGTGACTATATCTATTTGGAAGTGACGGATACCGGCCATGGTATGGATCGTGCCACGCTTGAGCGTATCTTCGATCCCTTCTTTACCACAAAACAGACCGGGCATGGCCTGGGGTTAGCAGCCGTCCTGGATATTGTGCGCGGGCATAAGGGGACGATAAAAGTCACCAGCGCAGTGGGACAGGGTACAACTTTTACGGTTCTGGTGCCCTGTTCTACGCCTGCCGCCCATTGTGGCTCGGTAGACGAGCCGGCATTGACGGCAACGGAGCACAATAACACGATCCTGGTGATTGAAGACGAAGAGAATGTGCGCACGGTCATCCGGCGCATGCTGGAGCGGTTAGGGTTTACCGTGATGGTCGCCAACGATGGTCGCGCCGGGTTGAACCTGTTTCGCACGCAGTCGGATAGCATTGATTGTGTGCTGATTGACCTGACCGTGCCGCACCTTGATGGCGCGCAACTGCTCCCCGAGATTCGGCGCATTCGGCCGGACGCGCCGGTTGTGTTAATGAGCGGCTATACCGAAGAAGAGGTGGCGCGGCGCTTTGCAACCGATAATCTGCCGATTATGTTGATCAAACCGTTTACCTCGCACGATCTGCGGGAAAAAATTCGCCAGGCTATTGCGCACCGCGCCTGAGATGATCCCGTGTCCGATTTATTTCACTGGCCGGCGGGCTGTTGTGAAGGTTATGTAACAGATGAGTAACAGCATGGCAAACATGCCGGTTACGGCACATGTGTGCAGATGATTGAACGGGTTGAGCATAATCGCGGTAACGTCGGACAGCACAGCGCGCGGGTTGAGCAGCAGATCCCAGCTATTCCAGCGCAAGAAGCGTCCCAGGTACATGCCGACGCCGCTCAAGCCCACGCTCCCAAGGACCAGCAGCCAGCCGGCGACCCGTCCGGCGAAGTGTTCGACCAGTGTTTGCATGCTCTGGAGCGAGGCTACGGCGAGAAAACAGCCGGTCCAGGCAAACGCGAGGAGCAAGCCGGTGTCGTACCACCAGAGGAATGTCTGGTGTTGCAAATGCACAAAGTCGGTGAGAATGTAGGGAGCATTGGGCAAAAAGAGCAACCAGAACCCGCCGGGCAGCAGCAGTCGCCACCAGTGGTGTGGGTAGCGCCGCTGGATGGACGCAGCCCAGAGGCTCCCCAGGTAGGGTAGCCACGCCAGGAACAGATTCCACACCAGAAAATAGTATTGCCAGGAACGGGTCACGTAGAGCCGTCCAAATAGGATGCCGCATGCCAGTATGCTCGAAAGCAGCAGTGGGTAAAACAGGTGTCTTGCCAGAAAATGGTGAGTATGAGAAAGGTAGTTTCGAGCAGTATACATATGATTTTCTCCATGATTTGATGCGTAATGCGTGAACCGTAATGCGCGAAACGTGATGCGTGAACCGTAATGCGCGATGGCTTCAGGTGAGCGTGGCTAACTCGCGGACGCAGAGCCGCAATGTTGCCAGGTGCCCCTCCAGCGGTTCCCGTCCAATATCGTCGGTCTGAGCCAGCAGTTGTCGCGTCACATGATCAGCGATCTGCACCTCAATCGCTTCTACCTCGGCGACCAGTCGGTCCAGATGCGCCGTCTGGCCGTAGACCTGGGTGACAACGGCGACCCGGTAGGCCGTGTCCATGATTGCGCGCAACTCCCGAAGAAACGCCCCCAGCCAGATCGTCAGGTCGGATTGCGCGGGCATCTGCCGATAGATCGAGACCAGCCGGGACTGGGTGGCTGCCAGTGCCGCCAATGGCCCGCTCCACGTGAGCGTCTGCGTTGGGAAAATATCGGGCGGGTAGCCAATCAGCCAGGCGTCACGTTGCGCACGCCCCCGGTCACTCACGCGCAGCAGGAGCAGCACCGCCCCTACCGCTACCAGCATAACGATGCCAAGTTTCACAATTCCCTCAATGTCGTGGGTTACCGTTGTTTCCATGTTTGTATGCTCTTATCGCTGAATCGGGAGTCCCGGCTTGAGGAGACATCTGTAGGGTGCATTCGATGCACCCTTCTTCATGAATCGGAGTCCCGGCTGATGAAGCCGTAGGGTGCATTGTATGCACCGTTCTGCTGCTGCCCGCCAGATCCGGATAATTTGCTCAACGTTCATCAGCCGGATCAGGCGTTCCCGGCAGGATGCCCGGCCCCGGCCGGCATTCCACCGGCTAAAGCCGGGACTCCCGGACATCCAGATCCGGACTCTTTTTTCAACGTTCATCAGCCTGGCCGTAGGGTGCATTGTATGCACCGTTCTGCTGCTGCCCGCCAGACGGCTAAAGCCGGGACTCCCGGACATCCAGATCCGGACTCTTTTTTCAACGTTCATCAGGCGGCACTACCCGAACGCAAATCAAACGGAGCACTTGACTGCCCACCGCGTCACTCCTGTCGGTTAGCTAAACAACCGGAAGAACAGCTCCAGCACACCGATATAGAAGTTGCTATCGATCTCACGGAAGAGAATGAATGGCATATCCGGCTCGCCAAAGAATGGACTCAGCGTCCAGCCCAACTGGGTGCCGACAAAGCCGTAGAGCAGCAGCCAGACATTGAGCAGAGTCATGTTCACCGGGTGGGGCGACCGGGCCGCCGGAGACTCACGTTCTAGCGCTGTGGCAAGAGTCTCGCCGGTCTGGGTGGTTGTATTCAGGCTGCGGATGCCCTGAACCATAAAGTGCAGCCCGATGCCCCCGGTCAGCGCCAGAATTACCACGTTGAGCAGCACAAAGAAGGCGTAACTCTGGGCGGTGAGCATAAAGAACAGTGTGATCGGGGCAAAGGCCAGGGTCAGGTTCGATGTCACCGTGATCGCAGTCAGGGCGGTTGCCAGCGCCTGCCGGGCCGATAAGCGCCCGCCACAGAGCAGGTTGAAGAGGTAGAGCGTCGGCAGACAGATCGCCAGCGTCAGCAGAAAGAGGACCGGCAGTTTGACACTCGATGCCAGCGCCTGAAGCAGGCTCTGCTGGCTGCCGACAAGTGCGCCATAGCCGGCCAGCGCAAGCGTTGCGCTGACCAGCATCTGCCGGATCAACTGGTTCAGGCGATACTCCGAGGAGATCTGCTGCCGGACACTCTGGCTATCGCGCAGGAAGCGCTCGATAATCAGCGGCGACTGTTCCGGCCCGGCGGCCTGATCGTGGATGAATGTGGTTGAAGTCATGCTGTCCTCCTTATGCAACCCAGAGTGCTGCGGCGATCACAATCCAGAGAATAATCAGTGACAGGCAGCCGTTGCCTTGGGACTCTTCCGATTCTGCCTGGGGTTTTGTCTCCACATAGATAATCTGTGGTGGGCGTGGCTCAAACAGCAGGTAGCGCAGCAGAGCCAGGACGATAAATGCGACCAGTGCGAACATCACCAGGTTTTCCATAATGTTGTCCCCTTTCTATCGTTCCCCGCTTGTAGCATAGCGTAGATGCCCCGCATGCCGCTACGTCCTGGAGTCGCGTGCCGGGGCACCTGAGTGCATACCGTTTGCACTCAGGTGCTTGACGTGGGGGGACGGTCGTGTGCTACCCTACTGATAGATCTTTTGGGAATGGGGCTGGCGTTTCTGGTCGTCTGGATCCGGCAGCGGAGGAACCATCATGCATAACCTGCTTGTCGTTGAGGATAATGAGAAGTTGCGGCCGGCCCTCTGCGCCGGGCTGAATGCCACCGATGCGGTGCAGGTCGTGCATGCCTGCGGTAGCGGCGAGGAGGCGCTGGCCTACTGCCTGAACAGTCCGCCCGATGTGATCCTGATGGATGTGCAACTGGCGGGGGGACTGAACGGGATCGAGGCCGCCGTTGCCATCCGGCGCGAGTTTCCCCGGCTGCCGGTGGTCTTCTACTCGATCCAGGATGATGACTCCTTCTACCGCGCCTTCCGCAGTTCCGGCATCCTGAGCCACTACGCCTATGTGCGCAAGTCGAGCTATCTGCTGCCGCAGATGATTGTGCCGCTGATCCGGGATGCGGTCGCGGGCCGCAGCTTTATCGACCCGGAGATTGAGTCGCGGGTGCAGGAGGTACGCCAGAAGGATGAGCAGTCCCCCATGGCGCTACTGGAACCGAACGAGCAGATCGTTGCGCAGATGCTGGCGCAGGGCATGAGCAATGAGCAGATCGCCGCGCGGCTGGGCCTGCGCGACAAGCGGAGCATTAGCCGGACAAATGGGCAGATCTATGCCGCCTGGGGATTGAGCAGCAGCACCACCGATGAGAAGGTTGCGCGCACCCGTGCCGCGATTATTGTTCATGTGGGGCGGCTGATCATGTGGGACGAAGACGGGACGCCCCACACCCTTGATGCGCGCGGTGAGTGGATGCCGTTTGATACCGATGTGTTGTCATAGCCACAGCGAACACTAAACTGGTATGCACTGTTCGGACTGGCCGGGTAGCAGTTAACGCCTCGGCCTATTTTTACTTTTGATCAATATCGATCTGATCACAAAAGAAGAGCGTTCCGGCGGTGATGCAGAGCGGAATGGAAAAGAGATTGAGGAACGGAATGGTGATCAGGCCAAAGCAGATCAGGCCAAAGCCCCCGCTGGCCGGTAGTGCATTACGAATAGCCCCCAGCTTATCCCGAAAGCGCAGTCGCCGCCGCTCCAGCGGTGGGTCCAGAAAATCCAGGCAGGCGATGGTTACGCCCAGCACAATCCCGCCGGCCGAGGCCAGCGGGGGCCCAAAGGGCGGGAAAAAGTTGAGCAGCAGCAGCGGCAGCCCGATGACAACCACCAGTAGCAGCTTTTTCAGTTCAAATGCCAGCGCCCGCCAGATATCCCGAATAATTGTCCGCGCGCTCGTCGGCTCGGGTGACAGCGCACGCCCCGTGTAGATCTGCTCGAGCCGCTCCGAGAGTTGCCCATACCAGGGTGATCCCAGCACGACGCCAAAGCGTACCAGCACGAAGCCCAGCACAATCAGCAACCCGATCCCCAGCAGCGCCTGCAGAATTACCTGAAACGCCGCCGGAAAATCTGCCGTTGTTGTGCCGATAAAGCGGAAGCCTGCAAACAGCAGGGAAGCGTACAGCACCACGCCAACCAACAGATTGATCAGGAGTGGTATAAGGATGTAGCGCCACAGGCTGCGGGTACGATTGATCACCCCCAGCGCCTGGAATGGATAGGTTAGCCCGGCAATCAGCCCGCCGGGCTTAGCTCCGGATGGGGGTCGGAACTTTCTCTCGCCTGCCATTGTGTTTCCCTCTATTGTTGCTTAACCGGCGGATCGGGGTGCGGGCCGGTCAGCGACCGCGCGTCCCGATTCCGGGTGAAATAAATTCATGTCTATTGAAACATCACTTGCATCCGGTTGTCAAATGCAATCGGGTTGTTGCGGGAGAGCAGCGCTGCCGCGCCTCCGCCTGCACACTGGATGCCGGTGCGGACCGTCTGTAGCAAAATAGTTGCATGAAATTCACCCACAAGTGAATTATTTGTACATAGTCTATTACTTGAAGTGGTATAATGTGGGGGCAAGCCATTGTATAATAAGCAATAACAAGCCGATGGGAGGTGGTACTTGTGCAAAGAGCACCTGGTTGACACAAAGACAAATTGTGCTTATAATACATAAGGACTTTCCTATTATGCAAATTAAATGGGTAGATGCCTCCCCTGGTGGACCTAGTTCTAGATAAGGCTCCCACATGGAAAGACGACCTCAACTCTTTCGTCCACGTATCAACAAGCTAGCTCGCGTCACGATCTTTGTTGGTGCGCTCATCGCCGTAGAGCTTTTGCTCATCTTGATCGTATTTTTTCGATCAAACTTCTGGAGACAGGTAAACATCGCCATTGAACAGCCGGTTGCGTTTAGTCACTATGCGCATGCCGGAGTCGTCGGAACCGACTGTCGTTACTGTCACACCTCCGTCGACCAATCACACTTTGCCAACATTCCGCCAACCGAGACCTGTGTCACCTGTCACACCCAGGTCAAGCGCGACAGTCCCCGGGTTCAACCCATCTGGCAAAGCTGGGAAACGGGTGAACCGATTCGCTGGCAGCGCGTCCATGACTTACCCGACTTTGTTTACTTCAACCACAATGTTCATGTAAACAACGGTGTCGGTTGTACGGAGTGTCACGGCCAGGTCAACGAGATGGAAGTTGTCTGGAAGACCGAAGGGCTGTTTATGGGTTGGTGTCTTGACTGCCATCGCAATCCGGAACAGTATCTCCGTCCGGTCGAAGAGGTCTACAACATGGAGTGGCAGCGACCAGACGACCAGCTTGAGCTTGGGCAACAGCTTCTCAAGGAGTACGACATTAACGTAAGCCGTCTCAGCAACTGCTATATCTGTCATCGATAGAATTAGAGTAGTACGCATATGACAACAAACAGTGACAACGAACGTGTTGATCTGACGCAGATCCGCGAACGTCTCGCCGGGGCCAAAGGCCAGCAATACTGGCGCAGCCTGGAAGAAGTTGCCGAAACCCGGGAATTTCAGGAGTTCCTGCATCGTGAGTTCCCCCAGGGGGCGGCAGAATGGGACGACTCGCTGAGCCGACGCACGTTCCTGAAGATCATGGGCGCATCGCTGGCCCTGGCCGGGCTGACCTCGTGTCGCCGCCAGCCGGTTGAGCGGATTGCACCTTACACGAACGCCAAGCCGGAGCAGGAATATCTCACGCCAGGCATCCCGGCCTACTATGCTTCAGTCGCAACGTCACGCGGCTACGCTATGGGTGTGCTGGTCGAGAGTCATATGGGACGGCCAACATTCATTAGTGGTAACCCGGAACATCCCGCCAGCCTGGGCGCAGCCGATGTGTTTACGCAGGCTGAGTTGCTGACGATGTATGATCCGGATCGCTCCCAGGACGTGCGGCAGGGTGATGTCGTCAGCAGTTGGGACAACTTTGTCAACACCATCGGCCCGCAACTGGACGAACTCCGGGCGGCGGGTGGCGCAGGACTGCGTATCCTGACCCAGACGGTGACATCGCCGACCCTGGCAAGCCAGATGCAGGCGCTCCAGGAGGCCTTCCCATCGGCGCAGTGGCACAGCTATGATCCGGTTGGGAACGATAACGTACGGCAGGGCGCGCAACTGGCCTTTGGTGAGTTTACCGACAATATTTACCGTTTCAGCCAGGCCAATGTGATCCTCTCGCTCGACTCAAACTTCTTGCTGAATGATCCCGGCTCGGTGCGCTATGCACGGGAGTTTATGAGCCGGCGCCGGGTACGCCGGGACAATCTTGAGATGAACCGCCTCTACGTGGTGGAGAGTACCCCGTCGATCACCGGTTCAGTCGCCGACCATCGGCAGCCGCTGCGGGCCAGCGAAATCGAAGCGGTGGCGCGGGTGGTAGCGCAGCGCGTGGGTGTTGCCGATGTCACCGCCCCCGAACTGCCCGCTGCCGTTTCGACCGAGTGGATCGACGTGCTGGTGAGCGACCTCCAGGAGAACCAGGGAGCCGGCCTGGTCCTGGCCGGCGACAACCAGCCACCCGTTGTGCATGCGCTGGCCCACGCTATCAACCAGCAACTGGGCAATGTCGGTACCACCGTGGTCTATATCGAACCGGTCGAAGCCAACCCGGTCAACCAGACCGAGTCCCTGCGCGAGCTGGTCACGGCGATGGAGGCCGGCGAGGTGCAGATGCTGCTGATCATCGGCGGCAACCCGGTCTATGATGCACCGGCCGACCTGGACTTTGGGTCGAAACTTGCCAACGTGGGAACGACCATTCACCAGAGCCTCTTCTTTGATGAGACTTCAGCACTGGCAACCTGGCATCTTCCCGGCGCCCACTTCCTGGAGTCCTGGAGCGATGCGCTCTCCTTCAATGGTGTGGCCTCCATCGTGCAGCCGATTATCGAGCCGCTCTACGGCGGGAAATCGGCCCACGAACTGGTTGCGGTCTTCCTGGGACAGGCGGGGGTGTCCGGCTACGACATTGTGCGGAGCTACTGGCAGAACCAGAACCTGGCCGAGGGCGATTTCGAGACCTTCTGGAACCGGGCGCTGCGTGCGGGTATCGTCGCCGGGACGGGCGCAACGGTGAAGTCGGTTTCACTCCAGAGTGGCTTTGCCGGCGAAATGACCGCGCCGCCGGAGGGCCAGATCGAGATTATGTTCCAGCCCGACCCGACGATCTGGGATGGTCGCTTTGCCAACAACGGCTGGCTCCAGGAACTGCCCGACCCGCTGACGAAGCTGACCTGGGACAATGCCGCGCTCATCGGTCTGCGCACCGCAGAAACGCTCGGTCTGAGTCCTAACGATGTGGTCGAGGTGCGTGCCGCCGGCACCAGCGTCCGCGCGTCAGTCTGGATCCTGGAGGGGCACCCCGATAATGCTGTAACGGTCTACCTGGGGCATGGCCGGGCCTTCACCGGACGCGTGTCGAGTGGCGTAGGTTTTAATGCCTACAGCATTCGGACAACCGATGCACCCTGGTTTACCTACGGAGAACTCCGGCCCACAGGCGAGAGCTACGCCCTGGCCTGTACGCAGGACCATGCCACGATGGCCGGGCGGCATCTGGTTGTGTCGGGTACGCTTGCGTCACTGCGCGAAGATCCGGAGCATCCGCCATTTATGCCCCACGGCCATGAATATCATTCAATCTATCCCGACTACGAGTATGGCGGGCCGCATGCCTGGGGTATGGTGGTCGATTTGACGGCCTGTATCGGCTGTAACGCCTGTACGATTGCATGCCAGGCCGAGAACAATATTCCGGTTGTCGGTAAGGAGCAGGTACTCAAAGCGCGGGAAATGCACTGGCTGCGGATTGATCGCTACTACACGGGCGATCCGGATAATCCCACGGTTCACTTCCAGCCGATGATGTGTGTCCACTGTGAGAAAGCCCCCTGCGAGGTGGTTTGTCCGGTGGCCGCCACGGTTCACGACGACGAGGGCATCAACAACATGATCTACAACCGCTGTGTCGGCACGCGGTACTGCTCCAACAACTGCCCGTACAAAGTCCGGCGCTTTAACTTCCTGCAATACACTGATCGGCAAACAGAGAGCCTGAAGCTGATGCGCAATCCGGACGTAACGGTGCGCAACCGGGGCGTGATGGAGAAGTGTACCTACTGCATCCAGCGGATTGTTGCAGCGCGCATCCAGGCCAATGTTGAGAATCGGGAGATCAACGATGGTGAAGTGCAGACCGCCTGCCAGGCTGCCTGCCCGACCCGCGCGATCGTCTTCGGCAACTTGAATGATCCCGAAAGCCAGGTGCGCAAACTCAAGGCCGAACCGCTGAACTACATTATGCTGGAAGAGCTGAACATCCAGCCGCGCACAACCTGGTTGGCGGATGTGCGGAACCCGCACCCAATACTCGCGCCGCTGGTACCGGCAGAAGACCATGGCACCGGGCCGGAAGAAGATCACGGCCCTGCGCCGGAAGAAGATCACGGCCCTGCGCCTGAGGAAGACCACGGCACCACGCCTGAAGAAGTAGCGCCCGCAGATGGGCATGGGACGGAGTAGTGTGATGCAACGAGACGAACGACTTCAATCATCCGAAGCCATCATAGGGCCAGGGCAAACCTACAGCGGGATTACCGAGAAGATCAGCGGTATCCCCATGACCGACGTGCCCAAGACGCCCCGAGGCTGGATTGTCGGCTTCGCAATTGCCTTCGTCCTGCTGATGATGTACCTGATCTCGATTATCTGGCTTTTCGCCCGAGGTACAGGCATCTGGGGATTGAACATCCCGGTGGCGTGGGGCTTTGCGATTATCAACTTCGTCTGGTGGATCGGTATTGGTCACGCCGGAACGCTGATCTCAGCGATTCTGCTGCTCTTCCAGCAGAAATGGCGTAACTCAATCAACCGTATGGCTGAGGCAATGACCCTCTTCGCGGTCGCCTGTGCCGGTATGTATCCGATCCTCCATCTGGGCCGTCCCTGGCTGTTCTACTGGCTGATTCCCTATCCCAACACAATGGGGATGTGGCCCCAGTTCCGCAGCCCGCTGGCCTGGGACGTGTTCGCTATCTCGACCTACGGAACGGTGTCGCTGCTGTTCTGGCTGATCGGTCTGATCCCGGACTTTGCGATTATTCGGGACCGCTCAACCGGCATTCGCCGGGTCATCTTTAGCTTCCTGTCGCTGGGATGGCGCAGTTCATCGCGCCACTGGCATCGCTACGAGATGGCGTACCTGCTGCTGGCCGGTCTGTCAACACCGCTGGTGGTTTCGGTCCATAGTATTGTTAGCCTTGACTTTGCTGTCGCACAGGTACCGGGATGGCATGTCACGGTCTTCCCGCCCTACTTTGTGGCCGGCGCTGTCTTCTCCGGTTTTGCGATGGTCGTCACGCTGATGATCCCGCTCCGGCGCTGGTATGGGTTACAAAACTTCTTCACCATGAAGCATTTTGACAACATGGCGAAGGTTATGCTCGTCACCGGCTCGATAGTCTTCTATGGCTACCTCATGGAAGTCTTCTTTGGCTGGTACAGCGCCAATGAGTTTGAACAGTACATGGTCCTGAATCGGATGATTGGTCCGTACGCACCCTACTACTGGGCTCTGATTCTGATCAACGGGCTCTTGACGCAGTTACTCTGGATCAAGTTCTTCCGCCAGAACCTGCCGGTCCTGTTCGTTCTATCAATCATCTTCAACGTCGGTATGTGGCTGGAACGCTTTGTGATTGTTATCACCAGTCTGCATCGTGACTTCCTGCCCTCGTCCTGGGATCTCTACATTCCGACATTCTGGGACTGGTCACTCTATATTGGATCGTTCGGGCTCTTCTTCTCGCTCTTCTTCCTGTTCATCCGCTTCTTGCCGATGATCAACATCTTTGAGATGAGTCTGCTCAAGTTTGAGGAAGACGAGAAAGAACATAAGCTCCAGCAAGCGGCAGCAACATCGGCAGCCGATTAGTTCGACTACCTGGAAAGCATCGAGGTGTGACACTATGGCGACGCCTTCTCTATATGGCCTGATGGCAGAATTTGATAACGCCGAGGCCATTATTAAAGCGACACATCGCGCACACGAGGAAGGGTTTATGGACATGGATGCCTATACCCCCTTCCCGGTTGAGGAGGTCATGGAGTACGTCAGCCCACACAACACGGGCGTGCCCCTCTTCGTCCTGATCGGGGGCGTAACCGGGGCGCTCAGCGGCTTCATCCTCCAAATGATTGCGATGACCATCGACTACCCGCTGAATGTGGGTGGTCGGCCCCCCAACATTACCGGGTGGCCCTCGTTTATTCCGATTACCTTTGAGTCCGGGATCTTGCTGGCGGCCTTCTCCGCCGTGATCAGTATGATTGCGCTGAATGGCCTGCCTATGCCCTATCACCCGGTCTTCAATGTTCCGGGATTTGAGCGGGCTTCACAGGATCGCTTCTTCCTGTGTATCGAGGCTTCAGATCCCAAGTTCGATCCCAACCGGACACGTCAGTTTTTGCAAAGCCTGGGACCACAGCGCGTGGTCGAGGTTGAGCCATAAGGGGGTCGTTATGCAATTGAGAAATCGAAACCAACAGCGATCCCCACGGTTGATGCAGGTGGTGCGTACCGGCTGGATTCCGCTCCTGCTGATCATCTTTATCACGGGGTGTCACCGGGATATGTACGACCAGCCCAAGTATGAGCCGCTGGAGACCAGCACCTTCTTTGAGGATGGCCGGTCTGCCCGCAAGCCGGTTGATAACACGGTTGCCGTTGATGAAGTGCTGTACGATGAATACTTCATGACCGGGATGCGCAATGGGCAGGTCGGAACCGAGATTCCGATTCCGGTGACGGAAGAAACCCTGGCGCGCGGTCAGGAGGTCTACAACATTAACTGTGTGCCGTGCCACGGTCTGGCGGGGTATGGCAACGGCATGGTCTGGCGGCGGGGTGGCGTTCCTCCGGCGAACTTCCACTCGGATCGACTGCGCACCACGCCGGTAGGACATTTCTATGATGTCATTACCAATGGCTACCGCTACATGTATCCCTACGCGCATAAGATTGCGCCCGAGGATCGCTGGGCAATTATTGCCTACATCCGCGCACTGCAACTGAGCCAGCATGCAACGCTCGACTCCGTGCCGGCCGACATGCAGCAGGAGCTGCAGAGCCAGTCGCCCGAGGCAACACCAATGCCGGAAGGCCAGGATATGCCCGAGGCAACACCAATGCCGGAAGGTGAGGATACACCCGAGGCAACACCTGAGAATGAGCAGGGGGCGGAACAATGAACCTGAACCAGAGAGTCAAGAGTATTTCGCTCAATGTCGTCCAGGTTACGGCGCTGGGCGTCGGGCTGGTCGGGCTGGCGCTCTGTGCGCTGGGCGCGTCCATCGACCTGAAGCAGTTCTACCATTCCTACCTGTTTGGCTACATGTATGTGCTCGGGTTCGGGCTCGGTAGCCTGGCGCTGATGATGATCCATCATCTGGCCGGTGGTGGGTGGGGGTTAATTCTCCGGCGTATCCTGGAGTCGGCGGCGATGACCCTCCCACTGATGGCGCTCTTCTTTATTCCGATCCTGCTCACTGTTTTTGGCGACATGGCGACAGAGCAGTATCTCTATAAGTGGGCGGACCCATCCTATGTTGCAGGCGATGAAATTATCCAGGAGAAGGCGGCCTATCTCAATCCGCAATTCTTTGCAATTCGGGCCGGCATCTACTTCTTTATCTGGATCGTCTGGGCGGTCTTGATTTGCAAATTCTCGCTCGATCAGGATCGCACGAATAACCCGGCCCTGGCAGCGCGGATGCGCTGGTTGAGCGGCTCCGGTATTGTCCTGTATGTGTTGACCATGACCTTCGCCTCGGTGGACTGGGTGATGTCACTGAATGCCCACTGGTTCTCGTCGATCTACGGGGTCATCTTCATGGTCAGTCAGGGGCTGTCTACGCTGGCGCTGATGATTGTGATGCTGGCGCTGCTCTCGAACCGGGAGCCGCTCTCGGAGGTGATTACGCCCAAATATATTCACGACATCGGCAAGCTGATGTTCGGGTTCGTGATCCTCTGGGCCTACATGTCCTTCAGCCAGTAC
Organism: Chloroflexaceae bacterium; assembly: GCA_034436755.1. Lineage (GTDB taxonomy): Bacteria > Chloroflexota > Chloroflexia > Chloroflexales > Chloroflexaceae > CAKZQX01. Next base: position 20,292 of record DAOTVB010000288.1, on the reverse strand, counting down.
ATCATCCAGTGGTCTGGTGACCTGGCCGAGGAAGTTCCCTACTACATCACGCGCAGTTCGGGCGGGTGGCAGTTGGTGGTATGGGCTTTGATGCTCTTCCACTTCTTTGTGCCATTCTTTGTCCTGCTCTCGCGCCGCCTGAAGCGGAGTGTCAGCACGCTGGTCTGGATCGCGCTCTTCCTGATCCTTATTCGCCTGGTGGATCTCTACTGGATGATCGAGCCATTCTTCGCGGAAACTATTAGTGGGTTTAACTGGTTGAGCATTGCGGCACCGCTGGGTATTGGCGGCATCTGGGTAGCGCTCTTCCTGGCGTTGCTGAAGCGCCGACCGATACTGTCAGTGAATGATCCCAACTTTGTCGTCTTGACGACCTTGAGGAGGCATTAAGCATCATGAAAGATAGCCGAAGCGGACCCTCAGCCGTCGTTATGTTGGCCGGGGCACTCGTTGCCTTTGTTCTGTTCAGCGTGTTTGTGCTGGTGCTGGGTAATCTGCCCACCGAGCCGGTTCTCCCCCGGGTCAGCACCGGCAACCTGAACGAGTGGCGGCAGCTTGAAGCCGGCGAACAGGAACTCTTGAGCAGTTATGGCTGGATGGATGAGCCGGGCGGGATGGTCCATATCCCGATTGACCGCGCCATAAGCATTATTGCTGAAGAGGGGGTGTCGGCGATACCAACGCCGCAGCCGCCTACGCCGACCGCCGCGCCGCCGGGAAGTTAATCTGCATATTCACGCAGCTTCCTGATTGATGAACGGTTGATAAACGGTTGAATGCACAGCACTCCTACGTGAGATGTCTCACGTAGGAGTGCTGTTTCATGTTCAGTTACTAACCGATTACTCAAACTGAACCTACATACCAGGACCGGCATGCTATAATGCAGTCAAGGAAGATAGTGTAGACGACGCAACACCGCCGCCCCGGGTATACCACCTGGGGCGGCGGTGTTTTTGCGGCCATAACCCCGCCAGGTAATAAGCGTTAAATTTGTAATCCGGACATCACTGATCGGGATTCCCGGCTTCAGCCGGTCCCGGCGTTCCCGACAGTAGGCCACAGTCCCGGCAGACATCCACCGGCTAAAGCCGGGATTCCTGGATGGCATATCCGGGCTGTTTTATTTCCCGTATCGGTAAGCTGCGGACACGCAGAAGCGCGTCCCTACCACAAAAAGCCTGGACCTGAGAGGTGTTCAAACCGGATGTTTGCTCAGTCGAAAAGCAGCCGGGCCGGCGATAGCATGGTCCGCGTGAGTTGTGCTGGTTACACCTCTGGTAATGACGAAGGTTTATAATAAATAGCGAAGAACAGGCCGGAAGTAGACGAGATATTAGCCTGTGTCATACTACTGACCTCTTCAGATACCAGTGATACGCACGTTTACGCCGAACCAGTACGTTGTAGATGAGAGAAATGGTATGCTAGCTTCCAATATGCTCTTACAAGATCGTTATCTTATAATACGTCCGATCGGCAAAGGGGGTATGGGTGCGGTCTATCAGGCCACCGATACCCGCCTGGATTGTACCGTGGCCCTGAAGCAAACCTTGTTGACCGACAAAAATATGCGCAAGGCCTTCGAGCGTGAGGCGCAACTCCTGGCGCGCCTGCGCCACCCCACGCTGCCCAAGGTGAGTGACCATTTTGCCGAAGAGAACGGGCAGTTCCTGGTGATGGAGTTTATCCCCGGTGACGACCTGGCCGGTTTGCTGAGTCGCAACGGCGGGAAGTTCCCCGCTGACGATGTGCTGACCTGGGTGGTGCGCTGGGCGGATCAGTTGCTCGATGCGCTGATCTATTTGCACACGCAGTCGCAACCAATTATGCATCAGGATATCAAGCCGCAAAATCTGAAGTTAACCGAACGTGGTGATGTGATTCTGCTGGATTTTGGTCTGGCAAAAGGGGCCCTCTCCCATATGGCAACCGTGACCGCCGGTAGTAGCATTAACATCGGCGGCTTTACACCGGACTATGCTCCACTTGAACAGATTCGCGGGTCGCAGCCCGATCCCCGCAGCGATCTCTACTCGCTCGGGGCAACCCTGTACCACCTGCTCACCGGTGTACGCCCCCCCGATGCCCTCACACGCGCTGCGGCCCTGCTCAACGAGAATGCTGATCCGCTCCGTCCGGCATGTGAGTTTAACCCCCAGATCCCGGCCGCGGTGACGAGCATGCTTCAGAGCGCACTGGCCCTGAATATCGACGAGCGCCCCGCGAGTGCGGCGGCAATGCGCGAGGTGGTACGTAGCGTCAAGGGTGATAGTCAGCCGTACCGGCAGGTAACCAATGGTAATGGGGCGTCCGTAGCGCCCGTGCTGCCGCAGCTCTCCGGCATTGTTGCGGCGACGCCCCGGGGAGCGGGCACATCCGGAACAACGACCACCGGCAACCGTACCGACCCGCCCCAAGTGCAACTCAGCATGTCGGTGCCACCAACCACACCGCCGGTTGGTACGCTGCTGCACACCCTATCGACGGGTACCCCCGTGCTGACGGTGGCCTTTAGTCCTGATGGTCAGATCCTGGCGGCGGGGGGCGAAGACCATACCGTTGGACTGTGGCAGATCAACGATAAGAGCCTGGTCTACTCGCTTGAGCAGCATAGCGGGAATGTACGCAGCATCATGTTCAGCCCCGATGGGCAGTTGCTGGCGTCCGGCAGCGACGACGAGCGCATCTGCATGTGGTGGGTCAACCCGGGTAGCCTGGCAACAAAACAGGATGCCTGGTCTTCACACGCCGAGTGTGTGGCTTTTAGCCCCGACGGGCAGTGGCTGGCTTCCGGCGGCTGGGGCGGCGTGATCTGTCTCTGGCGGGTAGACAACAATGGTTGCCTGACGAAGGAGAGCATCCTGACCTCCGGCTTTGTCCACAGTATTGCCTTCAGTCCTGACGGATCAACCCTGGCGGCGGGTTGCTACGATGGTGCCGTTCGTCTGTGGCGGGTCGCCGATGGCCTGCTGATCCGCACGCTTGAAGGCTACGCCAACTTTGTTCTAAGCGTAGCCTTCAGCCCCGATGGGCAGTGGCTGGCGGCCGGGGGCGGTAGTCCTTCCATTCTGATGTGGCGCATGCGCGATGGGCGGCTGTTGCATACGCTGGAAGGACATACGAATTTTGTGCATACCGTGGCATTTCATCCGGACAGCCACACCCTGGCATCCGGCAGCGAAGACAAGACGGTGCGGCTCTGGCGGACGCAGGATGGCGCGCTGCTGCACACCTTTGCCGAGCATCTGAGCGGTGTGATGAGCGTCGCCTTCAATCCATCCGGGCAGACGCTGGCGTCGGCCAGCCGTGACACGAAGATTCGCGTGCGGCAGATCGCGTAGGAGTGTAGTTGCGGCCCTGCCGGGAAAGATCCCCCGGTTTTCTTGCCTGCTCCCGGCGTTCAGATGTTGTGCGCCGGGGGAGCCTTACCGGTTCTGGCCTGATCCCTGCCGGGCCAATTCTTCCAGCACAGCGGGCGGTACCAGATGCTGCGTGATCTTGCCGCCCAGATGCTCCAGTTCCGCGACCACCAGCGGCTGCTCCTCCGGCGTAACCAGGGTGATCAGCGCAAAGCTGCCCGCATCGAGCGCCATACCGATCTCCTCCAGGGCCGCGTCGGGGAAGCCCGTATCCCCCAGCAGACCGGCGACCCGCTGTCGGGTCTGGGACTGCGCCATCTGGCTGGCTTCGGGGCCAAATGCGCCGGCAATGGCATAGACCAGCCAGGCCACGCTACCGCTGAGTATCCCGGCAACATCACTCAACTCCCGGTGAATATCCTGTTTTTCGCGCAGGGTAATCCGGCCGTCGGCATTCTTCTGCACGACAGCAATATTCTTCAGGCGCACCATACTGGTCTGCCGGTCCCAGACTTCCAGGGCATGCCGGATCTGCCCGGCATTTGCCGCTGACGCATCAAATGTACACACAATTACATGCATTGATTCAGACACTATTTTCTCCTTGTCACCAATTCTCACTATTCCGGAATCTGCGCTCACGCGGTCAGATAGCGCGGCGTAAGCCCGCTACTGTCACGCTGCAACTGCTCCCGGTCAACCAGTAACTCCAGATGGGATATCGTTTCGGCAATAGCAAAGCGGATCTCATGCGGGGTCAGCCGGCTGAAGTCAAATACCCGGGTGCAGACCTCAAATGCGGTCGCACCCGAACCAGCCGCTTTCAGCATATGCGCCAGTCGCATGGCGTGATGTTGTTCAAGTTCGGTCAGCCGCGCGTGCCAGTCGGAAATAAACGCGCCATGCCCCGTCAATGCCAGGCGCACATCCAACTGCGCAAGCCGGCGCAGCGAGAGCAGATAACGGCCTAGCGGGTTCGGTTCACTCTCAGGCCAGGTGCCGATGTGCGGCGTGATTTTCATCAGCAGATGATCGCCACACAGCAGCAGACGATCCTCCGCGTCATAAAATGCCAGATGTCCATCGCTATGCCCCGGCGTCTGGATGGCAAGAAACTCGCGGTTGCCGATGGGCAGCGTCGTTCCCGGCTCCAGGGGGGTAAGTGTGGGATGCGGCAGCGTCATCTGGCGGAGGTGGGCCACGCCCCGCGACATCTCCAGGGTGAGATCTTCCGGTACGCCCCAGGCCAGGAAGAAGGCGGTCATCGGCTCCGGCTGATCTGCGGGCAGATCCCAGACCATCCGGGACAACTCGGCCTCGCGCGGTGCAATCCGGACGGGTGGCGTATATCCCGTTCCCGCAGACTGGCCCCACTGCTGTAACCAGCCGGCCATACCGTAGTGATCCGGGTGAAAATGGGTCAGCACAATCTGCTGGATAGCGGCCGGCCTGATGTTCAGCGCTGCAAATGCCGCATGCCAGCCCGCAGCACCTTCCGGCCAGTGCAGACCGGTATCGAGAATAGTCCAGCCGGCATCCCCGCGCAGCAGGTAGCCGTTAACGCTACTCAGCGCAAAGGGCAGCGCCAGCCGGACGCAGTAGACATCCGGCGCAACCTGATACACATTCTCAGCAATTTGCACAACGTGGTTCCTTTCACGACCGGCATCGGGATAATGCCCGTAGTATACCACAGCGCGCTGTTGCACCCGGGTGCAGACCGGTGCGGCACAATTCAGTTGTTGAAAATTTCTTAAAATTGCTGGAACGGTATTGCGAATTTTGGACAAAGCTATCGTTGTATCATTAGAAGGTTTTGCTGCTTTTTCACGTTGTATACCGAACCAGTGTCCGGTAGTATACATGCCAATCATACGCAACACATTATGACATCTTTTCATCAAAACCAATGCACAGGTTCTTTACCACAATCTTTTATCTGTGAATGCGCTGCGCCCTTCCATCACCCGGATAATCCGGCAGAAATAACCGGCATGGCCGTGAGCAGTTGTCTGTGCAATGCGCAAGCGGATACCACGAAGTGTATGAACCGGTCGTATGCCGTCGATGGAGCCGATCCCCCCGAACGAACAGATGCAAGCGGTTGTCAGCTCGACCAGAGGATGCGCAACATGATTGAACGGCCCGGCAACAGTGAGTGGCTGCAAGGTATTCAGGCCCGCATTGCATGGCTGTCACAAGGACTCACAGCCCGCTCTTTTTCCACTGCGCCGATTGGTGATAAGCTCAAGGTGTTTATCAGCTCGGATATGCTTGAGTTGTACGATGTGCGTGAGTTTGTCGCCCGGAATCTGATTGAGCGTGGGATCGATGCCTGGATCCATGAGGCCCGGGCGGGCGCGCGCCCGGAGAGCGTGATTGAGACATCACTGCGCGAAACGGAGATTGCCGATATTTATGTCGGGCTCTTCTGGCGCAAATATGGCGAGGTGACGGTGCAGGAGTATCGCCACGCGCGCAAGCTGGGCCGCCCCTGTTTTATCTATGTGCGCGACCAGCACTGCCGGCGCGATCAACGCCTGGCCGAGTTTTTACAGAGCGAGGTGTACGATCCGCACCGCGGCGTCAACTATGACTTCTTCGACAGCGCGGTGCGGCTGGGGCAGCAGGTGGCCGACGATATCATGGCCTGGCTGGTCCGCCGGCATCGGGAGATGATTGTGGAGATTGAGCGCATGCGGATTGCCCAGGAGGAGCTGGCGCAGATCCTGGCTGAAGTGGAACAACTGCGAACAGCAAGTCAGTCCCAGTAGGGGCGAAAGAGGTTTCGCCCCTATGCAATCCTCACGCGCACTCGCTTCAGCGCAACGGCATTGATTACACATCATATCAATTTGCGGTCAAACCTGCAAGAAAACCACGAAGGCCACGAAGCGCACGAAGCAATGAACATGACGTACACATGTGATTACACCCGATGTGCCGCCATTCGTGTTCCTTCGTGTGCTTCGTGGTTCGTCTGGTCTTTGCCGTTTGGAAGTCAGATTGGTATCAGCCGTAGGGTGCATTCGATGCACCGTTCTTCTACTTCACGCAGGCGCACGAGGTTCCCCGGCAAGCCGCAAGCGGCAGCATGGCAGCCGCACTCCATCCATATTCACTACTCATCCGGCAGGACAACAGTCTGCCCCAGGAAGTGGTTCAGCGGTCCATGGCCCTGCCCGATCTGCATAGCATCGGCGGCGCGCAGGGCCGCGGTCAGGTAGGTCTTGGCGCGCTGGACGGCTTCCCGCACCGGGTGCCCCTGCGCCAGCTCGGCGGCGATGGCCGAGGCGAAGGTGCAGCCGGTGCCGTGGGTGTTACGGGTCGCGTGGCGCGGCGCATGCAGCGTTACACACTCCTGCCCATCGTAGAATACATCCACAGCATCTTCGGCTGCGGGCAGATGGCCCCCCTTGACCACCACATTGTGCGCACCCATGCGATGGATCGCCACCGCCGCCGCCTGCGCATCAGCCACGGTGCGGATCTCCTGCCCGGTCAACACCTGGGCCTCGTGGTGGTTAGGCGTGATCACATAGGCCAGCGGCAGTAGTTCGGCGATCAGGGCGTCGCGTGCTTCCGGTTGGAGTAGTGGATCGCCCCCCTTCGCCACCATCACCGGGTCTACCACCAGCCGTTGCACGCCGTAGTGCCGCGCCCGTTCGGCCACCGCCTGAATAATGGCGGCATTGGCGAGCATGCCGGTCTTCCAGGCGTCCGCGCCGATATCACTCATCACCGCGTCGATCTGTTGCGCAACCAGTTCGGCGGGCAGGGTAAACACGCCCTGCACCCCCAGCGTGTTCTGCGATGTAATGGCGGTCAGGGCGCTCATGCCGTAGACGCCGCGTGCAGCAAAGGTTTTCAGATCGGCCTGAATCCCCGCGCCGCCGCCCGAATCAGAACCGGCGATTGTCAATACTTTCTTCATAAGTTTATTCTCCAGAATTGTTCAAATGTCAGACTCACTCAGCGCAGCAGGATTGCTGCGGTCAGGATCAGTGCGGCCCCGACCAGGACCAGCCAGTCGTGGAACCGCATGCGGTAGTCCCGCCAGAAGGTGCGTCCCGCCCGGGCAAAGCCGCGTGCCTCCAGTGCTTCGGCCAGTTCATCGGCCAACTGAAAGGACTGGATCAGCAGCGGGGCCAGCAGGGCCGGATAGTGGCGTAGCGCCGCCCATCCCGGCTCCAGCGGGATGCCCCGCGCACGCTGCGCGTCAATGATGTTCTGCGCTTTGCGGCTGATCACCGGCACAAACTGGAGCGAACTGCTGAGGACAAATGCAAAGGCGTAGGGCAGTCCCGTCTTGACCAGCGCATTGCCCAGATCTTCCGGCGTGGTGGTCTGGAAGAAGAGAAAGAAGACCGAGGTCAGACTGAGCAGGCGCAGGCTGGTCAGCGCGGCGGTCGCCAGGTCAAATGACCACCAGGCGATAACAAACCAGAAGAGTGTCATCGCCCCGACCAGGCGCAGCCAGCGCAGGTAGCGCCATCCCGCGCGAAGTGCCAGAATCAGCAGCAGCAACACCCCCAACTCGGCCAGCAGCCAGGCCGGTTGCACCGACAGCACCAGCAGTGTGGCATAGAGCAGGGTCAGCCCCAGTTTTGTGCGTGGATCTAACGGAACCATGCGCAAACCTCATACCAATTTGTTATCATAGCCACAGAGCACACCGAGGACGCAGAGATGGTACTCGGGAACGTGCCGCCGTTGCGCCCGTTGCGTCCATTCCCGTTGATTGCTGGTGTGATGGCACATTCCTCTGAAAATAGGCTGTATTCAGCACGCATGTACTGACCGCTCATTTTCATGCTTCCTGGTGGCTCGTAGAGCCATGATTATTGGTATCAAACCTTGTGCTGTGCGGCGCATGCGGATAGCGCGGCATGCAGGTGAAATGCCTGGGTGGGCTCCAGATGTGCCCGCGCCAGCGCCGCACTATCGGCCATAACTTCCCAGGGTGGCCCAGTTGCCAGCACTTCGCCCGCCGCCAGCAGTAGCCAGCGACTCGCATGCTGTTCCGCAAAGTCGAGATCGTGTGTCACCAGCAGGATCGTCTGCCCGCGCAGCCGCAACTGGTGCAGGAGATCGCCCAGCGTCCGGCGAAAGTGCCCATCCTGACCGGCGGTTGGCTCGTCCAGGATCAAGATGTCCGGACGCGCTGCCAGTGCCGCGGCGAAGGCCACCCGCTTCTTCTCGCCCTCGCTCAGGCGGTAGGGTGGCCGCGTCAGCAGCGGCTCCAGGCGGAACAGCGCCGCCAGTTCGTGCAGCCAGGCTTCGTCGTAGCGTCCGAGGGTGCGCGCCCCCGCGCCGATCTCATCCCAGACCTGGAATTTGAAGAACTGGTCATTCGCATTCTGGAAGGCCAGCCCGACCTGCCGCGCCAACTGCGATACCCGCGCTCGCCGGGTCACCTGCCCCCGTAGCAGCACGCGCCCCTGCGTAGGCCGGTGCAGACCATTCAGATGCCGGATCAGGCTGGTTTTGCCCGCGCCGTTTGCGCCAACAATTGCCAGGCACTCACCGGCGTAAACGTCCAGATTAATGTCGCGCAGGATATCCCGGCCACCGAGCGCAAAGCTGACCTGCTCAAACTGCGCAACCGGCGGGCCCGGCAACACCTCAACATCTGGTCGTTGGGGTAGCAGCTCGGTCGGGATTGCTGCCTCCCCCGGTGCCGTTATCAACTCGTCTACCGTGAGCGGCATCTCCGGCAGCCCCAGGTGGTGCGCAATGCGCACCACGGGCGGCAGATTCAGGCCGTAGGCGGTGACATCCGCCTGCAGCACCGCACGCGGTGGGCCATCCTGCACAATGCGACCCTGGTGCAGCACAATCAGGCGACTAACCTCGGCAAGCGCATACTGCAGCCGGTGCTCGGTCAGCACAATCGCGGTGCCGCGCCGGTTGATCGCGCGGAGCGCTGTCAGGATGCGCCGCACATTCGCCGGATCAAGGTTGGCGAAAGGCTCATCCAGGACCAGCAACCGGGGACGTAGCGCCAGCATGCCGGCAATGATTACCAGATGTTGCTCACCGCCAGAGAGTTGACCGGGTGGGCGCGACAGTAGATGGGTAATGCCGACCAGTTCGGCGCTTTCCGCTACGCGCCGCCGGATTTCGTCACGCGGCAGGCCCAGGCTTTCCAGGCCAAAGGCCAGTTCGCGCTCAACCGTGCTGTTGAAAAGCTGTGCCTGCGGATTCTGGAAGACCAGGCCGACATGGGCAAAGAGATCGCCCACCGAATGCGTGCGGGTATCCCTCCCGGCGACCTGGACTTCTCCTTGCATGGTGCCTTCATGAAAATGCGGGATCAGGCCGTTGAAGGTACGGCAGAGCGTTGATTTGCCCGATCCGCCAGCGCCGCAGAGCAGCACATACTCTCCCGGCACGATATCCAGCGAGATATCGGCCAGCACCGGGCGCGACTCTGCCCCGGCATAGGTAAACGCCAGGTGACGAATGACAAGCATCGGTCAGGTACTCACTGACTCAGGTCGCAGTTGCACAAAGCCGGTACGCTCAAGCAGGCGCAGCGCCAGGATGCCAAGTACGGTCCCCAGAATGGTACTGCCCAGGAACGAGGCGACCAGCGCGGCGATGGCCGTCTCCTGCTGCATAAAGATCGGTGCAATCAGCAGCGCGCTGACCAGCGCGGCAATGATGCCGGTGCCGACAATCTCGCCCAGCGCGCCCAGGTAGAGGTTGCGCGTGTAGCGATAGAGATACCCGGCCAGGAACGCGCCAATCATACTGCCGGGAAAGGCCAGCACCGTCCCGACGCCCAGCGCATTCCGAATAATGCTGATAATCGCGGCGATGCCGACCGCCCACCATGGCCCCAGCAGCACCGCCGCAATAATATTGACAAAGTGCTGGGTCGGGTTGACCCGGGCAATGCCAATCGGGAGCGAAGTGAAGGGTGCCGGCGCGACGCCAAGCGCTACCAGAACCACGGCATACGCCACATGGCGTGTATTGGTTTGCATAGTTTTGCTCCTGTATCGTCCAGCGCATCACTCGCCGATAGCAACCACGCGCTCCTTGAGGCGCTGAAAATCGAACCGTTCGCCCAGGCGCAACTGCCCCAGCAGCAGCGAGAGCAGCGCCGGAACGGTAAAGGCGATCAAAAAACTCTGAAAGAGACTACCCCGGCTAAAGCTCGGATCGGGAAAATAGAACGCGCCCGCGATAATACCGACAAGCGTGGCAATCATAGCCGCCGTCCCGGAAAAGCGGCGCGCGAAGAGACCGTAGTAGGTTGGAAAGACTGCCGCCGCACAGACCAGATCCGCCACCAGGAAGAGGTAGAGCACACTGTATCCCTGGGTCGCAACCAGCATCGCCAGCACTGCCGGTAGCACGGTCAACCAGCGGGCATGGCGCAGGAGGCGCGGCTGCTCAAGCTGAGGCCGCAGCCGCGCCAGATCGACCGTAAACAGACTGACCAACCCATTGAGCATGGTATCCATACTGCTCATCACCAGCGTGATCCCCAGGACCATCGTCACCAGTAAAATCCAGGTCGGCGTTGCTGCGATAATAAAGGCAATCAGCGCTACGGAAGGCGTATCCGCCGCGCCGGTTCCTACGGCGAAGAAACCAAACATGCCCACGGCCAGAATGATTGGCAGAACTGTGAAGCCGGCGGTTAAAAATGATCGGCGCATTGTTTGAGTGGTTTGCGCAACATAGACCCGCTGCCAGTTGGCCTGGTTAAACAACTCGGCGCTGACAATGGCAATCAGCAGGGTCGCCCCATACTCAATTCCCGCCGGCGAACGCAGGTTAAGCAACTGTGGCGCGTTCTGTGTGATCCGGCCGGCGACCGGCTGAACCCCCCCGAGAAAGAAGAGGCTGCCGAGAAAGACCAGCGCCAGCAGCGGCAGGATCAGCCAGTTCTGGATTCTGTCGGTAAAGATCGACGCGCGCAGACCCCCGACAGCGGTATAGGCCAGGGTACCAACCCCAATCACGGTGGCGGTGATCCCCGGCGCAATGCCGAATGCCATCTGCACCGCCAGCGCAATGCCGGTCAACTCGGCGGTTAAAAACACGCTCATATAAAATGCGGTTATGAGCAGCGCCAGCAGGGACATACCGGCACCAAAGCGGTAAAAGACATACTCGGCGATGGAGTGCCCGGCGGGCATCATCCTCCGCAGGCGCTGCCCCAGCCAGGCATAGACAAACAGGGCACATGCGCTGCTGAGGGCATAGCCGATCAGCGCCGTGATACCGCCCGTGATCGCGGCTTCGGCGGGTGAGAAGAGAATCCATGCGCCCATGCCGGAGGCGACCAGGGTGGCGAACGTTGCGCCAAACCCGGCACTGTTCCGCGCAGTAATAAAATCCTCAAGTGATACCTGCCGGTTGCGGCTGTAGCGAATACCGATAGACGCAAACAGAGCGGTTGTCAGAATCAGCAGGAGCAGGCCGGGTAGTTCCATCTTTTGCTCAACCTCGTTTTTTGTATTCCCAGGCTGCCTGGAAGAAATCGCGTTCGCACAGCATGGCGTAGCGGTAGGTTGAGCGCACCAACGGGGTATCGCCGGCGTAGCGGTCAGCTAACTGTGCCAGTTGGCCTGCCAGATCCATAATGGCCGGGTCGCTGTAGGTGCGAATCCAGTCGGCATAGTCATGATCGGGGATGCCGTCGCGGGCCAACTCCTGCCCCAGGAAGGCATACAGCCGCATGCAGGGCAGCATGGCAACGGTGGTCAGGCCGGTATCGTGGCCCCAGGCGGTTGCCAGCAGAAAGTCGGTGTAGCGGCGGGTGGCCGGTCCTGGCTCAACTTTGTGCATATTGACCTTCCAGGCGGCGGCGTATTTCGCATGCAGTTGCAGTTCCTCGAGCACGCCCCCGACCAGCGTATGCAGGGTACGAAAGCCTTCCCAGTCGGGAGCACGGGCGGCGGCGATGCTGTAGGCGCGCGCAAACGCCTCCAGGAAGAAAGCGTCCTGACCCACGTAGTAGGCGAACCGCTCGTGCGGCAGTTCACCGCTGGCGATATTCTGCACGAAGGGATGATCCAGGCAGGCGGATGCCAGATCCTGGTTGGCCTGCCACAACTCCTGCGATAATGACATTGGTGTTCCTTTCTCTGCGTAGTCGGTAGTCGGTAGTCCGCCGCTTTTTCGGACGCGGGTAGATTTTGTGTGAAGGGACGGGTTAACCCGTAACCTGTAACCCGTAACCCGTAACCCGTAACCCCTACTGCCGAAAATGCTGCCAGCCGGCAGCTTCCAGCGGCAGTTCCTGCCCATCAGCCGGCAGCAAGCGGTGCCCATGCTTCGCCGGCAGGATCTCGCCAACGATTGTCACCGGCGTGCCGGTCTCCTGAGCAACCCGGGTCGCCAGTTCGGCGGCGGCGGCGGCGGGCGCGGTAAAGCAGAGTTCGTAATCATCGCCCCCGGCCAGTGCCAGTTGCCAGGCCGGCTGGTTGAGCCACCCGGCGACCTGCCGCACGGCCGGCGGAATGGGCAACTCCGCCGCCCAGATGCGCACCCCGACGCGGCTCTGCTCGCAGATGTGCCCGACATCGCTGCTCAGGCCGTCGCTCAGATCGATCATGGCGGTGGCCTGCCGCTGCCCGGCGATCAGGGCAGCTTCGCGGACGCGTGGCGTTGGCGCGAGGTAGCGCCCCAGGAGGAAATCCCGGTCGGACGGGTCAGGCGCAAACTCCGGGTGGCGTGCCAGTTGCAGCCCGGCGGCGGCTTCCCCCAGATGCCCCGTGACCAGCACCCGATCACCCGGCTGTGCCCCGGCCCGCGTTAGCAACTGCTCCCGCCGGATGCGCCCCAGGAGCGCCACATCGACGGCAATTTCCGCGCGGGCGCGGGAGATATTGCCGCCAACCACGGCAACCCCAAAGCGGTCGGCCGCGGCGCGCATGCCCCGGTAGAGCTGTTCCAACCACGCGACTTCGGTCGCCTCGGGCAAGGCCAGCGAGACGAGCGCAAACCAGGGTTGCCCGCCCATGGCCGCGATATCGCTCAGGTTGATTGCCAGTGCCCGTGCGCCCAGTTGCTCCGGCGTGATCAGATCGGGCAGAAAATGTACCCGTTCGATCTGGATATCAATGGTTGCCAGCAGCAGTTCATCACCCGGCAACGCCAGCACCGCAACATCATCACCCAGGCCCACCAGCAGATCGGGGCGTTCGGTGGCGATGATCTGCCCCAGCCGCTCGATCAGCGGAAACTCGCCAATATCGGCAATACGCATGGCTTATTCTCCGGCGGCTGGCGGTGCGAGTTCCACAACGCGCACCCCGGAGGTGATTTGCTCCGGCGTCAGGTTGTAGACCTGATCGAGAAAGGCCACCTTGAAGCCGGCAGGTCCACGCGCTTCCGGCGCGGCCAGTTCCGCTGCCAGTCCATAGACGGCCAGCCCGCCCGCTGCCGCCAGCAGACGATCCGGCTCCACGGCGGCAAACGCGGCGATGGTTGTGGTTGCCATACAGCCGGTGCCGGTCAACGTTGCCAGCCAGGCATGCCCATTGTCCACACCCAGCGTACGCCGCCCATCGGAGAGCAGGTCGCGCTTGCCCGTAACGGCGACAATCGTGCCCCAGGCGCGGGCAATCTGGGCCACGGCTTCGGGGTCATGCACGCCTTCGACGCTATCGACCCCCCGGACGGTGCCGCCCGACCCGCTCAACGCGCCGATCTCCCCGGCGTTTCCCCGGACAATCGTTATATCCAGCTCTTCCAGCAGACGCAGGCCCGACCGGGTACGCAGACTGGTCGCGCCGGCACCCACCGGGTCCAGCACTACCGGCACGCCCAGTTGATTAGCCTTGCGCCCGGCACGCAGCATCGCTTCGATCCAGTCCGGGGTGAGCGTGCCGATGTTGAGCACCAGCGCCCCGGCCAGGCTGACCATCTCCTCAACCTCTTCGGCGGCATGCGCCATCACCGGCGATGCCCCCAGGTGTAGGGTGATATTGGCCGTGTCATTCATCACCACAAAATTAGTTATCTGGTGGATGAGGGGCGCTTGCGCATGCACCTGTGCAAATATCTCTGCAATATGGCTGTTGTCTATGCTCATACCGGCCTCCTTTTACATATCTTTTGCGGGGAAGGGCTGCGGACGCGCAGCAGTGCGTCCCTACGTTTGAGAATGGCGGGGAAGGGATACCCGTTCCCGCAGTTGCCGTGCTGCCGCTGCCGGATCGGGTGCGCCCACTACTGCCGAGATTACGGCAACACCGACGGCCCCAACCGCAATCACTGCGGGCGCATTCTCCAGGGTGATGCCGCCAATAGCAACCACCGGCAGTGGCACAGCGCGCACAATTGCGGCTAATCCGTCAACGCCGATGGGTGGCCCGGCATCGGGCTTGCTGGGCGTGCCAAAGACATCGCCGACGCCGAGGTAATCCGCGCCGTCCCGTTCAGCCTGCTGCGCCTGGGCAACCGTTTCCGCCGACACACCCAGGATGCGTTCCGGTCCCAGGAGCCGGCGAGCCATGGCCGTGGGCATATCGTCCTGCCCGACGTGCGCGCCATCGGCGTCGATCGCCAGGGCCACATCGAGCCGGTCATTCACAATCAGCGGAACGCCGGCCGGGCGGGTAACGGCAAGCAGCGCCTGCCCCAGCGCCACCATCTCGCGGGTGGTAGCAACCTTGGCGCGCAGTTGCACCGCCGTCGCGCCCCCCTGAATGGCGGCCCGCACAATCTCCGGGAGTGCCCGTTCACCGGCAGCGCGCTCGTCTGTGACGATATAGACGGACCAGTCAATAGTTCTCATACCCATCCTCGTGTCTGTGCCGCAAATGCACACACAATTTTTACCCGGTCATCAGGCTGCAACTGCGTCAGCGACCAACGGGCACGTGGAATAATACGCGCATTCACCGCTACGGCAACCCCACACTGGTTAAGCTTATTCGCTGCCAGCAACTCCTGTAGAGTTTGCGCCTGATACACCTGCAACTCACCATTTATGCTAATCATCTGAGCCATCGCATGCCTCCTCCGGTCAACTCGCCCGGTGTTGCATCGAACTCAGGCGCGCACGCCAGAACGACAGACCGGGCGACAACTGCGCCGTCTCCCACTGTGTGTAAGCAAACGGCTGCTGCACTATGTGCAGTTGTGTACAAGCAAACGGTATGCCATGGTTGATTGTGCAGGTGCGGGCGCGGAGTTACGGAAATTGCAAAAACAGAAACGCCGCCTCACACGGAGCGGCGTTAGCAAAAGCGGTTTGCGAACTCCGTTTCCCTGCGCCGGCATGACCCAGATCAGGTTCCTGGGGTCGATGACGATGGTGGTCATCCTCTCAGCCCGGCTTTCCCAGACTCCCCCAACGGACAGATCAGCATATTCAGTTTGTATCGGATTAGTTCAACGTTATACTATGAGTTTGCGTGCGTGTCAAGGCAAGCGGCGGCGTGGTTGGTTGGGTGTCGGCAGCGGCCCCTGCCACACCGGCATCAGCGCCTGCTGAATCACCAACCCCGCCGCCAGGAGCGTCCGCTCGGTGTCAGGTGCGCCGACGAGTTGCACGCCCACCGGCATGCCATTCTTCGCCGCGCGGCCCACCGGCACCGTCAGACCCGGCAGGCCGGCCAGGTTCACCCAGGTCAGGTAGTTGTTGAGCAGAATAGACTGCCACTTTGACCAGCCGTGACGTGGCGCGGTCGTGGGGAAGACCGGGCAGACCGCAACGCCACCGGAGCCGATCAGCGTATGCACCTGCCGACGCAACCGCTCCCGCCAGTCAGCACCATTGACCCGGGGCACCAGTCGTCCATAGTGAATCGCGGTCCAGAGCACCAGCGCGCCCGTGGCAATGCGCGGACGTCCCCGCAGTGCGTGCCCGATCTCCTCCAGCGGCGACCAGACCTGCCCATTCCCGAAGCCGGCCGACCATGCCTGCCGCTCAACATCTCCCAGGTATTTGACCCAGCCGATATTGGCAAACCGGCGCGCGGCCGGCCCACCATTAATCGGGAGCATTCCGGCGCGTTTGAGCGCCGCCACCGCTGCCCGAATACCTGCGCGTACCGCGTTACTGCTGGGCGTGATGCCATCATCAAACCAGAATGCTACCCGCTCACCCTGCAGCGCGCCCAGGTCAAGCGGCTGTACCGGCATCTCGCGCATGATGTCGAAGGCCAGTGCCACATCCTCAACCCGGCGCGCCATTGGTCCCACCGTGTTCAGATTGACCAAGCGGCCGGCTATCGGCGGCCAGATCCCATCCTGGGGTAATGATGAACTGGATGGACTGGTTGGACGCAACCCGACGATGCCGGTAAAGTGCGCCGGCAGGCGGATGCTCCCGGCGATATCGGTGCCGATGCCCAGGGGCGAACCACCCGCCGCAATAATTGCCGCCTCGCCGCCAGTCGATCCGCCCGCGCTACGGGTGACATCCCAGGGGTTGTTGGTCTGCCCAAAGAGCAGATTGATCGTCTCATAATCGCCACAGTTTTCGGGGACATTGGTTTTGCCCAGGGGAATGGCCCCCGCCGCGCGCAGCCGTGCCACCAGGGTTGTATCTCGATCGGGATAGTGGTCAGCACGCGAGATCAGCCCGCAGGTTGACCGTACCCCGGCCAGATCGAGATTGTCCTTCACGGTGAAGGGTACCCCGTGGAGTGGGCCGAGCGGATCACCCCGAATAATGGCATCGGTTGCGGCCTGCGCCTCGCGCCGGGCCAGATCAAACGTCGGCGTCACCACGGCGTTCAGGGCGGGGTTGACGGCTTCGATCCGCGCGATATGCGCCGCAACCACATCGATGGGCGAAACAACCTGCTCCCGGATGCGGCGTGCCAGTTCCAACGCGGAAAGCTCCGTCAGCGTGGACGAGTCAACCAGTGTGGCCATGCGGCCCCTCCTTCGGCTACGAACGGCCTGATGTCGGGGGCATTGTATGCTCAAGGTGGCGGCTGGTCAACTCGTCCGCGCTGGTGGAAAGATCAGCGCAGTAGCAGCGGCAGATAGACGTTCTCCACCGCAGCGGGCGGATTATCCGGCGGGTTATCCGGCTGATTGTCCGGCGGGTCATCCGGCGGATCGGTCTGGCTGCTCGCCAGATCGATGATGTAGGGATCACCGCGCCCCAGGAAGCCGTTGCTGTCACAGTCGAGTTGGCGTCCCCAATCCGAAGCGAAGATCGCATAACGCCCATCTTCAGCAATACTGGCGCGCGGCTGCACCCAGTAGCCGCAACTGCTGGAGCGGTGGTGCGCCAGCCGCACCACGCTGCCATCGGTGTACTGCAGGAAGACTTCACCCTCGAACGGCGTACGCGGATCGTCGTCGATCCGCCCGGCGGTGATCAGGCAGACGCCGCGCGGTCCCTGGCAGGATATATGCTCGGTGTTGCCCCAGTCGAGCACGCGCAGGTATTCCGGCTCACTTACGGGCATACCAGCCGCTCGTGTCCAGACTCGCCACCAGGCTGAGGTCCGCAACGCGCCGGACGTGGTACCCTTCGCTGCCGGTCAGCAACAGGTAGGTGTTGTCGGGCGAAAACGTCTGCAGTTGCGAATACTCTTGCGAGGCGAAGCCGCCGCTGTCGCTGCTGCCGGAAACCCGCCGCAGCGTGGTCCCGAACACCGGGTCGGTGAAGGGCACACCTACCGCCGGCAGCTCGAGCGGGGCCGGGGTGACGATCAGGTCCGGATCGGTGATGCCGCCGCCGGTCGGGGGTGGTGCCGGTGTGGTTGGTGTGGCCGTTGGTGCAGCCGTGGCGGTTGGCGGCGTGTCCGGTGGGGTTGGGCTGCCAGGCGCATCGCGGATCACCAGTTCATCCATAACGCCGGCGGCGGAGAAATCGCCGGTTGCGTTTGATACCAAATCCGGGTGTATACTTAGAGTATGAGACGATTACACATAACCCAACACCTGTCGGTTGATGACCTGAAACAGCGCCACCGGGGTGCCCATGATCCCGTCGAACGGTCGCATTGGCAGATCATCTTGTTGCACGCCCAGGGACACCCGGTCAAAACGATTGCCCAGATGACCACCTATTCCACCATGTGGATTTACGAAATCCTGCATCGCTACGATGAACACGGCGCTGATGGGGTGGGCGACCGCCGCCATCAGAATCCCGGCCAGTCGCCCCTCGTGCCGCCCGATGTGCGGGAGAACCTCGATGCGGCCCTCGACGGTCCAGCGCCCGATGGGGGCTTGTGGACGAGCAAAAAAGTGGCGGCCTGGCTGGCCCAGGAATTGGGAGTCGATCATATCCATACCGCACGCGGCTGGGAACTGCTGCGATCCCTGGGCTATCGGTCGTATGTTCCCCGTCCTCGGCATCACAAAGCCGACCCGGAAGCCCAGGAAGCCTGGAAAAAAAACTGCCCGACCTGATCCGGCAGATTCGTGATGCCCATCCCGAGGTGACGCAGTGGGAACTCTGGACAATGGATGAGCATCGCATCGGGTTAAAGCCGATTGTGCGGCGCATCTGGGCCCGCAAAGGAGAACGGCCCATCATCACCGTGCAGCAGCGCTATCAGTGGCGCTATCTGTATGGCTTTGTGTGTCCACCGCGTGGCGAGACCTTCTGGCTGATCCTGCCGACCGTCTCGGTCGAGGTGTTCAGCCAGGCCCTGGCCGAACTGGCGCAGTTCCTGGATTTGGGAGCGGACAAGCACCTGATCCTGGTGCTGGATCAAGCGGGATGGCATACCAGTGATCGGGTAGCAGTGCCAGACGGTATCCATCTGCTCTTTCAACCGGCGTATTCCCCAGAAGTGCAACCTGCCGAGCGGTTGTGGGAAGTCACCGATGAAGCCCTGGCCAATGAGCATTTCGACACAATTGATGACCTGGTCAAAGCCCAGGAAGATCATTGTGCCCATATCCACCAGACGCAGCAGGAGGATATGGGGTCGCGCACATTGTATCACTGGTGGCCGTTGCTGGCCTGATGAAAGTATAAGTGACTACCCGGATTTGGTATGAGATAACTAGCCTGCGCACATTGCCCTACCTGCAAGTCGAAGTAACTGTCTGACACCAACCATTCATTCCATCGCGTAGAGAACACAGAACAAAGCAACACCGAACACAAAGTGCCCGGTGTATTGCCATTGAAAAACCAGATGTGTTCTCAGTTCTCAGTTCTCTCTATAACCCCTCCCGCATAGCCGCCGCGCTGGCCGGGCGCTCACTCAGCTTCAGCGACAACGCCCGGTGCAACACCGCTTCCACCGCCGCGGGTACCGCCGGGTTGATCGCGCTGATCGGCTGGAGCGGATCGGGCAACTCATTCTGAATAGCGACAATGCGCTCCAGCGCGGTCGGCGGGCGCTGGTTAGTCAGCAGATGGTAGAGCGTGGCCGCCAGCGCATAGAGATCGCTGCGCGGCTCCGTCCCGGAGCCCTGGATCTGCTCCGGTGGGGCGTAGTGCGCCGTGTAGCCAAACACACTGCTGACACTGTCCACCGCCGTCTGCTGCTCCAGCGCGCCTTTGGCCAGGCCAAAGTCCAGCAGGATTACCTGGCCCTCCGGCGTTAGCTTCAGGTTTTGCGGTTTAATGTCCCGGTGCAGCACTGGTGGCGTGTGACCGTGTAGATACTCCAGCGCGGCCAGGATCTGGTCCGTCCAGGCCAGCACCGTCGCAACCGGCAGCGGGCCGGCCTGTTGCAGCAGGCGGTCGGCCAGGTTATCCCCCGCGAAATATTCCATCACCAGGAAGCGGCCCTGCTCCTCCTGGAAATAGTCGGTCACCCGGGGCAGGGCCGGATGACGCAGCGTCGCCAGGATCTGCGCTTCGCGGGCAAAGGCCGCATCAAGCTGGCCCCCCGTGACCAGCAGATGCTTGAGGGCCACCCGGCTGTTGAGCCGCTGGTCAATCGCCGCGTAGACCGCGCCCATCCCGCCACGGCCAATCAACTGCACCAGTTGGTAGCGGTTATGCACCAGCATACCGGGAGCCAGTTCG
>DAOTVB010000287.1:0-11095 GCA_034436755.1 Chloroflexaceae bacterium | reverse complement strand
AGATACTGCACATACGGCGGCACATCCGGCAGATCGCGCGTGCCGGATCGGATGGTTGGTGGTACAATAGGATGCATCCCGTGACTCCTTTTTGATAGTTGGTGTCAGCACCCAGATTATCGCACAGGTGCCACGGGATGTCATCTTCCCCGATCATTTCTGCAAAGCTCTCTCCATCGGGGATTGAAACTCTTCACTTTGGCTGGAGCTTTCTTCACAGGAGCTTCTTTGAAAACCCATGCATCCCCATCGGGGATTGTTGGATATCCTGATGCGGCCAGGCTCACGCATTGCTTCGACCGGGCACTACGGCGCGATGCTTCCTCCCGTCAGCATGACAATGGGTGTTCATGGTGCTGCGATGCGGCAGCGGGTACCACTGCCACTCCGCCGGGCACTACGGCGCGATGCTTCCTCCCGTCAGCATGACAATGGGTGTTCACGGTGCTGCGATGCGGCAGCGGGTACCACTGCCACTCCGCCGGGCCGTGCGGCGCGATGCTTCTTCCCGTCAGCATGACCGCGTCGTTCGTTGCTGCACGATGCTCGGCCGATAGGCATGTTGGCGCGGAAGCAGCGGATGACGGACACCGGCGTTCTTGCCGCGCATCTTTTCAGATACGGTGACCAAACACCACCCCCGTGCCGGCGCAGCATGTCTGCGTGAACGTTTGCAGTTCCGCTCCCGGGTGTATGCCTTTCGTGCTCCCGACGTTTCGTCATCTTCCCCGGTTTTTATCCCCGTCCTACCAGTGGCACGCAATATGCAACTCTTGCTCAGTCTATAAGCAATCACGCATCACGCATCACGCATCACGCATCACCTGTATGCAGAAGAGGAGCAGTTGCAGTGCAACAGCAGTATGACAGCAACCTTACCCGGGTTGAGGATTATGAGGCCTTTGTTGGGGCGGAAACGGTTGAGCGGATTCATGCGAAGGCGCGAAAACTCCAGGATCTGCACGTGGTCAATGTTAACTCGACCTTTTATGGCGGTGGGGTGGCAACGGTGCTCTCCTCGCTGACCCTGCTGCTGAACAGCGTCGGCATCAAAACCGGCTGGCGCGTAATCCAGGGCGCGCCCGATTTCTTCAGCGTCACCAAGAAGATGCATAATGCCCTCCAGGGTGGCGATATCAATCTGACGGATATCAAAAAAGAGATCTATGAAGGTGTGATCTATGAGAATGTTGTCCGCAATCACCTGGAGAATCATGACATTGTGTTGATCCATGATCCGCAGCCGCTGCCGATGATCAACCACTACCGCAAGCGTGGCCCCTGGATCTGGCGCTGCCATATCGATCTGACGCAGCCGCATAGCGCGCTCTGGGACTATCTCAAGAGCTTTATTGAACAGTATGACGCGGTGATCGTCAGCCTGAAAGAGTACCAGCAGGAGTTGCACACACCGCAGTTTTACTTCCTGCCCGCCATCAATCCCTTTGCGATCACCAATCGCCAGTTGAGCGATGAGGAGATCGACCGGCGGCTGGCCCGCTACGATATTCCTACCGACCTGCCGCTGGTGGTGCAGATCTCGCGCTTTGACCGCTGGAAAGATCCGCAGGGTGTGATTCAGGCGTTCAAGCAGGCGCGCAAACAGGTTGATGCCACGCTGGTGCTGCTGGGGAATGTCGCCACCGACGATCCCGAAGGCGAGGAGGTCTTTCGCTCGCTGCTGGATGAGCGTGATGAGCGCATCCTGATTATGACCCACGAGGATACGGCCTTGGTTAATGCGCTCCAGCGGCGGGCTGCCGTGGTTCTGCAGAAGTCGATCCGCGAAGGCTTCGGGTTAACGGTCGCCGAGGCGATGTGGAAGGGCAAGGCGGTGATCGGTGGGGACACGGGGGGGATCCGCTACCAGATCGAGGATGGCGTGAATGGCTTCCTGGTTTCCTCCGTCGAGGAAGCCGCCGAGCGGATTGTCACGCTGATCCGGGACGAGAACCGGCGTTTGCTGATGGGGCAGAAGGCCCAGGAGACGGTGCGCCGCAACTTTTTGCTGACACGCTACCTGGAGCAGTATCTGGATCTGTTCAGCGCATTTGAAACCAATTTCCGGGTAAAACAGTTCAGCATGCGGAGGTGCCGCAGCCGGCTGAGGAGTGTGGGTGATGTGGGTGATGTGGGTGGTTAGAATGTGAATGCATCCCGCTTTGTCCTCAGTATGACCAACCGCCCGCAGGTTTTACCTGCGGGCGGTTTTTCGTCATGCATCCCTGGTCGTGATCGACACCGCAACCACCTGATGCTGATCACTCCACCACCGTTCCCGCACCCGCCAGCGCACGGGAGACCGAGTCGGCGGCACGCGCATCACCCAGGATAACCCGACCCACGCCCTGCTCCAGCGCCTCACCCGCGCCCAGTACTTTCTTCTTCATCCGGCCCTCGGCATAGGGCAGGTAGGCTTCGATCTCGGCACGCGGGATATGCGAGATCAACGAGTCCTCGTCGGGGAACTCGCGCAGCAGGCCGGGCACGTTTGAGAGCAGCAGCAACGTCTCGGCGTTGAGCGCGGCGGCAATCGCGGCAGCGGCGCGGTCGCCATCCACATTAATTGCCTCGCCTGCCTCGCTGCATGCCAGGGGCGCAATCACCGGCAGATAACCCTGATCCAGCAGCAGCCTGAGCAGATCGGCATTCACCCGCTCAACGGTGCCGGTCCAGTCGTCGCGCAGCACGCGCTGGCGGCCATTCTCGATAATGCGGATCGCCGCCTTGCGCTTGCCCTGGAGCAACTGCCCATCAAGGCCGCTCAAGCCCACCGCATTGATCTGCAAGCGCTGCAGCCGCTCGACCAGCCCCTTGTTCGCCGTCCCACAGTAGACCATCTCAAAGATCTCCAGCGTGCGCCGGTCGGTATAGCGGCTGGTATAGCCACTCGGCGAGGTCACAAAGCGCGGCGGATGCCCCAGCGCCTCCGAGAGCCGATTCGTCTCCGCCGAGCCGCCATGCACCAGCACCAGCCGCTGCCCCGCCTGCCAGAGCGTCGCCAGATCCGCGCACAGCGCATCATAATCAATCCCGGCACTCCCACCAACTTTAATCACAAGCATTATTCTTCACCATATGGGTTAGGGGTTAACGGTTAACGGTTAACGGTTAACGGTTAGGGGTTCATCGTTAACCGTTATGGGTAAATACATGTTTGAATTCTTAACCCCTAACCCTTAACCCCCAACCCCTAACCCCTAACCCCTAACCGTTAAACCGGATGTAAACCCGGAAATTCCAGCCCGGCGGTTTCATCAAAGCCGCACATCAGGTTCATGCACTGGACCGCGCTACCGGCCGCACCCTTCATCAGATTATCAATCGCACAGATGCTAACGATCCGGCCGCTCTCCGCATCCAGGGCGAAGCCAATATCGGCGAAGTTGCTCCCGGCAACCAGCTTGGGCTCCGGGAAGCGATGGATGCCTGACCGCTCCTTGACAATCCGCACAAAGGCCTGCTCGCGGGCAAAGGCGCGGTAGGCCTGCCAGAGATCCTTCTCCGCCAGGGTACGGCCCGCGAAGACCTGCGCCGTCGCCAGCGCGCCGCGCACCAGTTCCACCGATGTCACCGACATATGCACATCGGTCAGGCCCGTTACGAGGTGAACTTCGCTGGTGTGGCGATGGCCTACCGGCGCAAACGAGCGCACCACCCCGGCCCGCTCCGGGTGGTGGCTGCTCTCGCTGGCCTCCGCGCCGCCCTCCGACGAGCCCACCTTGACCTCAACCAGCACCGGGCGGGCGGGATCGATCAGTTCGGCCTGCACCAGCGGCAGTAGCGCCAGATTGGTTGCGGTGGCATTGCAACCCACCCCGCTGGCATAGTTCGCTCCGCGCAGCGCCTCCCGGTTTGTCTCCGGCAGGCCATAGACAAAGCGCTCCAGCCAGTCGGGAGCAGGATGCGGGCTACCATACCAGCGCTGATAGGTCGCCACATCGCGCAGACGAAAATCGGCGCTACAGTCGATAATGCGCGGCGCCAGCCCGGCATAACGCTCGATGGCGCGGGCCGCCTGACCATGAGGCAGCGCGAGGAAGAGCAGATCGCACTCCTCCAGCTTATCCGGGTGAACAAACTGGATGGCCGTCCGTTTTGACCCGGCGCTACTGCGCAGGTTGGGATGCACCTGATGCAGATAGCGCCCGGTGTTACGCCCGCTGGTCGCCTGCTGCACCGTCACCCCGGGATGCCAGAGCAGCAGCCGCAGCAGTTCACCCCCCACATAGCCGGATGCCCCCACCACGGAAACTCGTAGACTCATGCGTCAATCCTCATCTTCACTTCTCATGCTCACGCCTCACGTTTCACGCATTCGGGCAATGTGCCACAGCAGGGCCATCAGAGTCAGACCATTGCGAATCTCATTCTTTCCGATCATGGTCCAGACCTCCTGCGGGGTGAACCAGGCCAGCCGCATCACCTCGTTCTGATCCTGCACCGCATCCACCTGCTGCAACCCGGAGGCCAGGTAGAGATGCACCGTATGGTTGGAAAAACCATTGCTGGAGTGGTACATCCCCAGATAATCCAGCCTATCGGCGCGGTAGCCGGTCTCCTCGTGCAGCTCGCGCGCGGCCGTTGCCGACAGATCTTCACCGTCGTCAACCCGGCCGGCGGGCACTTCCCACCCGACCGTATCGGTGATAAACCGGTAATGCTCAATCAGCAAGATGCGCCCATCCGCGCCAACCGGCACAATCCCCACGGCAGGGTGCGCCAGATCAACGATATGATGCCCATCCACAATAGTGCCGTCGGGCAACTGCACATCGGCGCGGTGCAACCGGATCAGCGGGTGCGCATAGACCGTCACCTGGCGTAACACCTGCCAGGGCCGCGCGTTATCGGCACTCATCGCCGGCCCATCGCCAGAACGTGGTCGATAATCCGCGCCGGGATATCCACCCCGGTAGTCTCGATGCTGTTGCGGAACTCCATGGTGTAGTTGACCTCATTCACCAGCATCCGCCCGTCTTTCGTCTCCAGAATATCGATGGCAACCACCCCACCGCCGACGGCCTGCGCCGCCCGCAGGCTCATATCGGCCATTTCAGGCGTCACCGGGCAGTTGGTCGCCAGCCCACCCCGCGCCGTGTTGGTAATCCAGTGGTTGCTGGTGCGATAAATCGCGGCGATACACTCATCACCAATCACAAAGCTGCGAATATCACGACCGGGCTTGTCGATATACTCCTGGACGTAGAAAATCGAGTGCTGATAATTCCCCAGCACACTGCGATGCTCCAGCAGCGCCTCGGCTGCATCCCGATCGTTGATCTTGCTAACCATGCGGCCCCACGAGCCTACCACCGGCTTGAGCACCACCGGATAGCCCAGTTGCTCAATCGCCTCCAGCGCACTCTCCGGCGTAAAGGCCAGCTTACAGCGCGGCGTTGGTATCCCGGCATGGATCATCGCCTGCGACACCAGAAACTTATCGCCACAGGTAACAGCAACCCGGTGCGAGTTGACCGTTGGAATACCGGCATCCTCAAAGATCTTGAGCATATAGACTGCGCGGCTGTGCTGAATAGCCCGTTCCAACACGACATCAAACGGGTAATCATAAGCGTGCATGTCAAAGACATGGCCCCGATCATCGATCCGGGTATACCCCTGACCACGACGCTCCAACTCGGCCAGGAGCAACTTCTCCTCGGCGCGAATACGCGAACAGAGAACAGCGATACGCATACTATTCCCCCCAGTCTTCTTCGACTTCCGGCGCCGGCGCCACCGTTGGCGGGTCCAGGTTGACAACTTCTAACTCGACGCCACACTCGGGGCAGGTGACAATTTCACCAACCAGGGTGTCGTCGGGAATGGCAAACTCCGCGCCACATTCAGTGCATGTTACATTCATTATAGTACCTTCCTTATGTATAGTTAGAGATCAAATACCAGAGATTCAGATGTTGGACCGCACGCGGGCAATAACGGCTGCGGTCACTTCGCCAGTTGTCGCCGTGCCCCCCAGGTCCGGCGGGTAAGGGCCATGCTTTAGAGTCTCCGCTGCCGCCGCCCGCACGCGCCGCACCGCGCCGGCGTATGCTTCGCCGCTCGCCCCACCTGGCTGCTGACGCATAGCCCACTCCAGCAGCATGGCAATACAGCCAATCGCCGCCAGCGGATTGGCAACCCCCTGACCGGCAATGTCGGGGGCAGCGCCGTGGACCGGCTCAAACAGCGCCTGCCGGTCACCAATATTGGCACTGCTGGCCAACCCCAATCCCCCGCCGTGAATGCAGGCCACATCCGAGAGAATATCGCCAAACATATTGGTCGTGACAATCACATCAAACCGCTCCGGCGACTGCGCCAGCCGCATCGCCGCCGTATCCACCAGCAACTCCTCCAGGGTAATCTGGGGGTAGTCCCGGGCCACCGCCAGCGCCACCTCACGAAAGAGGCCATCGGTGACGCGCAAGACATTGGCCTTATGCACCACCGTCACTTTGCTGTCGGAAAGACCGGCAGCACGCCGCTGTTCGGCCAGGGTAAACGCGTGGCGGACGATCCGCTCGCTGCCCCGCCGGGTGATCACCCGCTCGGCAATGGCGGTGTCACCATCATCTTCCAGCCGCTCACGACCGGCGTACAACCCTTCGGTATTCTCGCGCACCACCACCAGATCAACCGGAGCCGCCGCGAAATGGGGACTTCCAATCCCATCAATCGATCTGGTCGGACGAATATTGGCGTAGAGGTTCAGTTCCCGCCGCAGCGCCACAATCGGGCTGCGGTAGCCGGGAACCGCGTGACTCGGCGAAGCCACCGCGCCGAAGAGGACCGCATCGGAGGCGCGCGCCAGATCCAGCGTTGCTTCGGGCAGCGCCGTTCCGGTCTGCTGAAACGTGCCCCACCCGGCCTGCGCCGTAACTGTCTCCAGCGGCAGTTCATCCGCCACCGCCTGCAACACCTGTAGCGCCGCTTCGATAACCTCGGTGCCGATGCCGTCACCCGGAATAATACATACTTGCATGGATTAAGATATTGTAGATCAGGGGTTATGCACCCGCTAACCCCTAAGCTTCTCCCGGAAAGCGTCCGTACGTCCGGTAGAACGGGACGATGCCCCCGGCGGCCCAGACCTCGCGCATAAATGTCGGCGGGGCCGGCAGTTCGATCCGCTCGCCCTCCTCGGTCAGGATCAGCCCTTCTTCCACATTGAACTCAACCTGCTGCCCATCCCGAACGATCTTCGTCAGATCGGCAGTAAAGCAGGGAATACCCAGGTTCAGCGCATTGCGAAAGAAGATCCGCGCAAACAGCGGCGCAATAATCGCCCCCACCCCGACCATCTTCAGCGCCTGGGGCGCATACTCACGCGAACTGCCGCAGCCAAAATTTGGCCCGGCCACAATCAGATCACCCGGCTCGACATTGGGCGCAAAATCCGGGCGCGCCTCGACAAAGGGATACTTGCGCAGATCCGCTTCGTTCTTCAGCATGTAGGGCGCATACCGGCCAGGCACAATCTGATCAGTATTTACATCATTACCAAATATCCATATCCGAGCCATTGCTTTCTCTCCTGTTGCGCACCACGCATTACGTACATTTTCAGCCATGAAATACGGACTTCGGGCTGCGGACTACCGACTACGGATTTCAGACTACAGCCGACGCAAAAGCTACATCACCTCTTGCGGATGCGTAATATAGCCCGTCAGCGCCGTAGCGGCCGCCACCTCCGGCGAAGCCAGGTAGATATTCGCCTGGGGACTGCCCATCCGCCCCCGGAAGTTGCGATTGCCCGTAAACAGACAGACCTCGTCCGGCGCAAGCACACCCATATGCCGCCCGATACACGCACCACACCCCGGCGTGCCCACCGTCGCACCGGCAGCGATCAGCGTGCTGAGCGTGCCATCCTCGGCGGCCTGGCGTAACCCCTCGCTGCTGGCCGGAACAACCATCATCCGCACACCGGGGGCCAACCGCCGCCCCTTGAGGATCTGCGCGGCCGCCGCCATATCTTCATAGCGCCCGTTGGTGCAGGTGCCCAGGTAGACCACATCTACCGCCACCCGCCCCAACTCGCTCAGATCGGTGACATTATCAACATAGTGAGGTGCGCTGATCTGCGGCTCCAGCCGCTCCAGGTCAATATCGACCCGCCGCGCATAGTTGGCCCCCGCCTGCACCCCCAGCCAGCCAGGAACCGGCAGGTCTGCCGCCGCTTTGCCGGTTGGCGGAACCAGCCCGGCCTTGCCGCCAACCTCGATGGAGAGGGTCGCCAGGGTCATGCGGTCACCAATGCTGAGGAAATCAACACCATGCCACTCAACCGCAGCATAGGTTGCCCCATCGGCCCGCAGAATTCGCGCGGCGCGCAGGCCCAGATCTTTGGCGCTTACTCCCGGTCGAAACGCGCCCATTGCCCGTACTAATACCGTCTCGGGGACGCGCATCCAGGTGCGCCCGGTTGCCGCCGCCAGCGCAATATCGGTGGTGCCCATGCCGGTGCCAAACGCGCCCACGCAGCCATATGCCGTGCTGTGGCTATCACTACCGACAATCACCATCCCCGGTCGAGCCAGCCGCTCCTCCACCAGCACCTGGTGGGAAATACCGCGCCCCACATCAAACAGGTTCGTAATTCCCTGCGTCCGCACCCAGCGCCGCAGATCAGACTGTTTCTCCGCTGTCTGGATATTTGACGCGGGCGCAACATGATCAATTACCACCGCCACCCGCTCCGCATCCCAGACCCGGTCGGCGACCAGTTCCTCATGCAACACCTTGATGATGCTCGGCGACAGGCTGTCGTGCATCATCACCAGATCAACCCCCACTGTGACCACATCACCAGCGTTCACGGCATGACCGGCCGCATGGCTGAGGATCTGCTCAGAAAGTGTCTGTGCCATTGGTTTATTCACTCCCAATTATTCCGCATATTCAAAGAGCAACTCATCGACATCATCGGCATCAAGAACCCGCTCGTCGGCCAGGGCTTTGAGCCGGGATGCGGCCGCACGCGCCTGCACCTCACTCAGCACAATGCCCAGTTCGCGCGCCCGCTCGGCAATCGCGTGCCAGCCCGTCAGCCGGTGCGCCACAGCCACGGTACGCTTGCGCCCAAACCGGGCCGGGTCGAGCACCTCATAACTCTGCGGATCATTCAGCACCGCCTTGGTATGCATCCCGGCCTTGTGGCTAAAGGCCGTCGCCCCGGTAATATAATTATTGAAGGGAATCTGCACACCCACAAAATCGGCGATCATCTGATCGAGGTCGGAGAGTAACTCCAGGTTGTAGCGCGCTACGAGCCGCTCATCCAGCGTTGCCAGGCGGGCAATAAAACCACCCAGCGGCGCGATGCCATTCCGCTCACCGATACCCAGCACCGAGACATCGATATGGGTTGCGCCCGCTTCCAATGCACTGTAGGCATTCGCAATCGCACAGCCACCATCATCATGTCCGTGAAACTCAATATCGCAACTGACTACTTCACGCACCGCCCGCACTACATCATACACCTGACGCGGCGTGGCAATCCCAACCGTATCGGCCAGTCCGACCCGCTCAATGCCCAGCGCATCCATCGCACGATAGACCTTGAGCAGATCATCAAGCGGGGTACGGAAAGTATCTTCACAGGAAAAGCGAATCTCAACATTATACTGTTTGACGTAGCCGATAACCATCTGCGCATGCTCGATCAGCTCCTCGATGGTTCGCCCATGACTGGCCCGCCGGAGTTGCTCCGAGGTCGCAAATAGCATATTGACGCCGTGGGCACCATGTTCAACCGCCAGACGGGCATCATCGAGGTGACAGCGGATATGCGTTAACACACGCGCATTCAGGTCAAGGCCGGCGATAGTCGCCAGATCGCGGGCACTCTGGGGGGAGGCCGCCGGGGAGGTAAGTTCGATATACTCAACGCCAAACGCGTCCAGCGCGCGGGCGATGGTCAGGCGTTGCTCACTGGTAAAGTGGGCCGTGGCAAACTGCTCACCCTCACGCAGGGTTGTCTCAACCAGACTAAAGCGCTCAGGCAGATCCATGGGTGCAACCTCGTCTCACTTGACAGGCACCAAACAACTCCGGACGTACACGCCGTGGTGTCCAGGTAATGGTGAGTTCTTTACAATGGTATTTCGATTCACACTGTACATCCTGCTGCATCTTTTCCTCCATCATCCATCCACGTACCTGAATACGATTGGGCACCTGCAACCAGGGATACGTGGCTCCATTGCGCAATAACGAGAATAAAAAAACCCGCCACACCAAATGTCTGGTGAGGCGGGCCTGACACCCTGTGGCGTGCAAGCGACGCTAACCAGACATCGGGTCCGGCTTCTTTGCGCGCTTGACCTGCTTCACAGCGGTATACATCACAATAGTGTTCCTGCTAAACTTGAAGTGCGTCCGGGAGTATAGCAGGACTCTATGAGCCTGTCAAGTAGAACTGGATGCTCTATAAAGCAGGACTTAACAGAGCACAAACTCACTAACGTACAGGACTTACGCGGTGCGCATTCAAATGGGCCGTTTGCGCCTGATAACGGCCCATGTAACTCCTGTACCTTAGGGTGTACCTTACTGCCGCTTGCGCAGCGTGCGCCGGTGTGCTATACTACCGCGCGTGATGCAACTGCCGCTGAACCGGGAACACCGGGAGCATCAGATGAAATCACAGAATGTGTATAATTTCTGTGAAATCGGTGAGCAAAAAGTATTGACATCGCTCCCCATCTGTGCTATGATACGCGGCGTAATCAATCCAATCGCAACTCTCACTCATACGTGGGTAGAGTTATAAATTGAGTTTCAGTGTAACAAAGCGAACCGCGCCGGGGAAAGTCCCTGGAGACGTCGCCAGGGGGTAAAAACCCTGGTTTTTTTGTTGCCTGAGACGATGACCGCACCTGAACAACTGATAGGTGACGATGATGTGGGTTCACGCGTGAGCATTACGGGTGGCGTCGCGTTCGCGCGACAACTTCACCCGCAACGTAGAGTTTGATCCTGGCTCAGGATGAACGCTGGCGGCGTGCCTAATGCATGCAAGTCGCACGCGCCGCCCTTCGGGGCGGTGAGTGGCGCACGGCTGAGGATCACGTGGGTGACC
>DAOTVB010000286.1:0-32066 GCA_034436755.1 Chloroflexaceae bacterium | reverse complement strand
GGTCACCCACGTGATCCTCAGCCGTGCGCCACTCACCGCCCCGAAGGGCGGCGCGTGCGACTTGCATGCATTAGGCACGCCGCCAGCGTTCATCCTGAGCCAGGATCAAACTCTACGTTGCGGGTGAAGTTGTCGCGCGAACGCGACGCCACCCGTAATGCTCACGCGTGAACCCACATCATCGTCACCTATCAGTTGTTCAGGTGCGGTCTCAACCCTGATTTTGGGCGTCAAAAAACCAGGGGATTTCTCCTCCTGGCGACGTCTCCAGAGTTACTCTCTGGCGCGGTTCGCATTGTGACTAACCCAAAATTGTCTCTATCTGCTCCTTTCAGAGCTAGATAACAGGATTGTTATTGTGCAGAGCAGTATATCACAAACGTATTACTCTGTCAATACCCTCTGCAATGTTTCTTGCGCTCTTGCGCACCAGGAAGTATAGCACCAATGATTTTTTGTGTCAAGAATATTCCTGGCCGGTTCGACATCGTTGGCTTCTCATTACGGAGAAAATTTTGATGCCGTTTGCGTGCGGAGTAGTGTAGCATGTGCGTGTGTGTGTGTCAAATGCTGTGTGTTCTGCACATTGCTGTATCTCTATTCCGGCAATGCGACGGAGTATAGCATGGGGGGCTGGTTCTGTCAATACCTATGCAAGCACGCAAACAGGGGTGTGACGTGATGCCTTGTTCTGCAACTTATCAGGTGTCGATACTCACACGCTTTCGGAGGTATTCTCTACGCTCCCCCTTCAATGAGTCGCTCTGGCAGCAGTTGACCCAGGAGGTGATGACCGGCATGCACGCGTGGCGCATGCAGCCGCCGAAAGCCATCCGGCACGAGATGGAGCAGGATCTTGATACATGCCTGAGCCGGATGCTTGCATGTTATGGGAAGATATGGTTTTGGTTAGCGCTGCGGCGGATTGGGTGGAACCGCCCATCGGGGACTATCCCTGCTGTCCGGACTGTGGTACGTCCTTGTAGCCGCGGAGTCCTGCACGCGCCGCCTTCAGACTCTGGTGGGCACGATTGCATCCTGACCCGCCGCGCTGTCGTCTGTCCGGACTGCGGGGCCGGGTTTTTCCCGCCGCAATGAGAAATCGGACCTGCTGTTCGGAGCTTGCCCCCCGCTTGTTAGGAAGCTGCGGTGCGGCTGGCACTGGCACGCCAGGTTGAAGAGGCGCTGCTGGTGGCGCATAGTGCCCGACCAGATGGGATCATCCACCTCTTTGTGGTGACACCATTTGCCTTCGCGGTTATGGTTGGTCGCAAACTCAACACCCGCGGGTGGATGTAGTGCTACGTTTTTGACAAAGCCGGCAGTGGGTATGTTCCGGCGTGTTTGCTTCCGTATGCCACTCCGCAAGGGTAGTTGCCGGTAGAGACATGCTTCTGCACGTCCCTGCCGGGCTCGGTGTACCTGACGCAGACGCGGGTGCCTGTCGCTTATCTGGATGGCGCGGTTTTGGTCCAGGTTGTGGTCCGGGTTGTTGCGACTGCGGTGTCTCAACGATACTGGCTACTTGTAATGGGGATGGCAGCACGGGGCGATCGCTATACTCATTGCATTTCCCTTGTCTGCATTTCGCGGCGGGAATAGGATTTGCCTGCGCGTTACACTCAATTTCCATATAGCGCGTATTGCTTGCGGATGGACCGGGCCACTTCAATAGGGCTAACAGGCATTGGATACGTAACGCCTCCTCCAGCCGGGTCGCCTTCTCACCACTATGTTCCAATACATATTGCTCAAACGCAGTGATGCACGTTACCTGTTTATTAAGATTTGGCAGCTATCAAGTTGGCTTTTGAGATCGCGTAAATTATTGCCATCAGCACAGCAAACCAGAGCAAAACAGGTTTCGCCTCCGCCCAACTGCGCTGCCCGTACGGCTGCTTCAAACAGTTTCTTTTTCAGTTCAGGTTTCTTTGTCATAGCTGAACAAGAAAGGCCAAACAACTGATGTCCACGCATGAATGCCACATCAAACTCGAAAATATCATCGAAGCCAAGTGTATTTTCTATAGACATTTTTAGGTCATTTATTGACGTGTTGACTTTATCGCCTATACCTGTCGAAATACATGTTCTTCGAGCCAGGTAGAGGTAAACCATTTACCACAGACTCCTGCAGCCGACCGAGTTCCTTCAGGCTTAAAACCACCCGCTGTTATCAGATCATGTAATGTAACTGGAAATGCAAGTGTCGTGTTATCACGTTCTAATGCCTCACGTATTGACTGAGGGAATTCATTTGTAGAAAGACTGACACTTGGTCCGTGATTCTGATTGAAATTGTGTGTTGTGTACCATTCCCTCCATTCTTCATGATGGATTGGATCGCTATAGATTTCAACTAATTCTTTGGGTGGTTTCGGGCCATCGAACTTCTTTACTCATTTCCCGTTTCAGACTTCCCAACTTATGTCCATGCAGCATCAGCAGTTCAGCCAAACTGACCGTTACTCGAGCTTCAACTCGTTCAGGCCAGGTGTTACCATGATCATCGGTAAACTGCATACTCAAAGTACGAGCATCAAGATAACTGTAGTAACGTCTGGTCAGACCATCAGCCTGCTCCAATGCGCGATAAGCATGTACAGCCATTGCTTTGGTACCACCAGTGTAGTTCAACCCTATTATGCCGCCGCTTCCTGCTGATGCATTTTGCACTTTGTTGTAGATATCGGCTGGATTGCTATCTTCTACCTCAATCAGATCTTTTGCATTAATTTCATAGCCCTTTTCCTTTAATGCTTTTTTAAGTGGTTAACAGTTGTGTGGCAACAAAGTTAGGTAAAGGATTATCACCAATCAGAAGTATAAATGTAGGTGTGTGATAGGCAGTAAATGGGCTGGTCATCACGAATCCTTTCGATAGTATATAAATCTTCAAAGTTGAAGATCTGATAAAACGTATATGCCAGATATACCTCCCCACCGCCGCTCTGCGCTTTGCGCTCCACACACCCCACCTCACCCCACCGCCAACTGCCCATGCCCAAACACACACGCCTTACCGACGTGCATAATGCTGCCGGCCAGCAGCAGCGTGCGGATATCCGGGGGGACACTGTGCAGCAGCGCGCTGCCGATGATCCCGCCGAGCTTCATCTTCTGGCGCTGCCCGCCGCGCGTCGAAGTGCGCTCCCAATCGGCCCAATGCACCTGCTCCTGCGCAACGGTAATGGCCTGCGCCTGCGCCACCAGCGCGCGATACTCAGTCGGCCAGGGGCCACCGCCATGGAACGTAGACAGGGCGTTGAGCCGCCAGCAGAGCGCCTGCACCAGCGCCGGCGGATCGACGGTTTCGATAAACGCTCCCCGCGCCTTGACCCGCAACGGTGTGAGCAGATCAAGCCGCAGATCGGCGGGGAGGGACGCGGCCCGCTCCGCAATCGTGGTGGCAGTGTACACCGGCAGCGCGTACGTGCCCCTGTCCGTCTGCCCTGCTCCGTCCGCCATCTCGTGTCCACTGTCCGTCAGGGAGACCACCCGCCCATCCTGGTAGACCACCTGGCCGGTGGGTTGCCAGGGCTGGAGCGCCTCGACCCGCTCCAGGCGCGCACGGGCATGCCGGCGGCCCAACCCCATCCGGCCCAACTGCTCAAAGGCGAAGAGAAAGTAGGGCAGGTAGTCAATACCGCGGCCAATCAGGACCAGGCCAAACTCCAGGGCCGCCCCGGCCGCATACTGCCGCTGCTGGTCAAGCGGTGGTTCGATCACAAAGGGGCGCGGCACATCGCGCAGATCGTGCAGATGGCCGACATCGGGTGGATGTGGTGTCTCGAAGATCCAGCGGTAGGGGCAGAGCGCCGTAACGGTACATTGATCGGAATGGCCTCGGCACTCCGCCGGGCAGGTGGCGCGCTGGAAGGCATAGCCAAAGCCGCCGCGCAGCAGCGCACCTTTGAACGGCGGCAGCGTGGTGTCCTCCAATATGCGCAGGGTGACCCGGGCGCGCAGCAGGGGGAGCGCCTCAGGCAGGGCGAACAGGGAGCCAGAGGACGCCGGTTCGGGTAGAGTCATGTTATTCCTCAATGCATCGCGGTGACAATCTACGCTGTACGATTGTCAGCCGGGCTGAAGCGTGCTACACTTAACGCCGTGTTCACCACTGTTCCCATGCAAGCTGCGGCTATATGGCGTTCCTACGGCTATCGGGCTATTGCTGTCTGTTAGTATAGCATACGCACAGGTATTTTACCAGTCGTAGAATGCGACTGTAACCGGACTTTCATCTGATAGAACATGATTATCTGATAGTTCTCAGTTCTCAGTTCTCAGTTCTCAGTTCTCAGTTCTCAGTTCTTTGTCCTTTCTCTATGCCACTGATCAGTAACTCAACCTATATTCCGCCGACGCTCTTCCGGAATGGGCATCTGCAGACGCTCTACCCGGTCCTGTTTCGCCGGGTGCCGGGGATTGCCTACACCCGCCGGCGTATCAGCACGCCCGACGACGACTTCCTGGATCTCGACTGGGCGCGGGTCGGGGCTGACCGCCTGGTGATTCTGCTGCATGGGCTGGAGGGTAGTTCCCGCCGGTTGCATGTGCGCGGGATGGTCCGGGCGATCAATCGGCGCGGCTGGGATGTGCTGGCGCTGAACCTGCGCGGCTGCAGCGGTGTACCTAACCGGCAGGCGCGGGCCTACCATAGCGGGGCCACCGAGGATCTACAGACCGTAGTGGCGCATGTGCTGGCGCAGGCATGTTACCGGCGACTGGCGCTGGTGGGCTTCAGTCTGGGGGGCAACCTGCTGCTGAAATATCTGGGGGAGCAGGGCGCAACGTTGCCGGCGGCAATCGTGTGTGCGGTCGCTATCTCGGTGCCATGTGATCTGACGGCGGCATCACACAAGCTGGCGCAGTGGCAAAATCAGATCTACATGCGCTACTTTCTCTACTCGCTGCGAGGCAAACTCCGGCAGAAGCTGGCTCTGCTCCAGCCCCAGGTGACCCCGGCTGCTCTGCGCCGGTTGCGCAGCTTCAAAGACTTTGATGATCTCTACACCGCGCCGTTCCATGGGTTTACCTGCGCCGAGGACTACTGGCAGCGTGCCAGTTGCCGGCCGTTTATCCCCGCTATCGCCATTCCGACGCTGCTGCTGAATGCCTGGGATGATCCCTTTCTCACCGGGGCATGCTTTCCGGTAGCGGAAGCGAAGCAGAGCGCCTGCTTCTTCCTGGAGGCTCCCCGGCATGGCGGGCATGTTGGTTTTGTGCCGGCCGGTGGGACAGGTGAGTACTGGCACGAGCAGCGCACGGGCGCGTTTCTGGAGATGTATTAGAGAACAGAGAACCGAGGAACAGAAAGCCGTGGGCGTAGATCCGCCCACGGCTGGGGTATCGCATTGGAGTAGCGGTTTACTTGAGCGACACCTCACCTGAGGGCGGTATGCCGTTCATTGCCGGAACGCAGTGTGCGTCGGCGTGGGTGAACAGCATCATGTCGCTGAAGTAGACCATTGGTAGAATAGTTCCTCCGTTTGCTATCGCTGTGTTAACGATAGCATACCCGGTTACGCATGTCAATCGGGATGACCTCAGACTTCAGGCGGATTTTGTTGTGCTGGGTTGCCCCATCCAGTCCTCAACCTGGCGTGCCAGTTCTTCCAGGTCAGTAGCCGGACACTCCCCTTCCGGATAGATGCGCCGCAGTTCATCATAGATCGTCCAGAGATCCAGGCGGTAGGTTGTAGTCAACCGCACCGTGGCAGTGTAGAGGTCGAGCGCGTCGGTCGGTTGCTCCATGGCGGACAGAGTGGCGGGCCGGTTGGAGCGCTGCAGGCGTAGCGCGCTGGTAGGTTGGCTTGCCCGGTGCGTGATGCGGGGCATGGGACGGGGCGGTGGTGGCAGTTCCGGCGGGATTGCTCCAGGTCGGCCAGCGTTGCGCCGTAGGTCTCCCGCAGTTGTTGCTCCAGGATGGCGCGGTTCTCCTGCGACAGGTAGATGCGCGCCGGGGTCTGGTTGCCGTGTACCTGGCGCAGGCAGCGGGTGGCCGCCTGCAACACAAAGTTGTTCGAGGTCTTGAGTTTGCGGGCCAGCGCGCAGGCAAACAAGCTGGGGCAGTTCCAGCCCTCGGTGCCCTTGTTGACCAGCAGGATCACCCGGTGCGGGCTGGCCGGGTCATTCAACTGGTTGAAGGCGTCGATCTCCCGTTGCGCGGAGCGGCTGGTGTTGGTCAGCACAACTGTGGGGGGCTGACCCGCAGCGGCCAGGGCGTGCTCAATCACGGGCCGCTGCTCTTCCAGGTCGTTCGTCTGCGGGAAGTAGATCGCCAGCTTCGCCGGAGCGCCATTCGGCAACTGCACCCCGGCATAATCCCGGAAAAAGTCAGTGATCACCTCGGTGACAAACTGGTCGGTGCCGGTCACGTCAAATCGGTAAGCCTGGATATTCCCCACAACCTCTTTTAGAATACCATCCGCGATACCCGCCGCCAGACCGTACCAGATGACAACATCGCGCAGGGGCTGGCGCGCAGAGTAGGGCGTGCCGGTCGTGTTGATCACGCCGATCAGGTTGGGGCTGTAGTGATGCAGGTAATCGACGGTCTGGCGTACACGCTTGAGTTCGCGCCCCAGTGCCGGCCCATAGGTGTGGTGTGCCTCGTCCGAGAAGACGGCCAGGTTGGGCAGGCTGGCGAGGGTTTGCAGCCGCAGATTTGCCACCATAGTGCGGGCGGTGTCCGGCTCCAGGGCAGAACGCGCACCAAGGTCGCGCCGGCGGATCGTCTCCTGCCGGATGCGGATCTTCTCCGTGTTGGTGACGATCAGGTTGAAGCATGACCCGCGAATAACCGGCAGATCCCGGTCGCCGTCGCGCGTGAAGGTCAGTTTGACCGAGGCCGCAAAGTCCTGGAAGAGACGCGGCGGCAGGATTCTGGCATACGGCACATCGGTCAGTTGCCGCAGCGCCGCGAAAATCGTCTTACCTGGTGCAAACAGCAGCGCATTCTGGACAAACGGCCTGTCGGGGTAGTCCAGCGCCATGGCAAACTCGGTGGCGATGATCGCGCCGATCAGCAGGGTTTTGCCCGCACCCATCGCCAGCGCCAGGATGTAGCTGGGGTAGGGCCGGCTGAAGCTCTCGTGTAGTACCTCCAGTTTGTGGGCGCGCACAAAATCGGCGTCGTGCCGGAGGCGCTGCCAGAGGGCGGTGTGCCCCTGTGTCGCAACAAACTCCTGGATGGCCGGGCTGGTCAGCCCCAGCGCGGCGCAGCGCTCATCCGGGTCAGGGAAGAGTTGCGCATAGAGATCAACAATATGGGGCGTCTGCGCAACCAGCCGCAGGTACCAGTAGGTCTCCAGGGCGCGTAGTTGTGGTGGGCGCAGGAAGTGTGCTGCCTGGGTCGCCGGATCAAGCTGGTAGGCCAGGATCTCGCTGATGGTGGGCGCGTCGGCGCAGGGATAGCCGTCGGCCCGCCACGCCTGAACCGGTTGCGCCAGCCGCTGGTAGAGGTAATCTGTCATACGAACGTAAATCACACGAGTTACGCGGTGGGCGTTTGGACCACGAACGCCGCGAAATGAGCGAACACCGCGAATCTGCCAATGCTGACATGTATCCGGCGATCCCGTGTTTGGCGGAGGATATCGCCTCCGGCAGGGTGGAAGATTCCAGATCTTTATCAAGAAAATTTGCACTCTGTGCAAATTTTCTTGATAAAGATAAAAAGAGTACCATGCTGCCGCGGGCGAAGCCGGCTTTCATCGGATGAAACGTCCGGTTTGCCGATCAACCGCGTAACTCGTGTAAATTAGTAGCCTGAATGTCGCCGCGTTATCCGTTCAAGTATATCACAGCGGGCCGAGAGTCGAGAACGGTGAATAAAGCCGGTCGTGTGCAGTTCCAGCAGAGGGCTGCTTGTGCTCTGTTCGCGGTTGCTTTGTTCTTGCAACGTCACATATAATGTCCCGCATGTTTGTCGAAAACACTGAGGATTATGCAACACACAAAACTATTTGCTACACTGCTACTCCTGTTCTGCATCTGCATGAGTGGAGCATGTACTCCCCCCATCGCCGAACTGGATTTGAACGATACCCGGCCTGCCGCGACTGCCACGTCGGAGGACGATGATCCTGCTGCTGCCGTCCATACCGCATTCCGTGAAACCTGGCAGCAGGCCGGAAGCGAACGGGTCGGGCCGCCCCTGCGCGATCCGCTCTGGCTGGATGGCCGCCTGGTGCAGTTCTTTGATCAGATGTGGCTGGCAGCCCGTGACGCGGATGCCGGTGAGGTGGTGGCGCTGCCGCAAGCTGCCGACTGGCAGACGCATGTGCCGGATGCCCTACTGACCCTGGCGGCATCTCCCCGGCGGGCCCAAATTGCCCTGGCAGATGCACGGCAAGATCAACTGGTGACGGTTGCGCCGCTGCACCCGGTAACGCTGAAGCTGCAGATCGCCGACTACAGCGGTCCCGCCGAGCTTCAGATGTATGATGCGCGGGGGCGACTGGTTGACATAAAATTCGTAACGGTTGCGGACGGTCAGGCGACGGTGGATCTGCTGCCCCGGGGTGCGCTGGGTAGCCAGTGGGCGCTGGCGCTGGTCGAAGGGCAGTTGGCCGGAGCACGCCGTGACCTGTTCACCCTCGACGCCACCACTGAGGTGCAGACCGGGTGGGCCGAACTGGATGCGCTCTACCCGACCGTGCGCGGCTTTATGAAGCAGAAAGTTGTCAGCTATGATCTGAATGGCATCCCGGTGCGCGGCTACCGCTCCCCCGACAACCCGCTGCTCTGGCTGCGCGATCATGTGCATCAGGGACGCGGCTTCCGCTATTTTGAGCAGGATGTCACCAGCCTGCTGGATGCCTTCGCGCGGGCGCAGTTCGCCGATGGCAGCTTCCCTGATGTGCTGGACTACCCGCAACTGGGGATGCAGGCCAAGCGGATGGACCCGGAGTCGGACCTGGAATACCTGTTTGTGCAGGGCGTTTATGAAGCCTGGCAGATGACTGGCGACGATGACTGGATGCGCGGCAAGCTGCCGGCGATGCGGCGCGGGCTGGCCTATATCACTAGCGATCCGCTGCGCTGGGATGCCGAACGCGGGCTGATCCGGCGGCCCTACACCATTGACACCTGGGATTTTCAGTATGGCCCGACGACGGTCAGTCCGGACGGCAAACCCGCGCCGCGTCACTGGATCGATGATCAGACGATCTGGGGGATCTTTCACGGCGATAACACTGGCCTGGCTTATGCTATGAAGTTGCTGGCACGGATGGAAGAGTATCTGGGGCATACTGACGCAGCCCAGGATTGGCGCGAGCGGAGCCGGGGCGTGATGCAGCGGCTCAATGCGCTCAGTTGGAATGGCTCGTTTTTTATCCACTTTATCCCGGTTGAGGGAACGCTGGAGGTGCCGGGGGTGGATACCGATATGCAACTGAGTCTCTCGAATGCCTATGCGCTCAACCGCGAGGTGCTGACTTCTGGGCAGGGGGTGGATATTGTCACCTCCTACTACCATCGCCGCGATTTTGACCGGGCCTTCGCCGAGTGGTACAGCATCGATCCGCCCTTCCCGGAAGGCAGCTTTGGCATGGGCGGCCGCACTGGCGAGCGTCCGGGGGAGTATGTCAACGGCGGGATTATGCCGCTGGTTGGGGGCGAACTGGCACGCGGCGCGTTTCGCTATGGCGCAGAGGCGTATGGCTTTGATATCCTGGCGCGCTATGCCACGCTGATCGACCTGAGCGGCGCCTCTTACCTCTGGTACTACCCGGATGATGCCAGCCCCGGTATCTCCTCGCTTGATACCGTCCCGACCGACGGCTGGGGCTCCAGTGCCATGCTCGGCGCGCTGATGGAGGGGGCCGCCGGGATCGAGGATCAGAGTACGCGCTATCGAGATGTTGTTGTCAGCCCGCGCTGGACGGCTGCGCCGACGGTTGCGTCGGCCCGGGTGGTGGCGCGCTATGGCGCCTCCGATGGCTATGTGGCCTACATCTGGGAGCGCACAGCGCAGGGCCTGCAGCTTGACCTGACCGGCAGTTGGGAGTATGCGCGCGTCCGGCTACTGCTGCCCGCCGATGCCCCCGCTGAGGTGACGCTGCGCGTTGCCGGCAACCCGGCTCCCGTCACAATTGAAGAACGTGGCACCAGTCGCTACGCCGTCCTGGAGGCCCAGGGGGGAAGTGTACTGGTTGCACTGGAGTTTTGAATTGCAGATGACGAAAGGAGCAGGCCATGTCCTGGACTGATCTCTGGTCCGAGATTGTCTCGTTGGTTGGCCCGCAGAATCTCGAGATGACGCTGCGGGTCGGGTTGGCGTTGCTGGTCGGGGCCATTCCCGGCCTGGAGCGCGAGTATCATGGCTCGCCGGCCGGACTGCGGACGCATATGCTGGTGGCGGGGGGCGCGGCCTGCTTCACCCTGGTTTCGATCTTCGGGTTTGGTGACGGGGCCGATCCCAGTCGTGTTGCCGCCCAGATTGTCTCGGGCGTAGGCTTCCTCGGGGCCGGGACGATCTGGTTGAAGAACTCCGGGCCGGGTGGCCTGACCACGGCGGCCGGGATCTGGATGGTCGCCGCGATTGGCATGCTGCTGGGGGCCGGCATGTACTGGCTGGCGGTTTCGTCGGGCGTCCTGCTGTTTGTCACGCTGCGCATTCTGCGCTCCGTAAAGCATCATACATAGTGCGCTTGGCGCCTAATCATGCCCGTGAATGTAGAGCGTAATCATGTGTTGCCAATAGGCCCACTCGTGCGCCCAGCCATGCCAGATCCGCAGGGCATGCCAGATATCTTTGTCCCAGAGGATCTGCGAGAGACTG
Organism: Chloroflexaceae bacterium; assembly: GCA_034436755.1. Lineage (GTDB taxonomy): Bacteria > Chloroflexota > Chloroflexia > Chloroflexales > Chloroflexaceae > CAKZQX01. The sequence goes on along the minus strand of DAOTVB010000286.1, from coordinate 21,274 downwards.
TAATTACTCCAGGCCAGTTCATCGTCCGTGCCAATCGCCAGGATAATATCCAGTTGCCGGATTTGCGCCAGGCGCTCCGCGTCGGTCAGATTGGGCAGAAAATCAACCGGGTTGTGCAGGTAGACCGCGTCGGTGTAGTGCGGGAAGAGTTGCCGCACATCGTAGCGCCCGCTCAGCCCCACCAGGCGGTTAACCCGGTCGGGGTGGCGTAGGGCGAAGAGGGCGGCATGCGTCGCGCCAAACGAGCAGCCGGTAGTGATAAGCAGGTCGTGCTGGTTGGTGGCCTGCACAAATGGCAACACTTCGGTTAGAATGTACTGTTCGTACTGGTCGTGACGTTGCATGCGGGCGTCGGTGCCGGCACTGTTGTTAAACCAGCTCTCGTCGTCGATGCTGTCGAGGCAGATGAGTTGCAGCGCGCCGGACTCAAGCTCCGCAGCGAGGGCCGCAACCATGCCAAAATTCTCATAATCGTAGAAGCGCCCCTGTGATGTGGGGAAGACCAGGCAGCGGGGGCCGGCATGCCCAAAGACCAGCAGTTCCATCGGGCGGCGCAGGGCAGCGCTGTGCCACCGCTGATATAAACGGTGCATTGGGAAACCCTTTATCTCATGTAACAGAACTTACGCAGTCGGTTCCAAACCAGGTATTCATCTGGATAAACGGCCTGATTCGCCTCCGGCAGGGCGGAAGATCCTATTCTTTTTCACAAAAGTTGCACTATGTGCAACATTTTTGTGAAAAAGATCAAAAGCGTACCATGCTGCCGTGGGCGGTCTGTGTTTTATCTGGTGAAACGCTCAGTTTGATCCTCCACCGCGTAACGCGTGTTACAGTACACGCGTTACGCGCTGCAGACTGTTCCAACTTCGTGCCAGACCGAAAGCCGGGTCTGCCCTGCCGGAGGCGATATTCGCTTCCGAGGTAGTGAACGCGTGACTTTTAATGGGGATCGAACGTACGTGGTAGTGCGCAGGTCATGCTTCCAGCGTAACGACACCGCGTAGCGTGTATCACCGTGTGAACGACATAATGTTGTGCAAGACCCAGGAACCTGTGGGCGGTTCTGCGCCTCCCGCAGGTTTTCGTATGAGTGGATAAGGCGCTATCATATCCGGCCTGGTAGGGGTTGTCAATATCAGCTACCACGGGGGCGCGGCATGCCGCGCCCCTTCACGCTGCCCGGCATAGCCCGCAGGCAGGACAAAGGAGTGAGGAATACAATGTTGCTAGACCAGCTAGAAACGACTGCGCCGCTGACCTGGCGGCAGATTATCCCAATGGTACTTGGCCGCCTGACCTGTAACACGGCCTTTCGCATGATCTATCCGCTGTTAACCTTTCTGGCGGCCGGGCTGGCGGTCGATCTCCAGACGGCCAGCCTGCTGGTAACGGTGCAGGTCGGTGCAACGCTGATCAGTCCCCTCGGCGGTATCCTGTCGGATGCGCGGGGCGAGCGCACTACCATGATCTGGGGGCTGATTGTCTTTAGCAGCGGGACGCTGATCTGTGCGCTGGCGCGGCAGTTCTGGCCCTTTCTGCTGGGGTACGGTCTGATCGGTTTTGGGACGGCGCTCTACCTGCCGGCATTGCAGGCGTATGCCAGTGCCCGCACCAGTTATGCCCGGCGTGGGCGTGTGCTGGGCATCCTTGAGCTGGGCTGGGCATTATCGGCACTTCTGGGCGTCACCTTTTTAACCTACCTGGTTGAAGCGCGTAATGCCTGGGCCCCGGCCTTCTGGGTGCTCCTGGGGATGGCGCTGCTGTTACTGCTCTGGACGCTGCTGCGGCTGCCGAAGGTCAAACATGTGCGAGCGACCGGCGCGGCAGGGGGATGGCAGCTCAGTCTGCGGGTTATCCGGCAGCCGGTGATCTGGGCGGCGCTGATCTTCCTGGTCTGCATTATGGTTGCGATGGAGTTGCTCTTTGTGAGCTATGCCGGCTGGCTTGAAGAGGTGTTCGGCGCAACGGTTGAGCAACTGGGGTTAGTGTTCGGGCTGCTGGGGGTGGCCGAACTGGGGGGCGCGGCTACGGCGGCCCTGCTGACCGACCGACTGGGCAAGCGGCGCGCAGTTGTCACCGGGTTTGCGGCGGCGGCGCTCTTTCAGGCGTTGCTGCCGCTCAGTGCCGGGAACTGGGCTCTTTTCATGGTCCTGTTTCTCTGCATGGGATTCTGTTCCGAGTTCGCCATTGTCTCGACCTTCCCGCTGCTCAGCGGAATTGTCCCGACGGCGCGCGGCACCGTGCTGGCGTTGGGCGTCAGCGCCATCGGAATGGGGCGGGTGATCGGGTCACGCGTGAGTGTGCCGCTGTGGCGGAATGCGGGTTTCCTCGCCAATGGCCTGCTGGCCGGCGGGTTGTCGCTGCTGGGGGCGTTGATCTGCCTGCTGCTGGTGCAGGAGGGCGAGAGCGCCGAGGTTGCCGAGGTGCGCCGGCCGGATGCAGCTACGGGGTGATCGTTGGGCGGGCGGCAGCCATGCTGCCGCTTGCATGCAAGGGTGAGTACGAGATAGGTAAAAAGTTCCATAGACAGCCCTGTGCTGCGAAACCTATAATTGTTTCAACGACGGTTAACACTGTCTATTCGTGATTTTCTTCAACGTGACGAAATCATATCAAAAAATGTCGTGAATCGAGGGCACAAGATGACCATTGTTGATACCACTCCGACTGCCGACACTCCTGACACCGCTGCTACCGCTACCGCCACTCTGCGCGAGGCGATGACCGCATTTAAAGCGGGTGACCAGGCCCGTGCGCGGATGTTACTCCAGCAGACGCTTGACCTTGACCCACACAACCAGGCCGCCTGGGTCTGGCTGGCGGCCGTTACGTCCGATTCAGTCCAGCAGCGCGAGTATCTCGAGCATGCCGGGAACCTTGATCCCTTCAGCGAGCCGGGCCTGCGCGCCCGCTGCGGGGAGCGGGTATCCTCCTCCGAAACCGGCCGGCCACCGCTCCCCGGACTATGGTATGATACCTCCTGATCATCGGAAGGAGGGCGTCTATGGCTTCATCGGAAACGGTCACTGTCACCGTCGAACTTCCACGCGAGTTCGTCGATGCCATGAACCGCTCGCTGCCTGAGTTAGCACAGGATGCCCGTCGCTAGCTGGTGCTGGCCGCATTCCGCGATGGGCACATTTCCGCCGGCAAAGCGGCGGAACTGCTGGAGCTGTCGAAACCGGATCTTATCGATCTGCTTGATCGCCATGCACTTCCCTATCTTGACCGCACGGCCCGGGAGTGGGCCGAAGAGGTCGCGGTCGATCTCCTGCTTTCGCACCAGCGTGAGCCCTGATCCGGTATGCTGACGGCGAATGCCGGGCCCATACCGCTTCGTTCGATAGTATGCCCAACACCCGCACGCACACCACGCACCGACGCTTCCCTCGACGAACCCATCCTGCGCCCGCAAGCGCCGGATCAACCTGAGCCTGCTGGATCAGGAATCTCCCACCGACCCAATCACCAGTTCCCAATCGCCAACCACAAAAACCGTCATTGTGACGTTACGAATCACAATGACGGTCAGCAGAGAATAGGTATCGCTCGTGAGCGCTTGTTCCTGTTTAGTTTTTCTGCATATCGAAAATTGTTCGTAGCACTTCCTTGTTTGCCTCGCTTTCCAGCCCATCTACCATCGCCAGCGATAGGATGTTGCCATCGGTGGCAACAAACCAGAAGACTTCTACTCCGTCCTCAGGATTGACGACCGATAGGATCTCACCAGTAAGAGCCTTGTTTTTCGATGTCCCTGGATAGCGTTCGATCTTATCAGGTGCCTGGTTCACCGCCTGGTGAAGAAACAGTTCGGCAGCTTTTTGCGCCTGCTCAGGGTTTTGATAGACATACTGCCAGTTCGCAACATATGCTTTTTGTTCGCGAAGAAGTGACGAAAACATGTACACAGATGAGTAGTCATACAGGTCTGCTGATTTTTCGACCTGGGTGTCTGCTGAGTCCAGTGGTTCCGCCTTATGCAGCGGATGCGATATTTCGGTAAAGTCACGTATATATCCATCGGATGATACAACTGCGTTTTCTGGCAGGTCGCGCAACGTGAGCATCGTCTGATGAGGATCTTGCGCCGATGCGATTGTATGTGACAGGACGATTGCCCCTGCTGCCCCAACTACAAGCAATATAGTCAAGAGAAGTATTCGTGGTGAGAATGCCTTCATAATGTGACTCCTTTCGTTATGCTACTGAGTGACGATTGTTGTCCTACATTATATGACCGATGTGCCGATAGGGTTTGTTAACAGGGGCAATCAACAGTAGCATTATGATGATATGGATTGTCAGAGCAACCTGTAGTAAGATACCACCGTTTCTCTAGTAAGAGTACACCCATATTACCGCCCCGCCAATTCCATGTGGAGTAGCCTGCTGGCCCATTTGGTCCAGTGTAATATTGGTTTCGACCATTCCTCCCTGGAGAGAAAGCTCCATAGTGTGGATTTAGTCCCCAATTAGTAGTAAAAGCAACGTCAACATTATCGGCGTGTGTAGTAATAGATGATGCCTGCACAGGGTTAGTAGACCAGGGTAATATGCTTCCCAAGATGAGTGCAACCACAATTACTGATATAACCCTAGATCTCATAGTTCCTCCTCCTAACAAAAGTACAGTCACGGCTTCGATTAGCCCTATAACGTTATTTTGAATTTTTTACTCCAATCTGTCACCCGCCAGATGGCAGGGTTTTGTGGCAGCATTTGTACGACTTCGTCCCGCCAGATGGCGGGGGAGGAAACTCAGTCAATTCCTAAGGTTAATCAAGCAGATTACGCTCGCGTGCATACTGGACGGCTGCAGTACGATTAGGCAAACCGAACTGTTGGTAGATCTGCTCGAGATACCATTTGACCGTACTGGGCTTAATGCCGATCTGTTGTGCAATTTCCGCGTTTTTCATACCGGAAGCAGCGTAGCGAAGTATCTCAATCTGGCGTGGGCTGAGGTTCTCGCACTGGGTGTCCGCCATCGTCTCGATCTTTGCACCATCTATTTCTATCGATTGCTCAGGGTTACTCACAGAAGTATGGCTACAAGGAGATGTTGCAAAGCGGTTCAGTACATGTTCACTCAGCCGGATGTGTTCTGTGATGTCGAGGGCGATACAGAGCACATGGTGTGGTTGGTAGGGTGTTTCGATGCAGGGGCGATAGTAGGTTTCAAAGATCCTTTCACGAAATGTGACAATCGCCGTGAATGTTTCGCCGGATAAGGCGTGATGTATGTACTCTTGAATATCCGGCGTGTCTTGCACTAACTCATACACGGAGCGACCACGGATATGTTCTGGCGATGTATTGATCAGCCGTAATCCTCGTCCATGTGCGCATGTCACTATGCCGTTCACGGTCCACTCAATTAGAATGATAGGGAGAGCCTGGAGTACTACTTGAAGGCGTCTGGTCTCAGTAAGTGCAGGGTGCTGCATCGGTATTTTACCTCCTGGTAGTCAATGGTACAATGAGGCGGTATGTCACTATACTAGTGAGATGTTTTCGGAAAGTGGAATGATTGCAGTGGGGATTATATGACTTCTGGTGTAGTTGTCAAGTAGGTGCCTGGCCTTTTGATCGTCTCGTTGTTGCCCATGTGATCATAGAGGACGCAGAGGTGCTGAACGGGAATGGTGCCGCCCTGCGTCCGTAGCCCATAGTCCGGCTGATTGCAGGAATGACGCGCGGAAGCGGTGATAGGGTGATGGGGTGATGGGGTGATGGGGTGATGGGGTGATGGGGTGAAAGCTGACCGTTTGTTCTCTGTTCTCTGTTCTCTGTTCTCCCCCCGGTATGTGACAACTTTGCCACTGTCTCTCCCCCGCTGTTTGTCCAATGTTCACCTTGCTCTGCCAGACTCATAGGTACGGAGATATGCCGCCGGGCATGTCTTCCGCTTTGGAGGTAAGGATATCTGGAGAGAATAGCGAGGGAACAGTATGCGTGAGCTTTACCCGATTATATTTGCGGTCTTTTCGGTGGTTGGGCTGGCCTTTATGATCAGCCTGCTCTGACAGGCAAGTTTTTCACCGCAGCGCCGATGAACCAACCTGCTTGAGGAACGATGATGGCGGCGGCCTTCCGGGAGGGATTCCTTCCGGGGGGTCGTTTGTTGTTGGTTCGCAACGCTTTAATCCAGATATCGCCGCTCAGGAGTCCCGGCTTCAGCCGGATCAGGCGTTCCCGGCAGGATGCCCTGTCCCGGCAGGCATCCCACCGGCTAAAGCCGGGACTCCAGTACGACACATATCCGAACGATTTTTTCAAATATCATAAGCCGGGACTGCTTGAGAACCAACCGTGGCGGCGGCCTTCCGGGAGGGATTCCTTCCGGGGGGCCGTTTGGTGTTGGTGCAGTGGTATACTGCCTGTGCAAACCGATCAAACCGTATAGTTTACCTGAGGAGGGAGTTGCATGTATCGTCGGCATCTTCGGCTGGCGTTCCTGTTGCTGTGCGTGGGCGCGTTTCTGCTGCCGGGTATGCGCGGCACCGGCCAGGCGCAGTCCGAGCAGCGCTGTTTTGAGGAGACCGGCTTCTGTATTGCCGGACGTATCCGCGAGTTTTGGGAGCAGAACGGCGGCCTGCCGGTCTTCGGCTATCCGATTACCCCGCAGCAGACGGCGGAGGTTGAGGGCCAGCCACGGCAGGTGCAGTGGTTTGAGCGTAACCGGCTGGAACTGCACCCCGAAAATGCGCCGCCCTACGATGTCCTGCTGGGACGGCTGGGCGTGGTGCGCCTGGAGCAGCAGAACCGCAACTGGCGCGATGTTCCCCCGAGCGGCCCGCAGTCCGGCTGTCAGTTTTTTGAAGAGACCGGGCAGAATGTTTGCGGGGAGATCCTGGCGACCTGGCGCGCCAACGGCCTGGAGTTCGACGGCAGCCCCGGCACCAGCACGGCCGAGAGCCTGGCGCTCTTTGGCCTGCCGCTGAGTCCCGCGCAGACCGAGACGCTGGCCGACGGCAGTGAGCGCACCGTCCAGTGGTTTGAGCGGGCGCGCTTTGAGCTGCATCCCGAAAACGAACCGCCGTTTAATGTGCTGCTGGGGTTGCTGGGCCGCCAGGTGCGCGGCGAAACCGGGACTGCGGCGCCGCCCTCCAACCCGCCGGGAAGCGGGCCGGCGGTACCGCCCCCGGACGAGGTATCGGCGCGGCTACGCGTGCCGGCGGGCTTCCAGGTGCGCGGCTACGCGGCCGGGCTGTCTGTGCCCCGCCTGATGACCATCGGTCCCGATGGGGCGCTCTATGTGGCCGAGCGGTCCGGGCAGATCACGCGCCTGCCCGATGACAATGGCGACGGGATTGCCGACCGCCAGGAGACTGTGCTGAGCGGCCTGCTGGCTCCGCACAACATGGAGTGGATCGAGGGCTGTCTCTACGTGGCCGAGAATGACAAGGTTTCGCGTCACTGTGACACTAGCGGCGACGGCGCACTGGATCAGCGTACGCGTATCGTTGATCTGCCCACAGGCGGCAACCACACCTCGCGCACGCTGCACTACGGCCCCGACGGTAAACTCTATGTGGCGGCCGGCAGCACCTGCGATGTCTGCAACGAAGCCGATCCGCGCCACGCGGCGATTATGCGCTTCAACCTGGACGGCAGCATCCCCGCCGACAACCCGTTTGTGGATGATCCCGACCCGCGCCGGCGGACGGTCTGGGCCGAGGGGTTGCGCAACAGCATCGACTTCCTCTTCCTGCCGGATGGCCGGCTCTGGGCCAACCACAATGGACGTGACAATATGATCAACCCGGAGGTCAAGAACTTCAAGCCGCTGGAGGAGACGATTATCGAGGTGCAGCGGGGCCGCCACCACGGCTGGCCCTTCTGCACCAGCGAGCATCCCGACGGCAGCCTGGAACCCGGCCCTGGCCCCTATGTTGAGGTGCCCGATCCGAGTGGCGATGTGCCGCCCATGCCGCCGGGCTTCCGCTGTGAGGACGCCGTGCCGGCACTCTTCACCCATGTGGCCCACTCCGCGCCCATCGGGATTGCGCGCTACGAGGGAGCCAACTTTCCGGCGGACTATCGCGGTGATATTTTTAATGCGCTGCATGGCTCCTGGAACCGTGTCCCGCCGGCGGCCTGCCGGGTGGTGCGCATTCGGGTTGCGGACGGGCAGCCGGTCGCCTCCGAGGACTTCCTGACCGGCTTTCAGGATAGCCCCGATCAGGAGTGTGGACGGGCCTGGGGCCGGCCGGCCGGGGTGATTGCCGGACCTGATGGCGCGCTCTATGTCAGCGATGATCAGAACGGCCGGATCTATCGGATTGTTTACGGGGGGTAAAACACCAGGCCTGGCTACAAGGTGGTTTGAGCTTCCGGCAGAACGGAAGGGGGCATCCTTTTTAAGGCATTGTTCCAAATTGGCGATGAGCGCTTGACCCTGCGTCGTGCCGCCATGGATTGCGGCCGCAGAAGGGTGTATCGAATGCACCCTACGACGGTCTGCGTCGTGCCGCCATGGATTGCGGCCGCAGAATGGTGCATCGAATGCACCCTACGACTTCTCTCAAATGCAGGACGTACGCGGTGGGCGTTTGGACCACGAACACCACGAAATGAACGAACACCGCGAAACGGCCAATGCTGCGGGGTTACGGGCGCAGGGGCGGCACGTTCCTGTTCAAAACCTCTGTGTTCTCGGTGTTCTCTGTGGCTATAATAACAAATCGGTATGAGAGGGAATAAGGAAAGCTATGGACATCAAGCAACTGACCGATGAGATGAACCGCTTTGTGACGGCGAAAGGCTGGTACGAGCCGGACTCGCCCTATGCCCAGACGCCACGCAATATCGCCTCCTCAATTGCAATCGAAGCCGCCGAGATCCTGGAGCATTTCCAGTTCACCGAGGAGGCAAAAGACCGCGCAGAACTGGCGGGTGAGCTGGCCGATGTTGCGCTCTACCTGCTGCAACTGGCCTACCTGACCGAGATTGATCTGGAGCAGGCCATCCTGGACAAGCTCCAGCAGAACTATGGGCGCACATGGGAAGGGCCGGGTCGGGGTTGAGTTTTGAGTTTTGAGTTTTGAGTGCTAAGTTTTTGGCATCGGGTCTGAATGCCGGACTGACCGGCGTTCCGCCCTCGAATCGCCAGTCGCCACGCCCCAACCAGTGGATACTTCAACCATTTGCCTGGCTGTACGCTCCGTTAGCGGCAAGATGCGGCTGCCGGTTGCGTCAGGGACGCTCTCTCGCCAGTTCGCCGCTCGTAGTCCGTATTTTTTTCAAAAACTGACGTAACCATTTTGTAACTAGTTCGTGTATAATAGTACACTGTCCCGTCGAGATACACAGTACGATATTGTCTGTATAGGCTGCTGTCAGAGACGACACGCCCATGAACTGCTTTTGTCTGCGCACGTTACCTCACCTACCTGGTACCTGGGGTCCAGGTAGTCTCTTTGTGTGTACCTCTGTCTGCCGCCTATCTTCCACGCCAGCAGACCAACGCGCTTTAATCCGCCGGCATTCTGTCGGTGCGCATCCGGGTCGAGTTGATCCGGTAACATATGTGGACCAGTTCAGTATTGTGAGATCGACGTGATACATAATGGCAATGGGGCTAAACATATCAGTTAAGGGGGAAACCTATGACTAACGCACAGGACGCCGCACAGCTTGCGAAGAGTTGGTCCGAAGACGCGCGCTGGAAGGGCATTGAGCGTCCATACACCGCCGAAGATGTTATTCGCCTGCGCGGATCAATTCAGGTTGAGCATACCCTGGCGCGCCTCGGCGCGGAACGCCTCTGGAAGTTACTCCACACCGAAGATTTTATTAATGCGCTCGGCGCGCTGACCGGCAACCAGGCAGTGCAGCAGGTCAAGGCCGGGCTGAAAGCGATCTACCTGAGCGGCTGGCAGGTCGCCGCCGATGCCAATATCGCCGGGCAGATGTATCCCGACCAGAGCCTCTACCCGGCCAATAGTGTGCCGCATGTGGTGAAGCGCATTAACCAGGCGCTCCAGCGGGCCGACCAGATCCATCACGCCGAGGGGAAGAATGATATTTACTGGTTTGCGCCGATTGTGGCCGATGCGGAAGCCGGGTTCGGTGGCGCGCTGAATGTCTTTGAGTTGATGAAGGGCATGATCGAGTCCGGCGCGGCCGGGGTCCACTTTGAGGACCAACTGGCCTCCGAGAAGAAGTGCGGGCACATGGGCGGGAAGGTGCTTCTGCCGACCCAGCATGCCGTGCGTAACCTGCTCTCCGCTCGTCTTGCCGCCGATGTCGAGGGCGTGCCGACCGTGCTGACTGCGCGCACCGACGCCGATGCCGCCAACCTGCTGATGAGCGATGTTGACCCGCGCGACCATAAGTTTATCACGGGAGATCGCACCGCCGAGGGCTTCTTCCGCGTGAAGCCGGGCCTGGATCAGGCGATTGCGCGCGGGCTGGCCTATGCGCCCTACGCCGATATGATCTGGTGTGAGACCTCCAAGCCGGACCTGGGGGAGGCGAAGAAGTTTGCCGAAGGTATTCACAAGGAGTTCCCCGGCAAACTGCTGGCCTACAACTGCTCGCCCTCGTTCAACTGGAAGCGCAACCTGGATGATGCGACTATCGCCAAGTTCCAGCGTGAGCTGGGTGCGATGGGCTACAAGTTCCAGTTTGTCACCCTGGCGGGCTTCCACACCCTGAACTTCAGCATGTTCGATCTGGCGCGCCAGTACCGCGACGAGGGGATGGCGGCCTACTCCCGCCTGCAGGAGGAAGAATTCGCCAGCGAGAAGCATGGCTACACCGCCACGAAGCATCAGCGCGAGGTGGGCGCGGGCTACTTCGATGATGTGGCCCAGGTCATCAGCGGTGGCACCTCCTCCACCACGGCGCTAAGCGGCTCCACCGAAGAGGAGCAGTTCGCCTGATACGCGGCCTGAAGCGATGAGGTTGGGGACGGATTGCAGTAGGGGCAGACCCCCGTGTCTGACCCCCAACCATCTGTCGGTGCGGATGACAGGAGTTACGCGATTCCTGACCTAACAGGGAATGTTGCCTCCGGCAGGGAGGAAGAAACCATCTTTTTCACAAAAATTTTGCACTATAGTGCAAAATCTTTGTGAAAAAGATAAAAAATACCATGCTGCCGCAGGCGAATCGGGCTTTTGGGTTGGTCAACCAACTGAAATAAAGCTGCACTGCGTGAGTCCTGTCAGATGAGGTTGTGTGGTGAGTCATACGAGAAGGTGAGAGTTTATGACGAATCAGAATACTTACCCAGGGGGAGTGAATATCTCCGGGTCGGTCTCGCCCGCGTTTGCGGAGATATTGACGCCCGAAGCCCTGGCATTTGTGGCCAAACTGCACCGGGCGTTTGATGACCGGCGGCAGTCGCTGCTGCAGCGGCGCGTGGAGCGGCAGGCCGAGTTTGACGCGGGCAAAAAGCCCGACTTCTTGCCGGAGACGGCCGAGATCCGCAACAGCGAGTGGACCGTTGCGCCTATTCCCGCCGATTTGCAGGATCGCCGCACGGAGATCACCGGGCCGACCGACCGCAAGATGGTGGTGAATGCGCTCAACTCCGGGGCGAAGGTTTTTATGGCCGACTTTGAGGATGCCAACTCGCCCACCTGGGAGAACATGGTCGAGGGTCAGATCAACCTGCGCGACGCGATCAACCGCAAGATCGACTTTGTCAGCGCGGAAGGCAAGCAGTATGCGTTGCAAGACCAGATCGCCACGCTGCTGGTGCGTCCGCGCGGTTGGCATCTGGTGGAAAAGCATGTCCAGATCGACGGCAAGCCGGTCGCCGGGGGGCTGTTTGACTTTGGGCTCTACTTCTTCCACAATGTGAAAACGCTGACGAGCAAGGGCACCGGCCCCTACTTCTACCTGCCCAAACTGGAGAGCCATCTGGAGGCGCGCCTCTGGAATGATGTGTTTGTGATGGCGCAGGATGAACTGGGCATCTCCAAGGGTACTATTCGCGCCACGGTGCTGATCGAGACGATTACCGCCGCATTCGAGATGGACGAGATCCTCTACGAGTTGCGCGACCACTCTGCCGGTCTGAACTGTGGGCGCTGGGACTATATCTTTAGCTGCATCAAGAAGTTCCGCAACAGCCCCGACTTTGTGCTGGCCGACCGCGCGCTGGTGACGATGACCACGCACTTTATGCGCTCCTACTCGCTGCTGGCGATCAAGACCTGCCACCGCCGCAACATTCATGCGATGGGCGGGATGGCTGCGCAGATCCCGATCAAGAATGATCCGCAGGCCAATGATGAGGCGCTGGCGAAGGTGCGCGCCGACAAGGTGCGCGAGGCGACCGACGGGCACGACGGCACCTGGGTAGCGCATCCCGGGCTGGTGCATGTGGCGCTGGAAGCCTTCGATGCCGAGATGCCCCAGGCCAACCAGATCAACCGGAATCGGGAGGATGTCGCGGTGCAGGCGGCAGATCTGCTGGCCTTCGGTCCCGAAGGTCCGATCACTGAGAAGGGACTGCGCACCAATATCAACGTCGGTATCCAGTACCTGGGTGCGTGGCTGGCGGGTCAGGGCGCGGTGCCGATCTTCAACCTGATGGAAGACGCCGCCACCGCCGAGATCTCCCGCTCGCAGGTCTGGCAGTGGATCCGCAGCCCCAAGGGTGTCCTGGACGACGGGCGCAAAGTCACGGTTGAGCTGATCCACCAGATGATCCCGGAGGAGGTCGCGCGGATCAAGACCATCCTGGGCGATATGTACTCGCTGGGCAAGTATGACGAGGCGGCCCAGCTCTTTGAACAGATTACCACCAGCGATGAGTTTATCGACTTCCTGACCCTGCCGGGGTATGAGCATCTGGCGTAGGGGTTAGGGGTTAACGGTTAGGGGTTGATGGTTAGGGGTTAACGGTTAAGGATTAAGGGTTATTTGCATGCGCCCGCAGGTTTAAGACTTGCGGGCGCATCTGGTTGGGGCGTTAGTGCCTGGAACGTTGAAATGGTTCAACGTGCTAATATTCAAATGTCATGGGATCGCCTGCCAGTCCTCGTACACTAACCCGGTGACACGGCCGAACTCGCGTACGTTATGGGTGACGAGTGTCAGGTTATTGACAATGGCAATGGCGGCGATATAGGCATCCGCTATGCCGATCGGCAGACCTATGGCGTCGAGTGTGGACTGAACGCGTCCCGCCTCTTCAGCGGCAACGACATCAAACGGCAGTACCTGGAATTGTCTGACCAGGGTTGTCACTCTGGCCTGCTCCTGAGTTGGATTATGACTGCGGCGGATACCGCGCACGAGTTCAGTCAGAACGGGAGCACAGAGAACGATAGTGTTCGTGGGTAAAGCATTGATGCGCTGCTTAATCACGGATTGTCGCCGCCGCAGGTAGTTAATGCATACATTGCTGTCAAGCAGATAGGTCATTGCTGCTGTTGTTCGGTGGTTGCATTGGGCTGATCAGTTGTTGCCGGCTCTTCTTCTTCCTCCTCATCCCACACAAACCCTTCATCCGCATCAAGCGGAAAGTCAGGGATGGAGCCGGCCGTCTGCTCAATCAGGGCTTCCCGCTCCGGGTCGTAAGGTACCTCAGGCACTGGCTCGTCAAACTCGACGGTGAAGGTGCGCAGGACGTTGGCGAGATCCATGCCCACGGGCAACTCCAACCGGACGCGTCCATCGGCATCCACGACGGCGTTGACAAACACCCGCCGCCGCCGGGTTGGTGTGTCCTCGGGCAGCATGCGGTAGGGTGCTGCTGCTGATCGGGTCATAGCGCTTCCTCCTTCTGTTTACCTCGTTGGAACGTTAATATGTTAACACGTTAGCGCGTTTTAGCCTCCCAACGTGCCAACGTACCAACGTTCAACGTGCGAACGTGCGAACGAATGACAATCGGCAAGAAAAGCTGATCATCATCGACAGCGGGGGCCGGTTCCACCTGCACCCTGACCGGGCCATGCAGCGTCGTTGTGCCATTCAGATCAATATCTTCCAGCCAGTAGTACCAGGTGCCCGCGCCGGGTTGATCCGCAAAGGCGTAGGTTGCGCCGGAAATGCCCTCGTCCGCCGGGTCGATCAGTGCTTCATTCAGCCTGACCGCCGGGCCGGTATCCACACTGGAGCGGTAGAGATTGAAGCCCGCGTTATCAATCTCGGTTGCCGTCTCCCAGCGCAGGGTGACACGCTCACCGTTCGGGGTGGCCGTGAAGTCCACCAGCGTTACGGCGGTGGGCTCCTCCCAGGAGACGCGCGCTACATCGGCGGGCTCGGTGGGCTCGCGCTGCTCATTCGCGTTGCGATCAATCCAGGTGGTGATCGTATCGCTGCCCGGTTCGGTGCCGCTGTAGGTCAAGCGAACCTCCCCGGCGGCATTGCTGGTGCCGCTACTGCGTTGCGGGTTGGCCCCGCTGACGGTAAACCAGACGGGTTGATCTGCGACCGGATTGCCCTGGTTGTCGCGCACGGTGGCGGTCAGCGTCTGCGCCTGCCCGAGCTCCTGCGCGGCGGATGGCGGCGTCAGGCTGATGGTCAGCGGTGCGGGGGGCGTGGCAAAGATCGCGGCGGACACGGTTGTTGTCTCGCCGGGTGGGATGGTAAAGCTCCGCTCGCGGTCGGCCCCGAAGAAGAGCAGCGCGGCGCTGTCGTTGGTTGCGCGCCCCTCTCCCAGGGTGACGGTTCGGGTGGGTGTCACCGTGTAGTTGAAGGGCGTCAGATAGGCACGCTCCCAATCCACAAACTGAATGCGGTCGGGTGGGGTTGGCGCGGGTGTAATCGTGGCCGGTCCTGTCACCGTGCCAAAAACATTGAAGGTCGGCGGCGTTTCATTTTTATCGTTGTCTTCGATCTTGAAGCTCTCGAACACCGGGCGTGCAAAGGTAGCTTCTGTCTCAAGGGCCGGGCCATCGGGGTTGAGCGCCTGAAAGGTGGGCCCATCGTCAAGGGCAATCTGAAAATCCCAGAGATAGCGGAAACCAATCTCCACCGGCGTGGTACCGTCGTTACGCACCCGTGTCGTGACATTCACCACCGAGTCGTCAAAAGTTGTGCCGCTAACCTGCACATCGGAGATAATCGTCAGATTGTCGGCGGCATCGTCCGGCAAATCGTAGGTCGTACGAAAGCCGGTTGTGCCCAGCGGCTCCACTGTGCCATACGGGTTGAGCCAGACGGTTGACGCGTCCCCACCGATGCCCCGCCCCTGCACATAGTTCGTTCCGCTGGTGTAGGAGCGGATCGTCGTGTAGGAGGTTCCGGTGGGCAGTTCCGGAATACGGTAGAGTACATTTAGCCCGGACCCCGCCGGGTGGTCCGGGCCGGTGACAACGACATAGGTGCCGACACCGGGTGGCGCATCCAGATCGGGACGTTCCGGCGCATCCTCAACCAGCACACGGTAGAACTGATTCCCGGCATCAACCGTTGTGGCGCGTGTGGCCGGCGCTGCTCCTACGCAAAACGCGATCAGCCAGAGCATCACGCCGAGCGTCCCGGCACGCAGGTAGCGCGCACGGACATGTGTGTAGCGCATAAATTTGCATCCCCTTCTCTTCCGGTTACAGGTGAAACTTTGCGGTAGGGACGCACTGCTGCGCGTCCGCATCCCGTCCTGGGCAGCCACGGGAGACTGCCCCGCTTCTATCTCCCTGGCGTATCAGGCCGACGGTTCTTGCAACAGGTTTTTGCCGGCGAAGATATCTAGCGTACGCTGAATATCCTCGCGCACATTCCGGCCCTCGGGAACGGCGAAGTTGGCATGGATCGCCTGCTCCATGTCGGCCAGGGTATGCTGCCCATCGCAGAGACTCCAGATCAGGCGGGCGGTCGGATTAAGAACATGGATCGCCTGCTCGTCGGTTCCGTACAACAACGTTTCATCACCAATATCTTTGATGGTGACATCCGGTTTACGCACAGGTTTCTTTGTGTGCATCATTACTCCAGGTCTACAGAGGTGCATACGACTTGATGAAAAACAGACGTGATTATACGACACCCGTAAGGTATGATATAGTCTGCGTCTCGAATGTCAAGTTACATACTGCACAATTAGATGACAATCGCTTTAACCTGGTCTCCGCCGGTACCGTCGTGGGCTGGCGGGTATCGATCTTATGATGGAGGCGCTTCTCCCGCTTGTTACCGATGCTGCCTGGTATCGGTTTTGCTATTATTTCTATATCAGCGAATAGCATGCCATTGATTTCCCGATAGACCGGACATGCCGGCAACTTCCCCAGCATCATCGTGCAGAGAGAACCCGGTTCGTCTTTGATAGAGCGGAAGGAGAAACATACGCTTGTGGAAACATTAGTAGTAGACCATGTTGCGAAGTCATTTGCCGCAACCCAGGCCGTCAAGGATGTCAGTTTTGCGGTTGAAGCGGGGGAGATCTTCGCACTGCTCGGTCCCAACGGTGCCGGGAAAACCACAACCATCCGCATGGTGCTGGATCTGCTCAAGCCGGACCAGGGGCGCATCAGCGTGCTGGGTGGGCCAATGAGCGCGGAAACGCGTGACCGGATTGGCTACTTGCCCGAGGATCGCGGGCTCTATCGCAAGCTCAAACTGCTGGACTGCCTGGTCTTCCTGGCGGGGCTCAAGGGCGTCGCCTCGGGTGAGGCGCGGCAGCGAGCGCAGGCTTACCTGGAGCGGTTTGACCTGGCGGAACATAGCCAGAAGAAGGTCAACGAGTTGAGCCGGGGGATGCAGCAGAAGGCTCAGTTTATCGTGGCGCTCTTGCATGATCCCGATCTGCTGATCGTTGATGAGCCGTTCGCCGGGTTGGACCCGGTCAATGTGCGCCTGATCAAAGAGGTGCTGCGCGAGCAGGCCGCCGCCGGGAAGACCATTATCCTCTCGGCGCACGAGATGTATCTGGTGCAGGAACTGGCACGCCGGATGGTGATGATCAATCATGGCCGGGTGGTGCTGTACGGCCCGATTGCGGAGGTCCGGCGTAAGTTTGCCGCCAATGCCGTTATTGTCGAGGGCCACGGCGATCTGGGAACGTTGCCCGATGTGACGAGTGTGCAGCGACAGAATGGCCGCGCGGTGCTGCAACTGAAAGAGGGCGCATCGCCGCAGCAGATTCTGCGCACGTTGAGCCGCAACGATCATTTTACCGTCGAGCGTTTCGAGGTCGCCCTGCCTTCACTCGATGACATTTTTGTCCAGGTGGCCCAGGAGGAAGATGTCTGATGCAACGACTGCTCTATATTGCAAAGTTCGAGTACTTCCGGCATCTCCGGCGGCGGATGTTTTTGCTGACCACCTTCGGCGTGCCGCTGCTGCTGGTTGCCGGCTTTGTGCTGTTGTTTACTGCGCTGGTGCTGACAAACCAGCCGGAAAGCGCAATTGGCTATGTCGATCAGGCCGATGTGCTCCCTACCGATGCCGAGTCGCTGCTCCCCGCCACGGAGACACCACTGCCGGTTCCGCTCCGTGCCTACCCCGATGAAGCTACTGCGCGGGAGGCCTTTGTTGCCGGCGATATCGCGGCCTATGTGGTTATTCCGCCAGACTATCTCGACAGTGGGAGTGTTACCGCCTACGGCGCGGGGGAACTCTCCATGGAGGGCGAGCAGAGCCTGCACACACTGCTGCGCGCGGGCCTGCTAGAAGATGCCACGCCCCAGGTTATCGCACGCGCGTTTGATCCGATCGAAACCCTGCGGCGCAGCACGCTTGATGGTGGACGGACGATCGTCGGGGGGGGCATCTGGTTTATTCTGCTGCCCTACCTCTTTGGCATGCTCTTTCTAGTGGCGACCTTCTCCTCATCCAGCTATCTGCTGCAGGCGATTGTCGAGGAGAAGGAAAACCGCACCATGGAGATTGTCGTTACCTCGGTGAAACCGTCGCAACTGATCGCCGGGAAGACGCTCGGCCTGGGGGCGCTGGGGCTGACGCAGGCGCTGGTCTGGTTGCTCTTTGGGGCGCTGCTGGCGGGCGTCGGGGCGATCTTTCTGGAGCCGCTGCGCACATTTAACCTGCCCGGCGATATTCTGCTGATTGCGCTGCTGGCGTTTATCCCCGGCTACTTCCTCTTCGCCGGGCTGATGATCGGGATTGGCGCGATGGTCTCCTCGCAGCAGGAGGGGCAACAGATGGCCTCAATGCTGACCCTGTCAGGGATGTTGCCCTTTATTCTCAACTTCGTGTTTGTCACCAATCCCAACGGCGCGCTGGCGGTGGGGCTAAGCCTCTTTCCATTGAGTGCGCCCCTGGCGCTGGTGATGCGTCTGCCGCTGGCCCAGGTGCCGCTCTGGCAGATCCTGCTCAGTCTGGGTCTGCTGATCGCCAGCGCGGTGCTGGTTGTGCTGGCCGTCGGGCGGATCTTCCGCCTGGGGATGCTGCACTACGGCAAGCCGATCCGTCCGGGTGAACTGGTGCGCCTCCTGCGCACAAGTTGATAGATGATGATTGCTAAGAGTCAGGAGTTGCGCGGTGAGGGTTTGGACCACGAACGCCGCGAAATGAGCGAACAACGCGAAACGACCAGTGCTGCTAGACGTTACGCGCTCCTGTGTGTGACAGGGGATAGTGTCTCCGGCAGGGCGGAAGAACCCAGATCTTGTTCACGAACATGTGGCTCTCCGAGCCACATGTTCGTGAACAAGAACAAAAAGTACTATGCTGCCGCAGGCCAAGACCGTCTTTATGGAAGTACATATCTGATTTGCACGCCCACCACGTAACGCGTGCAAGAATAGAGGAAGTTATGCAACGAACAGTGCTGATGGCCCGCCATGCGCTGCTGCGGCATCTGCGGCGGCCCGGGTTTATTCTGCTCACACTGGCCGTCCCCCTGATTGGGCTGGTGGTAACGCTGGTGATGGGCACGGTGATGCAGGATGCGGCAACAGCGCAGATGGGTGGCGACACGCCCGGCGACAGTAGCGGCACCGTCGGCTATGTCGATCAGGCCGGTCTGATCGGACAGGTACCGGAAACGATTTCTGCGGATCGACTGCGGGCCTTTCCCGATGTAGACGCCGCGCGGGCCGCAGTTCGGGCGGATGAGATTACGGCCTTCTACCTCATCCCCGCCGACTATCTGGAGAGCGGTAGCGTTACACGCTTTTCGCCACAGATGGCAATCGTTACCGCAGATGAACAACTGATCCGGCGGCTGATTCGCGCCAACCTGCTGCCCGACGAAGACGCGCGCCGGGCCGAGCGGCTGGTGGATCCGTTGCGCCTGGAGACGGTGCGCCTCGATGCCGAGGGGCAACCCGCCCCGGCCGAGCGCGGCCAGACCGACGGGGATAATCCACTGACCTTCGTCGTGCCCTATATCTTTGCGATGATGCTGTTTATTACGATTATCTCCTCGTCGAGTTTTATGCTACAGAGTGTCACCGAGGAGAAGGAGAACCGCACGATTGAGATCCTGCTGACCTCGCTACGCCCCTGGCAGATCCTGGCGGGTAAAGTTGCCGGGTTGGGGCTACTGGGGCTCATTCAGGTCAGCATCTGGCTGCTGGCGGGGCGACTGCTGCTGACCCTCAGTACGCGCCAGTTCAATCTCTTTGGCAGCTTTGAACTGCCGGGCTATGTCTGGGGGCTGGCGCTGCTCTACTTTGTGTTGGGCTACCTGGTGTATGCCAGTCTGCTGGCGGGCGTGGGCGCAACGGTGACAACCACGCGCGAGGGGTCGCAACTGACCACGCTGGTGGTGTTGCCGTTTATCGTGCCGCTCTGGTTTATCGGGGCAATCATTGAGCAGCCGGACAGCCTGCTGGCCCTGGCGTTGAGTATGGTGCCGCTGACCGCGCCGGTTACAATGGTGATGCGTCTGGCCCTGACCGATGTGGTCTGGTGGCAGGTGCTGCTCAGTCTGCTGCTGCTGCTGGGGACGGTGCTGCTCTTTATCTGGGGAGCCGGGCGGATCTTCCGCGTTACCACGCTGCCGGCGGGCAAGAAGTTCAACGTTGGTGAGATTTTCCAGGCGTTGCGTACGGGATCGGCGGGGTAATTTCACTCTGGTAAGAACAAAGAACCACAGAACAAAGAACAACCCGGTTCCCTGCTCGGACTGCGCCAGGTGTCTTTGTTCTGTGTCACTTTCTTGGTGTCTTGCCTGTTCCCTCAAACTTACTTCTGCTCGCCGCGCAAACGGTCCAGTTCTGCCCGCAGTTGCGCCAGTTCGGCTTCTGCGGCGGCGGCGCGCTGTTCCGCTGTCGTGCGGGCCAGTTCTGCTGCAGTCGCCTGCTGTTCCGCTGCCAGGCGTGATCGTTCGGCCTCGGTCAGGGCGGCGGCCAGTTCGCGTGAGGTCCGCAGCAATTCGCCAGTGGCAACTACCTGCGCCACCAGGCGTTGGCCCTCAGCCCGCAGGCGCACACCGATACACGCTAGCGTCAGGTAGCCCTCGGCATCCGGCGCAACCACCTGCGGCACGCCATCCTCCAGCCGCCACAGACTGACACCAATCTGCTCCCGCAGCCAGTCGGGATTGTCGGGATGCACAATATCGAGCAGCAGGCACTCGCTAATCCCCAGGGCGGCGTAGAGCAACCCCTTGCTCTGCCGGTCCCGCACCCGGCTGCCGGCGGAGGTCACTTCCACCACGCACAGCGGCAGCGGTTCTTGATCCAGGTCGTACGAGCGCAGCATCTGGGCCGGGGTCAGTTCGACAACGGGAGCAATTAGCAGATCTGGAGCGATACGCTGCTTGCGCTCCTCCCAGTCCCGGTAGAAGATAAAAACATCAATAATGGCCTGGAGGCCCAGGCGTTCCAGCAGCGGCGACAACATCTCGACCAGGATCTGGACATACAGACTGTGGAACCGATCTGCCGGCATACGTTCCTTCGCGGTTTGATAGGCATAGGGGTGTGGATCCCAGTCATCACCGACCCACTCCGGGATCCAGCCGGGACGGTCATGGCGAAAGATATCGTACGCCGGGCGCGCCGGCATAGTCGCATCGGGCATAGGGCGGCTCCTCTTCTTCATCAGTGATCTGTCAGTCATATGACACGACGTACGCAGTGTGTACGCAAACCGGGCCTTTGAGCCCGGTAATGGCAGATTCGCCTGCGGCAGCATGGTGCTTTTTATCTTTTTCACAAAAAAATTCACTGTGTGAATTTTTTTGTGAAAAAGAATAGAATCTTCCGCCCTGCCGGAGGCGATATCCTCGCCAAATGCGGGATCTCCTGATCCATGGCAGCATTGGCCGGTGCGCGATGTTCGCTCATTTCGTGTTCTTCGTGGTCCAAACTTCCACCACGTAACGCGTGTCTATGATCAGTGTAGCATACAACTCAGCCTATCTATTCGAGGCGTGAAACATGATAACGTGAAA
>DAOTVB010000285.1:0-33569 GCA_034436755.1 Chloroflexaceae bacterium | reverse complement strand
AACTATGCCTATTATGCCATGAACGACTGTTCTACGCTATTTTAGCATGACAGAATTTGATGAACAGTAGTAGTATCTGAGGTGAGGATACTTTTAGACGTTTGTGCTTTCATGAATTTATGCATAGGCCGTGTCACAAATGTTTATGTATGCTAATAGTTCTGGTTGGTAAATTCATTGCGTTATGTCGATCCGATAGGAACTACTCGCCGCTCCCGGCGCGCTTCCACGCCTGGCGCACCTGCTCGCGGAGCGCGTTGAGGACGACCAGTGTACCGGTCGCATCCTCATAGTACCAGTGCTCCCAGCCGTTGCAGGCCGGGAGATTGCCCAGCTTCGCGCCGATCTTGTGGATCGAGCCGCGCTCACCGTCAGCGGTGCGGAGCGAGCCATCGGCCAGCACCGTCGCCGATTTGTCGCGCTGCCGGTTGAAGAAGAGCGTCTGGCCGGGCTGTAGCAGGCCATGTTCAAGCAGACGGCCAACGGGCACCCGGGGCGCGGTACGCCGGGTCTCGAACTTCCCGTAGACCTCCTCGTCGAAGCAGGGGGCGGGAATGGCGGCAATGCGCGCCTGCGCCGCCTGAATGTAGGCTTCCTCACGCTCGATTCCGATGAAGTGACGCCCCAACTTTCTGGCTACCGCGCCGGTTGTCCCCGTACCAAAGAACGGGTCCAGAATCAGATCTCCCGGATTAGAACTGGCGAGGATCACCCGGTAGAGTAGCGCTTCCGGCTTCTGCGTTGTGTGCGCCTTCGCACCATTGATCTTGAGTCGCTCCTCCCCGGTGCAGAGCGGCAATTCCCAATCGCTACGCATCTGCTTCTCATCGTTTGCCATTTTTAGGGCATGGTAGTTAAAGGTATATTTCTTCTGTGTGCGCGACTTCTTGCACCAGAGCAGTGTCTCGTGGGCATTGGTGAAGCGGACGCCGCGAAACTGCGGCATGGGGTTGCGCTTGATCCAGATGACATCGTTGAGCATCCAGAAGCCCAGATCCTGCAGGATGCCCCCAACCCGGTAGATGTTATGGTAGGAGCCGATCACCCAGATTGTCCCGGTATCCTTCAGCACACGGCGGCAGGCGGTCAGCCAGGCGCGGGTAAACTGGTCATAGCTGGCAAAGTCGGCAAACTGGTCCCAGGCATCATCAACCGCCGCAACACGGGACATATCGGGCCGCCGCAGTTCCTGTTGCAACTGCAAGTTGTAGGGCGGATCGGCGAAGATCAGATCGACGCTCTTCTCCGGGAAAGTTGCCAGCACCTGGATGCAGTCTCCCGGGTAGATCCGATTGGGGTGTAGCGGATCGGTAGATGGTTTGCTTGACATAACGTTTGCTCGGGGTTCAATTCGGTTTCGTCCCCAGTATAGCATCAAAACAAGTCACGGCGCACGCTCCTGCACCGGAAAAACATATTCTGGTTTATCATGGTATCGTTGGCAAAGCAGCAAATCATACGGTAACGAGGATATAGATGGCTGGTAAAGCATACCTGGTGGGGGGCGGCCCTGGACGGGCCGACCTGATAACGGTGCGCGGGTTGAACCTGCTGCGCCAGGCGGATGTCCTGCTCTATGATCATCTGGTTGCGCCCGAACTGCTCAAGGAGGTGCCGCCCCACGCCGAGTTGATCTCAGTAGGCAAGGGGCCAAAGCATCATCTGATGGATCAGGGGCAGATCAACGACTTGCTGGTTGCGCGGGTGCGAGCGGGCAACCAGGTGGTGCGGCTTAAGGGCGGCGACCCGTTTGTCTTTGGGCATGGCGGGGAGGAGTTGCTGGCGCTGGCGCTGGCCGGTCTGCCGTTCGAGGTAGTGCCGGGGATCTCCTCGGCGCTGGCAGTGCCGGCCTATGCCGGGGTGCCGCTGACCCACCGCGACCTGGCCTCGGCCTTTGCGGTTGTCACCGGCCACGAAGCCCCGGAGCGCCCGGAGAGCAGCGTTGACTGGAATGCGCTGGCGCAGGTGCCCACCCTGGTGATCTTGATGGGACTCAAGCGCAGTGGTAGCATCTGCGCGGCACTGCTGGCGGCGGGACGCGCGCCGGATACACCGGCGGTTGCCATCAGTTGGGGCACGACGGATCAGCAGCAGGTGGTGCGGAGCAACCTGCACGAACTGCCGGCGGCCGTGGCCGATCTGCCCACCCCGGTGGTGCTGGTCATCGGGAAGGTTGCGGGGCTGGCGGAGGTTCTCGCCTGGTTTCAGCCGGACGGACTGGCGCCCGGGTTTGTGCCACTGCTGCGGGAGTTGCCGTCGTAGGTTGTATGTGATAATGACAGTCGTTGTAGATCACGCTTCATAAACTTTGAATTTTTAATCCAGACATCTTTGATCTGGAGTCCTGGCTTATGAACTTTGAAAATTAACCCAAACATCACCCAACTGGAGTCCCGGCTTCAGCCGGTTCAGGCGGTTCTGGCAGTAGGCCGCAGTCCTGGCAGGCATCCCACCGGCTGAAGCCAGGATTCCCGGATGGTATATCTGGAGTATTTTCTAAAAGTTCATCAGCCGGATCAGGCTTTCCGAGCAGTATACTGCGGTCCCGGTAGGCATTCACCGGCTAAAGCCGGGACTCCAGTGAGTTACACACACGGACTATTTTTTAAGTCTTTCCAGTATAACGAAAGGGGTGTCGTTTGGGGGTGTGAAATGTAACTGTAAAGATGATCTTTCAGGTAGTTTTCAGGACGTTTTAAGTGATAATGATAGGAGCACAGACGATGAACATTCTGCTCTTCAGCGATCTGCATGTGGACACGGCGGCGGCGCAGCGGATTGTTGAGCGTGCTGCCACGGTGGATCTCTTGATCGGCGCGGGCGATTTTGCCAGTGCGCGACGCGGCTTGCAGCGCTGTATTGATGTGTTGCAGGCGATTGAGCGCCCGACGATCCTGGTTGCCGGCAATAACGAAACCACCGACGAGTTGCGCGAAGCCTGTCGGCACTGGCCGGCGGCGCATATTCTCCAGGGCACCAGCGTAACGCTGCAGGGGCAAACCTTCTATGGCGTGGGCGGTGGCATTCCCGTTACACCGTTCGGAGCATGGAGCTACGACTTCTCCGAGGAGCAGGCCGCCGATCTGCTGGCCGACTGCCCGGAGAACTGCGTGCTGGTGGTGCATTCGCCGCCCCAGGGTGCCGTCGATCTGAACGAAGGGCGGCACCTGGGGAGCAGCAGCATCCGCCGGACAATCGAGCAGGTCCAGCCGCGCCTGGTCGTCTGCGGGCATATCCACGCCTGCGCGGGACAGCAGACGCAGATTGGGGCTTCGCCCGTGATCAATGCGGGACCGGCCGGGATGGAGTGTGAGCTTACGCCCCGGTAATTGCCCGGATGTAGCGTTCCGCCGAGCGGGTAACCGCGGCTTTGGCATCCTGACGAACCACCAGGTCAAACCAGGCGCTGTAGATCCGGTCAAAACTCCAGGGTGTGACGCTCTGCACAACATGCTCGACGGCGGCGGCATCGAGCGGGATCATGTTGGGATAGCTGTACATAAAGCTGACATAGCGCCGGTCGGCAACAACATAGATAATATCGCCGGTCAGCAGCGCGCCGTGCCCTTCTGCGCCGGCAGCCCAGTGCAGCATGGTGCCGCCGGGAAAGTGCCCGCCGCCGCGGATCAGCGTCAGCCCGTTGTCCAACGAGTGGGTTTCACCTTCCCAGAAGACAATCGCCGGGTCGGGGCGCATCACCCAGGCACGGTCGGCAGCATGCAGGTAGATCGGTACATCGCCAAAAGCGCGACTCCACTCCACCATGGATGAGTAGTAGTGCGGGTGCGAAATCGCAATCGCCGCGATACCGCCGAGCGCCTGCACCGCTGCCACCGTCGCCTCATCGATCAGACTGATGCAGTCCCAGAGCAGGTTGCCCTGCGGCGACTGCACCAGCAGCGCACGCTGACCAATCGCAAAGCGCGGCGCGCTGCCGATGCCGGTCAGTCCGGGCTCCTCGGTCTTGACGACGTTGTGATGGTTGGCACGCAGGTTGTCCAGCGTAGTCCACTGCTGGCCCTGCCAGTTGACATACTGCCGCTCATCTTCGCAGACGGGGCAGTGGGCGGGCGGCACATCTGTGGCGGCAAACTGCGTGCCACAGGTGACACAGATGTAGTTGGGCATGCCTTTTTCCTGTCATGTTTCGGTTGGCTGGAGCTATTTGTTATGATTATAGCATCTGCATATGGTAATATAGAGAACAGAGAACAGAGGAACAGAGAACAAAGTACACCGACTCGCTTCTAACCGCCTGATGAAGGTTGAGCAGATAACCCGGATGTGTGCTGCACGGGAGTCCCGGCTTTAGCCGGTGGGATGCTTGCCGGGGCCGCCGCATACTGGCAGGAAAGTCTGATCCGGCTGATGAATTTTGAGAAATTAGCCCGAATATACAACCCACGGGAGTCCCGGCTTCAGCCGGTGGGATGCCTGCCGGGGCCGCCGCATACTGGCAGGAAAGTCTGGTCCGGCTGATGAATTTTGAGAAATTAGCCCGAATATACAACTCACGGGAGTCCCGGCTTTAGCCGGTGAATGCCTGCCGGGGCCGCCGCATACTGCCGGGAACGCCCGATCCGGCTGATAAAGGTTGAGCAGATAACCCGGATGTGTACTGCACAGGAGTCCCGGCTTTAGCCGGTGGATGCCTGCCGGGGCAGTCGCATACTGGCAGGAAAGTCTGATCCGGCTGATGAGTTTTGAGAAATTAGCCCGAATATACAACTCACGGGAGTCCCGGCTTCAGCCGGTGGGATGCTTGTCGGGGCAGTCGCATACTGCCAGGAAAGTCTGATCCGGCTAAAGCCGAGACTCCCAATCATTGATTCAGATCCGGACTATTTTTAAGGCTCAAAAGCAGGTTCCTATCACCTGTCCCCTATCACCTGAATACCATAGAAGGAGTTTTACTCATGCCCCCTGGCAAGAAACTGGACCCCCGCCCGATCAGTGGCGATACCAGCGTGCGCGATCTGGTTGACAATCTCTTCCTGGCCTACAATGCGGCCCGCCTGCGCGAGGCATGCCAGCTCTTCACCCAGAAGATCGCCCAGCCGGATGTCACCATCGGCGTCACCCTGAGCGGCGCTTTGACGCCCACCGGCCTGGGGTATGCCGCGCTGGTTCCGCTGATCCGCGCCGGCCTGATCGACTGGGTGGTCAGCACAGGTGCCAACCTCTACCACGACATCCACCGCTCGCTGGGGTTTGAACTGTTCGGCACCACGCCCTTCACCGACGATGTCGCCTTGCGCGATCAGCAACTCATCCGCATCTATGACATTCTCTTTGACCAGGATGTACTCTTCAAGAGCGATGATTTTCTCTACGAGTGTATGCGTGGGCCGGATTTCCAGCGCACGATGGGCACTGCCGAGTTGCACTACATGCTGGGGCGCTACACCCAGGCGCGCGAGCAGACTCTGGGCACCGAGTATGTCTCGATCCTCACGGCGGCCTACGAAGCGGGGGTGCCGCTCTACACCAGCAGCCCGGGCGACTCGACCATCGGGATGAATGTGGCGGCGCTACAACTCTGGGGCAACCAGTTGCGCTTCGATGTTGAGCGGGATGTGAATGAGACCACCGCGATTGTGTACGATGCAATGCAAAATAGCGGCAAGACCGCAGTGATTATCTTTGGAGGTGGTTCACCCAAGAACTTTATGCTGCAAACCGAGCCGCAGATCCAGGAGATTATGAAGCTGGAAGAGCAGGGCCACGACTACTTTATCCAGTTTACCGACGCCCGCCCCGATACCGGCGGTCTCTCCGGGGCAACGCCGGGGGAGGCGGTCACCTGGGGCAAGATCGACCCGGAGCAACTGCCGGATAGCGTGGTCTGCTACTGCGATAGCACCATTGCGCTACCGATCTTCGCGGCCTATGCGCTGGCAACCGTCCAGCCTCGCCCGCTCAAGCGGCTCTATGATCAGCGGGATACCCTGCTGGAGCGGTTGTCCCAGACCTATGCCGAGGCCCGCGCGAAGCGCCTGGGGCATATCGAGGGGTCATCTGGATAAGGGGACAGGGGATAGGGGACAGGCCATGCTCGATCTTTTGATCAACGGTCATCCGCCCGATGAAATGAGCATCAGCGAGTGGCAGGAGGTGGAGTTGCAGTGCCTGCCGCCGCCGGGCGCAACCCTGGCGCTGACCGTTGGCGTGGCAGCGTCGCCGCTTCAGCCCTTTCTGCACCCGGATGATCCGACCTGGCGCTGGCGCTGGAATCCGCAGAACGCCGTCGGGCAGTTCCCACTCCGGTTGCAGGCTACCTGGCCCACCGGCCAGACGGAGGAGTTGCGTAGCGTCCTCAATGTTCTGCCGCGCAAGCTGGATCAGACGCACTACGATTGGTTGCTGGCCGACCTGCAGCACGCCGCCTATGCGCTGGTCTATGCGCTGACGGGCGGAACCGGCGGTGTTACCGGGCAGCGCGCCACCGAGGAGTGGGAGCGCAGTCTGCCGGCGGACTACTTCAGCCTGTTTGGGGAGCGTTTTGCCACGCTGGAGCGGGCGGTTCTGCGTATCGCGCGCCAGCCGCACACCCGCCTGCAGACCGACAGCGCGCGGGTGGAGCCGGGCCAGGCGCGCGACTTCTCCCACCTCGATGCCGACCTGTCGCGCGATCTGCCGGCCGCCCCGCCGCCGGCAACCGAGGCCAACCCCGGCAGGCCACCATTGCCCGTCGCAATTGCCGAGCCGCGCAGCCATCCCACGCCCGACACCTACGAGAACCGACTGCTCAAGCGGTTGCTGCGCGAACTCTACCAGCGCGCCCGCCAGATTAGCGACCTTGCCGGACGGGAAGCCGCAGTCAGCCGCGCGGGAGCGGCGCGTCCGGCAGGGGTAGCGCTGCGCGAGATTGCCGACCAGAGCCGGGCGGTTACGCGGCGCTTACAGGAGTTGCGGGCACTGCCTTTCCTGGCCGAGGTGGGATCGCTCAGTAGCTTCCATGGTCCCAGCCAGGTCATGCAGCGCAACCCGGCCTATCGGCAAATCTACCGCTTCTGGCAGGATCTGCGGCGGCAACCGTTTCTGGCCGTCGAGAGCCCGCTCTTTCAGATCCCGCTGCACGAGTTGCCACACCTCTACGAGTGCTGGTGCGCGGTGCAACTGGTGGCCGCCCTGCTGGAACTCCCCGAGGTGCGGATTGAAGCACAGTCGCTGGTAGCGAACATGGATGCGCCAGGCAGTGCCTCCCGCTCCACGCGCACAGCAAGCAGTAGCCTCTACCAGTTAACCCTGACGGAAGAGCAACCGCTGCTGCTGCTCGCCTGGCGGGACATGACTCTGCGGCTACGCTACCAGCCGCGTTACCGACCTGCCTCAGCGCGGCGGACGCCGAAGGCCGCGTCTGTCAGCACGCTGATCTCGCTTGACCGGCATACCCGCATCCCCGACTTTGTTCTGGAGCTTGAGCAACCGAATGGGGCACCTGCCATTGCCGTCCTGGATGCCAAGTATCGCCTGGATGCCGGCGGGGGCGTCCCGGAGGATGCCCTGGCGGATGCCTACAGCTACCTGGGCAGCATCGGCACGCCGGCCGGTGAGCGGGTGGCGCGGGCGGCCATGCTGCTTTACCCCGGCACGGGTTCCGCCGAGCAGTATGCCAGCGGAGTGGGGGCAATCCCGCTACTACCCGGCGCAACAGCCGCGCTCCAGACCTGGCTGGAACAGCTCTGGTCGGATGATCCGGCATGAAGGGGCAAGCATAGAGTGAACCCCACCGCGTAGGTGCGGCTTGCAGCCGCACGCTCACTGATACCAGCGCGGTTCCAAACCGCGCCTACGAAGCTGATCCGGCGTGAGGGGCAAGCATAGAGCGACCCCCACCGCGTAGGTGCGGCTTGCAGCCGCACACCCACTGATACCAGCGCGGTTCCAAACCGCGCCTACGAAGCACGCCCTGGCGGGTGGGATTGATCCGGCGTGAGGAGGCAGAAGCGGCTTGCGCGATGGGCGCTTCTGTGGTAGATTATAGGGCGTAGCCGTTTGCGCGGGTGTAGCTCAGTTGGTAGAGCATCTGCCTTCCAAGCAGAATGTCGTCGGTTCGAGTCCGATCGCCCGCTCCACCTCTTTTTTCTGCTTCTCTGCGATGTAGATCATCCTCTCAAAAATCTTGTGGTAGATCTCCTGACAAGATACTGGATTCTCTTTGATATTCCCACGGATCAACCTGTTTCCATCATATGGTACAGGACAGGGTGTGGTGTGACCGGATACTCGTACGACGATGCGCTTGATCTTCTGCGGGAATTCATTTTTGAACCATTGGGCAAAGAACTTCCGTCAATCCGCGCAGTGCTTGAGCATATCGACGTATCAACAGTAGTAGAAAACCACATCCGCACCAATATCAGTGTCCCGGTCTGGCGCGGCGTCTGGTTTCCCCCGTTGAACTGGACACCTGCTATTTACCGGCGATGAACGACGGCGAATGCCTCCTCGTCTCTGCTCTGAGGTGTGGGATTTTTTCGTAGGGGCAGGCCCCTGTGCCTGCCCATGGCGTTCTGTCGCGGAAAACGCCATCCAGGGCAACCACTGGGGGTTGCCCCTACCGATTCCATTGGGATGCGATCTATCGAACAAAGTCTACACTTGAGAGCCCCGTCTCTGGGGTTACAGTTCATTACCCACTATCGCGGGTGGTGTGGGTCAGGAAGACCAGGTTGTTCAGGTCATCGTCGGAGAGGTCTGCAAAGTAGGGCCGCTCGTAGAGCATGGCGTCAAGCCGGGGATGCCCCTCAACCAGTTGCCGGGTCGCCTCGCTGATGTTCTGGCCGGGCAGATCGCGCGCCACCTGTTCCAGTTCTTTCAGCAGGGTGGGCCGACGAACAACCGCTTCATACACCGCAAAGAAGCTGCTCTGGATGACCACCAGTTTCGCCAGCAGCACCGCCGGTACCGGCCGTTGCTGCCCGTGACTGAGCGCGCGCAGCAGGCGGAAGGTGTTGAAGGTGCGCTTGAGTTTGCGCGGATTGCGCTGCAGGCCCCGGGTCATCACCCTGGCAATCGGTTCAACCTCCTCGGCGGGCAGGGGGAGCGTGCCGCGGGCCATGCCCGTCAGCCGCTGCGCTAAAAAGTGCTGGATAGCCGCCTCGTCCAGTGGCGGGAGTTCAAACGGCACCTGGACAATCTTCTCCAGGTAGGCGCGCTCACCGACCGGGAAAATTGCCGCTGCCTGCCCCACCCGTTCGGCAGCGGCGGCATCCAGCGCAAACTCCTTGTAGCGCACCAGGATGCCCCGCTCGATGATCTCCCGGTCTACTCCCAGCACAAACAGACAGCCGGGGATGTCCAGGAAGACTTTGATGGCTTCCAGGACGCTGACGGCCTGCTCCGGCAGACAGCGGTCCAGATCGTCAATAAAGATCACCAGCCGTCGGCCCCGTCCGCTAATCCACTCGGCGATCAGGGCGCGCAGATGCTCCTGGAACTGGTCCAGCGCGCGGATATGGTCGCGGTAGATCTGCGTGCGCTGACGGTGAAAGAGATCCCAGATTTCCGAGAGATCCTCGCCCTCGCCGATTTTGCCCTGGGCCGCCTCGACAAACGCATTGAGAGGCTGCAACAGCGGCACAAAGGCAAACCCGGCGCGGATCGCCAGGCGCGTTGTCAGCTTGCCCGCCGCCGGCCAGTCCATTTCGATGGCCCCGGCTTCTTCCCGCTCGATGCTGCGGTAGAGGCTGCCGATCAGGTCGTCCAGGGTGCGGTTCAAGCTTGCTCTGGTCGCGGTCACGGCCTGGGCATCCGGGGGCTGGTTGATCGCTTCACCTGTGTGGGACATAATGGCGCGCAGCCGGGCCTCATCGTCGAGGAGGTAGGTGCGGATCTGCTCGACTACGCTGACCAGCAGCGCGCGCCAGAGGGCGTCCGACTGGGCATAGCGCCAGGCCTCGAACCAGACGGGTACAAAGGCGGCCTCCGGGTCGCCTGGTTTGAGCCCGGCCTGGATCATCCGCATCATGCTGGTTTTTCCGCTACCCCACGGCCCATAGATCCCAATGGTCAGCGGGGTATCTTCCAGTTCGGATTCGTGGATGATCGTAAGCAACGCTGTGACGGATGGTTTAAACCCCAGTTCATCGATCTCCGCCGGGTGATCACTATAGCTCTGGTGGGTTGGCATGGTTCCTCCTTTGATGTGAGTGACGAGTGACGAGTGATGAGTGATGAGTGACGAGTGATGTTCGTGATACGTGATGCGTGACCTCTCGTGGACGGTTGCGCCCGTGGGGACGGCTGCACGTTCTAACGCAGAGCCGCAGAGCCGCAGAGCCGCAGAGCCGCAGAGCCGCAAAGCCGCCGATTGCACCGCGCCATTCGTGTATTCGTGGTCCTATTCGTGGACGGTTGCTTCCCACTGCCCACTGCCCACTGCCCACTGCCCACTGCCCACTGCCCACTGCCCACTGCCCACTCATCACTAACCACTCGTCGCTGTTCACCCATCACTACGCCGTTGGGGAGAACGACGGGCGACCCGCAACCCGACAATGACTGTAGCGGTTGAGCGGGTAGTAGAAGATGCTGCGGTACGCGCAGCGCACGCCTTTTCTATCGTTGTACCAGGAACCTCCCCGAATCACACGTCTGTCAGTTCCGTCAAGATACCTCACATGCCACTCCTGCTCCAGTTTATACGGATACTTCTTCCCCCACTTCGTCGCACACCACTCCCAGACATTCCCGGCCATGTCCAGCACGTCATAGGGACCGGCTCCGGCGGGAAAGCTGCCGACCAGCGCTGTCCGTCCCAGATCTAACTCCTGGCTGTTGCAGTAGTCCGGCTGCCAATCATTGCCCCAGGGATAGATGCGGCCGTCCGGTCCGCGTGCGGCTTTCTCCCACTCGGCCTCGCTCGGCAGATAAAACGCCTGCCCGGTGACATCGCTCAACCAGCGGCAGTAGGCCATCGCTTCGTACCAGGAGACCCCCACCACCGGCTGGTTATCGCCATTAAACTTCGGGTTATCCCAATAGTCCGGCTGCCGAATATTCTTTTGCTCCCGCCAGTTCCACCCGGCCTGCGTCCAGTAGTCCCGGTTGGTATAGCCTCCCTGTTTCATAAAGCGCCGCCATTGCGCATTTGTTACCGGCGTTTTGCCAATGGAGTAGGTCGGCAATTCCAGCCGGTGCTGCGGTTTCTCGTCGTTGTGAGCCGCCCCATCCTCGTCGCTGCTACCCATCCGGAACGACCCGGCGGGGCTCTCGACCATTTCAGGCATCCAGCCCTCATCGTCGTAGCGCGGATCATCCCGCGCCAGGGCAAACCCGGCCGCCAGGCGCAGGCGGTAGTCCGGCTCGACCTCCAGCACGCGTAACGCCAGTTGCTGCACGCGTGGTGCAACTGGTTGGGGCGCAGGCTGGTTCGGTTTATCGCTATTCAGCAGGGTCATCAGTCGGTTGCGGAAGGCTTCATCTGCATTGAAGTCGCCGGCGGGATCGGGGCGTACCTGCTCGATCCCGCCGGCATCATACAGCATCTGGAACAACGCCAGGCCGCTGGCGACATCAGCCTGATCATCGCGGGCCAGGCGGCGCAGCGCTTCCAGCGTGCGGATATAGTTCGCCTGCTCCAGCTTGATCGGGCGCTCCAGGATCACCGCCCCGGCCAGCACCTGGCCGGCGGGGGTATCCTGCGCCAGCAGATGTTGTACCACCGGGTTGGCATCATGGCTGGCGGCATAGAGCAGCAGCACCTCGCGCCAGCGCGGGTCATCCCACTGTTCCAGCAGGCGCTGCCGGCGGCGCTCCGGTTGCTCGCCGGCAGCGGCGCGGGCCGCCAGGTACTCCTGAAAGGTCAGGTGCGCAAACTGGATCTCCACCTCGCTGCTGCCGGGCACATTGCCCAGTTCCTGCAACACCCCACCGCGCTGCGTCAGGTTCTGCTGCCAGCGGGCCGCCTCGGAGTGCGCATGGGCCGTGCGCGCCGCGCCGGTATAATCCGGGGCAAAGCCGGGGATCTGCTCCAGCGTCTGGGCCAGCTTGTCCCGCACCTGCGTGCCGGTGATCACGGCGTGGGCGCGGCTGTCGCGGTCGGCGGGAGCCTGCTCAAACATGGACCAGGCCAGCTCGCGCAGCAGGCGCAGCTTCTCGTCCAGATTGAGATCACTGCGGCTGTCGGTCGGCTCCAGCCCGATATCGGCATCCTTACGCCGCTCCCAGTCGTAGACCAGTAGCTTTAATGCCTCCTCATACAATCGGTAGCGCTCCTGGGGCAACTGCTGGCCCTTGCCGCGCTGATGATGGTGCAGCGCCACCGTCAGGGAGAGCAGCAGCGGATTGCGGCTCAGGCGGCGTAGCCCCGGATTGGTGGGTAGGCGCGTGATCAGCACCCCGGCGCGCTCCTCGGGGTTCCAACTCAGCGGGGTATCGTCGGGCAATCCCAGCGCGCGCCGCTCGGTGGCGGCAATGGCAATGTAGCGTGCGCGAATAAAGCTGTTGGCCTGGCGAGTGTCCAGTTCCTCAACCAGCCGCTGCACAAAACCTAGTTTACGGTTGGTGAAACTGGCGTTATGTTCAGCAAGTGGTCGGGATCAAACTGCCAGAGGTGAATTACTGTATCTTGCTCACCAAGCGTTGCCAGCTTTGGTAACTGTGGATGGAAGGCCAGGTGCGAAAACCATTTCCCGGAGACCGTCTCTTCAAACACCGCCACCGTTTCCCAGGTACTGCAACGCCAGATACGTACTGTTTCATCGATAGACTTCGAGGCCAGGAACTGTCCGTCATGTGAGAAATCAACACATGTCACTGCATCAGCATGACCTTCGAGGACGCGCAGCTTTGAACCATCACGCGGGTTCCAGATCTGGACCGTGCCATCGAGCCAGGCCAACGCAAGCATCACACCATCTGGTGACCAGGCGACGTCGAAGCCTTTGCTGTACTCATTACGCAAATGTTGCGTTTCTCGCAGCGTTTCCGCATCGTATAGATCTATAGAGGCACGGCTCGAAGCTCTAGCAAGACTCGTTCCTGTGGGAGACCACTCAAGGCTGGCGTCTGGCCTTTGATCGGCTAATTCAACAAAAGGGCGCGGACGCGATCCGGTTCGTGTCTGCTGGTATATGACAGTACCAATGTTAACACCTACTACTGTTCCGCTGTTAATGAAATGTCCTACTCTTTTATCAATACTTCCCTCTGCATAATCTCCCCCCTCTCTCAGGCTGCCGTTCCTTACCATCCCCTCTCTCAGGCTGCCGTTCCTTACCATCCACCACAGACCAGAATCTGACATTTGACCAACTCCCCTGGTGGCCCGTCGCAATTGTGGTTCCGCCTGGCGACCATGCCACGCTACAGACGGCATTCGACAAATCTTCTACCACTCGTTGAACATCACCTGGTACATAGTAGGTAACACTCATTTTGGGGCTGGTTTTAATTTTTCTCTCAAGTATGCCTCTTCTCGCTTTCCATAGCCGCCCGCCGCTCTTCCCGGTGGTCGGCACATCGGCCTTGAGCAGATGTCCACATGTGCCGCAGAGCAGATAGCCCCTGCCGGTCGGGTGCAGATGGGGCAGACCGGCATCCAGGTCATGCGGCGTCGGGGGTTTCCCCTCGTTGACCCAGCGCACGGCCTCGCTGCGACTGAGGCGCAGATCCCAGCCTGGGACGACGGTCCAGCGTCCCACCACGGTGCCATCCCACTGCGGATGTATGTCTACCAGATTGCGCACGGCATAGCGCTCTTCTTCGTCCAGGATCGGTCCCTCATAGCGGTAGGCGATAAAGCCGGCATACTCCGCGCCGGGCAGCGCGCGGCCAACCCGGTCATCCCCACAGCGCGGGCAGCGCGGCTGATCGGCACTGAAGCGCAGATGGCAGGCTGAACAGACGCGATACATCCAGCCGGGTTCATCGCTGGTCGGGTTCCAGGGCGAGGCGGTGTCCAGTCCGGCGACACGCCAGCGCTTGACGCGGGCATAGACCTGTGCTTCCGGCTGGAACTGGCCGATCCCGACAACGCGCGCCGTGCTAATCGGCTCGGTCTCGTAGGTGTCCCCCAGCAGCCGCAGGGTTGCGGGTTGTGTCGGAAATTCATAGCCGGGGAGGATGCCAAACTCGGCAAAGCGGCGTAGCGGATAGCCACCCGATCGGTCATCGGCTTCGTGGCGTTCCGTATCAATCCCCAGCAATCGCGCAACCAGGGCCGCCGCGCGCCGACCGGCGCGCTCACCCACCAGATGTTCGGCGAAGGAGTCCAGGGCGGTGCGCAGGTCGCGTACCTGGCGAGCGGTACGGTTCATGACATCCTGAATGCGACCGGGCAAGGTGGCAAGGGCCGTGCGTAGATCAGCTTCGCTTAACCCGGCCTCCACGAGGACATCGGTGCCCCAGGCCATCTGCGCGGTCTGCAGGGCATGGGCGGTCTGCGCCTGCACCGCCGCAATCAGTGCATCAACGGTCTCCTGCTGGATTTCGCCCTGCGGGGAGACATACGCGACCATCTTGCCCGCCAGTCCCGGCTCGGCGGCGCCAAAGACAATCGCATTGAGATGCCGCAGAATGACATCACGGTTGCCCAGCGCCAGTGTCGGCGCGGGGATCTCCCCGGCAATCATCTCGGTGGGCTGGTCATAGAAGTACTGGTCATGCGGGGTGTTCCGCGCGTAGCTCACCACCAGGCCCACCCGTGTACGCCGACCGGCACGCCCACCCCGCTGGGCATAGTTGTCGGGGCGTGGTGGAATGTTGCGGAGCACAACGGCATCCAGGCTGCCCACATCAATACCCATTTCCAGGGTGGGTGAGCAGGCCGGCAGATTGTCCGGGGCAGTTGCGGCGGGCGCTTTAAACTGGTCTTCCAGGGTACGGCGTGCATCGCCGGGTACCTGGGCGGTATGTTCATGCGCAAACAGAGGAATGATTTCCGCCTGCTGAATGCGCCGGATGTGCCGGTTGGTGTGCGCTGCTTCAGACCAGTCCCAGGCCACCAGATGTCCGGAACAGTCCGGGCAGGGCCATCCCGGCGTGGCGTCGAGCACCACCGTTCCGCAGGTGGCGCAGCGCATCCGGCGATCCGGGTCGGCACGCTGGAGTTGCACGGTCTCGGCATTGACCTGTAACAGGTTGGCCGGTTTGCGCGTGCCGTAGAGCGTTGCTTCAATGAGAAAGCCGCCGCGCAGCAGGAGTAGCAGCAGGGCAAGCAGATCCTCGGCCGCGGGCGGCTTGCCCCCATCTGGTTCAGCAGATGCGTCATCACCCGCTGCAGGCTTGGACTGCGTCCCCCGGCTCCGGGTCGCCGCCAGGCATTATGCACGCGCATGCCGGGCGGGAAGTCGGTGCTGTCCCGAAAGGCCACCGGTTCATGCTGGTCAGATAGCACATAGCCCTGGGGCTGTACCATGCGCCGCTCCCACTCGGCAGCGCGCAATGCATCCGGGCAGGCGGGATGCGCCGGGTGGTAGCAGAGCAGTGGGCGTGCGAGGCAGCCACGGGTGCGCATTTCGTCCAGCAGGCAGCGGCCGAGATACACCAGATGCTCACGCGCGATACCCAGGGTCGTGGCGAGCGCCGCGCCCCGTTCTACGACATACCCGGCGAGACCCTCGTAGCCGATGCTGACCAGGCCCAGCTTGATGATGGTGGCGCGATAGCCCGCATTTACCGCCAGATCATCCAGCAGCGGCGCTTCCTCCCAGGCACGGATGCGCTGCAGCTCCTCAGCGGTAATCCGGTCGCGGTTAGTGGGCAGGTGGGGATTGTCGCGCCGGGCTACGGCTGCCTGGGCTAGATGTTCCACAACGCGCTGCAACGATAGGGGGGTGTCAGCTTCGGCCAGCACCTGCACCACCCGGCGGCGCATGCGATCATAGCGACTGGCAAAGCTGATAAAGCGTGCCTGGTGCGCGGCATCCTGGCGGCTGTCGCTGAAGACCAGCAGGCGTTCTTTGCCGTCATGGTCAGGTCGATCCCGGTTGGCGGCGGCCAGACCTTCGACCAGCGCTTCGCTTAGTACCTTGACGGCAGCCGACGTACCCAGCGAAACCGGCGTAATCACATTACGGCTACCGGCTGTGCCGCCACAGCAGAGGCAGCGGGTACGCGCCGGAACCAGCTTGACCTTCAGGGCATAGTCACCCGGATCGGCGCTGAAGGTCCGGGTGGCCGGGTCGAATGAGCCGGTTAGAATGGGGCGGCCCCGCACCCGCGCGGACTGACGGCCATGCGAACTGGGGCTGCGCGGCGCAGCACGGCGCTCGTCGACATCACTGTCTTCCTCGTCTTCAATCAGTGTCTCGAAGCGCTGATGGTCATACAGCATCCACTCCGGGCCATCCCCAGGATCGGTGCTGGGGCGCAGGGGGCCATGGTCCGGATCACCCACCAGGCGCAGATAGTGTGCGCCGCAGTTGCGGCAGAGGTAGAGCGGGGCTGTGGTGCCGCCACAGGCGCAGGAGGTCTCACCCATCGGAACAAGTTGCCCACAGGTTGGTTCCAGACAGCGGTGAAACTGCCAGCCCCCGCGAATAAACCGATGGACGCGGGGACGCAGGGCACCGGCCGTTCCCTCCTCCAGGGTGGCTCCGGTCGTGAGTGTTGCCAGCACCGCAGTCGCCAGGTCATCCGGGGCGGTATGCTGGTGGGCGGGAACCTCCTGGCGCAGTCGGGCCACAATCTGGCTGACCGACAGCGGCGTCTGGACCAGCCAGCGGTTGAGGTAGATGCCTATGTCAGGTTCCCCATCCGACGGTGCGGCCGGTGTCTGCACCTGCTCACTGATAACCCGGATCGTGTCCGGCGCAGCCCCACTAATGGCGCTGAAGAAGGTCTGTACGGCCTGGTCGCGCTGCCGGCGGGCGTCACCCGGCGTCACCTCGTCCGCAGCCATGCTTTTGATGGTTGCGGATGTGCCGACCGGAATGAGCGATGGAAACCGCTGGGTCTGGTCACGCTCCGGAACTGCTGTATACCAGTCCTGGCGGGCCTGGGCCAGATGAGCGCGCAATCGCCGGACCAGAAGAGCAATATTGCTGCCCAGGGTACCCCGATAGGTATGCGCTTCGTCGAGTACCAGAAAGCGGCAGCGGTGATTGGCAAAGATGTTGTCCCGGTCAGCGGGGCGCACCAGCAGGTATTCCAGCATCATGTAGTTGGTGAGCAGGATGTGGGGTGGATTGGCATCGAGCAGGCGCTGCTGGTCGGTATCAAGCTTGAGCAGGAAGCTGGTCAGATCGCCCATGACGGCCCGGTCCAGATCTTCGGGCGTTTTGAGGATGTACTCGGGCTGCCGGTCAATCTCGGCAATGCTGCGCGGGAAGAGGTTATCCAGGATGCGTGCGAGGAGCTTATCCGGCAGCACCACATTGAGCAGCGCATCTTCATCCTGTACGGCCACCAGATCCGGCCAGTAGTCGGGGGGGATCTGCCACTGGCGCAGCAGATCTTCGGTGAGCGTGACCGGGAGCGGTGTTCCCGGAGCGGATGGGCGATCAGTTGGAGCCGGCAGCAGGGTATCCCCGTCATGGTCCTGTTCGGTGGGTACCTGATAGCCGGTAGCCGGGCCGGCTTGCATCTGTGGGTCCAGCAGTGCTGCGTCCGGCGGTGGGGTATTGGGGGCGGCAAAACCAGGAATGCTATCCGCATAGGTCCGCTCATCGCGCTTGCGTACGCTGAGCAGCTTGACCCATCCCTGACCAAAGCTGTAGAACAGCCGGTAGTTGCCAACCCGCACCCGGTAGACATTGTTGGTAGCGCCGCCGAGTTTCCTGGCATCGCCCCGGGCTGAGATAGGATCTTGTTCCAGCACTTTGACCTTCTGCGAAACCTGCTTGCTGACCTTCTGGGGCAATCCAAGCAGTTCATTCAGGAAGGTCGGCGTGAATGAGAGTGTCCACTGTTGCATAACTCTACCTTATTCTACTGCATCAAATGGGAAAGAATATTGGTGATCCGCATGCGATATCCTCCTGTGCGATGCGATACTTCTCTATTAATCCCGGCTATCAGGTTCCTGGTCAATGTGCCTTAGCAACAGACGACCTAACGGGGTGATTTGAAATCCTTTTGCCGCAATCATCCCGGTCTTCTCATCAAACGTGGGAAGTTCTCCCTTCTTGGGTTTCTTAAACTTCACTTGTAACAATCCTAGCCGAACAAGGTGATGTTCAAAGCTGGAGTGAACTGTATTTTTGTCTATATTTTCCTGTGGTGTTCCGAAAACTACCACTGGATGTTTAAGTACGTCTTCGTGTGACTTCCGGAACTTATCAGTTTGCTCAGGGGTTAATGAGTGGTATTTCAGAATCAATACCTCGATCTCATTTATCTCACTCAGGAGCATGAGGAGTTGCTTATAGTAAACGTACTCAACATCTTCATCCGAGAGACTATTCTTGATGAGTGACGCGATATACTCTATTCTCTCCTGGTTTAATGCTCTGGCAGCATGGTACATGCCATCTTCAAAAAGATCGATAAATTCTGTATGTCCTTCGCGTACTCGCTGGTTTAGTATGCGTTGCTCAACCTCCGTGAGTCTCTGCTCCAGGGCATGTAAAAACCTGGCTATTCGATCAATCCGTTGGTCAGGAATCAGCGTTCCAATA
This sequence comes from Chloroflexaceae bacterium, assembly GCA_034436755.1. GTDB lineage: Bacteria > Chloroflexota > Chloroflexia > Chloroflexales > Chloroflexaceae > CAKZQX01. The sequence goes on along the minus strand of DAOTVB010000285.1, from coordinate 15,003 downwards.
ATTTCGGCTGCCAGCGGACCAACAATCGGCAAAGCACCCAATGCCCCCTTTGAAAATAGTGTTATCAGATCAGCCTTTTGATTAGGCTTATCCATCCCCTGTCTCCTTACTGATCATCGCTGCTTCTCTTCCCCGATCTCAATGCGTCCCCCGCTCCCTGCTCCTCGTCCTTCGCTCCCTGCTCCTCCTCGCCTGCCACCTGATACTCCGCGCGTTCCTCGGCGGCCCGCCTGACGCCCCGCCGGCTGCGCATGGCCTCGACCGCTGCGCCAAAGTCGATGACAGTCTGCTGGATGTCGGTTGTGTCCGGTTCCTGTTCGGCTGTATCGGCGATCTGCGGCAGTTGGATCACCGGCTGAGGCAGGTTCATGTTGAGCGGAATATCGTGGTAGGGGTCGTGTTGCCGGGTAAATGCCGCCGGCCCGCTGGCCTGTAACTGATCATACGCAGCCAGACAGAGTTCCGGTGCTGTCGGGTAGCTTTTGTGACTGAATGTTGCGAGAACATGCGCATACTGTTCACGGTTCAACCCGTAGGCATCCGCAACCACGGCATCAATGGCGGCACGTACCCGCCAGCGTTCGTCATTCCCGGAGAGGACCGGCCAGGTGAAGGGTGCCCCCGCCTCGCGCCACGCTGTCCCCACCTGTTCGCGCCAGAGTGGTTCGTAGCCCGCATGGTTGCAGGTGAGCCGTAACGCGCTGTGTGCGAGGAAGGCAGGGATCGGGTGTCGGGTGTCGGGTGTCGGGCTCCAGTGTCCGAGTGTCAAGGGTGTCGGGTTAGCAAGCAAGTAAAATAGCATAACCGTTGACTGTACTCGTAGTCGCATCAACCAGTCAAACGTGTATGAATTGGTGTAGGCAATGGTAGATAAGGCTGCACTGGAAGGACGTACCGAGGGTGAACGTTCATTTGGCCCTTTATGACCACAGATGGTTCCAGGTGGTATGACAGCAAAAATCATAGAACGCTCGTTCGTAGAAGCAGCGATTTCACGATATGCAAGACGAAAATATAACGTCGTTTCCATTACCTTGTGTGATGAGTCCATTTTGGATAACGAAACCAGATATCTCGGTCTTTCAGCCCACCGATCCGTGTACTGATGAAACGTCTTTCCCTCATGCAGCACCAGATAGCCCATCTCCAGCAGTCGCGCCGCTACCTCCGGGTCGCGCGGATCTGCGCCATTGGGTAGCACATCAGCCGTGGGGGTGAAGCGCCAGGCATCATCGGTCATGTTTAATTCACGCCCCAGGCGAATATTCAACTGCTCGCAAACCTCACCAAACGGCTTACCATGCTTAAAGCAGACCTCAGCCACCGCCAGGTCTTGCGATGATTGAAGTTCCAGCAGGCTGAGATACTCGCCCCCGGTACGCCGTACAAAATCCAGCGTGTAGCAGAGCGGCTCTCGCTCGCCACATCGGTCAAACAGCCATGCGTCATCGTGCAAATAGAAACCGCAGGCAAAACTATCGGTTGGACCCTGGCGTGCCGCTACGACCGGGGCAAACTTAAAGCTCGAATGAATTTCAAACAGCTTGCGCCGGTTCTCGAATGAGTAGCAGAATTTCAGCGCCATCTGTTCCATGTAGAGCCGCCGCAACCCTGTTGCTCCGGCGTTAGCGTGGAAAGCAGACGGCACAACTACTCCTGTTGCTCCCTGATGCTGGAGCAGTAGGGCATTGCGTTCCATAAACAGCTTTGATAGATCTGGATCGCCGCCTGTTTTTTCACCTTGCACATAGACAACCTGATAGCTGTACAGCCGATCATGAATGCGATGCTGTTGAGCAAAGTCCGCCAGATAGTTATCATGAAGCAGAGCAATCTGCTGATCGCTCTTCAACCGCTTCTCTATCGCTGTCCGTTCACGTTTGGTCGGTGCATTGAGTATGCCAAAGTCAAAACTTGCGAAGAATTCTTTTGCTTTGGGGCGTACGGCATCCCACGGCGGATTACCCAGCACCACATCAAACCCATGCCGTGCTGTAGATGCCAATTCTTCCCCTGACCCTTGCTCTTCTGACCCCTGCCCCCCGGAACCTGAAACCTGACCATCAGGATAAAACACCTCCGCAAAGGTCAGGTCGTAGGGTAGCGCCGGAATGCAAGCATTCGATCCCAGCAACTCCAGCAGCGCATCACGGTCGGTAGGCACATCAGGCACGCCCAGTCCTCGCGCCACCATCCGGCGCAGGCTCGTCGGGGCCGCATGCCATGCCTCCGGCAACGGATTACCGGCCTCCGACACCTGACTCCCGGCACCCGACACCTGACTCCCGGCCTCCGATACCTGCTCCACCAGCCGACCATAGGCGTCGTTGTCGCAACCCGGCCCGCCAAGCATTACACCACCGGCCCAGGCCGCCGCCACTAGCTTGAAGGGCGCCAGTGCCTGGTCAAGGCGGGCCTTGGTTTGCTGCTTGGCCGCGATATCGGTGGGCGATACCCCCACACTGGCCTGCAACTCGCGCACATGCCGGAGCGCCTCCCCCAGTGCCTGCGTAAAGCGCCGCGTCACGCCCTGCGTAAACAGCGTCTCTAGCGGCTCACCCTGGCCGGGATGCGTCAGCAGATGCGCAAAGAATGGCCCGGTCAGCGAGTCGCCCACCACCAGCCGATGGTCGAGGAAGGTCAGCGGCAGCCCCTCGGCATGGCTCTCCAACCAGAGCGACAGCTTCGCCAGTTCCACTGCCAGCGGGTTCTTATCTACGCCATACAGACAATGAACCGCCACCAGCCGTCGGCATAATGCCAGCGAGAGCGTCCGCGATACGCCCGGCTGTCGGCCTTCGGGAGAGCGGCTCGGCAGGTAGGGCGCAGGATCGGGCGGCAGTTCGGTCAGGTTGGCCACCCGCTGCCGGAATGCCGCGGCCTCGGCGCGGGCAGCGGTGCGCTCGGCCTCGCTGGTGGCAGCATCGGCGCGTTGCTCGGCGGCTTCGGCGCGCTCATCGCACAGGCGGCAGGCCTCGTAGAGTTGCGCCCCCAGGTAGCGGCATGCTTCCACCAGGAAATGCCCGCTGCCCATGGCCGGGTCGCAGATCTTCAACTGCAACAATGCCTCCGGGTGCGGATCGTCCGGGCTGGTACGCGCCGTGACCGGCGGGCCAAGCGTTTCCTGCACCAGAAAGGGCACAAACGCATGCGGCGTATAGAACGAGCCGGTAGACTTACGCCCCAGGCCCACCCGCAGATAGAAGCGTCCCGGCGGGATGGCCTCGATCCACTGCACCGGGGGGCCGGATTTCTTGCCGGGTTGCGTAGATCGGGTGTCGGATGTCAGGTCTTCATCGTCGTCATGCTCCTGGTCGGCATCCTCATCACCGGTCCCCTGCTCCGCGACACCGGCCTCCTGATACCTGACGCCCTGCGCAAGAGGCACAACCACTTCCAGCTTCTGACGGCGCAGGCGGCACATGGGCTCGGTGGCAATGCCCGGCTCCAGTTCGAGCAGCGCCTCATACACTCGTCCCAGGTCTTCCACATCCAGCGGACCATAGTGTACTCGCTCACGGGAGTTGCTGCCGCGCTTCGGCGCGGTCCAGAGCAACTGGTCGAGCAGGTGGGCGACCGCGTGCTCGCCCCAGGTCAGTCGGGTCAGCAGCGGTGTGGCCTCCGCGCCAAACAGCGCCCCACCCAGCGCATGCACCGGCATCTCGGTACAGTCCAGCCCTTCGGCAAACATGCGGAACAGCGCCCGCAACCCGGCTTCGAGCATCTGCCCCGTCTCAATACCCTCATCCAGCAAAACCGAACCAGGGTGTAACAATTCGATGACATCAGCGCGACTACGACCGGATGAATGGAGCATGTACGCCCTTCGCGGAGACGCAGGCTCCCGCATACGACCGCAATTGCTGCCGCCGACCCGGCTGGCCCCATGCTGTCGCAGGCATAAGGAACGTCACACCCGACTCCCGGGCTGGTTTGCATGCGCACCGCGTCGGGGGTGTAACCAGAGAGACGGGTATCCTGGGGGAGGAGGTGCAGGATAGCAGCAGCCATATCAGCAGCGTCGGTTCAGCCAGGTGATCATTTTTTTCCGATTTATGTCCGGCACATGTCCCCCTCATTGTGCTATGCTGAGGGTATGAGCAGTATGGAAGAGAACCAGGCGGAGCCGATGCGCAAGAAAAAACGCGCGAAATCACCCGCCCCACGCGGGTATCCCAACCAGGAGCAGGTCCAGCACGGCGGGAGCATGATTGCGATGATGTCGCCAGACCCGGTCTATCTCACCTGTGATGCGCGCCTGCACAATCCGAGTAAGCGGGAAGCAACGGCGATCGTGCAGGTATTCAAAAATCATACGCTGGCGGCCCACTGGCTGTTTCGGGATGTGGGCGAACGCAAGCCGCGTCAGCGGTTTCTCCCGTTCAAGCGGGGACGGAGCACGAAGTTTTATACACCGGGTATTAAGAGAGTCCTGGAAGATGGCTATAAGACGGTTATCCAGCGTTGATACACGCTCAATTCGGGGGTATTGGGGGGGTTGTTTCAGGCCGTGGCGGAGAATACCTCGGGTTGGCTCCAGAAGATGGCGGATGCCGAAAAAAAGGGCAAGCTCCAGCAGTTCTATGCAAGCAGTGACCATCGTGTTGGTTACGGGCGCAATAATGGTCAGCGGCTTGGCGACCTGGGGCGACGGACCATCTATGGCTATGCGTTTCTGACGCCAACGAAAGTCCAGTGTGAGGAAGCGCTCGAACACCTCAACGTGCTGATGAATAAACAGCCGGAAGAGAACGACGAACACGAGCAAGCGGAAAACTATCAGATGAAATTCGGCTCACGGCGGGGGGACCAACTTGGCGGGATGCGCCCGGATACCTGGAAGCGCCTCACATCCGAAGTCGAACGCGATCTGAACCGTATGGACACGATTGACGCCCTCCGCACAGCCGCACAGACCTATCTGCGCTATACGCCGGACAGCTTCCCATCGGTCGGGCACGATGGCTTGACCACCGACCGCTATCACCAGTTGGTTGATGCGCATCTGGAGGCACTGGAGGAGTTTGGGGCCCTGCCTGATCCCAACGACGAAGCGAGCATCCTGCGCAACCTGACCGAGGATGAGCGCGACCTGTCTTTTGCTCTTCAACGCCGCTACTGGAAGATCGTGAACCAGCCGACCTATTTCCCCATCCACTTCTTGCGTGCGGATGCCGTTGTTCGTGGGCGTGATATGGGACTGCTCTACGATCCTGACACTCAGCGCTATCTGCTCCTGGTCTACCTGCTGCATAACGACTCGCAGCACAAGCGACCGCTCATTGTACGTGGGGGCCCCTACGATGTAAACAACCCCGATGTGGTGCTTCGCAGTAGCAAGAAGCCCGTCACCGCGATGCTGTTTGAGCTAGAGATGGGAACCTGGCAACGAGATATGCTCGATGCTGCCCGTCAGCACACGTACCGGTGGAAAAGCGAAGGCACATCCAGCGGCAGCATTCGCTCGGCGCGGTTGCATGCGCACTACGACAAGCGGCGCAGCAAATGGTGGTTCGAGGTGCAGCTTGCCGTTGGGTTTAAGCCGGCGTCCATCCTGGGACTGGATGGCACACGGCATGACCACTTCCGGCTGGACGAGGCCCGCATTGCGCATCTCGTGGGCAATCGCACGCCGGAGGAACAGGCGCAGATCGAGCCGGAGAAACGCACGGCCGACGAACGCAATCATCGTACCGCCAATGCCCTGGTAGCGCTCTGCGTACAGTATCAGGCCCAGTTGGGCGTGGAGCACATTGGCTATCGCCGCACGGTTGGTCCCAACCAGGTCAAACCGCAGGACGATAGCTCGCGCACCATTGTCCGGATGCTGCACTATAAGCTGCCGCTGGCCCAACTCCCGAAGCCGGTGGATGTCACGAACGTATCGCCCCGGCGCGACTGTGGCCAGTGTGGCCGCCGGCACAATACCGCGCAAACTGACGGGCAGACCTTCACCTGCCCAACGTGCGGTCACAGCGAGCATCGTGCCATGAACACTGCCCGTGAGGTAGCGCGGCGGGTGTTGTGGAACCTCGCCACACGGAAGCCGCCAAAACAAAAACACGCGCCGAACTCATCGTAACAGGCGGCGACATGTGCTATACGACAGGAAACATCTGTACGTTTTCAGCAAAATAGCTAGTTAGTCGCACCAGATGGGAGAGATTGGGCGGAACCACGCCAATCTCCGACCGAAAACAACCAGATAGGGCCCGTCGCATACGAACGGCTGGCGGGAGTCGCCTTGAGGTCGATAGCCGATGTCAAGCGACTCCCGGATGCCGTTCGTGGCTCACGACCTGATATCTGCCCTACCCTGGTGCTCGTCGAGCACGCTGACGGTGTGGTCGTGCGACCCTGGTTTCGCACGTCTCCCGCAGAAATGCACGGAAAACGAGGTGCGAGGAATCTGGCGTATGTGCGATGTGTATAGCGCATCAGCAAGCCATAGATTTCGGGGTTGCACTGGCCTCCACCGGTTGGTGGCCGGTGTGACCATAGGTGCCGGCGCGACGCCGGATGTGAACCGGGCGGTTGCACTGGCCTCCACCGGTTGGTGGCCGGTGTGTCGTTAGCCGAACACCATCATTGTCAGCGGACGGTGCGACCATAAGATGTGGCAAGATTGCTTACGCTTTATCAGGCAAGCAATCCCTGTCTCGTACGGAGGTACCGCGTGCTCCTTGAACGTGGCCTCTGGTTCAAAAATTCAGGGTATTGTGAAGGTAGGTGTGACGCAGCCAAAGCTCACCACCCCACAATCTATGTCAGCGTCCGGTGCGACCATAAGATCTGGCAGGACTGCTCTGCCCATTCAGTCAAACATAGCATCCCGATTGCGCAGGAACGGAGCCGGAAAAATAGCATCCCGGCTCACAATCGGGATGCTAAACGAGAAACGTGGCTACCGGTAAAGTGAGAGATACGGCATCAGAAAGCCAGATGGAAAACAGAAAGAGCGTCGTGAACTGATGCTCAACCACCTCAGAAAAATAACATCCCGACTATTCTAAAATATCACCCCGACCTACATATACCTCGCGCACCATCGCCACCTCATCACACTGCTCCTGCTTAAAGCAAGCGGTGCAATCCTGCCAGATCTTGTGTGGCAGGCGCAGGCGGGGAACCTCGCGGAAGCCCAGGCGGCTGAAAAAGCCGACCTGGCCTGTGAGCACAAAGAGGGTGGGAATGCCCAGTTCCTGGGCCTCGGCAAAGAGCGGCTCAACCAGGCGGCGGCCCAACCCCTGCCCCTGGAAGTCAGGGTGAATCGTCACACTGACGATCTCGGCCAGATCCTGCCAGGTGATTTTGAGCGCGGCACAACCAATAACCTCGCCCGCCGCATCCGCCACCACAAAATCACGGACGTGGTTGTAGATCTGATCGAGGGTCTTGGGCAACATATCGCCACGGGCCGCATAAAAACTGATCAATTCGTAGAGACGGGGCACGTCGCCCACGTGGGCACGGCGCATGGTAACGGCGGTGTCCGGTGGTACCGACAGGTGCGGCAGGTTCGCCGGTGGACTGTAGACAGCAGAGACATTCTGCATAATTTTAACTGTCTCCTTTTTGTGCAAAATGCCGGAACGCACGGAGTGCGCATTATACCATGGCTGCGCACCTGGGTTGCGCTGCCCCGTCAATCCGGTCGTCTCCTGTTAAACCAATGTGCCATTAAACCAGCAATGAACTGGAACAGGTGCAACGGGTGTAGCGGCGGCACGTTCCCGTTTCTTATCTCTGCGTCCTCGGTGTTCTCTGTGGCTATGACAACAGATCAGTATCAGACGCGGGAAAATGCGTGGGTTGTGTGCAGCACTTCCTGGGGGGAACGCGCCGTGCGGATACCATCCAGGCGCATACCGGACTGGAGCAACATCTCCGCAGTCTGCGGGCTCACGCCAGTGAGTACAACCGCACACCCCAGCAATCGCAAGGACTGTGCCGTCGCAACCAGCGCCCCGGCGACCTCGGCATCGACCACGGCTACCCCGGTGATATCAAGTAAAACGGTGGTCACCCGCTGCTGCTGTACCGTGTGGAGCAGGCGCTCCGTCAGCGTCTGCGCACGCCGGCTGTCGATTGTGCCCATCAGTGGAGCCAGCAGCATGCCCTGTGCGATTGGTACGGTGGGTGTCTCCAGGGTGGTCACCAGTTCGCGCAGTTGCTGCTCCGTCCGATACTGCGCTTCCAGCGTTGCCATCTGCCGGGCCAGTTCTGCGGATTGCGCCTCGGCCTGGTGGGTCAACTGTTCGGCCTGCCGGCGTGCATGCAGCGCTTCGGCGGCGACCGTTTCCGCCGTCTGCACGCTCTGACCCAGGCGGGTAACTAACGACACGGCGGTCACCAGCAACAGTGTGCCGATGCCGAGAAATGTCAGAATACCAATGCCCAGGGAAGCCGGTGTGGGCACAATCGCCAGTGCTGAGGCGGTGAACCCCGGATCAACCAGCACGCTGCCCGCTGCCCAGATGAGGGTCGGAATACTCAGCAGCAACGCGCCAATTCCGCTTCGCCACCCAAACAGAAAAACTGCCAGCAGAATACAGGCCATCAGGTATAGCGGCCCGGTTCCAAACAGACTGGTGACACCCAGCGTGGTGACGCCCATCCCGTAGCAGAGCAGGAGCAGCATGCCCGCACGCACCGGAAAGCTCATCTGGCGGGCAACGGTCAGCACCAGCACCACCAGGTAAGCGACAGTATAGATCACCGCGTGAGCTACGCGCCCTGCCTGGAATGCATTGATGCCGGTGAGGAGCACGGTCGGTGTGGCGGTAATCAGCGCCGCGATCAGCATCCAGTTGAGTGCCTGCACGCGCCACTGCTGCAAGGAAGATTGGATAGAAGGTACGTTGAATGTTGTCGGGTCAGTGGGCAGTGGTCGGCTGGTGAGCATTGGAACCTCCCGATATGTATGGACTATGACAAGAGGCACTGTTCCCGCGTGAAAGTGAGTAGTGAGTAGGATAACCCACTTTTTTTCGCGTCGCTGTGGCGGGAGTGCGGAGAGGAATTAATGGTTTAGAGCCCGCGCTCGCGCTCGCGCCACGCCAGCACCTGCTCCTTCACCCGCTCGGGCGCGGTGCCGCCCACACTGGCTTTGCGCGCCACGCTCTGCGCAAAGTCGAACAGGGCATAGACCGTCGCATCCAGATCGGGCTGGACTGCGCGATACTCCTCAAGCGGCAGTTGGTGCAACCCGATCCCCAGTTCCAGCGCGCGCCGCACCAGTCGTCCCACTTTGCCATGCGCCTCGCGGAAGGGTACGCCCCGCCGGACTAGCTCATCGGCCAGATCGGTGGCCAGCATGGCCGCATCCAGAGCGGCGGCCATCCGCTTCGGGTTGGCTTGCAGGGTCGCTACGGCGGCGGCGGCCACGCGCAGTCCCAGATCGAGTGTATCAAAGCTATCAAAGAAGGGCTCTTTGTCCTCCTGCATATCTTTGTTGTATGCCAGCGGTGTTCCTTTCAGAACGGTCAGCAGCGTAACCAGGTTGCCAATCAGTCGCCCGCTCTTGCCGCGTAGCAGTTCCATACTATCGGGGTTTTTCTTCTGGGGCATCAGACTGGAGCCGGTACTATACTCGTCCGCAAGTTCGATAAAGCCGAACTCGCTGCTGCTGTAGAGCACCAGATCCTCGGCCAGGCGGCTGAGATGCACACCGATCAGGGCGCAGTCGAAGAGAAGCTCGGCCACAAAATCACGGTCGGAGACGGCATCGAGGGAGTTGGTGGTAATGCCGTCAAAGAAGGGGTAGCGGTCGGGGCTGCTCAACGCGGCTGCCAGGGCCGGCCGGTCAATGCCCAGGCTGTTGCCTGCAAGTGCGCCCGATCCCAGCGGCAGCACGCGGATGCGGCTGGTGGCATCCTCCAGGCGCATCCGGTCACGCTCAAGCATCTCTACATAGGCCAGGCACCAGTGCCCAAAGGTGATCGGCTGGGCACGCTGCAGATGGGTATAGCCCGGCATCAGCGTCGCGGCATGCTGTTCCGCCTGATCCAGCAGGGCGTGCTGCAGTTGCATCAGGCGCATCTGCAGGGTCTGCGCGGCATGCAGGCAGAAGAGACGCATATCGGTGGCAACCTGATCATTGCGCGAGCGCCCGGTGTGCAGCTTGCCGGCCAGGGGGCCAACCAGTTCGCCCAGCCGCCGCTCCACCGCCGTGTGAATATCTTCGTCCCCCGGCTGGGGCACAAAGCGCTCCTCGGCAAACTCCAGTTGCACCTGGTTCAGCCCCTGCACTAACTGGTCGCGTTCCTCACGCGTGATCAGCCCGGCGTCCGCCAGCGCCCCGGCCCAGGCAACACTGCCGGTAATATCGGCTGCGGCGAGGCGACAGTCGAAGCGGAACGAGTCATTGAACTGCCGCATGTCTTCGGCAGTTGGCGCGGCAAACCGTCCCCCCCAGAGTTGATGGCTCATACCGTTAAGCCTTTAATACTACAACCGTAATTCCACCTTTTTGCCACAGAGATCACCGAGAATACGGAGTGATGCACCATAGAATCTACACTACAGTCATGGTATTAACTCGCAACCGTTAATCCCTAATCATGTCCGATACTCAGCATTAATCCGGACATACTCATACGAGAAATCACAGGTCCAGACTGTTGCACTGCCCGGACCCAGCCCCAGATCCAGTTCAATCAGAATCTCAGGTACATCGAGCAACTGGTGAGCCTGCTCCTCATCAAAATCCAGCGGCAGGCCATGCTCAAACACCTTCAGGCCGTTGAAGTGCAGCACAACCCGGTCGGGATCAAGCTCGGCCCCGCTGTAGCCCAGCGCACAGACCACGCGGCCCCAGTTGGCATCAGCCCCAAACAGCGCGGTCTTGACCAGCGGCGAGCGGGCCACCGTCATCGCCGCGTGGCGGGCGTCAGCGTCATCGGTTGCGCCCTGCAACTTGATCGTCACAAAGCGAGTAATGCCCTCGCCGTCGCGCACCACCTCCTGGGCCAGCCGCTGGCAGACCAGCGTCAGCCCCGCCAGAAATGCCCGTCCGTCTACTGAAGTAATATCCGTGATCACCGGCTGCCCGGCGTGGCCGTTGGCGAGCGCCAGCATCGTATCATTCGTGCTGGTATCCCCATCAACGCTGATACAGTGGAACGACTCATCGGCTGCCTGGCGCAGTGCCGCGTCCAGTGCCGGGACGCTGACCGTCGCATCGGTTGTGAGAAAGCAGAGCATCGTCGCCATATTCGGGTGGATCATACCCGAACCCTTGGCCATACCGCCGATGGTAATCACTCCTCCGTGGGCCAGCGTGACCCGGACGGCGCAATATTTTGGGCGGGTGTCGGTGGTCATAATCGCCCACGCCGCCGCCGGGCCCTGATCGGCAGCGAGGCGCTCGCCCGCCTCGGCAATGCCCCGCTCGATTTTTGCCATCGGTAACTGCATGCCAATCACGCCGGTTGACATAACAAAGGCCGAGTCGGCAGGGAGTGCCAGTGCCAGTTCAGCGGCGCGGGCGGTTCTGGCTGCGGCAGCCGCGCCGGTCGTGCCGGTGCAGGCATTCGCAATGCCACTGTTGACCACTACCGCCCGAATGCCGTCCGCATTCCGCGCCAGCAGCGCCTGATCGTAGAGCAGGGGGGCCGCTTTCACCTTATTCTGTGTAAACAGCGCCGCCGCCGTACAGGGCGTATCGCTCACCAACAACGCCAGATCATCCCGTCCGGCCCGCCGGATACCGCACGCGGCGGCAGCGGCACGCCAGCCTCCGGGAGTCGTCACATGACCATCTTCCAGAAACTGGGGCATCATCTACTCTTCCTCTCGATCTTCCTCAGTGGGTAAGGGCACAGCGGAGCGATCGGCACCGGCAGCCGGTTCAGCGGTGATTTCTTCCCAGCGGATCGACTCGCGCGCGCCGATATCGCGGAGATGGGTGGTATCGTTATAACTCACTAATCGCCAGAATGTCTGTCCATTGCGGCTATGCTGGGCCCAGTGGGTAATCGAGGTGTTATGCGTGAGGAACTCCACGGGTGGCAACACCAGAGTATGCATACCGAAAAAATAGACAAACGCACCATCGATAACCCCGCCGTGGCAAACAATGACGATTTTCTTCCCCTGGTGTTCCCGCGTGATGCGGTTGAGCGCATTGCCCACCCGCAGCATAAACTGCCCCCAACTCTCACCACCGGGAGCAATTCGGCGGAAGGGATCATTGCGCAGATCCGGGATACCAAAGCGATCCCACATCTCCTGGAGCGATAACCCGTCGGCCTCGCCCACGCGCATCTCCTGGACTTCATCATCAAACAGGGGCTGTAACTCGAGAGCCGGTGCAATAATCTCGGCCGTCTGGCGGGCGCGCGGGAGAGTGCTGGCAATCAACACATCGGCGTTAATCTCGTGCGTTGCCGCCAGACGGTCCCGCAGACGCTCGGCCTGGGCCACGCCGCGCGGCGTGAGCCCGGTATCACCCTGCATCCCGCCAACAATCGGTTCAACGTTCACCACGGCCTCGCCGTGCCGAATAAGATAAAGATGTGTCATACTACTGTTCTTTGAGTAAAGCCTGTACTTTGAGCGGCAATCCGTACAGTCGAATAAAGCCTTCGGCATCCTGCTGATTGTACACGGCATCCTCGCCAAACGTCGCCAGATCTTCCCGATAGAGCGAGAAGGATGAACGGCGACCAACGGCACAGGCCTGCCCTTTGTAGAGCTTCACGCGTACCTCGCCGGTGACGTTTACCTGGGTGGAGCGCACAAAGGCGTCATAGTGTGCGCGCAGCGGTGTAAACCAGCGCCCATCATACACCAGATCGGCATACTCAATCGCAATCCGATCTTTGGCACGCAGCGTATCCCGGTCCAGCACAATGCTCTCCAGTTCCCGATGCGCCGTGTAGAGGATCGTCCCGCCCGGCGTTTCATACACGCCACGACTCTTCATCCCGACCAGGCGATTCTCAACCATATCAACCCGACCTACCCCGTGGCGACCACCGATCTGGTTGAGCCGCTCCAACAGCGGCACCAGTTCCATGCGGGTGCCGTCGATGGCAACCGGAACACCGGCCTCGAATGCCACAACGACATACTCCGGTGCATCCGGGGCGGCTTCGGGGGCGCTACTCAACATAAACATATTCTCGGCGGGCTCGTTCCAGGGATCTTCCAGTATCCCGCCCTCGTGACTCAGGTGCCAGAGGTTGCGATCCCGACTGTAGATCTTCTCGGCCGTAGCGGTTACGGGAATGTTATACTCAGCGGCATAATCCAGGGCATCCTGCCGACTGCGAATATTCCACTCGCGCCAGGGCGCAATGACCTTGAGTTGCGGGTTGAGGGCGGCGAAGGTAAGCTCAAAGCGCACCTGATCATTGCCCTTGCCGGTTGCTCCGTGGGCCACCGCATCGGCCCCCTCCTGCGCGGCAATCTCTACCTGATGCCGGGCGATCACCGGGCGGGCAAAGGAGGTGCCGAGGAGATACTTCCGCTCATAGATTGCTCCTGCCTGCATCGTGGGAATAATATAGTTGCGCACAAACTCCGTGCGCAGATCGCGTACAACAACTTTACTGGCACCACTGCGCTGCGCCTTCTCTTCCAGCCCATCCAGCTCTTCGCCCTGGCCGACATCGGCGCAGAAACAGATAACCTCGCAGCCGTAATTCTCGCGGAGCCAGGGCACAATTATTGACGTATCCAGCCCGCCCGAATAAGCCAGCACCACCTTTTGAACGATTCCTCGTGGCATAACGCACATCCCCTTCATCCGGCGTGTAGCAACAAGAAAGCCAGCTTACCCCCCTGGCAAAGCTGGCCTGACAATCCTCGTCGTAGCGTGGGCACGCACGGCTAGCCGGACCGGCAGGCCGGCCGACGGCGGAGCGGACGACGTGATAGCATACTGTCACGCTGCCCCCACGCGTGTCCCTGAACATAGCCACATGCAACCACTACTACACGATCCTCAATATCTAACCTGATACGGTCGCGAGTATAACATAGCCCTCCATGCCCGTCAACAGTTGACACGGCCTGATGCCTATGCTATACTTCACCCTCGGTTGGGGGTGTAGCTCAGCTGGGAGAGCGCGACAATCGCACTGTCGAGGTCAGGGGTTCGAGCCCCCTCACCTCCACCAGACCACTTCTTTAGTGTTCCACTGAAAATTCCTCACACAATCAGCAAAACCAGTAGAGTCAACAACAGTAGTAGTATCACCACTATCAATAAATTGCTACATCCATTAAGTCGGTAATCCTCGTTGCCTGTACCTTTTGCGGCATTGCAGGTCCGGCATAACGGTTGTATGTTGCTAATATCATCGCTTGATCCGGCATGTCCCAGCGGGATAATATGATCGCGGCAAACCGGGCCAGGCGGGTGGATTTTGCCACATTAAATATCCTGTGTCGCTACCTCTCAGTACAGCCGGGAGATTTGCTGGAGTATGTTCCCGATGAGTAAATCTATGGCTATAGTAATGGCTGTACAGAATTGTTTGACAGTCGCCGATGCGTGTGCTATAGTACACCCGTCACTTATCTGGGGCTGTGGCGCAGTTGGGAGCGCGTCTCAATGGCATTGAGAAGGTCAGGGGTTCGAATCCCCTCAGCTCCACCAAAAAGCCATGTACTCTATTTTGAGTGCTGGCTTTTTCTCTTGACAAACCTCTTGCAGTCTGCTACCATATCAAGGTTGTCAATTCTGCTTCAACTGAAGAGCGTTTTGAAGAACGTTGTGGGCGAAACCACACAGGTCTAATTGGCCTGGTTGTTCGTCCATGATGAACCAGTTGAAGTTGGTTTCCTGCTCGTACCTTTCCAACTGCATATCGCATCAAGAGTTTGGGTCTTTGTTTGTGTCTGGTCTCTGGTGTCCCGTCTCGACGGGCGGGGCCGGACGGACCCCTTCAGCCGTGACTGGAGGGAAGACATGATGAGCACACGATGGATGCCCTGGCGCTGCGTGCCGACGAAGGACGGGACATCGCACCGATATGCCTGGGGGAGCGGCGA
>DAOTVB010000284.1:0-2884 GCA_034436755.1 Chloroflexaceae bacterium | reverse complement strand
TAACTTCCACATCAGTCAGTTGCGCCACGGCCAGCAGGTCTGCGTCTGGGGTACACCCCGCTGCGAGCGCTGTCCACTGACGGATCTCTGTGCGTGGTATCAAGAACAGCGGGGGTAAGGCGATTATAAGGCGCTGACGCGCTACACTCGCCGTGTTACCCGGTGACACCCGCTTCGCTGTGCGCAATTATCCGGAACAGCGCGGCGTGATCGGGTCATGTCCACCGACGCCAGTAAAGTGTAGTGCGGCCCCGCGGGCCTGAAGAGAGAGACCGATGAGTTATCGTTGGCATACCAATGCCGAGTCAACCCGCCGGAGCGGGTCTGTTCTGCTGCTTGTGCTGGTCCTGCTGCCGGCGGCATGTGGCGGTCAGCCGGCAACCCCGGCAAGCGAGCCGGTAACTGATGATGCGACCGCCGCGAGTGAGCCAGTTGCCACGTCGCGCGGAACATTCCGCTTTGGCTTTAACAATCGCTTCCTGACCTGGGATCTCCACCAGGAGCAGCGCCCGATTGCCCTGATGGGCTACCAACTGGTCTATGATGCGCTGCTGTCCGAGGATCTGGCAGGCAACCCGACCCCCGGGCTGGCGACCGCGTGGAGCCAGACGGTTGACGCGCTGGAGTTGACCCTGCGCGAAGGCGTGGTTTTCCACGATGGCACCCCCTTTAATGCCGAAGTCGCCCAGGCCAACCTGCTACGCGTCCGCGAGGAAGGGGCTCCCCCAATTGCCCAGCAACTGGCGGCGGTTGAGTCGATTGATTTGCTGGATAGCAATCGTATCCGCCTGAACCTCTCCCGGCCTGTACCGGATCTGCTCAACAATCTGGCGCGGTCGGCGGGCATGATCATCAGCCCGGAGGCCTTCGACACTGCGGCGGAGCGGCCGGTCGGTACCGGGCCGTGGGTCTTCAACGCCGAGGAGTCGCGCGCCGATGTGGAGTATCGGTTTGATGCCTTTCCAGACTTCTGGGATCCGCAGCAGCAGACGCTGGAGCAGGTGATCATCCTGATCTTGCCGGACGCGGCGGCCCGGCTGGGGGCGCTCCGCAGCGGCGAGGTGCATGCCACGGCGTTCCTGGCGGCGGAAGATATCGCCACCCTCGAGTCCGAGGGCTTTAACCTGGTGACGAATGAGGCGGTGCAACTAGGGTTGCATATCTTTGACCGGGAGGGCACGCTGGTGCCGGCATTTGCCGATGAGCGGGTGCGGCTGGCAATCAGCCATGCGATTGACCGGGAGACGCTGGTGGAGGTGGTGAACTCCGGCTATGGTGCGCCGGTGACGCAGCGCTTTCAACCGGGGCAGTATGGCTATGCCGGGGATATCGCCGACCTCGCTTACGATCCGGAGCAGGCTCGCGAACTGCTGACCGAGGCGGGCGTGGAGAATCTAGAGTTTGCGGTGCCTATCGCGGGCAACCCGAGCAACGAGCTACAGGCGATTGCCGGGTTCCTCCAGGAGGTGGGCATAACTATGAACATCGAGACGGTCGCGCCCGGCACGCTGGTGCAGGAGGCGGCGTCCGGTGAGTGGGCCGCGGCGCTCCTGCCGATCAACGAGCCGCATGTCTCCACCTATGTTGCCAACCGGGTGCAGGCCAACGGTTTCCTGAATCCCTTTAACATTGCGCCGGACGACCTGGAAGCAGTGGCAACTGAAGCGCGTCAGTTGCCGCCCGATGAAGCTGAACCGCTCTGGACCGAACTGGCGCGTGCGACGGCCGAACAGGGCATCATTGTTCATCTCTACACGATGCCGTCGCTGGTGTTTACCACGCCGGAGGTGCGCGGGGCTGAAGTTGGCTATTTTCAGCCCAATGTGCTGCGGCTCCGTGGGGTAACCATCGAGGAATAATGCGCTGGTTCATTCTCTCACGGCTGCTTGCCACCATACCGCTGCTGCCGGCACTGTCGCTGCTGATCTTCCTGATGATCCATCTGATCCCCGGTAGCGCCGCCGCCGTCATCCTGGGCGAGGCCGCCGCGCCGGAGCATGTGGCCGCGCTCGAAGCCGAACTGGGCCTGAATGACCCGCTCCATGTCCAGTATGCGCGCTGGATGGGGCGGGCACTCCAGGGCGATCTGGGAAACTCGCTGATCAATGGTCGCTCCGTGACTGCATCAATCAGCGCACGCCTGCCGGTGACGCTCTCGCTGGCGGCGGGGGGCTTGAGTGTCGGGGTGCTGCTGGGGCTGACGACCGGCATTGTTGCCGGTACGCACCCCGGTTCCCTGCTCGACCGCTTCTCCGTGATGCTGGCATCGCTCGGCCTGGCAGTACCGACCTTCTGGCTGGCCCTGCTGCTCGCAGCCGGGTTTGCGATTGAACTGGACTGGTTTCCCGCCATTGGTTACACACCCTTCCGCGAGAACCCACTCGGCTGGCTGCACAGCCTGGTGCTGCCTTCGTTGGCGCTGGGGTTGCCCAGCAGTGCGCTGATTACCCGTCAGATGCGCAGTTCGTTCCGCTCGGTGATGCAGATGCCCTACATCCGCGCCGCCCGCGCTACCGGCGTAGACGGCCGGCACCTGATTTCGCGGCATGCGCTGCGGAACGCGCTGATCCCGGTGATGACGATCATCGGGTTTGAGTTGACCCGGCTGATCGGGGGGCATTTCTGGTTGAGCAGGTGTTTACCCTGCCGGGCATGGGTTCGCTGGTGATCACCGCCGTGCTCGAGCGCGACCTGCCACTGGTGCAGGGGGTGGTGCTGGTTACGGCCACGCTGGTAGTGCTGATCAATCGTAGATGTTCAGCCCCTCGTCGATACCCAGGCTGAAAGGGGGGGGATAAGACGCTTTATTTCGGATTAGGACGGGCTATGGATATGGATCGCCCAATTGTCAGGGGTTTTGGGCCACGGCTCCGGACGCAACCAG
>DAOTVB010000283.1:0-55463 GCA_034436755.1 Chloroflexaceae bacterium | reverse complement strand
AATCAGGTCATCTTCGGTGCCGTGCATCACCAGGAAATTCAGATGCGACAGATTATCGGGCTGGACACGCGGCAGCACCTTTTCGTCGAGATAGCCGCTGGCGACGATGGCCCCGGCCACCAGGTGCGGAACCGTTAACGCCAGGTTCAAACTCATCACGGCACCCTGGCTAAACCCCAGCAGGTAGAGGCGACGCGGATTCGTCCCCAGGCGACCGGGCAGATCGCCAATAAATCTGGCCAGGACTTCCAGGCTTCTGGCGCGGGTCGCATCATCCGAAATCAGGTTACCGGGGACACCATAGAGATAGTACCAGCCAAAGCCAAAGCCAACATCGAAGATAGCTCGGGCACTGACAATATGCAGACGTTTGTCCAGATAGGGCGAGAGACCCATCAGGTCGTGCTCATTGCTGCCAAAGCCATGCAGCAGCAGCAGCAGCGGCGGAGCCTCCGCCTGTGGTGTTTGCGGCGGTCGTTCTATCGTGTGAACAGTCGTCATGAAATACTATCCCTTTCTAATGTGCGGAGTTGTTGCATGACACTCTACCATTCAAAGCGCAAAATGCAAAGGGCAATCCGGCACTACGGAATGACCAACTCCTGCCCAACCCGCAGTGCATCGGCCTCTTCCGGCGTCAGGTCATTGGCCTCCAGCAATGCTTCCACCGAGACATCAAACTGCGCGGCAATGCTGCGCAACGTATCCCCCGGCTCGACAGTGTAGGTCCGGGGTTCCGGCTCAGCCGGCGGTTCCGGTTCCGGCGTGGCGCCGGGTGGCTCCAGTGTGGCGCTGGGTGGCTCCGGTGTGGCGCTGGGCGGTTCGGCGGTGGCGGTGGCGGTAGGTGCTGCCGTTGCTGTAGCGCTGGGTGTCGCGGTAGCTGTTGCCGTCCCACCGGAAGTTGCCGTGGCGTTGGTGGCCTCCGTCGCAGTTGTCGTCACCTCAACTGAGGCGGTCACAGTGGGAGTGACCGGGGTGGATGTTGCAACAATGGGCAGCGTCGGCGGAGGTGCCGCAGTCACGGGTGGCAGCTCGGGCGGCGTGACCGGCATGGCCGGCTCCGGTTGTGTAGCACTGACCGGCCCGGTGAAGGGCAGCAGCAACTCAAGATTACCCACACTCAGTTTCTCCACATTGCTGAAGGCCAGCACCAGCACGCTGACTATCGCCAGCAGAAAAAACGCCGCCGCTCCCCGAATCAACTGGACCTCCGAGAGCCGGTCGCCCAGCAGGAAGCGTAACGTCAGCACGCCCAGCACCGGGACAATCAGGGCGCAGACGAGCAGCGTGTAGACCAGAACCTGCGACATAGTTAACGCTCCACTATCTTTGCCACGGTGACACCTTCCCCGCCGGCCTGCCCACCACTCGTATGCGTCATCACCAGCGGATGGCCGGTCAGCACATCGCGCACAACCTGTCGCAGTGCGCCGGTGCCCTTGCCATGCACCAGGCGTACCTCCGGCAGGCCCGCCAGATACGCATCATTGAGATAGCGGTCGAGTTTATCCGCAACTTCGGAGGTGCGCCAGCCACGCATATCTAACGACATCGAAACATCCGGTGCGGCGGGAATATCTATCGAACGCGGCGCCCGGTAGCGCTCCTGGCGCTCGGCGGCCGGGTCACGCTTGGCACGGCGCAGTTCATCCAGCCCGACATGCATGCGAAAGCCACCGACCTGCACATCGGCCGTCTGATCTTCTTCGTCGATGACCACAATCTCCCCATTCAGCCCGATGGAGCGGACCTGCACCGTATCGCCCACCTGAAGCGGGCGCGGCGTTTCCGGAGCCGGGCGCGCCACCGGCGTGGGCTGCGCCTTGCGCGTTGCGGCCTGCGCCTGTTCCTGGGCCGTCTGCATGCGCTGTTCGGCCTCTTCCAGCCACTGCCGCGAGAGCGACACACTGCGAAACTCATCCCGCAGCCGCCGCAGTTCTCCCCGCACCTCGCGCAGTTCGTCCTCAAGGTTCTGCCGGGCCGCTTCCAGTTGCGCTTCGCGGGTGGTCTCAAACTCATGCAGTTCATCGGCCAACCGGTCGCGGTACTTCTCGGCATCGGCGCGTAGCTCCGCGCTACGCCGCAGTTCGACCGCCGTAGCCTCCCGCTCCTGATGAATCTGGGCCAGCAGATCTTCCACCTGGATATCCTCGCGGGCCATGCTGCTGCGTGCGCGTTCCACCAGCGCGCTATCCAGCCCCAGACGTGCCGCGATTGAGAGCGCATTCGAGCGCCCCGGCAGGCCAATCGTCAGGCGGTAGGTTGGTGCCAGCGTTTCGACATCAAACTCAACCGAGGCATTCTGCACGCCGGGCGTGCTATAGGCAAACGCCTTCAGTTCGGCATAGTGCGTTGTCGCAATGCCCAGGCAACCCCGCTCCAACAGGCGCTCCACGATGGCGCGTGCCAGTGCCGCACCCTCCACCGGATCGGTTCCGGCCCCCAGTTCATCCAGCAGCACCAGAGTTGTCGGCACCCCGGACCGCGTTGTGGTTTGCAGGGATTCAACCGCTTCCAGGATGTGAATAATCGTGGTCATGTGAGAAGAGAAGGTGCTGAGGCTCTGCTCAATGCTCTGCTCATCGCCAATATCGGCAAAGATCCGGGTAAGGATCGGCAGACGGGAAGGCGTGTCGGCCGGAATCTGCAATCCCGCCTGGGCCATGAGCGCCAGCAGGCCCACCGTTTTGAGTGCCACGGTTTTCCCGCCCGTATTCGGACCGGTAATCAGTAGTAGTTGAAACGCGCCACCCAGCCAGATATCAATCGGCACCACCGTCCGCTGATCCAGCAGCGGATGCCGCGCAGCGGCCAGCGCAAGCACAGGCTCGTCCGCAGCACGGCTCACCTGACTATGTTGCGTGTTGATCAGTTCCGGAGCCACACAGCGCAGTTCCAGCGCATACTTCGCCTGGGCAAACGCCAGGTCAAGCAGCGCTAATGCCTCAACCCCACCGGTAATCTCGGGGGTCGCCGCCCCGACCTGCTCGGCCAGCGCCGCCAGGATACGCGCGACCTCATCCTCCTCGGCCAGTTGCAGTTCACGCCAGCGGTTGTTCAGTTCCAGGGTTGCCAGCGGCTCGATGTAGAGCGTCGCCCCACTGGCGGACTGGTCATGCACCACGCCGCGAATGGTGCGCCGCTGTCCCGCCTTGACCGGCACGACATACCGCCCGTTGCGCACCGTGATGATCGGCTCTTGCAGGGCGGGTGCAAACTGCGGCGAGTGGAGCAGGTTCTGCAACCGCTCCTGCAGCCGCTGAAATGCCACCCGCACCTCCCCCCGAATGCGGCTTAGTGCTGGACTGGCGTTGTCGAGCACACTGCCATCATCGCCAATGGTGCGGGCGATCTCCTCTTCGAGGGTGGGCAGTTGGGGCAGATCAGCGGCGATCTCGCCAAACAGGGGAAACTCTTCCGGATCAAGTTTGAAGAGGAGCCCCCGCAACCGGCGCATACTCGCCAGCGTTGCGGCAATCTCGAGAAAGACCCCGGCCTCCAGCGCGCCCCCCCGGGCGGCGTGGCCCACAACCCCACGGATATCCCGCGCGCCACCGATGGTGACATCGGGATGCAGGTCCAGCAAGCGCCGCGCCTCGCGGGTTAACTGCTGTCGCTGGGCCACTGCCGAGAACTCAGTGCTGGGGAGCAGATTCAGTGCCAGTTCGTGTGATGCCGAAAATGCGGTATACCGGGCGAGTTGCGCGCGGATCTTCGGGAATTCCAGGGTTTCGAGCGTTTGTTCAGCGATTGACATACAGGCAGAAATAGAACCTTTATCGTTTATCGTTGCGAAGGTATCAGTAAGATGCGTTCGGCGGCTGCCGGCAGGATCGGGTTGACCAACGCATAGGTTTCGGGCAGAATCACCCGCGAAAAGTAGTTCAACAGGAACGAGTTGCGCACACCCCGCCCCAGTGAGCCCATGAAGGGCCAGTTAATATCTTCGGCCCCGGCCACAACCATAATATCCCAGAGCAAAACCGAAAAGATGCCGATAAACAACCCGGCCATCAGCACACCGAGCAACACACCCACAAAACGGTCCACGTACTGAAGTTGTCCCGGCATTTTGGCATAGCGAAAAGTGTAAAGCCCGGCGACCGTCAGCAGAATAAAGCTGATCATCAAGACAAGCGCGAAGCCGACATACTCGGCAGTGACGCGATCGGTGCCAAAGCGCCGTATAAAAAACCCCGCCACAACGTTGAAATAGACACTCGACAGTACAATACTCAGGTAGAACGCCACAAACACAACCGCCAGACGAATCATCCCCTGGAAAAACCCAACTGCCAGCATACCGATCAGAAGTAAGAGGAATATTCCATCGATGAAGTTCACGAAAAACTCCTTCAGGTACGGCAACGCAGCAGCTTCAACGGTTTTGTTGGTAACATATGTCCCGCTTCAGTGGCTGTTGCCGACTCTGTTGTATTACATCCATATGACTGGAGCATTGGCTCAAGCTACTGATCACCTCATCTATGCAAAACAATAGCACAGTATTGTACCATACCCGGCAGCAGTGTGCGGCATGGTTGCCTGAAGCCGGGATGGATCACGCCTTATCACCGGCAACTCTTCAAAAGGGCATCATTATCCCGGCACATTATAGCATCATTTCTCCCGCATCTGCACCCGGTAAGAACAGAGCGCCTGGTGGCTTCTGCCGGGCCTTCTCCCATTGATCGGGCGATTCGCCACGGCTAGAGCGGCGTGCTATACTGACTCTGCTATGTCACATTCCTGCACAGGAGTGCGCGCAACGCCCTATTGCATCGCAGCATCCGGCCGTGGGGGTAGAAAGGAGCAGATAGTTATGGATACCCGTGAGCGCCGCCAACTTCGCAAGCTTGCCAAAGAGATGAGTGAAACTGGTGATATGGAGCAGTATGTACTCGCCAGTGGTTGTATTGAACTGCTGGATTATCTTGATGCACTGTTACAGCGCGAGGAGCCCGAAATGCCGCAGGAAACAACTGCTGCACCGCAAGCGGCTCCTGAACCGGCCGCGTCACCCGATCCGGACATGGTGCCGGTGACATGCTGGTGTCGCGGTGAGCAACTCTGGCAACGGCGCTGATCCGCTTTTTGATTTTGCAGAAGGAACGCCGGTATGCACGAACGGTCGCCACAGGAAGTGCTGGATCTGGCCCGGCAGCGCATGGCATTGAACCGCCGGCAGGAGCAGTCCCGGCATGCCCAGGAGCGCCAGACCCGCGACCAACCCTGGCGCATACTCTGGGGCAGCGTCGTTGGTCTTTTGCTGCTGGTTCTGCTTGTGCCGCCTGCCCCCCTCGATTGGAAGATGTATGCGGTGGTGCATGGTCTGGTGGCGCAGCAGCATAACATGTTTCTGGGAGGCATGCAGTTCCCGCTCTGCGCGCGGAATATCGGGATTTATAGCAGTTTTCTGGTGACAATCACCTGTATTCGGGCAATCGGACGGTGGCGCGCCGGACGTATCCCGCCCCGCCCGATCATGGGTGTGTTGATTGCGCTGGCACTGATCATGGTTGTGGATGGATTCAACTCGATGTTTGCAGAGTTGGGCCGAGCACATCTCTACCCGCCCCATAATGCGCTGCGGATTGTCACCGGCATCGGTATGGGAACAGGGATGGCGATTGCGATTCTGCTGGCCTTTAACTATGGTCTACGCCAGGATACGGAACGGCAGCAGCGGGTTGTGGCAACCTGGCGCGAGCTGGGGCTTATTCTAGGGCTTAATCTGCTCATTCCGGCGGCCATCTATGCCAATCTGGGTTTTCTGTACTGGCCGCTGGCAACGCTGGCCTTTGTCGGCATTCTGAGTGAACTCTATGTTGTCAATGTGTTGATGGCCGGTATGCTGATGGGCTATCAGCGCTCAATTACCCATCTGGCGCAACTGGCGCGACCGGCGACGGTGGCGTTTATCCCGGCATTTGGTCTGGTGGCATTCCTGGCCCACCTGCGCTTCTGGCTGGAAGGGTATGGCCTGTTCGTCGGGTTTTGATCATCGCGGGCGGCGCACCAGCAAGTGGTGCGCCGCCCGGTCCCCTAATCTGACAGGAGTTTCAGAGACTGTCTGAAACTCCTGTTTTGCGTCGGTCACATGGCATGCTGGTTGCCCAGATACACCGGACAGCGCCCCAGGAGTCCCGGCTTCAGCCGTGTGGCCGGAACCGGCTGAAGCCGGGACTCCCGCGCCGGGGCCGTATCCCCATGACCAACCCGTTTCAGACAGTCTCTCACAGTTGATATGCAAACCGGACGTTTCACCAGATGGAAGCCCGCTTCGCCTGCGGCAGCATCGCGGTGTTCGTTCATGTCGCGGCGTTCGTGGTCCAAACGCCCACCGCGTAACTCCTGTAATCTGAAAGATCGCCACTCGCCACTCGCCACTCCCCACCCGCCAGTCCCCACTCGCCATTCGCCAACCCAGTTGTGACGGTGGCTGTCACACATATGTGCTAAACTTATGCCGTCGGGAATGTGATCGCATCGGCAGGAAGCATATCAGAGCGAGGTGAAGTATGGCACAGCGAGTGAAAGAACGCGCAAATGCGCAGAATCTCCAGACGGCATGGGAGCAGCGGGTGCGCACCGGGAACTTCAGCGTGGCGATTACCGGCACGCGTGAGGTACGCGTGTTTGGCAAGGCGGGTGATGCGCCGGTAACATTTCCTCAACTCCGCACACCGGCTCCCGGCGAGACCCGTACTATTCTACAGATCGGCGATCAGCGCGACCTGGGCGATGGCCTGACCCCCACCCAGCGGGCCGAAAATACCCTGCGGCTCTTCCTGGGCGCAACCACCTACGCCCTGCTCGAACAGCAACACTTCCTGGATGTTTCGAGTGGCCTGCGTCCTGGTCGGGTCTACCGCGTACGCCGTGATCCCCAGAAGCGCTACGAGCGCCGCATCCGCGTCTTTGAGGGCGGACGGTATGTCAATGACTTCTGCGTGGTGCGGGCGCAGTCGGTTCCGGAAGCCGATCACTACCTCACGGTCTATTTTGGCCTGATTGCAAATGAGGCGTGGGTCTTATCCGTGGTTGGACACGGAAATGTGTTTTCCCCCTGGAGTGATGGCGGTGAGCGCGAAACCGTTCCCGCCGTCTGGCAACCCCGCACGGCTCCCACAGTGGCTGCTTGACAGATTCGCCGAAACCCAGCATATATATAGAGAACAGAGAACAAAGGAACAGAGAACAGAGCGCACCTGGTGCATATTCATTGAACAACATGTTTGTTCTTTGTCCTCTGATTGTCTGTTCGTTGGGTATTCATGCAGCGTATATTGCCTGTCCGTAGATCAGTGCCATTGTAGTTTTGGGAGCGTCAATAGTGAAGTCAAAGTTGAAGATTGCCATGATCAGCTCGGAGTGTGTTCCCTTTGCCAAAAGCGGCGGTCTGGCCGATGTGGTGGGGGCGTTACCGAAAGCATTGCAGGCTCTGGGGCATAAGGTTGTCGTCATTCTGCCCGGGTATACCCATGTCAATGGTCATGTGAACAATTTGCGTCCCTTTCTCAGCCTGATGGGCGTTTGGATGGGGGACACTGAGGAGTGGTGCGCCGTACAAACAACCGAGCGCGACGGCGTTACTTTCTACTTTATTCAGTCGGATAAGTATTTCGACCGCTATGCGCTCTACCATGATGCCGATTTTAATGATTATCAGGACAATCCGCGGCGCTTCGGATTCTTTACCCGCGCGGCACTGCAGCTCTGTCGGGATATCGGTTTTGCGCCTGATATTGTCCATGCCCACGACTGGCAAACCGCGCTGGCTCCGGCCTATCTCAAAATCTGGCATTGGAATGATCCGATCCTGAGCGAGGCGGCCAGTGTCCTGACTATTCACAATATCGCCTACCAGGGCGTCTACAATGCCGCACACTACGGCTACCTGGGGTTGCAGTGGAGTAATTTTACCCCCGACAAATTTGAGGACCATGGTCAGATTAACTTCCTCAAGGGAGGCATCTACTACGCAGACCTGGTCAACACCGTCAGCCCGACCTATGCCCAGGAGACACGCACGTCGGCATTTGCCCATGGCCTGGCTCCCTATCTGAATAAAAAAGGTGATGACTATATCGGGATTATCAACGGGGTTGACTATGACCACTGGGATCCCTCCGTGGACAACCTCATTCCGGCGCGCTTTTCACGCCGCAGCCTGGCGGGGAAGGCGGCCTGCAAGCGCGAACTGCAGCGGCGCTTGCTGCTCGACGATGAACCGGATGTCCCGATTATTGGCATTATCAGCCGGCTGGTGCATCAGAAGGGATTGGATCTGCTGGCCCAGGTGATCGAGCCGATTGTGCATAACATGCATGTGCAGTTTGCGATCCTGGGGTCGGGCGACAAAGGGCTGGAGTGGTATTACGGCGGGTTGCCGGCACGCTATCCCGGCGAGATTGGTAGCTTTATCGGTTACAACAACGAACTGGCCCACTGGATCGAGGCCGGGTGCGACTTCTTCCTGATGCCGTCGCTCTTTGAGCCCTGCGGCCTCAACCAGATCTACTCGTTGCGCTATGGCACGCTGCCGATTGTGCGCGCAACCGGCGGCCTGGAGGATACCGTACAGCAGTATGACGAGGCCACCGGCACCGGCACCGGCTTTAAGTTCTGGGAGCCGAGCGCACACGCGGTCTACCACACCGTTGGCTGGGCGGTCAGCACCTACTATGACCGCAGGCACCACCTGAAGGAGATGGTCCACAGCGCGATGGGGCAAAACTTCTCCTGGAAGCGGAGCGCCCAGCGCTACCTGGAAGCCTACTCCCAGGCGACGGTGAATAAAATTTTGACGTTGGGGTAGCGCTCTGGGGTGCGGCAGCAGGGCTGCCGCACTCCCAACCAACAGTTTTGCTATCAAACCAACAATCAACTGGAACGGGCGCAACGGGCGTAGCGGCGGCACCTTCCCGTTCATCATCTCCGCGTTCTCTGTGGCTATGGCAACAAATCAGTATCAAGGGTAGCAAGCTTTTTGTGGTAGGGACGCGCAGAGTCGTGTCCGCAGCCCGTCCCGATACGGGAAATGGGGAGATACGGAGATACTATTCGCCTAATTCCGCACCGCCATTCCGGCCGTCAGCACCCCGACATACTGCTGAAGTTCGGTCAGATCGGGCGCATGGGGCACCGTTTGCGTGTACTGTTCGAGATCTTCCAGACCATGCACCACCTGGCCCACCTGCACCCGCAGCAGGCCCCGATCCCGCACTTCCAGAATATCGTCAGGGTCAAGCAAGAGCAGCCGTTCAACAGTTGCCAGCGCGCGGGAAAAATCTTTGCCGGTGAGGTAGGTCTGCTTGAGGTTGCGCAGCATGCGCGAGAGAATGGCCCGTTTGGAGGGTGGCTCCATCACCTGCTGCATCAGCGTGGGCGTCGCGCCGCCATAGGCCGTCGAGACCTGCTGCTCGCACTCGCTCCAACTCCAGAGCCGCCCACCGTTAAATGGATCAACAAAAATCTCTTCGTTGCAAGTGCTGTAGCGCGTAATAAAATGCCCCGGCAATGCCACCCCGCTGATCGGCAGTCCCAGCCGCCAGCCAACCTCCATATAAATCACTGACAGCACAATCGGCAGCCCGGTGCGCGTCTCCAACACCCGGTCAAGAAAGCTGTTGGCGGGGTTATGATAATCGGCAACATTGCCCCGAAACCCCAGTTCCGTGAAGAGATATGCATTCAAGGCGGCAATCACCTCATGCGGCCGGGTTAAGTCTTCAAGCCGCAACCGCACCGTGCCGGCAATCGCATCAAGTTGCTGCAGGACAGCTTCCGGCTCACCTATCCCCTGATCCTCCCAGGCAATACAGAAGGCTGCATCGGCCAGGGGCAGTTCTTCTTCCGGTAAATGGATAAGCATCCGAAAGCGCCGACGCGCAGGTGATTGCTGCATACGCAATGATTCTCCGTAGGGAAATTACACAGAGCCTGCTTCCATTCTACTACAAAGGGGACGTTCTGCGTGTAAAAAAAGTTTCACCAGGTGAGTGGCGTCACCAGCGCTGTAGGTGCGGCTTGCAACCACACACACCCGGCTCAACAGTTGCCGTAGTGCTGCCTTCGGAACATTGAACATTAAATCCGGACATCGCTGGTTCGGAGTCCCGGCTTCAGCCGGACCAGGCTTTCCCGGCAGGCATTCCAACCGGCTCAAGCCGGGACTCCCGGACATTCCATAGCCTGGCTATTTTCAAAAGTCTGAAGGCGACACTATGTGAACTACTACATTTCTTTGATCATCTCCACACCGGAATGCTACCGGCTACATCCGCTCCGGCGCTTTAATCCCCAGCATGCCCAACCCGTTGCGTAACGCCTGGGCGGTTGCCGCAACCAACGCCAGTCGGGATGCGCGAAGTTCCGGCGTCGCGGCCCGCAGAACCGGGCACTGCTCAAAAAAGACGCCAAACTCGCGCGCGGTGGTGTAGCACCAGTCTGCCAAAACAAAGGGCGCATAGCGGGTACCCGCCTCACGTACCGCCCAGGGCATCTTCGCCAGATGCTTGATCAGACTCTGCTCCGCCGGGTGGGTCAACGTTGCATACTGCACGGGTGCGTCGGCGGGTTGCCCGGCATCGGGTAGCTCTGCCGCGCGGCGAATGATCGAGCAGCAGCGCGCATGCGAATACTGCAGATAAGTCGCGCTGTTGCCCTCACGCGCGAGCATCCGGTCCCAGTCCAGGGTAATATTGCGGCGGGTGTCCTGATAGAGATCATTGTAGATCACCGCGCCGATCCCCACTGCTTCGGCGACCGTGTCTTTCTCTTCGTCCGACAGATCCGGACTCTTCTCGTCAACCACCCGGCGCGCGCGGGCCGTGGCTTCATCCAGCAGCGTCTCCAGGAAGATCATGTTGCCCTTGCGGGTTGAGATAGTCTGTCCGCCGGCGTCAAACACGGTGCCAAACGGCACATGTACCAGTTCAACCTCCGGCGGCACATAGTTAACCGCGCGGGCCAGGGCAAAGAGCTGGCGGAAATGCAATTCCTGGGGCTGTCCAACCACATACGCCATTTTGGCCGGAGCAAAGGTCGCCTGACGATATTTGATCGTCGCCAGATCCCGCGTCAGGTAAAGTGTCGCTCCGTCGGAGCGCTGGAGCAGAAAGGTTGGGATACTCTTGTCCATGGCATCTACGACCACTGCGCTGTCGGCATCCCGTCGCGCTACTTCGGCATCAAGCGCATCCTGGATTACACCAGGCAGCATATCCTCGTAGAAGCTCTCGCCCAGCATATGGTCAAACTGCACCCCCAGCCGGTTATAGTTGCGCTGGTTGGCGGCCAGGGTCATCTCCACACACCACTGCCAGATCTGCCGCGCCTGCGGGTCGCCCTGCTCGAGCAGCAGTGAACGCTGCCGGGCGATTTCGTCCAGTTCCGGCTGCTCTTTCATCTCATCGTTGTAGCGGGCATAGAGTTCCTCAACCTGGGCCAGTTCCGCTTCGCCTGCGGCCTGGGGCCGACCATAGCGCTCAATCGCAGCAATGATCACGCCAAACTGCTTGCCCCAGTCGCCCAGGTGGTTGTCGCCGATGGTCTGGTAGCCCAGCGCGCGAAAAATATTGACCAGCGACTGCCCAATGATTGTGCTGCGGATATGCCCGACATGCATACGCTTGGCAACATTGGGCGAGGAGTAGTCAACTACCACCCGCTGGTTGTGGCCCTGATCGTCATGACCGTAGCTATCACCCAGGTGGGTAATCTCGGTAATGACGGCGGCCGCCAGGCGCTCCGGGTGCAGCGTGAAATTCAGGAACGGCCCGGCTGTCTCGACGGTGCCCACCAGCGCATCGGGCGCAAACTGCAGCGCGGCAGCGAGATCCTGCGCCAGTTTGGGCGGTGCAACACCCAGCTCTTTGGCCACGCGGAAGGTGGGAAACGCCATGTCTGCGGGGATGTTTGGTTTGGGTGTTTGCAGATCGATCAGCGCCGCCGGCACCTGATCGGTTGCACTGAGTGCCGCCTGGATTGCGGCAACGAAGCGGTCAAGCGCATATTCCATGCCGAAACTCCTGGTATGAGCATGCCCTGTGGCGATGAATAATTCGCAAGAAAAGAACTACTACAATTTGTAGGTCATATATCAGGCTGCCCGGTAGACCTGATTCTACTGCCCGGATGCAGCGTGGTGACAACAGCCCGTTGGCAGCCTGTTCCCCTACATCCCAAGTATATGCGTAGTGCGCTTCTGATGCAAACTGACGTGACTCCGGCTCATTGTACTGTAAACCGAAATTTATCTTTTCCACTTGATAAGACCTGTTTGGATATGTTAGCATTGTCGTGTTCACATTCCAACCCGCTATCACCCATCTGACATCCGGTAAACTATCAAACTGAAGTGGAACGATATGGGCCGCCTTATCTCTCTGCGGTCGAGCATCCACAAGAAGATTTTGCTCCTGATGCTCGGGCTGGCACTACCGCCAATGCTGCTCGTCGGCTGGATGGGCCTGATGAGTCTGGAGCGCGCCCGCGCGCTGGTTGTCGCCGCTGGATCGGAAGCGCTGCGCGCGCAGGCAGAACAGACGCTGGAGCAGCGGGCTGCCGATAAAGCCCGGCTCTACGATCAGTCGCTGCACACGATCCAGCAGCAGGTTGCGGGCGTGGCACGCTATACCGAACATCTTCTCGCTACGCCGGCCCCTCCAACCAGCGGCGGTCAGGTCTGGATTGCACCGCATGGTCCCGACGAGCGCACACTTGCGCAGCACAGCGCGGCGGTTGCCCATGCGCGCCACCTGATGCCCCTGCTTGACACTACCGTCCAGCATAATCCGCTGCTCACGCTGGGCTATATTGCCTTTGAGGATGGCGGAGTGCTGGCCTTCAACGATGAGGCGGCCATTGGGCAACTCCAGACGATTGCGCCCTTCGATCCGCGCGAGCGGCCCTGGTATCGGGGCGCGCTGGAACGGGGCGAAATATTCTGGACGGATCTCTATATTGATGCCAATACGCAAACACCCACGATTACCTGCGCCGTTCCGGTGCGCAACCCACAGGGGGAGATTATCGGCGTGGTGGGCTTCGACATGCTGCTGACGACCGTCAAGCAAGATTTGCAAGATGTGTTGATCGGAGACATCAGTGCCAACGGCTATGCGCAGTTGCTCGACCATACCGGCGCACTGCTGGCTCACCCCGAGCTGGCGCCTGCTGCTACACGCTGGAACGAGCCGGTTATAACCGAAAACTGGCAGACCTCGTCCAACCGGGAACTACGCGCCGTGGCGCAGCAGATGCTGGCCCGTGAGTCGGGGACAGTTCAGATTACCCATAATGCAGAGCGGGTCTATATTGCCTTCGCTCCCATTACTGCAACCGGGTGGAGCATTGCCCTGGTGATCCCGGCCGGCGATATTGAGCAGCCGGCGATCAACACCGGGCTGCAACTGGCGCAGAGCCAGGAACAGTTCCAGACCCGACTGCTGCTGCTGCTGGTTGTGAGTGCCCTGCTGATCTGCGGAGTTGGCATGCTGATGGCCCACTCCTTCACCCGCCCCATTCGTGCCCTGCGCCATAGCGCCCATCGGGTTGCCGGCGGGCATCTGGATCAACGGCTTCCCGCGACCGGCACGGATGAGATTGGCGAGCTGGTTCAGGCATTCAATACGATGACCAGCGCGCTGCAGCAGAAAGTTGCGGAACTGGAGGCGAATGCGCATCAACTTATGCTGCTCAGTGCAGTTTCAAACCAGCTCAAGACAATGCTAGACTTGCCGCACCTGCTGGAGATGATTCCCCGTATTGTTTGCGAGCAGTTCGGGTTTGCGCGCGCGGTGCTCTACCTGGTGGAAGACGATATCCTGCGCGTCGCGGCCGCCTCCTTCGGTCCGGGCAACGAGGCGCAGGCCCGGCATTTTGTGGAAGTCGCCAATGCAACCCTGTTCTCCCTGGACAGTGCTGCCGGCGTGGTCGAGAATATTCACACCGGGCAGAGTGATTCGGCCATGCGCAACAGCCGGCCCGGAGTGCAGATACCGATTGTGGGGCGCGACGAGCGGGTCATTGGTCTGCTCTCCGCCGAGAGGTCCGATCCGGCAGGCGGCCTCCCGCCACAAATGCGGGGACAACTGCAGATGTTTGCAAACATGGCCGGGTTGACGATTGAGAATGTGCGGCTCTACGATGACCTTGAACGGCAGGTCGCCCAGCGCACTGCGGAGTTGCGATCTGCGCTGGAGCGGGTGCAGCTTGCCGACCGGCGTAAGAGTGACTTCCTGGCCGCGGTATCACATGAACTGCGCACCCCGCTGAACGCCATCATCGGCTTCTCGGCGGTGCTGCTCGACGATCCCGACCATCCGCTTACACCGGTGCAGCGTGAGGACATGCAGAGCATCTACAGCAACGGTCGCTTCCTGCTCAATTTGATCACCGATCTGCTCGATCTGGCCCGGATCGAAGCCGGACACCTGAAGTTGGATCGGTCGCCCGTGGAGCTGGCCCCCCTGATTGACGAAGTTGTGGATACGGTCGAGGGATTGCGGCAGGACGGCGATGTCCAGTTGCTGCTTGATCTGCCGGATGATCTGCCCCAGGTTGATGCAGATGCCGATCGGGTGCGCCAGATATTGCTAAATTTGCTGTCAAATGCCGTTAAATTCACTGAACGGGGAACGATTACCATCAGTGCGCACCAGACACAGGCGGCATATCTCTCGATCACGGTTACCGACACGGGTATTGGCATTCCGCTGGAACGTCAGCATCAGCTTTTCGAAGAGTTTCGCCAGTTTCATGGACGGCGCAGCCACACACGCGGAACCGGGTTAGGGCTGGCAATTACCCGCCGCCTGGTCGAAGCCCATGGGGGCACAATTCGGGTAGAGAGTGTCCCTGGTCGGGGCAGCAGCTTTACCTTTACCCTGCCCACCTGTATGCAAATGTTGATGGTAGGAATGGTAACAGAGCATGTGTCACGCTACACTCCACAAAAACGTGATGGCGATAGATAACCCTGGACAAAACGTAACAGAGCGGATAGAGCGATAACAATTATGACAGAACAACCAGTTATCCTTTATATCGAAGATAATCCCGACAATCAACGCCTGATTCAGCGCATCCTGACCACACGCGGCTACAGCGTGCTGATCGCGCGTGACGGCCCGGCGGGGCTGGCGCTGGCCCGCGAAACCCAACCGATGCTGGTGCTGGTCGATCTCAATATTCCCGGTCTGGACGGCTACGAGACAACCACCCGCCTGCGCAGCCTGCCACATCTGCAAACCACGCCGATTGTGGCTCTGACCGCCGACAATCGATCCAGCGCGCGGGAGCATGCCCTGGTTGCCGGGTGCGACGGCTATATCTCCAAACCGATCGATGTGCGCCGGCTGCCGGGTCAGATTACCGAGTTTATCGGCGGGAAGCGCGAGTTTGTGCCCCCCGTGGTTGAGACCGCCGTGCTACGCGAGTATAACCATAAACTGGTTGAGCG
This sequence comes from Chloroflexaceae bacterium, assembly GCA_034436755.1. Classification (GTDB taxonomy): domain Bacteria; phylum Chloroflexota; class Chloroflexia; order Chloroflexales; family Chloroflexaceae; genus CAKZQX01. The sequence goes on along the minus strand of DAOTVB010000283.1, from coordinate 39,994 downwards.
CCTGGAACAGCGTGTGCGCGAATTGAGCACAGCCAATGCCGAACTCCAGGAACTTGATCGAATCAAAAGCCAGTTTCTCTCGACCCTCTCGCACGAACTGCGGACACCGCTGACGTCGCTGCTGGGCTATCTTGAACTCTTCCTGCGTGGTACGCTAGGGCCGCTCAACGACACCCAGCACGAGGCAGTGGCACTGATGCGCCGCAACGCCGAAGTATTGAGCCGGCACCTGAATAATCTGCTCTATCTGCAAGAGGCGCGCTCGACCAGCCTGAATCTCACCAGCGTATACCTGCCGGAGCTAGTCCAGCAGGTTGTAGATGCGATCCAGGGCCAGATCCAGCAGCGCAATGTGCAACTGGATCTGCTGATCACAGAGGTTGCGCCCCTCCAGGCCGATGCGAAAGCGCTCCAACTGGTGGTACAAAATCTGCTGGACAATGCGCTTAAATTTACCCCGGCCGGTGGGCAGATTGTGCTGTCGGTCGCGGATGAACCATCGCGTGTGCTGCTGCGGGTGGCCGATACCGGCTGCGGCATTCCCGAGGAAGCCATCGAGAAGATCTTCCTCCCCTTCTACCAGATTGATAACTCGCTGGCACGGCCTTACCCCGGCAATGGTCTGGGTCTGGCGATTGTGCGACACATTGTCGAAGCGCATGCCGGGCAGATAACCGCGCGCAGCGTCCCTGGTCAGGGTACCATCTTTACCGTGATGCTTCCCCGCACACCGGCAACCAGCGAAACCACGAACGGAGCCGGCATCAGTGTGTAATACCAATGTGTCATCAAACCAGCAATCAACGGGAACAGGCGCAATGAGCGCAACGGCAGCACATTCCCGTTGATCATCTCTGCGTTCTCGGTGTGCTCTGTGGCGATGACAACACATCGGTATAACCGGAGACAACCACTACTCATCCCCGGCGATGAGATAGACCTCAACCTCCACGACGCCGCGCAGTTGCGGATCACCCTCGATCCGGTGGAAATCGCGCATTACCGCATCGCCAAAGACATCCGGCAGGGTGTCCTGGAGCAGATCATTAACCGCCTGCGAGAGCCGCCCACCCTCGGCCGGCGTCGGCGCAACCCCAAATGTTAAAACAATTCCGGCACGCTTGCCCTGCAGATTGCCAAACTGCTGCCGGATCTGGTTGCGCAGGCGCTGCTGCTCCTGCCGCCGCACGTTGGCGTCGCTACTGAGCAGGGCGTCAGCATTGGCGGCAAGCCGGAACTCCACCGCTTCCTGCGACAACACCACATCGTCAAAGGCGATAATGCGCCCGGTTGGACTGGGGCCCGGCGTGTAGGTCGGGAAAGGCGTGTACGTTGGCGCGGGCGTCGGGCTGGGACCGATAGTAAACGTCGGGAGCGGCGTGTAGGTCGGCGCGGGGGTTGGACTGGGCCCCGGGGTGTAGGTCGGCAACGGCGTGTAGGTGGGCAACGGCGTCGGGCTGGGGCCAACCGTGTAGGTGGGCAGCGGCGTCGGGCTGGGACCGGTCGTAAACGTCGGGAGCGGCGTATAGGTCGGGCCGGGAGTGTAGGTCGGTGCGCGCGTCGGGGTCAGCGTTGGCGGGAGTGGCGCAAATGAACCGCTCGGCGCAGCTACCAGAAAGATAACCGCCAACCCTAGCAGCAGATCGGCAAAAAGCCAGCCACTCAACAGCGTTGTATCGCGGACACGCGGCTGTGACTTGCGCTGCCGCATGATCGTCTCCTTCAGGTATTCAATCGTTCCGGTACAGTGCAGATGACAGAGCGCCGTTCTTGCATCAGCACCGTATCACCGCTCGGCCTCCGGGGGCACCTGCGCCAGATTTTCTTCAATCGCGCGGTTAATCTGCTGCAAGGACTGCACCGCCGCCTGCATCTCCTGCGTCCAGCGCTCCAGCATGCGCCGCTCATGCGCGACCGCTGCGAGAAACTGGGCCTGCGCCGCCGCCAGATCCCCGGCAGAGGTGCGCATATCCGTGACGGCCTGCGTGCTCTGGGTTGCCGCATGCGCGAAGGTATTGACGGCATCGCGCAGATCGATCCCCATCGTCTGAAAACTGCTGCCCATCGTCTGGAGATTGGTGCCCATACCCTGCATATCGATACTCGTCGTCCGGTAGGTATCGGTGAGCAGCCGCAGTTGCGCGGTCGCCTGGCGGATGGTATTCGCAAACTCCTGCTGCTGATCGCGTTGCTGATCGGCCAGTTGATTAAACGCATCAGAGAGGGAGTTCAGAATGCGCCCCTGCTGCATCGGGATCTGGTGCAGCGACTGTGCCGCCGTCAGCATGCCCTGCGTGCCGGTTACAAAATCACGAATGAAGGTGGAGAGGTCCCCGACCTCTTTCTCTTTGCGCTCGGCCAGTTCCTGGACCCGCATCCGCTCCTGGCGCAGTTCGTTCAGCAGTTCCTGGGCCGCATAGTCAAACTGGGAAAGGAACCCGGATGTCTGGCGAGTGCGCCGGGCGGTCAATGCCAGCGAGGCATCGGCCAGGACACTGGACAGTTCATCACGCACCTGATCCGCATACCGGTCGGCCTGACTATTCTGTGCCAGCACCAGAAATGTCAGGATGGCAACAATTGCCAGGAGAATACCATCGATCAGGGCGATGGTACTGAGGCGCACCCCGAGGCGCCCTTCCTGCCACAAATAGAGAAATGCCTGTGCCGCCAGATCAGGGTTGGCCGCGACAACATCAGCATAATTCTCCAGCGCCAGCCAGATACCAATCCAGGTAACGGCAATGGGCATAAAGATCAACACATTGCGCAGCACCTCAAGAAAACGTACACTCCCGCCGCCACGGCTACGCACCTGGTCGGCAATCGTATCCGGGTCGATAAGCTGAAAAATATCCGCGACGGCCCAGGTATCTGCGGCCTGTTCCCCTTCAACGGCGGCTCCCAGGTCGCGCAGGCGCTCCGCAGCACCCTGTGAACTGGACTCAACATCGTCGGCCAGATAGTCCAGTCGCTGCCTGAGGGTCGCCGGGCGCTTCAACATAACGTTCTCCCATCTCACTTCACTCCCTGGAGTTACGCAATCCTCCGCGAGGAGACACATTTCGCCTCCGGCAGAGTGGAACGGGACATTCCATCAACGTGTTAGCTATTGTATCACGATGTCTCACCTCGCCTGAACCAGCGCAGAATGATAAATGTATGATACCCGCCGTAACGCATGCACATAAAAAGAGCCACCTCGCACAGGCAGAGGTAGCCCCAAAAAACCAGACTATGATAATGATGAACGTTCGCTTTAGCACATCCAGTACCGGGACCGCAGGGCGTTCCGCGCTGCCGGCAGAACCCGCTCCACCCGGCTGATACTAATAGCGGTCACGCGGAGGCCGTGAGCCACCACGGCGGTTGCCACCACCGCCACCACCACCACCTTTGCTTTCGGCCTCGTTCACGCGTAACGGTCGCCCATCAATTTCACGTCCGTTAGTTGCATTAATCACCGCAACGATATCATCGACCTCCATCTCCACGAACCCAAACCCCCGTGAGCGACCCGTCTCACGGTCGTTGATCACCCGTGCGCGCTGCACGTCCCCGTGGGGGCGAAAGATCTCTTCCAGTTCCGCATCGCCAACACTCCACGGCAGGTTCCCAACAAACAAGTTGACGTACATCAGTACACTCCCATTCCACGTTTGCACGTGGCAGCACTCATAGCGGCTGGTATATTCCATTGACCTCCAGGCCGCCGTTCCAAAAACCAGGTCTCCGATACGCGCCAGAGGTTCGACCTGGTGCCGCACCTTCGCTCTCGCGCTACAACGTATACCCCTCTGAGCGAAAGAGGTTCTGCTGAGCACACCGGGGACAGTTGGGAAGAACTGATGCGGGGTCGCAGCGGTAATACGTTGTCGGATGGGTGCAGTATAGCATGTTTTACACCAGTTTGGGGGCCTGGTCGGGGAGAAAAGTTAGCAATTCGTAAAAAATGCACAATGGGCATGCGCTACCCTCAGCAACATACCGGGGAGCGCAGTAGCGATCTGGCGCATTCGTATCAGTTATGTACTCTGTTTGCGGGCGGACAAGCAAAGCCGGTTCTTCCTGGCAAATACTGTACTTTCTTGACTGCAAAAATAAGAAAGTGTTATACACACTGATCGGTATTACCGCATATGCCACAAGAACCAGCCATGAGCGGCACCCATATTCACTATGCCAGTCCGATTGGCACAGGCGGTTATGTCCTCTGACTACACGGAACAGCGGATGCGCCGGATCGTCGGCAGCAAGTCGGTATTGATCGCAATCTTCAGCACAAACTCGTCGGCTCCGGCAGCCAGTGCCACCTGGCGATAGCCCTTACTATCAAGAAATCCCAGGACAATTATCTTGACCTGGGGAAGCGCTGCCCGTATCTGGGGAATAATCTGGAGACAACGGGTACTGTTGAGGCCCGTACCAAGTAAAAGGACATCCGGTTGCAGGGTTACGGCCTGGATCAGAGCATCTTCGCCACCATAGGAGGTTCCTAAAAGGACAAGTTCATTGTAGTAGTATTCCTGTAGTAACCCTACGGCAATACGCAAAAAGACCGGGTTGCTATCGGCAAGCAGCACCGAAACGGGTTGCATAATATCCGCCTTTTACGCCCTCTCACTTCCAGGATTGTTCATCAGGATACACAGTCAGGGCGTTCTGTTCCATCACAACATATCGTCTCTACCAGGGACAGGGGCGTACCACCCCGTCTCTGGTAGTGTGTCTTCCGACACCATTACCATAATATACTCAATAACAGGAGTTACGCGGTGGGCGTTTGGACCACGAATAACACGAAATGAGCGAAACCCGCGAAACGGCCAATGCTGATATGTATCAGGCGCTCCCGCGTTTGGCGGGAAATATTGTCTCCGGCAGGGTGGACAACAATTTTGCACTAAGTGCAAATTGTTGTGCAAAAGAAAAAAAGCATACCACGCTGACGCAGGCGAAGACAGCCGTTGTGGGCGTACATGTCCGATTTGTATGCCCACCGCGTAAATCCTGTCAATAACACAAGTTACGCGGTCACAAACCTGAAAGGAAAATTCGCCTCTGGCAGGGCGGAGCAAACCAGATCTTTTTCACGAAATTTTGGCCCGAAGAGCCAAAATTTCGTGAAAAAGATAGATCAAGTACCATGCTGCCGCAGGCGAATCGGGTTTTCATCGGGTTAAACGCCCGGTTTGAACACACACCGCGTAAATCCTGTCATATAGAAGCTGATTACCCGACCCGGCGCTCATCCTGCCGCCCGGCAATGACCCGCAGCATGGGGCGCGGTGCCGGTGCCGGCAAATTGATAACGACGGATGGCATCTCGTCCGGCAGTTGGGCCATAACAACCGAGTTATCGATCCCATACCCGACCGAGACATTCCCGTCGGCGTGCCAGTCGTTCATCCATTCCTGTCCATTCACCAGATAACGATAGTGATAAGACTGTGCGGCATCCAATTCCAGCGTGACACTCCAGGTGACATCGCCGAGTCGTAAGGGCGTTGCGGTATTACTCCAATGGTTGAAATCACCAACCAGGTGAATAGTATCGGCCCAGATTGCGGCAGGAAGTGAAAAATTCACGCGAACTTTACCAGAATTGCCCGGTTCTTTGGTGATCATGGTCTGACTCCCTTGTCATTACCAATGTGCTTCGCTCATCCTTCACAATAGCGACTGGTGTGGCACGGATAACACTGCGGTGAAGATGATAACAGCAGTAGCAGGCAATCAGCGCCGGTACGGTACATTTCCGAAATAGACAGATTGCAGTAGCGTCGTTAAAACCTGGTTATAGCTTACCCGATAGGGCGCACCCTGGCTATGCGTAGACCTACGTAATTCTGAGAAGAGATAAGTACTATCTTTCCGCGTGCGCCGAAATAGGTGAGTAGAATCGCCTGTAGCACCGCCACACCATCCCATACCGCCACCGATTAGGTCAAGAGACGGAGACGATATCCCCCAAAAGTCCTATTTCCCTGGCTTGTTGCCTGTGATATAGTTGCCAACGGTACAAAATGTTGTACCACTTGTTGACTCTGGCACTGCGGCCTGGGCCACCCTGGTGAAGAAGCTGCCGCTGTGCTCTGTTTCTCATTGCCGTACCTTGTGCAGCGGTTCTCTCTGTCTCTATGCCACTTCATCAGGAATGTCCGGCTGCCGGGAGGTATTTATGGAACAGAATAGAACGCTGGAACGCTGCTGGTGTGCTACCATTCACGGCTATCCCATTGTAGTTGAGGAACATCGGAGCGACATAGCATATACGGTTGAGTTCTATGATGGTCGCGTGTATCCGTATGGTGGCGAACAAACGATCAACTATCTGCCCAACGGTGAACTTTTGACGGTAGAGATGCTGTCAGCGAACTATGCAGCATAAGACGCACATCAGCCCGTATACCAAATTGAGTTGACTTGGCGCTGGGTGTAACTCAGTCCGTAACGCCACCAGGCATATGCCTGGCGGCGTTTTTTTGTCTCCGTAGATCGGTGTAGGGGCAGTCTGTAACTGCACGCCTCCATAATTGTGTAAACCAGATTACAGTCCTGCCTGCCTCCATCCTGTTATGCTTTTCATACGAATACTGAACCGGATTTCATAGAATACTTCCCTCAGGAGCGATCAATGCATAAACGACTGATTGCCGGCATGCTGTTCGGCATGCTGTTCTTAACCGCGTGTGGCGCGAACGGGTCTGTCGCGCCCGCAGCACCTTCGGAACCTGCTGCGGCACAGTCCGCATCCGCAACGGCCGCTGCCACCCCAACCAGCGCAGCAGCGAATACCGCCGGCCTGACAGCCACAGTGGAACCGGATAGCGTGGAGCGTCCTTCCTGGGCCAGTGCTAACTGGCAGACCAACTTTGCCCGCCACAGTGTCCCCTTCGACGAGATTATGTCCGGTGGGGTGGGGCGCGATGGTATTCCCTCCATCGATGCGCCGGAGTTTGTCAGCAATACGGAAGCACAGGAGTGGCTGGCCGACAATGAGCCGGTCATTGCGCTGGCGATTGACGGCGATGCGCGCGCCTACCCGCTGCAGATTCTGACCTGGCACGAGATTGTGAACGATACCGTCGGTGATGTGCCGGTTGCCGTAACCTTCTGCCCGCTCTGCAACTCGGCGATTGTCTTTGACCGGCGCGTGGCAGGGGAAGTCTATGAGTTTGGCGTGTCGGGCCTGCTGCGCAACTCCGACCTGGTGATGTATGACCGCACCAGTGAGTCACTCTGGCAGCAGTTCACCGGCGAGGCGATTATCGGCGACCTGACCGGCACACAACTGACGTTCTTGCCATCCAGCCTGATCAGCTTTGCCGACTTCCAGGCGGCCTACCCGGAGGGCCAGGTTTTGTCGCAAGATACCGGCTTCAACCGGCGCTATGGCGTAAATCCCTACACCAACTATGATGCCGGCGGTGGAACGCCATTCCTCTTCGATGGGGAGATTGATGAGCGCCTGCCGGCAATGGAGCGGGTGGTGGCGGTGACACTCACGAACGCGGATGGCACAACGGTAGATATTGCCTACCCTTTCAGTCAACTGACGGAAGCGGGCGTTATTAACGACACTGAGCATAACCTGGTGGTCTTTCATCTACCGGGAACCAGCAGCGCGCTCGGAGCCACCCGGATCGCCGAAGGAGCCGATGTTGGCGCAGCGGGTGTGTTTGACCCGCGCCTCGACGACCAGACCCTGACCTTTCGCCGCGAGGGGGCAACCATCGTGGATGAACAGACCGGCAGTACCTGGAATATCCTGGGAGAGGCGACCAGCGGCGCGTTAGAAGGCCGGCAACTGACGCCGATCATTCATGGCAACCACTTCTGGTTTGCCTGGGCCGCGTTCCACCCGGATAGGCTTGTGCATAGTCCGTAGTTTGTAGTTCGCGGAACAACCGATCTACAACACAACAAGGCCCCCGGGGGTTCTTCCCCGTGGAGGCCTTGTTGTGTTTTTGGGGGGGAATGTGATTAGAGTGTAGCATAACGGTGCTGGTATGTGCGTTGTGATTTAGTAATAGAATGGTAAAAGTGATAATTACTTTTTGACACCCGCCCGGCTCTCGTTCATACTATACAGATACCATTCCTCTTCGGCTACAACTGGCGGAGCAACCAATCATATGATACCGACAGCCTATGTGCGGCTCTTCCTGGTACGACACGGGGAAGCCGCCGCAAATATCGAGATGCGCTACCTGGGAAGCCAGGATGACGCATTGACTGAGCGCGGTACCTGGCAGGCGGAGCAACTCGCGCATGCGCTCGGCCAATTGCCCATTACAGCCGTCTACACCAGTCCCCTGCGCCGTACCGCCATGACCGCCGCCGCGATTGCCCAGGCGTGCAACCTTCCGGTCCAGGCGGACGTCCGTTTACGCGAAGGAGCATTTGGCGCATGGGAAGGACTGACGCGGGCCGAAGTGCTGGCCCGGAGCGATCAGGACGCGGCACTGCTGGCGCAGTGGGAGCGTGATCCCGGCTGCGCGCCGCCGGAGGGCGACTCGCTCGAGACGGTGCAGAGCCGCAGCCTGGCCTGCATCCAGGATCTGCAAACCCGCCACCCAGACGACTGGATCGTCCTGGTCAGTCACGTCAGTCCTATCAAGGCACTCCTCTGTGCCGCGCTGGGGGTACCCCTGACCGTGGGCCGCCAGTTGTTCCTTGACCCGGCCACCATCAGCGTTATCGACTGGGGGGAGCGACCAATTGTACGCCTGTTCAACGCGCATGCACACCTGGGGTGGGATTCGGCCCGCTGGATGACCCGAAAGCGTTGAGCAGGGTAGAGGTACTAGATGACTATCCCCCGAAGGTTCACGGCAAACCTTTATTCTGACGCATTGCGATGGATCTGGCGGTCGGTTATAATGGAATTCAGGAGGACATCATGACTGAATCAGGTACAACAACTGATATACAGACCCTGATCCAGGAGGGAAATGCAGCGCTTCTGGCAGGCGATACATTTGAGGCGCGCCAGCGCTTTCGGCGTGTCATTGAAATAGATCCGGAAAATGTTGACGCCCTGAAGGGTCTGGCCGGTTCGGTGCGTCCTTACCGGGAGAAGCGTGATTATCTACAACAGGCGCTGACCTTTGACCCGGCTAACGGTGAGGTGCGTGCCTTTCTCGAATATGTTGATACCAAGTTAGCCGCCGGTGAAGTGCTGGCTCCACGGGGTGTCTCGATCCAGGAAGTGCCGGGCATAGATGTGTCCACGTCAGGTGAGCAGACCACGGCAACGTCTGAAAACGGATCTGGGTATACCCCTGTTGCGCCAGAAGACGAGGCGGAGGCAACCTTAAGCTGTGTCTCGTGTGGCACGCCCATGACTGATATGAAAGGGGTGGTCTGGACGCCCGTCGGCCAGATCTGCGCCGAGTGTGCCCGCGTACGACGCCCACGCAACTACCAGGTCGAACCGGGTCATCTGGCAATTGCCGCATCGGTTGCGCTGATTAGCTCAATCCTGGTCAGTATCCTGGTTATTGTCGTCCTGAGCGGATTTGGCTTATTCAGCTTTATTATTGCCTTCTTCGTTGCCCCGATTGTCGCCGAGTTTATTGTGCGTATCCTTGATCGGTTGACCGGTGCAAAACGTGGTCGCCCGATGCAAATAGCGGTTGGGATAGGGCTGGCAGTGGGCGCAGCGCCCCTGATGTTGCTGACATTTTCGCTGCCTCTGCTGTTATTCACGATCATCGGTATTAGTACCGCTGTTGCACGTTTACGTTAAGATGTACTATATCAATGCATTCAGCACTCAAATCGTGACAGATGTTACGGAGAGATAAGCGAATTGTTATAGAATTGTTACAGACAGAACTTGCATGATGTTCCAGGTCATAGCTATAATTGCAGGGAATATTGTTCAGGTACTGTCGTACAAAAGTGCTTTATCCGGTCGCTGACTGCGTGTCGAGTTGGCGTAGTTCCTGAGAATATTGATCTGGAGAATTGTAGTACGGTAGTATTACCAGTGTACTTCTTTCGTGTATGCAAGTTACATGCAGCATCACACCATAACACACCCGGCGGGAGAATGTATGCAAGCGATTAATCTGGTTGTACGTTAGAGAGGAAGTGCAATGGAGCAGGTCCCACACAGTATGAACCGCGCTGTGCGTGGTACGCAGAATCCCCTTGATGAGGTGGAACACCACCTACGCGATAATATCTTTGGGCAGGAGCGCGCTATTGAGAGTGTGATTCGGGTTTTGAACCGCGCCCGCTTTGGGTTCTCGGCAGGTAATCCCCGGCGACCACGGGCAACCCTTCTTTTCCTGGGACCGACCGGTGTTGGTAAAACGGCTACTGCACGCCGTCTGGCGCAACTGCTGCGGCCCGATGGCGAGGCGTTCCTCAAGGTTGACTGCTCGCTCTTTAGCCAGGGACACGAGGTTTCAGCGCTGGTTGGCGCGCCACCCTCGTATGTTGGGCGTGATCAGAAGCCGCTGCTCAACCCGGATATTATTGAGCAGGATAACAGTATTGTGCTCTTCGATGAGATTGAGAAGGGCCAGCCGGAGTTGTGGAACCTGCTCCTGCAGATTATGGAAGATGGGGAGATTCTGCTGCTCAATGGCGGACGCCGGGTATCATTCCAGAATAGCCTGGTGATTTTGACGACTAACGTTGGTGCGAAGGAGATGGTAGACTACCTTGACCGGCGCACTATCGGGTTTCGCACGACAACGCAGGATGTTGAGGCAACCGGACAGCAGATCTTCCAGATTGGCTTTGAGGCATTGCAGCGCGTGTTCCAGCCCGAGTGGATCAACCGTCTGGATGAGATTATCGCGTTTCGGCCGCTCTCCAGCGAAACGCTGGGCATGGTGCTTGATCGCATGCTGGAAGAGAGCAATGAGCAGTATCTGCGGCACGGCATCAGCGTGGAGTTGACCCCGGAAGCTAAAGAGTATTTTCTGGAAAAGGGCTTCGAGCCGCGCTTTGGCGCACGTCCACTACGCCAGCGATTGCTCAAGGAGTTGGATGCACCACTGTCCGACCTGCTGGCGTCAGGCGGTATTCCTCACGGCAGCCGGGTGATGGTTGTTGCTACCGGCATCGACAAGCATGGGCAGGCGCTGGACTTCTTCTTCGAGGAAGCCCCGGAACTGCTGCGGCGAGCGGAGGAACTGCGTGCAGAAGAGGTCGGGCGATCATCAAATGATGGCCCCCAGCAGCCGAGCGTGAGCCTGAACAGCGAGCGGGCGGGCGGTCTGGAAAATACGGCCAGCAATGCCGGCAGCAGCGGCGGTGCGGGCGTCCGTGGTCCCCGTGTTACCCCCCGACGCAATATCGAAAGCGGGCGCAACCGCTAATTCTCTCCAAAGATCCGGATTTCCAAACCGGTCCTGCCAATGGCAGGGCCGGTTTTGTTATGCTTCGCGGTATGCCGCCAAACGTGCAAGAAAACCACGAAGGCCACGAAGCACACGAAGCAGTACACCTGACTGATACACGCGATTGCACCCACGATGCAGCCGTTCGTGTTCCTTCGTGTTCCTTCGGGTGCGTCGTGGTTGGGCTGATCGTTGCAGCACCAGCAGGTTCGCGCTTTTCGCTCATTTCGTGGTGTTCGTGGTCCAAACACCCACCGTGTAACGCGTGTACGTGAAAAATAATATACACAGTTTTTCCTGTTTTTATTGACACTACCGCGAATATTTGCTATACTTCCGATCAGTACCAGAGAGAGGCATTCATCATGATAAGTTTTTCCGGTTCAAGTTCTGTCAGTCTAATTTTGCAACATCTGCAGCGCCATGGGCAGGCTACCATCAAGGAACTGGAGGAAGTTCTGGGGGTCAGCACTACAGCGGTGCGCGAGCATCTGGCGCATCTCCAGGCGGAAAGTCTGGTTTCAACCAGCACGGTGCGGCGTGGCCCCGGCCGGCCCCGGCTGGTTTATACCCTTACCCGGAAGGCGCATAATCTCTTTCCCAAGCAGTATGATCTGCTGATCAATCTGCTGCTGAAAGAAATTGCCGCCGTCGGTGGGGCCGAGCAGGTTGATCTGCTGCTGGAGCGGGTGGGGAAGCAGCTCGCCGGCGAGTATGCCGACCGCATCAGCGGAAACGATATTCCGGCACGCCTGGTCGAACTGCGGGTGCTGCTGGAGGCACGCGGTATCCCGGCAGAAGTCCACCAGTCCGGTGATGGGTTGCATATCTTCGCCTGCCCCTACTTTGATGTGGCGCAGAAACATGGCGAAGTCTGCGCAATGGAGCGGCAGATGTTAGAAGAGGTGCTGGGGGGGAAAGTCGAGTTGGAGCATTCCATTCGCGAAGGTCATCATCGCTGTCGGTTTGTTGTCAATAAGGAACAATCCCAGGTATAATATTTTTACTATCCCAGATGAGGAGTCTATGAGTAACGACCTGATTATTAAAGATCTGCGAGCAACGATTACCGATAAGGAAGCGGGTGAGCACGAGATTCTGCGCGGTCTGAACCTGACCGTACGGCAGGGGACGATCCACGCGATTATGGGGCCGAACGGCAGCGGCAAGAGCACGCTGGCCCATATTATTGCCGGTCATCCCAACTATGAAGTTACGAGCGGCGAGATCTGGTATAAGGATCAGAATATTCTGGAATTGGAAGCCGATGAGCGCAGTAAACTGGGGCTGTTCCTGGCATTTCAGTACCCGGTTGCCGTGCCGGGTGTAACGGTTGCTAACTTCCTGCGCGCGGCGGTCAATGCCCAGCGTGCCGAGGAGGGCAAAGATCCCAAAGAGACGGCGATCCCGGTGGCGGAGTTTCGCAAGCTGCTGCGCTCCGGGATGAAGCAACTGGAGATGGATGACAGCTTTGCCCGGCGCTACCTCAACGAGGGCTTTAGCGGTGGCGAGAAGAAGCGGTTGGAGATCCTCCAGATGACCCTCCTCAAGCCGAGCATGGCAGTTATGGACGAGACCGACTCCGGCCTTGATATTGATGCGCTCAAGGTTGTCTCTAACGGTGTGAATGCACTGGCCGGCTCGGAGATGGGTGTGCTGATGATTACCCACTATCAGCGGCTATTGAACTATGTCAAGCCGGATGTTGTCTCGGTGATGATGGAAGGGCGTGTTGTCCGCGAGGGTGGTCCGGGACTGGCACTGGAGTTGGAAGAGAAGGGCTATGACTGGCTCAGGGAGGAAGCGGTCAGCCATGCCGGCTAAGAATGAAAAGTATGATACCATGGTCCAGCACACATTTAGCACCCTGGCTGAAATAACGGGAGAGCAGATTGCCGAGGTTGCGCGAGCAGCGGGCGAACCGGCCTGGCTGGTTGAGCAGCGTGTTACGGCCTGGGATTTCTTTGCCCAGGCATTGCCTCCCGAGTGGCGGCGCACCGACCTGACAAAGCTGCAACCGGAGGGTATTACGCCGCAGACCAATCCGCAGGGGACGATCCTTGATTGGGATAGCGCACTGGCGCAGCGCGGCGTGATGTTTATGACCTTGAAAGATGCGGTACGCAGCCATGAGGCGCATGTGCGCGAGCGCCTGGGCACGCTGATCGATGCCCTTAGCCATAAGTTTAGCGCGTTGCGGGCGGCCCTCTGGCAGGATGGCGTTTTTCTCTATGTACCGAAAAATGTCGAGGTAGAATTGCCGTTGCGGGTGCGCTACAAACTGTCCAATGGTAGCCGGTCGATCTTTCCTTACTCGCTGGTTGTGCTGGAGCGCGGCGCGCGGGTGACATTTATTGAAGAGTTTATGTCACCCGATGCAGCCGAGTCCTGTCTGGCCGGGCCAACCACCGAGATCTTTGCGGGTGAGGGTAGCGAAATCCGCTTTGTCAGTGCCCAGCAGTGGGGCAAGGGTATGTACCACATCGGTAGCCAGTTCATTAACCTGGAACGTGATGCGCGCGCCGAGTGGGTTTCGATTGCGCTGGGTGGACGGGTGCAGCATATCGAGGCCGAGGCGCAGATGCAGGGTGACGGTAGCGGGATCACCTGGTATGGCGCAACTTTTGCCGGCGATGACCAGCAATTGCTGACGGCTCCCTGGCTGCGTCACGCCGGCAGTAATAATGAAAGCCATATGGATTTCAAGACGGTCGTCACCGGCAGTGGGTATAGCGTCTTTGACGGCATGATCAAGATTGAACATGAATCACGTGCCGCCAGCACCCGCCTGGAGGAGCATGCGGTGCATTTGACACCCAAAGCGCGCAACGACTCGATCCCCGGCCTGAAGATTGACACCAACGATGTCGCGAAAGCCGGCCACGCCAGTACCAGCGGTCAGGTAGACGAAGAGCAACTCTTTTACATGCGTACCCGTGGGATTAAGCCGGACGAGGCCAAGCGGATGATTGTGATGGGCCTGTTTGAGCCGGCGCTTGATGCAATTCCGGTCGAAGATCTGCGTGAGACCCTGATCGCCGCAATTGAGGGCAAGATATAGTAAGTAGCGTCTTCTGCGTCTGGCATAGCAGCGGTTTTTTGTTGCGCCAGACGTGGCAGAGCATACAGAATGGGTCAGGTTATGACAGCACTAACACCATCGTTTTCGCTCTTCGATGTTCTGGCATTGCGCCGTGATTTTCCCATCCTCCACCAGGAGATGAATGGCAAACCACTGGCGTTTCTGGACAGTGCCGCGTCGTCACAGCGTCCCCGGCGGGTTATCGACTGCATGGAAGATTATTACCGGCGCTACCATGCGAATGTGCATCGCGGGATCTATCGACTGAGCGAGGATGCCACATTTGCCTATGAGCGGGCGCGCGGTAAGGTTGCCAAGTTCATTGGCGCAGTAACCCCGCGCGAGATTGTCTTTACGCGGAATACTACCGAGGCGATCAACCTGGTTGCCTATGCCTGGGGCGCAGCCAATCTGCGCGAGGGCGATCGCATCCTGTTGACGGTGATGGAGCATCACTCAAACCTGGTGCCCTGGCAGATGCTGGCCCAGCGTACCGGCGCACACCTGGACTATGTCGGGATTGACAGCCAGGGACGATTGGTGTTGGAAGAGCTTGACCAGTTGCTGTCCGAGCGAACAAAAATCGTTGCTGTGACCCACCAGTCCAATGTCCTGGGGACGATTAACCCGGTCAGGATCATTGCCGAGCGAGCGCATGCGGTGGGCGCGCTGGTTCTGGTTGATGCCGCACAGAGTGTGCCGCATATGCCGATCAACGTCCAGGATCTCGGTATTGACTTTCTGGCATTTAGTGGGCACAAAATGTGTGGGCCGACGGGGGCCGGGGTACTCTGGGGACGGCGCAAGCTGCTGGAGGCGATGCCGCCTTTCCTAGGCGGTGGATCAATGATTAAACTGGTCGAACTGGCGGGTAGCAGCTATGCCGATGTGCCGGCCCGCTTTGAGGCGGGTACGCCGGCGATTGCCGAAGTAATTACGCTGGGTGAGGCGGTCGATTTTCTGAGCGAAGTCGGCATGGAAGCAATTCACCGCTATGAGGATGAACTGCTGGAGTATATGCTCAACCGGTTGAGTGAGGTTGAAGGGCTGACGATCTATGGACCGCCCACGACTGAAGCACGCGGCGCGGCGGTCTCCTTCTCCCTTGACGGCGTGCATCCACACGACGTTGCTGCCATCCTGGATGGCGAGGGCATCGCGGTGCGCGCCGGTCATCACTGTACCCAACCGCTCCATCGCCTGCTCAACGTTCCGGCAACAACCCGCGCCAGTCTCTATCTCTACAACATTCCGGAGGAGATTGATCGCCTGGTTCTTGGTCTGGAAAAAGCAAAGGGGATGTTCTGCTAATGGACGATTTTTATCGTGAGTACATCCTGGAGCACTACAAGTATCCACACAACCATGGAACACTGGAGTCACCGACGGTTTCGCATGAAGAGCATAACCCGCTCTGTGGGGATGTCATTCAGATGGACCTGTTGATTGAGGATGGGGTGGTGCAGGATGTGCGCTTTTCGGGGCGCGGTTGTGCCATCAGCCAGGCTTCGGCTTCCATCCTGACCGATGAGATTAAGGGCAAGTCGGTTGAGGAGGTCAAGCAGTTTAGCAAAGAGGAACTGCTTGACCTGATCGGCATCCCGCTGGATAAAAACCCGGTGCGCCTCAAGTGTGCGCTGCTCTCGCTCAAGACGCTCAAGGCCGGGTTATATGGCGTGGGCCAGATTGATTTTGATGATGAAGAACTCGGTTAGCGCAAACCGGGTAGCGTTAGACAGCGTTGTCATTTCGGATTACTTTCGCACAGACGAGCACGGTAACGGTAAAACATAAGGAGGTACTGAATTGGTATCAGAACAGGTTAATCTGCAGTTTGACTACTCCAGGTACGGTTTCCGCGAAGAAGAGCGTTACATATACAAGTCTCCCAAGGGACTGAATGAGCAGGTCATCCGGGAGCTTTCCGGGATGAAGGACGAGCCGGCGTGGATGCTCAAGCGCCGCCTGAAGGCGCTGGATGTGTTCAAGAAGAAGCCGGTACCGGTAATAGGCACCTGGGCCAACGCCGAACTGGCGGAACTGGACTATGACCAGATCCACTACTTTGTGCGCGCAGGCGAGCGGCCGGAGCATGACTGGGACGCCGTTCCCGCCGAGATTAAGAACACGTTCGAGAAGCTGGGTATTCCCGAGGCCGAGCGCAAGTTCCTGGCAGGTGTCGGCGCACAGTACGAGAGCGAAGTGGTCTACCACTCGCTGCGCGAAGAGTGGCAGAAGATGGGTGTAATCTTCCTGGATACGGATACCGGCCTGAAAGAGCACCCTGAACTGTTCAAGGAATACTTCGGCACGGTTATTCCCACGGCGGACAACAAGTACGCCGCACTGAATACGGCGGTCTGGTCGGGTGGCTCGTTCATTTACATTCCGCCCGGGGTCAAGGTAGATATTCCGCTGCAGGCCTACTTCCGCATCAACGCGGAGAACATGGGTCAGTTCGAGCGCACCCTGATTATTGTAGACGAGGGTGCGGAAGGTCACTATATTGAGGGCTGTACAGCACCGATCTATAGCACCAACTCGCTGCACTCAGCGGTGGTTGAGATTATCGTCAAGAAGGGCGCGAAGTTCCGCTACACCACCATTCAGAACTGGGCCAACAATATCTACAACCTGGTCACCAAGCGCGCGGTAGCCCACGAAGAAGCCTCGATGGAGTGGGTTGACGGTAACATCGGCAGTAAGCTGACGATGAAGTATCCGTCGGTCTATCTGATGGGACGTGGTGCGCGCGGCGAGGTGTTGAGTGTGGCCTACGCCGGTAAGGGCCAGCACCAGGATGCCGGGGCCAAGATGGTCCATGTTGCGCCGGATACCACCAGTCGCATTACCAACAAGTCGGTGAGTAAGGATGGCGGGAAGACCACCTATCGCGGGCTGGCGAAGGTTGCACCGGGCGCGTACAACTCCAAGCTTAATGTCAACTGTGACGCGCTGATCCTGGATGAGATCTCGGCCAGCGACACTATCCCCTACATCGAGATTGAAGAGGACCGCACCACCCTGGCGCACGAGGCCACCGTCGGGCGCATTGGTGAGGAGCAACTCTTCTACCTGATGAGCCGCGGTCTGGCCGAAGCCGATGCGCTCTCGATGATTGTGCTGGGCTTTATGGAGCCGTTCACACGCGAACTGCCGATGGAGTATGCTGTCGAGTTGAACCGGCTGATCCAGCTTGAGATGGAAGGCTCGGTCGGCTAGGGCGGAACCCAACCAGATATTGCCGGCGGGGGCGTTGCATGCAACGCCCCTCCGTTATGTCCCGATAAATATAGCTGGATTGTCTATTTCAGGCAGAATAGACTGGTTTGTTGAGCAACGAGGTGAAAAGCATGGCTGCTGTACGGATTGCTGCTGTGGCTGAAATCCCAGAAGGAACTGCTAAAATAGTTGAGATTAATGGACACAAGATTGTTGTGTGTCATGCCGAAGGAACCTTCTATGCGCTCGACGATACATGCTCCCATGCGGAGGCATCGCTCGGCGAGGGTGAAGTTGATAGCGACGAGTTGACCATTGAGTGCCCCCGGCATGGTTCCCAGTTTAGCCTGGAGACCGGTAAACCGCGCAACCTGCCCGCCTACGAGCCGGTCACCACCTACGCAGTGTCGGTTCAGGAAGACACAGTGTTTGTGGAGTATTCAGGTTAAGAACTTGACTTTCTCGGGCGTTGGCAGTACAATGAAGCTACTGTTGGTCAGCCGATAGCGGTCAGTTCGCAGGAGCCGAGGATGACGCCTGGCACCTGACCGTTACCGGCTGGCCCGCATCTGTGAAGATAAAGCTAATCTATGCTGCGTTAAGGAGGTAGCTCGTGGCTGAGTATGCCAACCCTGGAGTATTGGTAGATACAGCGTGGGTCGCCGATCATCTGAACGACCCGAATGTGCGGCTGGTTGAGAGCAACGAAGATATTCTGCTGTACGATACCGGCCATATTCCCGGTGCCATCAAGATCGACTGGGTGGCCGACTTGAATGACCCGGTGACGCGGGATTATCTGGACCGTGAACGCTTTGAGCAGTTGCTCGGGGCAAAGGGTATCAGCAATGATACCACGGTGGTCTTCTACGGTGATAAGAATAACTGGTGGGCAACGTATGCGTTCTGGGTGTTCAAGCTGTTTGGGCATAAGGATGCGCGCATTTTGAATGGTGGTCGTGCCAAATGGATCGCCGAGGGCCGTGAGTTGACCCGCGAGGTGCCCAACTACCCGGCAGCGACCTACCACGCGCCGGAGCGGGATGACCGCCAGATCCGCGCCTTCCGCGATCAGGTGATGGAGCATCTCAAAGGGGCAAACCCAACTCTGGTTGATGTGCGCAGTCCGCAGGAGTTCAGCGGCGAGAAGCTGCATATGCCGGAGTATCCGCAGGAGGGCACGTTGCGCGGCGGCCATATTCCCGGGGCGCAGAATATTCCCTGGGCGCAGGCGGCCAACGCCGACGGCACCTTCAAGAGCCGCGCAGAATTGGAAGAACTCTACCAGGGCAAGGGTATTACGCCGGATAAGGATGTGATCGCCTACTGCCGCATCGGGGAGCGCAGCAGCCATACCTGGTTTGTGCTGACCTACCTGCTGGGCTATCCGCAGGTGCGCAACTATGATGGTAGCTGGACCGAGTGGGGCAACATGGTCGGTGTGCCGATTGAGAAAACCTATCAGGGTTAAACCCGCGAACTGAGGACCGGAGCATACGTATGGACCGCCAGGAAATTATTGACCATCTGCTTGATCACTATGAGACTCCCCGTCATCACGGAACACTTGCCGGCGCTGATGTCGTTATGCCTGGCGGTCATCCGGATTGCGGCGATGTCGTGACGATCTATCTCAAGGTTGACACCACCGGGCAGTTTATTGAAGGGCTGGCGTTTGAGGGCGAGGGTTGCTCGGTCAGCCAGGCGGCGGCGTCGATCCTGGCTGAGATGTTGCAGGGTGCGCCCCTGACCCGGGTCGATGAGTTAGAGTTTGCGGAGATGATTGATACCCTGGGCCGCGACGTGGTTAAGAGCCGGCAGCGTTGCGCAACTCTGGCGCTGGGGACACTCAAGGCAGCCGTGGCCCACTATCGTAAAGCACAACAGCGGGAGCAGGCAATCGCGGATGGGTAGAACCAGATTATGGTTTACCGACAGGCAGGTTGAGTGCATCAGCGAACGGCGAGCATGCCCGAACGACACTGCGGAGAGTACCAGGAAACAGAGAAGTATTACGTTAACGACATCACCCAGGAATGAGAGATTATGACTGCCACATCACTTGCTCCACAAACGGTTGATCACCGTACCCGGGTGCTGGAACTCGTCGGGAATACGCCGCTGGTGCGCCTTGAACGGGTTGACCCGACCCTGCCGACTGGTGTGCAACTCTATGCCAAGGCCGAGTGGTATAATCCGGGCGGCTCGGTCAAGGATCGGCCGGCCTTCTGGATGCTGCGCGATGGCGAACAGCGCGGGTTGCTCCGTCCCGATATGCGCATCGCTGATGCGACCAGCGGCAACACCGGCATTGCCTACGCCACGCTGGGTGCGGCCATGGGCTATCAGGTAACGCTGGCGATGCCGGCCAATGCCAGCGCCGAGCGCAAGCGCATTCTGCGTGCGTTGGGAGCCGAGCTTATTCTGACCGATCCAAACGAAGGGATGGATCTTGCCATTCGTACTATCCGCGAACTGGTGGCCGAAGCACCCGACCGCTACTTCTACCCGGATCAGTACAACAACCCGGTTAATCCCCAGGCCCACTATGAGTCGACCGGGCCGGAGATCTGGCAGCAAACCGGGGGCCGCGTAACCCATTTTGTGGCAGCGTTGGGGACAACGGGTACCTTTATGGGTACATCACGCTACCTGCGCGAACAGCAGCCGGCAATCCGGCTGTCGGGGGTGCAACCCGATAGCCCGTTCCACGCGCTGGAGGGCGTCAAACATCTGCCGACAACCTCGCTGGTGCCCGGCATCTATGATGCTGCCGTTGCCGATGAAATTATCGAGGTCAGCAGCGAGCAGGCATTTGCGATGGCCCGGCGACTGGCGCGGCGCGAAGGGTTGCTGGTGGGCATCTCGGCAGCGGCGAATGTTACAGCGGCCCTGCGGGTAGCGCATAGTCTGGAAGCGGGCGTGGTTATCACGGTGTTGTGTGATAGTGCCTCGCGTTACCTCAGCGAGCGCTTCTGGGATGAAACCGACTGGGTTGAAGGCGGCGAGGGGATCTAAGCGAACTGAAAACCGGGAAGCCGGAACGATGATAACATTTACGGCCGCGGCGGCCCAGGCGGTTGCCGCCCATGCGGAGTCAACCTATCCCGATGAGTGTGTCGGGTTGCTGCTGGGCCGGATCGAAGGTACCCACAAGCTAGTGCTGGAGACCCACCCGGTCGAGAACCGCTGGCAGGGCCAGGTAGCGCTTGCCGAAAGCGATAATGCCGAGTCACGCCGTGATCGCTTCTACCTGGACCCGCGCGACTATCTGCGGGCTGACCGATCCGCGCGCGAACGTGACCTGGACGTGGTCGGCTGCTATCACTCGCACCCCGATCATCCGGCGGAACCTTCCGGGCGGGATCTGGTGGGCGCGCAGGGTGTCGGCGGCGGACCAGCGTTTGCCTTTGTGATTCAGCAGGTGACACAGGGGCAGGCCGCCGATCTGGCCAGTTGGCTCTTGCTGGACGAGGGCAAACGGTTTGAGCAGGAGCAGGTAGAGATTACGGATTAGCGAGGAAATGTATGGCAACAATTACTATTCCAACCGCCTTGCGCCAGTACAGCGCGGGCCAATCCCAGGTAGAACTGGAAGCGGGCACGGTCGGTGCGCTGCTCCGTGGACTGGTCGAGACCTATCCCGACCTGGGACGGCACCTCTTCAATGAGCAGGGCAAGCTGCGCAACTTTGTGAATGTCTATGTTGGCGACGAAGATATTCGCTATCTGGAGGGGGAAGCGACCGAACTACAGAGTAGCGATACGGTCAGCATTATTCCGGCGATTGCAGGTGGAAAGAGCTGAGAAATGGTACAGGATGTTACGCTGAGTAATGAGGAGATCCGCCGCTACAGCCGCCACCTGATCATGCCGGAGGTGGGCATGGAGGGGCAGCGTCGGTTGAAGCAGGGGAGCGCGCTACTCATCGGCACAGGTGGGCTGGGCTCACCGCTGGCGCTCTACCTGGCGGCGGCAGGGGTTGGGCATATTGGCCTGGTTGATTTTGATGTGGTTGACGAAAGCAACTTGCAGCGGCAGGTTGTCCACGGCACCAGCACCGTCGGTGTGCCCAAGATTGAGTCGGCAAAACGCCGCCTGCAGGATCTCAACCCGTATATCGATATTAGCGTGTATGAAGCGCAGGTCACGTCGGATAATGCGCTCGAGTTGATGCGACCCTACGATGTCATCGTTGATGGGACCGATAACTTCCCGACGCGCTACCTGAGCAATGATGCGGCGGTGTTGCTGGGCAAACCCAATGTCTACGGGAGTATCTTCCGCTTTGAAGGCCAGGCGACGGTCTTCTATCCCAAAGAGGGCGGCCCATGCTACCGCTGTCTCTACCCGGAGCCGCCGCCACCGGGACTGGTGCCCTCGTGCGCCGAAGGGGGCGTGCTGGGCGTACTGCCCGGCGTGATCGGAACAATCCAGGCAACCGAGGTTATCAAGCTGCTGACCGGCATTGGCGAGCCGCTGATCGGGCGGCTGATGCTCTATGATGCGCTGGAGATGCGATTCCGCGAGTTGAAGCTGCGCCGCAACCCGGAGTGCCCGATCTGTGGTGAACATCCCACCATTACCGAACTGATTGACTATGATGCATTCTGTGGAATAATGCCGAACGAGGTAAACGTGATCGAGAGTCAGTATGAGATCACCCCGCGCGAACTGGCTGCACTGCTGGATCACACTGATCGTCCATTCCTGCTGGATGTGCGCAATTCCTATGAGGCTGATATTGCCACCATTCCAGGGACGGATCGGCTGATTCCGGTGGATCAGCTTGTACATCATATGAATCAGCTCGACAGCGCGCGCGAGATGGTGGTCTACTGCCGGAGCGGTGTGCGCAGCGCCAACGCGGTCAATATGCTCAAGGGCGCGGGCTTCCGCAAGGTAAAGAACCTGGTGGGCGGCGTGCTGCGCTGGTCCGATGATATCGACCCGTCGATGCCCAAGTATTAGCGCGACAACAAGATGTGTCATTCTGAACGCAGCGAAGCATTTTATTGATGCAGCAAGAACTTCTTCACTCTGTTCAGAATGACGCACGTAAAAGACTGGTCTAATATAGAAGCACTGATTCAGAAAAAGTTGTGATACTATACCCATATGATGTGCTACGCTATACAAAAAGGAGAGGTCAGAGGTTATGGTGACAGAAGATATGGTGCGGGCTGCGCTGCAGAATGTTATCGACCCCGAAATCGGGATGGATATTGTCAACCTGGGCCTGATCTATCGGGTGGATGTTCTGGAAGAGGGCAAGCAGGTTGACATCGATATGACGCTGACCACCCCGGCATGTCCGGCTGGTCCCCAGATCCTGGATCAGGCCCGGCGCGAGGTGCTGGCGCTCGGTGATGTCTACAAGAACCTGGAAGATGTGAATATCAACCTGGTCTGGACGCCCTTCTGGAACCCGTCGATGATGACCGAGGATGCCCGCGAAGAGCTGGGGTTCTTTTAATCCCCGCTGAATGCGCACTCAAAGACGGTTGACGCTACAATCTCCCACCGGATTGCTTCATAACTGGAAGCAATTCGGTGGGAGGTTTTGTTTGCAACTCATATCCCCTGTCCCGCTGATTACACTTCTAAGCACCATTCTCGGACGGCTGGGCCGCTGTATGCAGTAGCTGCTCCGCCGCAGCCAGATCAGGTACCTGCTGTACGGCCACGATCAGGCGGCGCAACTCCGGCAGGCTGTGTACCCGGCGGATATCACGCATGAACACGAGCGGCGCAGTGGGAAAGCGCACTAGCAGCGTATCCTCGAGCATCTGCTGCAACTCCTGGCGGAACTGTTCTTCCTGCTGCCGAAGTTGCTCTGCCTGCTGCCGGAACTGTTCTTGCTGCTCCCGCAGCTTCGTTTCATACATCTCGCGCAATTCTGCTTCGCGCTCCTGCATCAACAGGTCAAATAGTCCAGACCCCATGAGTTTCTCCCTTCCTACCAGATTCATAAACCGCTGTGGTTGTAGAAATGGTTCGGCAAAGGTACCCAGAATTGATAGCAGATCCCCCTGCTGCGTCGGTGGTGCCTGCTGTACCACCAGGCGGGCGGCAGCTTCCACCAGCGAGGCATCAGCATTCCGCATCAGTGGGCTGAGTACCGCCAGCCCCAGGCTGTTTGAAGCCAGCGCCGCCTGCGCATCCTGCGTCCAGAGTTGAATCCGTCTGATCGGCCATGCCTGCACGACCTGTCCATCAATCGTCTGCGTCAGCGTATCTCCCACGTCATACTCCGGCGCGAGATAGACGACTGTGCCCACCACGGTCGTGCCCGGCTCCTGCTGCCCAAACCAGGCCACGTAGCCCGCCAGCCGCCAGAGCACGACAGGGTCGTAGTAGCCCTGCCACTCCACCAGATGCAGGTATTCCTGCCCTTGCGGACTACGCGCACGCAGCAGAGTATCGAGCCGGGTGGCACTGACGGGGAGTTCCCGCGTTTCCACACGCACCAGCGACGCGGCAGGCAACCCCAGCAGCGGCAGGAGATCGGCCCCGCGTAGCGCGGTCAACAGTTTAAGCGGAATATCAGTTTTCACTGTGTTTTACCCGGTTTATTGCGGATGTACTGATGGATGGTACAACGAATGGTCAACACCACATCCGGCTATCAGGTATGTGTAGCTTACGTTGTACGAGTTACGCAGTCCCCGAACCGGCAGGTATTTCAGCCGCCGGCATGGCGGAAGAGACCTGCTCTTTTTCACCCTGCCGGAGGCACTGTCCACTGACAAACACAAGATCGCGTAACGCACATCAGCACGGGTCGTTTCGCGTTTTTCGCTCATTTCGCGGCGTTCGTGGTCCAAACTTTCACCGCATAACTTCTGTAAATTATAGCACAGACGTTGGATTATCCCCAATGCTCCGGCGCATGTCAGAGTTATGTCAACTTCAGAGCAGGTTCCAAGGGGTGTAGTTGCCGGGATACCGCCCAAGATACCCGCTATTTTTGGCAATCTGGTGATTTTCCCCCTATCTTTTTAACAAACTTATTGCTATAATGTAGCGATAATCAGAGTGCCCGCTTAATATCAATAGAGTTGTCATTCGATCATGGTTCTTCCCCTCGATCATGATCATTGTGCGTGCCGGCGTGCTGCTACGGTCGGCAACGCTCCGGTTTGTGATGTCTGACGATGCGCTGAATCATCTACGATTGCTGCAACTGGCCGACAGTGCGCTGCCCGTTGGCGCGCTGGCCCACTCGTTCGGTCTGGAAACGT
Source organism: Chloroflexaceae bacterium (assembly GCA_034436755.1). Lineage (GTDB taxonomy): Bacteria > Chloroflexota > Chloroflexia > Chloroflexales > Chloroflexaceae > CAKZQX01. The sequence goes on along the minus strand of DAOTVB010000283.1, from coordinate 15,083 downwards.
TGGTGACACTGAAGATCCTGACGGTTCCACAGCTTGAGCCCTTTCTGGCAGACTATCTCGATGAGGTCGGCGCGCTGGAAGGGCTGTTCTGCCGCGCAGCCTATCGCCTGGCCGCTAATCCGGACCAGACCGCCATGGCGCAGTCCTGGCTTGACCTCAACCAGCGCATCAGCGCATTCAAACCCGTGCGCGAGAGTCGCGCTGCCAGTGCGATGCTGGGGCGGCGACTGCTGCGGCTAGTGCTGGATCTGGAAGCGCTGCCGCCGATTGAGCGGGCGCTGGCGGTGGTTGGGCAGGAGGGCGGCGATATTCACTACAGCGCGGCGTTTGGCCTGGCCGGGGGCGCGCTGGGACTGGATGAAGATCTGACGGTGCTGGCATACCTGCATCAGGTGTTGGCGGGGCTGGTTTCGGCCTGTCAGCGCCTGATGCCGCTGGGCCAGAGCCAGGCAAGCTGGTTGATCTGGACGCTCAAGCCAGTCCTGATCCGGGTGGCGGCGCGTAGTTGTCACCAGACGCTTGAAGAAGATACCGTTTTTTATTCTACACCGCTGATCGATGTGGGCGGGATGGGCCATCCCATGCTTGTCACGCGTCTCTTTATGAGTTAGTAACAATAGGTCAACGTGCAAGTTCGGCGAGTTACCGGGCAGTTACGCCTGCGCTTTACATGGCATCCCACGATGCCCCATACCCGGCTGACGGTCTGCGCGCAACAGCCACCGCTGCGGGTGGTACGCGCCTTTCATCTCGGCGACGGCACCGCCCTGACGCATCTGCATAATCTGTCGGGTGGCGTGCTGGGTGGTGACCAGATGGAGTTTGACATTGAGGTCGGACCCCGCGCACGGGCGCAAGTGACCTCCACCGGGGCCACGCGAGTCTACCGACATCGCGCGGGCATGCCGGATGCAGTGCAGCGGATGCAGGTGCAGGTTGGGGCGGATGCGCTGCTGGAGTATCTGCCCGATCCGCTGATTCCCTTTGCCGGGGCGCGCTATCAGCAGGCGACCCGGATTGACCTGGCACCCGGCGCTGGTCTCTTCTGGTGGGAGCTGGTTGCACCGGGACGGGATGCCCGCGCGGAGATCTTTGCGTTTGAACGCTTGCAGACAACGCTGGATCTCACGGCGGAAGGCCGCCCACTGGCCCTTGAGCGAACATGCCTGGAACCGCAGATCCGCCCGCTGACCTCGCTGGTGCGGTTTGGTCCCTACCGGCATATGGCAACATTTTATATCTGCCGGGTGGGACTGGAACCGGACCGCTGGTTAACATTGGAAGCCCAGTTGAATAATCTTGCCGACCAGATGTCGCGTCCGGGGGAGATACTCTGGGGCGTCAGCACGCTGCCCGCGCATGGACTGGTGGTGCGGGCGTTAAGCTACTCCGGACGGGCACTCCCCGGCGGCCTGGTGCAGTTCTGGCGCAGCGCTCGCCGCGAACTCTACGGACAGGAGCCGGTACTACCACGCAAAGTGTATTGACCGCTGTTGGTTGAAGCAGAGGGGGATATTGTGCATCTGACACAACGGGAGCAAGAAAAGCTCTTGATCTACGTGGCTGCGGACCTGGCCCGCAAACGCCAGGCGCGGGGGCTCAAACTGAACTACCCCGAGGCAATGGCGATCCTGACGGCTGAGATTATGGAAGCGGCCCGGGATGGCAAGAGCGTCGCCGACATTATGAGCTTCGGCACGACCATTCTGTCCCATGACGATGTAATGGATGGCATTGCCGAGATGATCCACGAAGTCCAGGTCGAAGCAACCTTTCCCGATGGTACAAAACTGGTAACAGTTCACGATCCCATTCAGTAAAGGAGCCGTTATGCAACCAGGTGAGTATCTACTTGATGAAACTGCCGGGGATATTACGGCGAATGCCGGGCGCGCAACGGCCCGGCTACTGGTGCAGCACACCGGTGACCGGCCGGTTCAGGTGGGTAGCCACTTCCACTTTTTTGAGATCAACCGCGCGCTGGTGTTTGATCGCGCGGCGGCCTATGGCATGCGCCTGAATATTCCGGCGGGAACCGCCACGCGCTTTGAGCCGGGCGAAGAGAAAGAGGTCAACCTGGTGGCCTTCGCGGGCAACCGGGTTGTGCGCGGTCAGAACGGTCTGGTTGAGGGCGCGCTGGATGACGCGGCGGTGCGCCAGGCGGCATTGGAACGGCTTACGGAACGGGGTTTTGGACAGACAACCGCCGATGGAGACCAGTCCGGCTGATCGTCGGCGCTGGCTATCTGACCTGTGATGAGGAGTTGCCATGAGTTTGCAGATACCCCGGCGGACCTACGCCGATCTCTACGGCCCGACGACCGGCGACCGGGTGCGCCTGGCCGATACCGACCTGATCATCGAGGTGGAACACGACCATACCGTGTATGGCGATGAGATTGCCTTTGGCGGCGGGAAGGTCATTCGTGACGGCATGGGCCAGAGTAGCAGCGCCACCCGCGAGCCGCCGCCGGGCGCGCTGGATCTGGTCATCACCAATGCGCTAATTCTGGATCACTGGGGCATTGTCAAAGGGGATATCGGAGTTAAAGACGGGCGCATTGTGAAGGTGGGCAAGGCCGGTAATCCCGATACGATGGCCGGGGTTGACCCGGAACTGGTGGTAGGTCCGGCAACCGAGGTTATCGCGGGCGAAAACCGGATTGTCACCGCTGGAGCGATTGACAGTCATATTCACTTTATCGCGCCCCAGCAGATCTACGAGGCGCTCTCGAATGGCATCACCACGATGTTGGGCGGGGGCACCGGCCCGGCAACCGGTACAAATGCGACCACCTGCACGCCGGGCGCGTGGAACCTGGCGCGGATGTTGCAGGCCGCCGAAGCCTGGCCGCTTAACTTTGGCTTCCTGGGCAAGGGGAATGCCGCCACCGCCCCACCGCTGGCGGAGCAGGTACGCGCAGGAGCCTGCGGGCTCAAGTTGCACGAGGATTGGGGCACCACGCCGGCGACCATCAACACCTGCCTGGCGATTGCCGACGAGTATGATGTGCAGGTTGCCATCCACACCGATACCCTCAATGAAGCCGGGTTTGTTGAGGATACCATCGCCGCCATCGCCGGGCGCACCATCCACACCTACCATACCGAGGGTGCAGGCGGCGGGCATGCCCCGGACATTATCCGCATCGCGGGCTTGCCGCATATTTTGCCCTCATCCACCAACCCGACGCGACCCTACACCGTCAACACGATTGCCGAGCATCTGGATATGCTGATGGTCTGCCATCACCTGAACCCGCAGGTACCCGAAGATGTGGCCTTCGCCGAGAGCCGCATCCGCCCGGAGACCATCGCCGCCGAGGATATCCTGCACGACCTGGGTGTGTTCAGCATGATTGCCAGCGATGCGCAGGCGATGGGGCGCGTGGGCGAGGTAGTTACGCGCACCTGGCAGACGGCGCACAAGATGAAGGTGCAGCGCGGCCCGCTGCCGGAGGATAGCGCACGCAACGATAATCTGCGGGCAAAACGCTATGTTGCCAAGTACACGATCAACCCGGCCATCACGCATGGAGTTGCGCACGAAATTGGCTCGATTGAGCCGGGCAAGCTGGCCGATCTGGTGCTCTGGAGCCCGGCCTTCTTTGGGGTGAAGCCGGAGATAGTGATTAAGGGCGGCTTTATCGCCTGGAGCGTCATGGGTGACGCCAATGCTTCGATCCCCACGCCACAGCCGGTGCTTTACCGGCCAATGTTTGGCGCATTTGGCAAAGCGATTGCCCCGACCAGTATTACATTTGTCTCACAGGCGGCGCTGGAAGCCGGCATCCCGCAGCAGTTGGGGCTGTCCAAATCGGCAGTAGCGGTAACGAACTGCCGCGCCATCGGGAAGGCGCAGATGATCCACAACCAGGCGACCCCGCAGATCGAGGTTGATCCCGAAACCTACGAGGTACGTGCCGATGGTGAACTGCTGACCTGCGAACCGGCCGAGGTACTACCGATGGCACAGCGCTATTTTCTGTTTTGAGCAGCAGCGGCATATTCGTTTGGAGGAAGAAAGTAATCCAGAACAAAGAGCATTATCGTATTTGCGTATGATAATCTGTTTGTTCTTTGTTCTGGGCGTACTTATCCTTTCTAGCAGTGCCGCTTCTCAGGTTTTAGTTCCTATCTCGTAGTGCGCTGTTCTTAGTTCGCAGTTCTTCACCTACTCCACTGCCTGCTATTCCTATGGGAATAGGCGGGCTATAACTGTTCCCCCACAATCATCCCTCTTATTCTTTGTGAAGACTTGTGCAAAGTATCCAAAACTGACCTGGTGTATCCTGTTGAATTTGCCATATTGAGTATCCGGTACAGAGCGACTATTATTGCATGAACAGGTATTACTCCAGCCATGCTTACCGAAAAACAGTGACTGTGCTCCCGGATATCCTCAGTAGAGCAAGTTACTGTAGCAGATAATCACCAGTTTCGATGAGTTAAGGTAGGCACAGTGTAGTCGCAGTATATGTGCCGTTTGTACAAATCTTCTTCGATGCCACGGCAACCGTAACATCGAACTCTTGGAGTGTGCCTGTTTATAGGCCGCAGCATACACGAAAGGAGGCATTACCCCCGATCCCATCGCAGCCTCGTCTGGTCCAAACGTAAATTTTGCTTGGTGACGAAGGAGCATGACTGCTCGACACATTCGTCAAAAACCGGTACCGCATCTTGTTGTGTTGAGAGGACCACAATGAAAAGAACATCCCGCGTAGGATCTGTTCCCGTTTCCCACCCTGTCCGTGGGACGCAGTATGTCAGACTATTGCCGATTTTGCTGCTGCTGTTCGCCATGGTCTTGAGTGCCTGTGGTGGTGGACCGGCAGCCCCCGCAGAAGAACCAACCACAGAAACCGCCGTCGAAGAAGCTACTCCCGAAGAGGAGATGGAAGCCACTCCTGAAGAAAAAGCGGAAGAGCCCGCCGAAGAAGAAGCGGAAGAGCCCGCCGAAGAAGAGAGCGGCACCGCCCCCGATGAGGAAGAAGCCGCTGCGAGCGGCGAACCGATCAAGGTCGGCGTGTTACACTCCCTCAGCGGCACGATGGCGATCAGTGAGGTTTCCGTCAAGGATTCCACCCTGCTGGCAATCGAAGAGATCAATGCCGCCGGTGGTGTGCTGGGGCGACCGCTTGAACCAGTGATTGAAGACGGCGCGAGTGACTGGCCTACCTTTGCAGAGAAGGCACGCAAGCTGATTGAGCAGGACGAAGTGCCGGTGGTGTTTGGCTGCTGGACCAGCGCCAGCCGCAAGGCCGTGCTGCCGGTCTTTGAGGAACTCAACGGCCTGCTCTTCTACCCGGTGCAGTATGAAGGGCTGGAGCAGTCGCCCAATATCTTCTACACCGGCGCGGAGCCGTCGCAGCAGATTGTGCCGGGCGTAGAATACCTGATGGAGCAGGGCTACACCAATATTTATCTGCTGGGATCGGACTATGTCTTCCCACGTACGGCCAACCAGATTATCCAGGCGCAGCTTGCTGCCAATGGTGGTACCGTAGCGGGTGAGGAATATGTACCGCTGGGTGGCACCGAGTTCAGCACAATTATCAGCAAGATCCAGGCCGCACAGCCGGATGCGATCTTCAATACGCTGAATGGTGACAGTAATGTAGCCTTCTTCAAGCAGTTCAAGGACGCTGGTTTCTCCCCGAGCGATATTCCGGTGATGTCGGTGAGCGTGGCGGAAGAAGAAGTACGCGGGATCGGGCCGGAGAATATCGCCGGGCATCTGACCGCCTGGAACTACTATCAGACCACTGATACGCCGGAGAATGAAGCCTTTGTTGCGGCGTACAAGGCCGCCTACGGCGACGACCGCGTCACGGCGGACCCGATTGAGGCGGGCTACTTCGGCGTCTACCTCTGGAAAGCAATGGTTGAAGCCGCCGGAACCACGGATGTGGATGCGGTGCGCGAGGCGGCCCAGAGCGGCGAGATCAAATTTGCCGCACCCGGTGGCACGGTACGGGTTGATGGTGATACACAGCACACCTGGAAGACCGTTCGCATCGGCGAGGTCCAGGAGGATGGACTGATCCAGGAGGTATCGAGTTCGGATGGGCCGATTGAGCCGGACCCCTTCCTGGAGCAGTATGACTGGGCGGAAGGATTGAACGCCGGCGGCTAGGTGGCGCGATCAAGGTAGATTCAACCTCCCGTGGGCAGTCTGCCCACGGGAGGTTTGTGGCTGATAATGTAACATACAGTTGTACGGCGTCCCGGCTTATGAACGGTGAGCAAATAATCCGGATATGCCATCCGGGAGTCCCGGTTTATGAATGTTGAGCAAATAGCCCGGATATGCCATCCGGGAATCCCGGCTTCAGCCGGTGGGATGCCTGCCGAGACAGCAGCATACTGCCGGAAAAGCCTGATCCGGCTCAAGCCGGGACTCCTATGGGAAGAACAAACAAACACAGGACAAAGAACAAACGTCAGAGCTTATCAGGATGCAACCAATGCTTTTTGTTTTGTGCTTCTTTGTTCTTTATTCTCTATAATCTTAATGCTAAATCTATCAAAATGCAGGTAAACAGAAAGAGTACATTCGTATGAGTCTCTGGTTAATGCAGGCATTCAATGGCTTGAGTCTTGGCTCCATCTTGCTGATGATTTCGCTGGGTCTGGCATTTGCTTTCGGGCTGATGAATGTGATCAACATGGCCCACGGTGAGTTGATTATGGTAGGCGCGTATGTCACCTATGTGTTTCAAAATCTGCTGGCCGTGCCGCTGGGAGGTACCGAACTGGGGCTCTGGTTTATCCTGGCAATTCCGGCGGCGTTTCTCTTTACCGCACTGGTCGGCGCGCTGCTGGAAGTCGGGTTGATCCGCTTCCTGTACGGGCGGCCGCTGGATACGCTGCTGGCAACCTGGGGCGTGGGTCTGATCCTGCAACAGGCGGCGCGCAGCATCTTCGGCGCACCGAATGTGCAGGTCGTCAGTCCCGCCTGGCTGAATGGTGGCCTGACGCTTATGCCGGGGCTGCTGCTGCCCTACAAGCGGCTCTTTATCATCGGACTGGTGATTGTGGTGGTTGGCGCGATCTACTGGCATCTGAACCGCACCTCTAGCGGGCGACGCATTCGGGCAGCGATGCAGAACCGCGAGATGGCCGCTTCGCTGGGCGTGGCTACGCGGCGGGTAGATATGTTCACCTTTGCGCTGGGGGCCGGACTGGCCGGGATCGCCGGGAGCGCACTGACACTGATCGGGCCGATTGGTCCGGCGCTCGGCACCTACTACATTGTGGACGCCTTTATGGTGGTGGTGCTGGGCGGTGTGGGTCGCCTGCCGGGGACAATTGTCGCCGCGCTGACAATCGGGATTATGAACACGCTCCTGGAACTGGGAACGACCGCAACGTTGGGCAAGGTGCTGGTGCTGGTATTGATCATTGCCTTCTTGCAGTGGCGACCCTCGGGCATTCTCGCGCTGCGCACGCGCTAAGGAGACAGAGTATGCAAGAGAAACAGCTTACCGTTAAGCCAATGCCTGTCCAGATTACGGCGGGTGCGCTGCTACGGCAGTGGGGGCCGTTTGTGCTGGTTGCGTTCCTGCTGCTGGTCGTTGCGCCACTGACCCTGTCGGAGTTTCGGCTGAGCCTGATGGGGCGCTTCCTGACCTTTGGCATGGTCGCTATGAGCCTGAGCCTGATCTGGGGCTATGGCGGCATGCTCTGCCTGGGGCAGGGGTTGTTCTTCGCGCTGGGGGCCTACGCGATGGGCATGTACCTCAAGTTGGAGGCATCCGGGGAGAGCCTGCCCGACTTTATGCTCTGGAGCGGCGTGCGCGAGTTGCCCTGGTTCTGGGTACCGTTTCAGTCGCCGCTCGTGGCGATCCTGGCGGCAATTGTTGTGCCGATGCTGCTGGCCGGACTGGTCGGCTACTTCATCTTTCGCAGCCGGGTGCAGGGGGTCTATTTTGCGATTATCACCCAGGCATTGACGCTGGTTTTTAGCCTGCTGTTTGTGGGACAACAACCCTACACCGGCGGCACCAACGGCATCACCAATCTCAGCACTATCTTTGGCATCCCATTGTCAGACCGTTCCACCGAAGTGGTACTCTACATTGCCACGGTGATCTGCCTGGGGGCGGTCTACCTGGTGAGCCGCTGGTTCACCTCGTCGCGCTTTGGGCGACTACTGGTTGCGATGCGCGATGACGAAACCCGCGTGCGCTTCCTGGGGTACAACCCGGCCATCCTGAAAACCATGGTCTTTGGTGTATCCGCCGGTATTGCCGGCCTGGCCGGGGCGCTATTTATGCCCCAGGTCGGGATTATCTCACCCTCGGTGATGGGCGTGGTCTTCTCACTAGAAATCGTCGTCTGGGTGGCCGTCGGCGGGCGCGCTTCGCTAACCGGGGCAGTGCTGGGGGCGCTGCTGGTCAACTGGACCAAGAGCGGCTTGAGCGAGAACTTCCCCGATTTCTGGCAATATTTCCAGGGTGCGCTGTTCATTGGCGCGGTGCTGCTCTTTCCGATGGGGCTGGTCGGCTTCTTCCAGCAGCAACTGCCGGCATTCTGGGCACGCCGGGTGCGGCGGATTCCGAGCGAGGCCGATGTACGCCCCCGGGCGGCGGCACAGATGGAAGCGGGGGTCGAGGCAGTGGACGACCATGGCTCGCGCCAGTCGGCCTGAGGCAGAGAGGAGAGAACGGTGGATCGCACTGAGAAAATCCTGGATGTGCGTAATGTGACCGTCAGCTTCGACGGCTTTAACGCGCTTGACGGCCTGGACTTTGCCATGAACTATGGCGAACTGCGCTTTATCATCGGTCCCAACGGCGCGGGCAAGACCACGCTGCTGGATATTGTCACCGGCAAAACCCGTCCGAGCAACGGGCAGGTGATCTTTGCCGGGAAACTTAACACACAGCGCCGCGCGGAACACACGCTGGTGCGCCAGGGCATCGGGCGTAAGTTCCAGACCCCAACAATTTTTAGCAGCCTCACCGTCTACGAGAATCTGGAGGCGGCAATCAGCTTTCGTGACCGGACAATCAAGCTGCTGCGTCCGCTGATCAGCCCACGCCGGGCACGCATTGACGAGACGCTGGAGATGATTGGCCTGCACACGCGGGCGCATGTTCGGGCCGGGCAACTGGCACATGGCGAAAAGCAGTGGTTGGAAATCGGCATGCTGCTGGTGCAGGAGCCCAAACTGCTCCTGCTGGATGAACCCGTCGCCGGGATGACTCGCCGCGAGCGGGATCGCACAGGGGAGTTGCTCCAGCGCATTACGCAGCAGCGCTCGGTGCTGGTGGTGGAGCACGATATGGATTTTGTGCGCCGCTTCGCCAGCACGGTTACAGTGCTGCATATGGGTAAAATGTTATGCGAGGGACCGGTCGAAACCGTTCAGAATGACATGCGCGTGATCGAGGTCTATCTGGGGCGCGGACATGCGGCCTGATACCAGACGAGGAAAGACATGCTAACCGTTGAAAACCTGTGGGTGTACTATGGCGAAAGCTGCATCCTGCGCGATGTGAGTATCAATGTGCCCTCCGGTCAGGTGGTCTGCCTGATGGGGCGGAACGGCGTGGGCAAAACCACCCTGATGAAGGCGATTATCGGGGCATTGCGCGCGCGCCAGGGGCAGATTGTCTTCGACGACCGGCAGTTAACAAACCGGGCACCGCATGAACGGGCACGCGCCGGAATCGGCTATGTGCCGCAGGGCCGCGGGATCTTCCCCTACCTGACCGTGTTCGAGAACCTGCTGATGGGATTTGAGGCAGCTAAGAACCGCCGGCCCGATAACGCCGCCCTCGATGAGATGTATGCCACCTTCCCCGTGCTCAAGGAGATGCGCGGGCGCGTGGCCGGGACACTCAGCGGCGGCCAGCAGCAGCAACTGGCGATTGCACGCGCCCTGGTGCGGCGGCCCAAACTGCTCCTGCTGGATGAGCCCACCGAGGGCATCCAGCCCTCGATTATGCAGGAGATCGAAGCGGTCATCCTGTCGCTGCAACAGCGCGGCGATATGGCAATCCTGCTGGTTGAGCAGTTCCTCGACTTTGCGCTGGGGGTTGCGAACTACTACTATGTGATGGAGACCGGCTCCATCGTGGCGCAGGGTTCCACACAAAACTTCGATGAGGAGGTTGTGAAGGAGTACCTGGCGTTTTAACAGCCGGATACTATCCTCATGTCTATTCAGCGCTGCACCGGGCCGGTAGATCCGCGATCAGTTGCTCGGTGGTAGTAACTTCGCCGGGAATGTCGAGTTGGCGAAAGAGTCTCAGGGCGTGATGCAGATGCTGGTGCGCCATATCGTAGTCGCCAGTGGCGCAACAGGCCTGCCCGAGGGCGCGCTGCGCATAGGCGACCATATAGGGATCGTCGTTGCGCTGGGCAATCTGCAGCGACTCGGTAAAATGGGTGATTGCTGCCGCCGGATTCTGGCGGGCCATATCGATCTGGCCCAGAGTAAAGTGGGCATAGGGCGCGGCAAAGCGATCCCCCAGTTCAAGCACCTCGGTGGCATAGCGAGTTGCATCGTCCAGGTCGCCCAGTTCATAGGAGGCTTCGGCCAGATTGGCCGCGGTCACTGCGGCGAAGTAGGGATCGCGCACTGCAACAAAGAAGCTATAGGCCGGCTCCCCAACATCGAGCGCCGCACGAAATTGCCGCGTTTGCACATAAATAAATGCCAGGTTACTGCGCATTTTTTCCAGATTAACGCGGTCACCCAGGCGCTCGTAAATGCTTATTGATCGGGTGGCGTGCGTCACGGCGGCTTCCAGTTGTTGCCGACGACCATACACGGCGGCAATCTGTCGCTCGGCCTGAGCCCGGAGTGGATCATCATCCAGTTGCTCGGCCAACGCGCGGGCACGGCGATAGGCTTCCAGGGCCGTGCTGTAATCTCCCTCATCTTCGCGTAACAGGCCACGTAGTACCTCCAGGTCGAACTCAGCGCGGTGGACCTCCTGCCAACTCAACTTGAGATCGCGGCGACGCTGAAACAACAGACTGCGACGCAGGCGCAGAGTGGCGAGCCGGCCTAGCAGACATGCCGTCACGCGTAGCCCCTCGTCATAACTTGTCAGTGCGCGATCAGGATAGCCCAGCGCGTCCTGTAATTCGCCGCGCAGCATCCAGAGACGCGTACTGGCCTCGCTCTCGTCGGCCCAGTCAATCTGCTCAAGCTCGTCTAATCCCGCCTCGTACTCTCCGGCCATCTGCCGCAACTCGGCGCGAATAATGTCAAGTGCCTTCCGTTCCGCTTTATCGAGATGTTGGCGGGAGATCTTGTTGAAGATCAGGCGCGCGGCATCGGCCTCACCCCGGCCAACCGCGTGCCGGCGTTGGGGAAACCAGACCTGTACTGCCCGGTTTTCCTGGTTGCTCCGGGCAAAATGATAGGCGGCCGCCGTGTACTCACCGCGTTCCAGATGGACCACAGCCGCCTCCCGATGCAGAGTTTCCCGCAATTCCGGCGAGAGATCATTCTGGACAATCGGGGCCATGGCCGGCAGCAGTGCTACCCCACCTTTGGGGGTGATGTAGGTATGGAAACAACGTAACTCCAGCACAACATAAGCGTAACGGGGATCATCAGGATCGCGCCGCACTGCGGCAATCGCCTCCAGCAGTTCAGTACGGCCGGCCGGCAGCGGTGCGCGCCAGAGCCGGGCCGCCGCTGCCCGGATCTCCGTGCAGAGCACTTCACCCCGCGCGCGCCGTAATCGGACGGGGGAGATCGCGGAGTGCCCGCCCCAGGAAGTAGGGTCGCGCCAGGGGCGACTCCTCACCCAGGCGCTCAGGTTGCGCATACAACTTCAATGCCTGCTTGACCTGGCGCTCGAATAATGTCAGGGCCACCTCTCCTGCCGGTTGCGCTGTTGGCATATGCGCCTCCATTTTTGCGTCGCTTAATGTTTTTTACAATAGACGTAATGTACTAAACGTGGGCGTAGCTACTATTTTTCATCGGAACCCGCCTGAATTGGGAAAAACAGCCGCGATCCTGGGAACTTGTCACGCCTGCCAACCGATATACTAAGTCGTATCACCACCCGCAATCTGAAACCTGGGACAAACGCCCATCATCCTGGGAACTCGCCACACCTGCGAACCGATATACTGTGGATACCGGATAAATGCGTGGATTATCTAAGAACCCGGTCTTATGGCAAAGGAGGTCACTATGACCACACACCAACAACGGTCACGCCGATTACTGCTGCTGAGCAGCTTGATCAGCGCCCTACTACTGACCCTATCGTTCACACCCGTCACCCGCGCCGACGAGAATCCCAACCCGAACGCAACCTGGGCGGCATGGGGGCTGGCGGTCGATTTTCCCAATCAACAGTTGCGGGTGCGCTTCGCAACCTATGTCGGCGATGAGACCCCGCAGGTACTTGACTCGATCTCCGGGCAAGACATTACGAGTGACTGTACGGTTCACGGCACATTAACATTTGATGGCGACTACGCTATCTTCGACGGGCAGACCTATATCGAGTGCGAGCTCCCGAACTGGGGTGAACAGGCGGCAATCCTGGCCCCACATATGGCCGGGTTCTACCAGGGAACTTGTGACTGTTCACCATCCGCGAGTCCCTTCTGGATCTCGGCCGATCTGGTGCTTGATCCGGTAGCAGCCGCCAATCCCGTTTTCGACGGTTCCGAAGTCGGGTTTACATTCAACTTGCCGAGCAATGGCTCCAGTGCTAAAACACGCGTCACCCAATCATCAGGCACATTTCTCTCACCGGCATGGACTGTTAACCCGAATGGCAACCGGATGCTGGTGGGGCGCTATGGCCCGGTGGTTGAAGCGATTGTTTCCCATTTCGGCGGGCTGCAATATCTGACAGACTCGCGCTGGAAAGAATACTTCACAACCCAGGTAACCGGCAACAAGATGGGACAGTGGCTCGAATCGCCCAGCGAATACTGGCGTACCTCCATGGCTCCCAACTACACCATGAATACGGGCAGTGCTACCGTCCAAATCGGCTATGAAACTTCAACCGGCAATATGCTGCACGGTAAACTCCGCAAGCTGCGAGTCGATCCGGGATGCAGGGGCAGTTAAATAAGATCATACGCTGGTGGACAGCCATTCAGTGAGACGCTGCCCACTGGCCCATCAGCAACCCTTACGTGCATACGGCAACCCAGGCGTAGCCCCTTCCCCGGCACGCATAAACCTGACACGCTTACAACAATATTCTTGATTACCGAAGTGCTGCGGCTACTCCCTGCCGCAGCCCCTGGTCAACTATTGCCAAAAAACGGAAGATGATTGCAGCGTAAGTTCCGTATGCTGCAACACACACTGCATCAGACACCAGGTGAAATACGACTCAACCATATGGAGGTATAACTGCTATGATTGCCGACTTCAATCCAATCCTTATCACTCCTCAGCCTATGGCCGGCGCTGAAGAGACCACTCGCCAGGATACCGCGATCCTTGACCAGTGCCACATCCGGCAGCCCTGGGGGTTGTCCACAACCATCGATCTAAGTGGCTGCGACCCATCTGCCATCCGCGATGCCGCGCAGATTGCCCGCTTTGTAGTGGCGCTCTGTGAGCTGATTCAGATGCAGCGCTATGGCGACCCGATTATTGTGCGTTTCGGGGCTGATCCGCGCGTCTGCGGTTACTCGCTGGTTCAGTTAATCGAAACATCGCTAATTGCCGGTCACTTTGCTGAAGAGAGTGACAGCGCCTACATCGATATCTTTAGCTGCAAACCCTACCCACCGCACCAGGCGGCCGCGTTCTGTCGTGACTGGTTCGGTGCGCAGAGTACACGCCTGAGCATCACCCTGCGGCACGCCTGACGCACCAGTTGCATATGTTTTATCCGCAGCAGGCGGGAAACAGCTCGAGCAAGCCTTGCCCGCCCTGCAACCAGGAAAATCCCATCCAGGATCGGAGGTATCCATGATTTGCCAGATACGTTCAGTTTCTCGATTAATGACATGCTTGCTTGTTATCATTATAACCGTTTCGGCGCTACCGGCGCCACTGACACAGGCCCAGACTACGACTACAACGGTCGATTTGAGCGCAACCGACGACGCGCGCACGCAATTGGAAAGCCCCGATGCGAACTTTGCGAGCGATGCGCTGCGCTTTATTACGCTGAATGGCCATTTCGTGTTTGTGAAGTTCGACCTGCTGGCCCTGCCGCGCAACGCCACCGTGATTAGCGCCGAGCTGCAGCTTGAGGTCTACGGGGTTAATACCGGGCCTAACGAGGTGGAAGTCGGGCGCGCGCTGCCACAAACCACGCCCTGGCAGGAAGAAGACCTGACCTGGACCACTCAGCCCGGCGTGACCTGGGGCGGGCCCGTGCAGGCCATCAACAGCGCGGGTACAGTAAGCTGGGACGTGACCGCGCTGGTGCAAGGCTGGCATAGCGGCAATGTGGTCAACAATGGCTTTGCCATGCGCGGCAATGGTGGCGACCAGGTTACGGCGCGATCGAAAGAGAATGGCGATGGGCCGCAACTCATTATTACCTATCAACTGACGCCGCCGGAAGGTGCGCAGCCGGATCTGGGCGATGCCCCCGACAGCAGCAATAACGTTGGCGTCAGCCCCAACACCGCCTATCCCGGCGTGCCCGGCCAGTTCCCTACTGTATGGAACGGTACGCCGGCTGGCCAGCCCGCCGGCCCGCGCCATGCCAACCAGAGCGGCGAAGGCATTCTAGGTCAGTATCTGTCGCGCGAGGTTGAAGCGGATAGCGGTGCTGATCAAGACGGCGCAAACAATATCCTTGATGGCGGTGCCAACAATGCCGACAATGATCGCGGCGACGACGGCTGGCGCAAGCGCAATGTCAGCTTTGACCACTGCGCCCCAACCACGCTAAGAGTGCGCGTCAGCAAAGCACAGGCGGCGGCGCTCAACCGCATGTATCTCAATGTCTGGTTTGATGGCAACCGCGACGACGACTGGGATGACCGCGCAACCTGCACGCCTGATGGCGAGCAGTTGGCTATTCCCGCCACCGAGTGGATTGTCCAGGACTATTATGTCGACATGACCGGCATTCCTGCTGGCGGCTATGTCGATATCAATATCACCACCG
>DAOTVB010000282.1:0-9832 GCA_034436755.1 Chloroflexaceae bacterium | reverse complement strand
CCCGTCTGGATCAACGCGATAACTTCGGCATCAAATGTGCCGGGCTGTGACCGGTAGGTCGGCGCGTAGTAGCCGCGATACGGACTTGGGGAGGAAGAGGCTTCAAACAGGTTGCTACGCACAGCCTGCCGACACAGAGCCGCCGTGCTGATGCGCCCGCCGGCCATCTGGATCATTTCGAGCAGCGTACGCTGGCGCTCATTCAACTGCTTAACCCGCTCGCGGACCAGCTCAGGCTGGGACATCTGCGCGGCGACGGCCCGCGCCTGTTCACTCCGATCTTTGTAGCGGTGCGTCAGTCCCCAGGCTTTCCCCATGTCGTTGAGAATATTTTTTGTGTGAGCCGTGAGCAGGTCAATGGTTGACTGGTCGGTCATGGCACGCGCATCCTCCGTGGGGTGTAGCCCTTTGCCACCAGTTCATCAAACAGCGCATCGGCCGCGGCCGGGTCAACCAGCAGCAGGCGCGGCGTCAGTTGCTCCAGAATTGCATGCTCCAGCCGGGTACTGCGCAGCAACTCCGGCAGCAGCAGATCGTCGGCCAGTTCAATCAGGGCCAGCCGGGTATAGATCGTCGCCTGCCCAAACCCGCCACCCCACTTTTCCAGCAGCGCCAGGGCTGCATCCGGCTGGGGTTCGCGGGCATGCTCCTGCATAAACGCCTGCACCTGTTCCACCGTCTGCCCATGCATCAGTCCATCGCGCAACTGCTGCGGCGTAATGGTGTAGACCAGGGTGCCCTGATCCAGCCCGGCGGCCTGCGCGATCTGTTCCAGCGTATGCAGCACCTGGGGCACCGCATCGGCCAGCGCCAGGCGCACTGTCACTCTGGCCGCATCCGGCTCTGCCTGAATCTGAAGTATCCGCCCGGACTCCTCGCGCAGATACGCATCGCGCAGACCGAGCAGATAGGCACCCGTCGGAGTCAGGCGTAGATAGTCGGACGACGTGCCACCCAGTTCGAGCATGCCCAACCAGGCAAGGGGTCCGGTCAGCAGATGCTGGAGCAGGCGCGCTTCACCCTGCTTCCAGTCACGTTTTTTGGTTGGATCAAGTTTGCGCCCGTTGTCCGGACGGAGCCACCAGGCATCGCGGTTGTCGGGACCGAGCGGCACACTCTGCTGCTCCAGCAGAAAGCGGGGATGAATTGACTGCACCAGGGCGATTACATCCGCGACACGATACCAGCGGTCAGGATCGAGCAACCGCAGCAGGCGTAGCAGGAAACGCCGCGCGGCCGCCAGTTCGGCATAGAGCTGATCGGAGCGCATCCCACTGGTGTGGTACATACCGCGCTCCAGCCGCAGATCCTCCAGGTCGTGGATCTCACTCCAGTTGATCATCCAGGCCCAGGTTGTGGTCAGCAATCGCCGCTGCTCTTCCACCGGGCGGAGCAGCAGGCTGTCGATACTGGCGGCGAGCGTCAGATGGGGTGGGTCGGCGCGCAACACACGTAGCGCTTCCAGCAGGCGCAGCAGCAGATGGACCATACCCGGCGTGCTGCCGGTTTCGTGTGCCAGCGTGGTCAGGTCGTTGGTCGACAGCAGTGCCGGCGGCGGGCAGACCGTCAAACGGATTGACTGGTCATACTGCCAGCGCCAGAGGTCCGACTTCGCCTGCTGCAATTGCTCCAGCTCCTCCGCATCGTTGTGCCAGCCACGCAGAGCTGCCAGCCGCTCTTGCAGATCATGGGCATTGGGGAGGGGCGGGACCGGCCAGGTCCGCGCACGCAGGGCCATCACCAATCCGCGCAGCGTTGCCAGCAGATCGGGCGGCGCGGGAGCCGGAGTCGGTTCAGGTTCGACCCACGCCAGGCCATGGGGCAGGTCGGCCAGGTCAGGCAGGTAGAGCCCGGCAATCTCCAGCGGCACCTGATGATCGGCGGCATAGTCGTGGCTCGGATCATCGGCAAAAACCAGGCCCGCCGTCTGCAGGCTCTTGAGCGCCTCGCTCACGGAAATGGTAATACCCGGCATTCCCTCCGGGTTATCGATCAGTTGCAGGCGCTGCGCTACCTCGTTCGCGGTGTAGGGCGGCATGCCACTGTCGCGCAGGATAAAGAGTGCCAGCATCGTTCGCTGAAGCGGGGAGAGGCCGGCAACCGCCGACTGCACTGTCTCCGGACGGCAGAGCAGCGGCACCATCTGGGGCAGCAGGGTTTCTTTCGACTCTTTAGTGCTGCGAATACCCAGGCGTTTGGCAATGCGGCGCATATCGGCAACGCGTTGCTGCAGGAGGAGCGCCGGCAGCGTGCCATACGGACCACGCATCCCGCGCCAGAGCGCATCCGGCGGCACCTCGGCAAAGGCATGCAGCCAGTCGGGCTGGGTTGACGGCGGGTGCTGCGCGGTCATATCAACCTCGTACACCCCGCTGGTGCTGCTGATGGCGATGCCCTGGAAGGCGGGGTTATGCTGCTGCACCCAGGCCAGCAGCAGCGCCGCCTCGAAGTGAGTCAGCACCGTCAGGCCATCGCTGAAGGCCGGCTCCAGGATCTCCAGCGTCGACTCGAGCGCGGGATGTCCCGCCGGCAGTCGCAACCGCACCAGCGTGGACTGCCGGCCCTGCTTCTCACGCACGCGGCCGCGCAGAATGTTGTCCTCAACCCGAAGGGCCGTGACCAACCCGCCATCAACCAGGCGCTGCCCCTGGGCCAGCAGCCGCGATCCCACCAGGCGCAACAGATCATGGCGATTCAGGCGATTCAGGCGACGGTTCAACCCCTGCTCGCCGCTCATCAGGCCGCCTCCGCCTGCAGTTCTGTTGCATCGAGGATGGTGTAGCGATAGCCCTGCTCGGTCAAGAACATCTGACGGTTGGCGGCAAAGTCCTGGTCACGGCTGTCGCGCGTCACCAGGGTGTAGAAGTAGGCCGGCAGGCCATCGGCTTTGGGCCGGAGCACCCGCCCCAACCGCTGCGCCTCTTCCTGCCGGGAGCCAAAGGTGCCGCTGACCTGAATGGCAACGTTCGCGTCGGGCAGGTCAATCGCAAAGTTGGCAACCTTGGAGACAATCAGGACCGGCACTTCGCCATTTTTGAAGGCGGCGTAGAGCTTCTCGCGCTCGCTCGTTTTGGTTTTGCCGGTGATGATCGGTGCGCCGGTACGCCGCGCCAGTTGCTTCAACTGGTCAATATACTGCCCAATCACCAGCACATGATCGCCGCGATGCCGCCGGAGCAGCGTATCGACCATGTCCAGTTTGGCGGGATTCTCGGCAGCGATACGGTACTGCACGCGGCTATCCTCGGCCAGGGCATACTCCATGCGCTGCTCCTGGCTCAGATTCAGGCGGATCTCGGTACAGATCGCCTCGGCAATCCAGCCGCTCCGCTCTAGATCGCGCCAGGGCACATCATACTTTTTGGGGCCGATCAGCGAGAAGACATCGGTTTCGCGCCCATCCTCACGCACCAGGGTAGCGGTCAGACCCAGCCGACGGCGCGCCTGAATTTCGGCGGTGATGCGGAAGATCGGGGCCGGGAGCAGATGCACCTCGTCGTAGATGATCAGGCCCCAGTCCTGCGCATTGAACAGGTGAAAATGGGGAAACTCGCCATCGCCGTTGTTGCCGTTGCGGGAGGGACGATAGGTCAGCATCTGGTAGGTAGTCAGCGTCACCGGGCGGATCTCTTTTTTCTCGCCGGTATACTCGCCAATCTGATCCGCCGTGAGCGTGGTTTTGTCGAGCAACTCGGTGATCCACTGGCGCACGGCAACCGTGTTGGGGCAGAGAATCAGGGTGCGGGTGGCAAGCTCATTGATCACCCCAATGCCGACAACGGTTTTGCCCGCGCCGCAGGGCAGCACAATCACGCCGGAACCGCCACGACTGCTGCCGCCCTCGTAGAAGCGCACTACCGCCTCATGCTGGTAATTGCGCAGCGCGAAGGACTGCCCGCCGGCCGTGGGCGAACAGATCTCCACCGGCAGCGCTTCGCCGCTGACATAGCCTGCCAGGTCTTCGGCGGGAAAGCCCAGATGCACCAGCGCCTGCTTGAGATGCCCCCGGGCCGCGCTGTTGACCAGGAGGGTATGCTCGTCCAGTTGCGCTTCCAGGTAGGGCCGGCACTGCTTGTTATTCCAGACCTGGGTCAGCAGGGGGATATCCTGGCTGTGGAGCACCAGCGCGCCGCTGTCACGACGCAGCAATTGCAGCCGCCCGTAGCGCCCCATGTACTCGCGGATGTCGGCGACAATATTGTCGGGAATGTCGAACTTGGCATACTGCTGCAGCGCCGCGACAATCGCATCGGGCGGATGGCCGGCAGCGGCAGCATTCCAGAGCGAGAGCGGCGTAATCTGGTAGGTGTGGATAAACTCGGGTGATTTGACCAGTTCGGCGAACCCGGCCAGGGCATCGCGGGCGGCTTCGTAGAGGGGGTTATGCACTTCCAGTAGAACGCTGCGGTCACTCTGGACAATCAGCGGATTCTCAGGTGTGTATGGCATTACGGGATATTTTGCTCCTACTCAAACTTATCGATTTATGACGGGGGGCGCGCTACGCTACCTCGCACATGCAGAGAGCGCGGGAAATGGTGATTGTAGCTACGCCGGGTATGTAGGCTTCATTATAACACGCGTTGCGCGGTGGGACTCCGGTCCACGAACGATGCGAAGTGAGCGAAACTGCCCGCTCTGACCTGCGTTAAGTGGCGATGCATGTGGAAGCCGTTCTGGTACTACAACAAGATTTCTTTCTCACCGCAGAGACGCAGAGGGCGCAGAGATGACCAACATCGGATAGACGGATTAGCGTGCTCTATGGCTTCGGCACGCATGGGTTTAGCAAATCCTCCTTATGAATGTTGAATTTTTAATCCGGACATCACTAATCAGGAGTCCCGGCTTCAGCCGGATCAGGCGTTCTCGGCAGTGTACCGCTGCCCTGGCAGGCATTCGACCGGCTAAAGCCGGGACTCCAGTACGTCACATATCCGGGCTATGTTTTCAAACTTCATAAGCCGGAATTCCTGGACATTATAATATCCGGACTATACAGGAACCCCGCCGGGTTCGGTGCGAGAACACCGAATCAGGACTAAACTCCTACGCATAGTATAGCCCATCTCACCTATGGCAGGATACGAATGAAGAGCTATTGTTATGACAAGTTGTAGTAGGATATAGTAGAGACAGAAACAGACTGCAACACGAGAGTCGTAGCGCAATCCATAATATTGTTCCATTGTTGCCGGTTATTATTGTTCACGCGGTACGGCTCTCCGGCGCAACAAATTATCCTCCTCCTCGGTTCTCGCCCCGGAATTGCCAGGCAACTCCGGGGCGAGGCTTTTGTGGTACCTCTTACATGCACGAGTTACGCGGTTACGAACCCGGAAGGGTCTTGCGCCTCCGGCAGGGCGGAAGATTCTATCTTTTTTCACAAGAAATTTGCACTGCGTGCAAATTTTTTGTGAAAAGAGAAAAAGTACCATGCTGCCGCAGGCAAATCGGGCCATTACCGTGCGCAAACACCCAGTTTGCCGACCCACCGCGTAACTCGTGTTACATGGATGCTCAGGGCTGCCGGAAGCCGACAACCCGTACCGTGTGCCGGATTTCGATGAACTCGTCGCGGATGTCGTTGGGATCTTCCGGGTTCTGGAACTGGCAGCGGGCCTTGTAGCCGCCTTCATAGGTAATGTGCGGATCGCCGGATTCAGCGAGTGCCAGCACCGGCGCACTGGTGTCCCACACCCCGGCATCGCAGGTCACGGGCAGCGGCACCGGATACTCGGTGACGAGGCGCTCGGTTGTGTCCACTTCCCGCTGCTGCCAGTTGGCCGCATTCTCACAGCCGCTATTGCACCAGGAATAGTTCAGGTTTTCGCCGTTCAGATAGGCCATCCGTGGGCGACCCTGACTGTCGAGCAGCAGATCTACACCATCGCCGGCACCGTTGGGCAGACCCAGATCGGTTGTGGACCAGCTCGCCGGGTTCAGGCAGTCGCTGTCGCAGCTAAGATAGTAGAGCTGGTCGCCCGTGCCGTCACTGGTGGGAGCCTTGAAGAAAGCAATGCGCGGGTTGTCGTTGCCGTCGAGGGCAATATCCCAGATCGGGTAGCCCCCCTGGCCGCGCTCGCCGATCTTGACGCGCTGCCAGTTTTCGGCGTCGGTGCAGGTCTGATCGCAGGCAAAATAAGCCAGGTGGGAGAGATCATCCGAAAGCACCTCGAGCGGGAAGAGCAGCGCAACAATGCGGGGCCGACCATCACGGGTAAAGGTCAGGGCCGGGAAATCAACCTGTTCATTCTTGACGTCATATTCGGAGACGACCCGCTCCTGGGTAAATTTTGTCACCGTCCACTGCGTAGCGACCAGGTCGTTCCTGGCGCAATCCGTGTCGCAGGCAGCATAGTAGCCGCCATACCGATCCGGTTCCACCCGGTAGTCGGCATTGTAGAAGACAAAGCGCGGGCGATCCTGCGGATCGAGGGCAAAGTAGCGCTGGGGCAGGTAAACCGCCGTCACGCTGCTGACACTGCTGCCATAGGCGAAGGTGACATTGGCAAAGTTCCAGCCATCCTGCGACAGGCAGTTGGCGTCACATTCTCCATAGATAAACTGGCGCTCGGACGGGTTATCGAGCGGAACGACAGTCACAAGCAGCCGGGGCTTGCCGCTGGATGTCAGCAAAAGCTGCACCTCGTCCACAATACCTTCCAGATTAAGCCGCTGCCAGCGGCCGGTATCGGCGCATGTGTCCGCCGGGGGTGGGCAGTAGGCATAGATCGCGTTGGGCCCTTCAGCGTAGGGCACATGGTAGCGATAGGCCAGGTGCATCCCGCCCTGCGGATCGATGGCGATGGCCGGCGTACCAGTCTTCTTCTCCGGCTCGGCGAAGAAGCGGCTGTCTTCCGGGGCGACGGCCGCAACGGTGACACTGGTTGTAGCACGCGCCTCGCCCGCGGCGTTGCCGGCGATCAGCGTGTAGGTGGTTGTCGCAGCCGGTCGCACCTCAACAGGCGCGGTTACTTCGCCAATATCCGGTTCAATGCGCAGGCGGGTGGCTCCGCTCACATTCCAGCGCAGCGTGGTCGCCGCACCCGGCGCGATGGTGGCCGGGTCGGCCGTGAATACGCTGATCGTAGGCGCACCGGCTGTGGGTGTACCACCCGCGCGTACCAGCGGCAGGTAGAGCGTGTGATTGGCCGTGGTGCCGGTGCGCGTTTCCGGCGCGGCCGGTTGCATCTGAGCGCCGGCGCAGGGGAGCCATGGCACACTCCCCAACAGCAGGAATAGCAGGATAAAAAAGACTTGAAATTTCAAGCGTAACATAGCAGGTTCCTCTATCGTTCATCAGACAAAGCTACAACAGAAAAAGTTCATCCAGGGATACCACCTCAGCGCCGGGCATCCGGCGAGAACTGGTCATACTTCGCGGTCAGGGCGGTGAGTTTGCCCATATCGGCGGGCGGCCAGGTCGGCTCACCGGCCATCAGAAACGCCAGTTCCTCGAAGTAGCGGGCAAAACCACCCGGAGCAAAGCAGGTCAGGTAGGTGGCGGGCTCAGACGTGGGATTATGCAGGGTATGCACCACGCCGGGCGGGATCACCAGCGTGCTTCCCCGGCCCGCCTGACATGTTTCCCCGGCCACCTCAAAGGTCAGGCTGCCCTGCAGCAGGTAGAACACCTCGATGGTTTCCCGATGCCAGTGTGGTGCCGGTCCCCGGAAGCGCGGCGGCGCGGTATACTCGATCAGCGCCCACTCGCCATCCGTATCGGCGCTGTCAACCTTATAGGTGACGGTGGCACCCTGAACATGCACCCGGTTGCTGCCCGCGTCCGCCGGGTAAACCATGGCGGTACCGGCCGATTGCACCGCCGGCCGGGGCGCTGCATCCGGCGGCAGGATGACGATCCCATGCTGCTGCGCCACGGCGACCAGCCGGGGGATATCGGGAGTCGCGGGCGCGGCCTGATCGTCCCAGGGTGTCCCGACGGCGCTAAAGAACTGCTCGTGGATACCGCCGGGTGTAGTCATAATCAGCATACGCGCGGGGGTATCGCCCGTGTTGGTAAAGGCATGCACCGTTCCCCGGGGAATAAAGGCAAAGCTGCCGGCGGCCAGGGTGTGCCGTTGCGCGCCAACCAGGAAGGTATAGCTGCCCTCCAGCACGTAGAATGCCTCGTCCTCCTGCTGCTGCAGATGGGGCGGGGTACCACCCTGCGACGGCGTGACGGTTTCAAACAGCGAGAAGGCCTGGTTGGTCTCCGCGGCCGTCACCTTGAACGTTACCCGGTCACTCATTACGCGCAGGGTGCGGCCCTGCTCCGGTAGTAGATGGTTGACCAGCGGTGTGAAAGTGAGAGTCATCGTATCAACTCCTTGTTGTAAGCGGTGGCTTATACCAGGTTAGTATCAAACCAGCAAGCAACGGCACACTGGGCAACGGCGGCCGAAGCGGCACATTCCAGGTCATTACCTCTGCGTCCGCTGCGTCTCTGCGGTTATCAAAACCAATCGGTATCGCGCTCAGGATAGCAGGCGGTTGTCACAAGACCCTCACAACCAGACGCCGGGTCAGGCAATGCATCCGCTCATCATGTGAGAGTTTTGTGAGAGACTGTCTGAAAAGATGATTCGCGTCGGTCACACGGCATACTGGGGGCCCTGCGACACCGGACAGCGCCCCAGGAGTCCCGGCTTCAGCCGGTTCCGGCCACACACCGGCTGAAGCTGGGACTCCCGCTCCAGGGCCGTAGCCCCATGACCAACCCGTTTCAGACAGTCTCTTAAAACAGGAGTTTGTCAGGACGGCATACCGCAGCCCCGTTGAGCCGCGCACCCGCGACCAACCCAGCAATGGGTTGCGGCTCGCCAGCGATTCTCCCCCGCCAGGTAGTGACGAGTGATGCGTGAAACTGGCCCACGCTAAATCTAGCACTATCATTCGTGGTTACAACGGAATAGTATAATATCCAGTGACAGTGTAGCGCAGCGGTGAGCAGAACAGCATCGCAACGGATATGAGGAATGATATGCTTGCCCCCAACACCCTGATACAGAATCGTTACCGGATCGTACGCCACATCGCGGGCGGCGGGATGGGCAGTGTTTACGAAGCTACCGACGAGCGGCTGGACCACACGGTCGCGCTCAAGCAACTGGTGCTGACGGATGTGCAGGCACAGCAGGCCTTCGAGCGCGAAGCGAAGATCCTCGCGCCCCTGCGCCATGCTGTCCTGCCCAATGTTTCCGACTATTTTAGCGACCCGGCCGGCCGCTTCCTGGTGATGCAATACATCCCCGGTGATGACCTGGGAGCGCAACTTGCCCGGCGCGGGCAGCCCTTCCCCGTGGAGCAGGTGCTTGAGTGGGCCGACCAGTTGCTCAAGGGGCTGGACTACCTGCACCAGCGGGGGATCATCCACCGGGATATCAAGCCGCAGAACTTGAAGCTGACCGACGAGAGCGATATTATTCTGCTCGACTTCGGCATTGCCAAGAACAGCACAAAAGGGAGTGTGATGGCGGCAACGCCCGGGTTTGCACCGCTGGAGCAGATGCAGGGGCAGGGCACCGATGCCCGCAGCGACCTGTATGGGTTGGGCGCGACGCTCTACTGCCTGCTGACAGACAGCAGCCCGGAAAGCTGTATCACCCGACTGGTGGCCGAGTCCCGCCGCCAACCCGACCCGGTGCATCCTCTGCACGCACTCAATCCCCAGGTCGCGCCACCCGTCAGCGCGGTCATTATGCAGGCAATGGCGCTCCACCCCGATGAGCGCCCCGCCGGCGCCGCCGCCATGCGCCAGATGCTGGCTGCCGCACGCAAGCCCCAACCCGCCGTCGTAACCCGCACGGTCCCGGTGCCCACCCCGCCC
>DAOTVB010000281.1:0-12493 GCA_034436755.1 Chloroflexaceae bacterium | reverse complement strand
CCGGACCCCGTGGGGTATGCCGGTCCATCGCTCCAGTACCCCGCGCGTGAGGATCTCACGGTGCGTAGCCCGCGCACCGGACCGGAGGAGGTCTGTGTGGTCTGGCCGGGACCGTCCCGGCAGGCATCGCTCTGGCCGTTGACCACGGGCGCACCCGGCGAGCAGGTGGACGCGCCGCTGGTCTGGATGGCGAAACGAAAACTGGGGGATTTGCAGCCCCTGCATCAGCCTGGTCTGAATCCATTGATAGAGCAAAGGCTCCGTCAACTGTCTGATCAGCAACTTCTCGATGCAGTCTTCAACCCATCAGATGGACGTCTCATCACAGTCTACCCCGGAGGTAGTGTAGCCATTGATGGCAATACCCGATTATATGAGATGCAACGACGCATGCACCAGAACCCAAGCGGAGTTTTCCATAGAGATTTGGAAATACCTGTGATTGAGAAACTAAAGGCGCCGCTTGATCCAAATTTACCAGATGATTATTGATGAACAAGGAGGGAGATCATGCAACGCGATACGACGTTCTATCTGCTGATTTTGGAAGAGGTACTCCTGGAACTACGGAACTTTGAGGCACACGAGGTCCATCATGCACCAAAAATCGCTTATATTTTCCACAATGTCCCGGCGTTGCTACAATCTAACTTTCGTTCCACGACAGGAGATGAAGCCTTTGAGGTTATACAAGCGCGGGCACAAGCGCTCGGATTAACGAGTTGGGTTGATATATGTGAACGGAACGTTCTTGCACGGATGGCACTCTTGCACGATCCCGGACGTAAGGAGTAAACCTGGTACATCGGCGACGCCCTCGGCAGTGTACGCCAGACCCTGGACGATGCGGGCGCGATCCTCGCCACCACCAGCGGAGCCTGTCCTGAGCAACGCGAGGGAACCCGTGGGGCACGCCGCAGGACACCCTGAGCGGCGCCCTTCGGCTTCACGGGGGAACTGCACAACGGTGGTCAGGTCTATCTGCGGGCGCGCTGGTATGCGCCGGGGCAGGGGCGCTTTGTCAGCGAAGATCCGTTTGCGGGCTTTGCGGAGATGCCCTATTCGCTGCATGCGTATCAGTATGGGTATAGTAATCCGGTGCTGTGGACGGATCCGCGTGGGGAGTGTGTGTTGACTGGTGTTGCCACCATGTTCAGCGGGCTTTCCGACGCATGCTATCACACTCCCGCTGACGCTGATTATCGGCAGTACCGCCCTGATCGCCATGCTGCGAGTACTGCCGATCTCCAGTGCCGGACTCGGCGTGCAGGAGGTGGTGCTGCTGGCGGTCCTGGTGCCGCGCGGCTATGCGCCGGAGCAGTCGTTGAGCGTGGCAGCGCTGTTCCTGCTGTTGACCCTCGAGCACATCCTGATCGGGTATATCGTCTCGTTCTGGTACCCGCTGGGGCAGGGACAGACGAACCCCCTACCACCGCCCTGCGCCTGCGGTGAGGGTGAACCAGCCATCCACAAATAGGAGAACTGTTTGCTGGTTGAGCGATCAACGCCGAGGCGCAGCGGCGCGGAGGCGCAAGAGAACTGAGCCGCTGGTTTCCTCACAAATCCCACTCGCTCCTCATCAATCGCCATTTGGTACCGATGCCATATCGTAGTAGCGTATGCTATAATTATTACAACAATCACATACAATATGTACTGACTAAGCATACTACTGACAGATACATATGTTACGCTGTCTTCATCTACAGAAGCATGGGACGTTTTTACTATTTTATAACCTTTGATTGACGGAGAGTACACGCGTCTGGTAGCGGGACGATCCCGCCGGGGAGAGTAATAGCAGGCTATGCGAATCTGCCGCAATCAACAGAGCCGGACGGGCTGTGGTAGCACCAATCCCGATACCGCCCAGTATTGCACGAGTTGCGGTCGCCCACTCCGCGATGTGCTGCGGTTGCTGGACCCCGGCAGCATGGTCAACGGCTACCGGATTGTGCGCATCATTGGGCACGGCGGGTTTGGCGCGGTCTACGAGGCGCGGCATACCGCCCACAACCCGCCCAGGGTTGCGCTCAAGGAGACCTTTAACCCCGATTTTATCACCAGCTTCGCGAGCGAGTTTACGGTGCTGCATGACCTACACCACGACAATCTGCCCCACTACTACGCCACCTTTATCGCCAACGAAAACGGCTATCTGGTGATGGAGCTGATCCCCGGCCAGAGCCTGCAAGAGATCCAGGCCCAGATCATCGACGGCCGGTTGCGCGAGTCGCAGGTGCTGGGCTATGCCGTCCAGCTCTGCGGCGTGCTGACCTACCTGCATACGCAGTCGCCGCCCATTCTGCACCGCGATATCAAGCCCGACAACATCCGCCTGACCCCCGACGGTCTGATCAAGCTGGTGGATTTTGGCCTGCTCAAGCAGGGCACCGACACCACCGCCAGTTCACGACGCGGGTTGACCCTGGCCTACGCCCCGATTGAGCAGTATGGCAGCGGTCACGGTGGTGGGCCTACCGATGCCCGCAGCGACATCTACAGCCTGGGGGCCACGCTGTACCATCTGCTCACGGGGGAAGCGCCGCTCCCGGCCGCCCAGCGGATTGCTGCCGGCGAAGATCCCTTACCCGCACCACAATCGCTCAACCCCCGGATCACGCCCCATGTCAGCCAGGCGATTATGACTGCGATGGCGCTCACCCGCGACCAACGCTTTGCCTCCGCCGAGGCGTTTGTGCAGGCGCTGTTTGGCCGCAGTCCGCAGCGCGCAGCCCGACCCACCGTTGTGCTGTCCCCGCAGACCGCCGAACAGACCGTTCCCGCCCCGCCACCCGCCCCGCAACCAGTTCCTACTCCACCCCCCGCTACACCGTCCCCGCCGGTAGTTGCGCCGGTGCCGCCGGCAGATGGACAATCAGCCCGACGACCAGGGCCTGTTCGGCTCCTGGCGGCGATACTCCTGGTGGGTTTGCTGCTGGCGGGCGGCATCTGGTTAGCCACTGCGAATAACGCACCAGCGGATACACCGCCGCCGGTCCAGGAGGCGGTTAGCCCGGACGAAGATAATGCAGCGGCGCTGCGCCTGGCCGAAACTGCCGCCGCTATCGATGCCCGCCAGACCGCGCTGGCCGCAACCGAGGCTGCCGCCGCAACGGAGACCGCGCTACAACAAACAGCGCAGGCAATTGACCAGACCGCCACGGCGCTGGCAGCAGCCCAGGCGGCCACTCCGGCGGCAAACTACACAACGATCCTGACAAGTGACAGATTTGTCACAGTGCGGAGCGAGCCCGGCACCCGCGGCGCAGCCCTGGCGCGACTGGCGCCGGGCACAGAACTCTACTGCAATGAGGAAGTTGACGGCGAGTGGCTGGGCGTAGAGTATCGGGAGGCTGGCGGCAAGCTGATCCGGCCATCGCGGACATGGCTCTACTGCCCCAGTGTTGAGGGGTATATTTTCGCGCAGTTATTAGATCCGTTTCACAAATAAAGTTGCGCAAAGTGTAACTTTATTTGTGAAAAAGAAAGGAATCTTCCGCCCTGCCGGAGGCGAAAGTCCCTGCCGGGTCAGTGACTGCGTAAGTCATGGAACTGATTGGACAAACCTTGCCCTGATTCGAAGGAGACCTCATCTATGCAAATCTGCCGTGATCAACGCAGTGGGACGGGCTGCGGCACTTCCAACCCCGACACCGCCCAGCATTGTACGCAATGCGGTCGTCCACTCAACTATGCGCTGCAGTTGCTGGACCCCGGCAACATCATCAATGGCTACCAGATTGTGCGTATGATCGGGCACGGTGGGTTTGGCGCGGTCTACGAGGCCCACAACCCTGAGCTTGATCCGCCCACGGTTGCCCTCAAGGAGACCTTCAACCCGGACTCGATTACCAGTTTCGCGGGTGAGTTTGCGGTGCTGCGCCACCTGCACCACGACAATCTGCCCCACTACTACGCCACGTTCGTCGCCAACGGGAATGGCTACCTGGTGATGGAACTGATCCCCGGTCAGAGTTTGCAGGAGATCCAGGCACAAACCGCCGACAGACGGCTGCGCGAGGCGCAGGTGCTGGGCTATGCTGTCCAACTCTGCGGCGTGCTGACCTACCTGCACACGCAGTCGCCGCTCATCTTGCACCGCGACATCAAGCCCGACAACATCCGCCTGACCCCTGACGGTCTGATCAAACTGGTGGATTTTGGCCTGCTCAAGCAGGGCACCGACACCACCGCCAGTTCACGACGCGGGTTGACCCTGGCCTACGCCCCGATTGAGCAGTATGGAGCCGGTCACAGTGGCCCTACTGATGCTCGCAGCGACATCTATAGCCTGGGGGCCACGCTGTACCATCTGCTCACGGGGGAGGCACCGCTGGCGGCGACCCAGCGGATTGCCGAGAGCAATGATCCCTTACCCCCACCGCAGACGCTCAATCCCCGGATCACGCCCCACGTCAGCCAGGCGATCATGACCGCGATGGCGCTGACCCGGGATAAACGGTTTGCCACGGCGGATCACTTCGTCCAGGCACTGTTTGGACGCGCGCCCGCCACGCCGATTGCAGACGATACGGTCAGGGTCGTCCCATCTGGTGAGACAACGATGACCGTTCCAGTGCGGCCGGGGTCCGACCTGTACGCTACCCAGGGAACTCCGACCAGGCCGGTCCCCACGCCGATACCGGAGAGTCCATCCGGCGGATCTGCGCCCCCGGTCAATGCGCCGATCACGTCCCCAGAGGAGGTTCGCCGACGACCAATTTTTCTGCGCGTTGTACCGGTGCTGCTTGCCGCGCTGCTGCTCCTGGGCGGCGGTTGGGCCTATCTGCGAGCTGAGTCGCCTGCCCCGGAACAATCGGCGGGTGTCGCGGCTACCGTGGTACCCACGCCAGCGACTGTCGCGGAGAGTGTGCCGGGGGATGCTCCGCCCGACCAGTCGGCACCCGGCACGCTGGATGCAACCGCCACTGCCCTCAGTGCCACCCAGACCGCGCTGGCCGCCGGAGAGATGACCGCCGTTGCCCGCGAAGTGGCGGCGGCTCAAAGCGGCACCGTAGCAGCGCTACGTCAGACCGAGGAAGCACTGATGCAGACGGCAGAAGCACTGAATACTGCCCAGACCGTACCAACCCGCGCGCCCCGGCAACCTACTGCCGGAGATATTCCCTTCCGCGGAAATACTGCTCCAGGTGGCGGTTCTTCGGGTGAGGTTTGCGACCAGGCCACGGTGGTGGGAAGTATTTCGGAGTTGGCGATCAATCCCGATCCCTTTATCAGCAGTAGCCCTATAGGAGCAACCCCGGCCGGCAGCCGCGTCACGGTACTCTGTGATACCACGACCAGCGATGAGCGCCTCTGGGTGCGGGTGCGCTACGCGGGCATCGAAGGCTGGATGAGCACACGCTATCTCGCATTTGATGGTCCGTTTCCCGCCGATGTGTGCAACATCGGCACGGTCACGGGCGATATCTCTTTTCTAGCGATCAATGTCGAAACCCGGCGCACCTCCGTTCAGCTCGGGCAGGTGCCGGTCGGCGGACAGGTCGAGGTTCTGTGCGTGCCTTCGATCAATGATGACGAGCGCACCTGGGTTATGGTACGCTATGGCGGCACTGAAGGCTGGATGAGCACGCGCTATCTGGAGATTGAGTAATTTAATCGGTTCTGCCAGGCAGCAGAACCAGATGAGGCAGATATGCACCATGATCGTAAGCATAATCGGCTGGTCTACAGCCTGACCGTCACAGTTGTCATTGTTCTGGCCGGGTTGCTGGTCAGCGCGGCCCTGATGCTCGCGCCGACGACCCGGCAGAGCCTCCCCTCCCCGGACAAGCAGGTGGCCGACGAAGCGCAACCGGAACAACCGGCGCAACCGGCATCCGTGGAGCGGGCCGTCCTGAACCCGCTCACGACCCGAACGCCCAGCCCAACAACCCAACCTGAACGCAACCTGACAACCACCGCCGCAGCCGTGCCGGACGAGGCGAACTCCCTCGGTGCAGCCGGGGCGGCATGGCCCACACCCCGCCAGGAGCCGGGTCGCAACCCGACAGCGACGCCGGTGCCGCCCACGCCAGAAGTCGCTACCCCCATCCCGGCCGGCGCTACGCCACTCCCGCCCGATCCAACCGCGCCGCAGGAGTTGACCTACGTCTTTCCGGTACGGGGAACATGTCAGTATGGTCCCGATCATCACGACTACCCGGCCACTGATATCTTCTGTCCGGTTGGGAGTGAGTTTGTGGCACCCACCTCCGGTACGGTCAACTTTGTCAATCGGGTAGACCGCTGGAACCCGGAAACCAATATCCCGGCTGACCGGGGCGGCATTATGCTTGCCATTATTGGCGATGATGGCGTGCGCTACTATGGCTCGCATCTGCAGGATATCGCGCCGAGTCTTGAGCCGGGGGTACGGGTGGCGGCCGGCCAGGTGCTCGGCACCGTCGGCACCAGCGGCAATGCACGCAACACGCCGCCCCATCTCCACTTTGGCATCTCGCGCCCGACCACCCCGGATGATTGGGAAACCCGGCGTGGCGAAGTTCCGCCCTATCCCTACCTGCAGGCGTGGGAGCGCGGCGAGCTGCTTACGCCGGTCCTGCCCGCACCGCAACCGGCGCAACCAACTCCACAGCCACCCCCGCCAACCCAACCAGTCGTCACCGACCGGTTGGCCCAGGAGTTGCAACCTCTGTTTGACCAGACCGGCGGCACCTTTGGCGGTATCGTCTATGATATTTCCACGCAATCTATCGTTTATAGTCACAATGCCGACCTGATTTTCGCGTCCGCCAGCCTGATCAAAATCCCGATTGTGATGACCGTGTATCAGCTTGCGAACCAGGGCGTGGTCAGCCTGGATGATCAGATTGTGCTGCAAGCGAATGTGATTGTGGGCGGCAGCGGCTCGATTCAGTACAGCGCGCCGGGAACGGTCTACAGCGTGCGCGAGTTATGCGCCCGGATGATCTATGACTCGGATAATACCGCCGCCAATATGTTGATTGATCATATCGGTGGCTTTGCCCCGGTTAACCAGGTGATGGCCCAGGTGGGTGCCGGGCAAACCCTGCTCCAGCGCCGTATGATGGATATGCAGGCCCGGGCCGCCGGCATTGACAACCTGACCAGTCCCGCCGATATGTTTTTGCTTTTGCAGACGTTGCGCGACGGCACGCTGCTAGGGAGTGCGGCCTCGCAGGAGATTATCGGTTTTATGCAGCAGACCGCCAACCGGCAGAAGATCCCGGCCTATCTCCCGCCGGATGCCGTGGTAGCGCACAAAGTCGGCTCGCTCCCCGGGGTTGAGCATGATGTGGGCATCGTCTGGCTGTCCGATGGACGGCCCTATATCGTGGTTTTGATGAGCACGGCGTTGCCCAGCAATGCCGTGGGGGTGGCAACCCTGGCCGAGGCATCGCGCATCATTTATGCCTATGAGCAGCAACTGCCGGGTTCCGCGCCGCCCCAATAGGTGGAAAACCGCTTGATAAACTTTGAACATGAAATCCGGACGTGCGATGATCAGGAGTCCCGGCGTCAGCCGGATCGGGCGTTCCCGTCAGTATGCCGCTGCCCCGGCAGGCATCCCACCGGCGAAAGCCGGGACTCCCGTGAGTTACATATCTGGGTTCATTTCTCAAATTTTATCAGCCGGAATTCCAGGACTCTCTTTGGGCTAACCCCTTGCCAATATTACAGCAACGGTTATATCAGGGGTCAGCGTGTAGCGGTGATACACCTGAAGACGGCACCAGAAACACCCCCTGGTTGACACACGCGGTACACTAATCGCAGACGATACCCGGAAGAACTTTCCCTGAAACCGGCAGACCGGGAAACGGCGGTACGGGGAATGCAGGAAAAACCATGGATCGCGCTCAGTTGACCTATACGTTTTTTGATCGCCTCCGCGCTGAATATGAAGCGGACTGGCTGGATCAGGTCTTTGTTGAACCAGTCGATTTTGAAACCGTCACCGGCATGCGCTCAACGGTGGTTTTTGGAGCCGGCGGATCAGGCAAAACCGCCCTGCGCCTGGCGCTGCAGGCCCACCTCGCGCAGGCAGACCAGCCGCTGCGGCACCTGGTGGTACACTGGCAACCCGCGCTGCCGGTCATGCAACCCGCGATGAGTCAGGCGGTACAAACCTGGCTGACGCAACTACTTGATGTCTGCGCACTGGCGTTGCTCCGGCATATCGGCACCTGGCCCGAGAGCTTTGTCGCTGCTCCCGCGTGGACCCAGGAAACGGTGGTCTGGTTTGTCAACAGCTATTTGCGGGGCGATCCGAGCCTGCATCTGAGCCGCCTGGAAGAGCTATGCCCCCCGGAGGGGGTGACTATCCTGCGCGAGCTGACCACGCGGCCGCCACGGCCGGTGCTGTATGCGGATGTGCCGGAAACCCGCGTTATTATGGAACTGGTCAATGCGCTGCAACGCATGGGTGTTGCCGGCGTCTGGGTCGTTATCGATGGCCTGGAGCCCTGGGTGGATGCCGATGCCGGGCAGTTAACCCAGATGCTGAAAGCATTCCTGGCAACGCTTACGCTGTTTGAGGAGCCCGGGTTTGTGTTGAAGCTGATGCTGCCAACCGAGATCGAACCGGCGATTGCCGGCAGTGGCGGGATTGTGCGCCGCCGCCTGGATGTCTACCGACTGGAGTGGACCCCGGAGCGGTTGACGCGTCTGCTGGAGCGGCGACTGGCATTGGTCTGCGGACGCGAGCCATGTACCCTCGCCGATCTCTGCACTGCCCCGGATCTGCTCGCCTGGCTCAAGAGCTATGGTGGACGCCTGCCGCGTGGTTGGCTGGAACTGCTACGCCCCCTGGTCGAAACATACCTGGCGCGCGGCACGCAGCAACCGTTGACCCAGACCGACTGGCTGGTGCTACAACAGCGGCATCCCCCGCGCCTCTGGCTTAACGCATTGACACAGCAGGTTTTTCTTGGTTATGGCGAGGTGACGGATATGCAGCCGGGCATTTACAAGATTCTCTGTTATCTCTACACCCAGCGGCCGCGCCTCTGCACACGTAGCGAACTCTTCTACAAAGCCTATCGCGGCCTTGAGTATGAACCGCAGGCTGCGGATGATCCGGGATGGGAGTCGCCCCGGGATTGGAGCAGCGTCATCGACACACTGCTCTGGCGTCTCCGAAAAGTGATCGAGCCTGATCCGAAACATCCGGTGTACATTATCTCGAAACGCGGTCAGGGTGTCCGCCTGGAGCATGTCTGGTGACGCGAAGCGGGACGTGAGAGGTTCCGGTGAGGTAATTGCAAGGCAGATGTTGGCATGGTGAGAAAAAGTGCGAGTATACTCATAAGAGAGATATGCTCTGCCCGACCAATTGCGCATAACAGGCCACCCCACGTCAGGCTGATACCCGGCCAGGAACGAGCAGTGCTACCCTGTTCGCGCACGATACATCCCTTGAAATATCAGCCCGGCTCTACCGACCAGGGAGATCGTTGTGCATCTGTTCGAGACAACTACTAATCTTGTGGAACTCCGGCTCCGTGAACTGGGGTTTCAGTTTAACCCATTTGAATATCTGGAAGCCTCCGGTGATGCCCGGCTGGGCGAGTATCTGATCGGGCATGAGACCTTTGCCAGCGCCTGGGCCGAGACGCCAACCTGCGTGTTTGCCCCGGCCGGCGGCGGCAAAACGGCCATGCATGTCTACACAACCCGGGCTTGCTGGGTGGGTGTTGGTGGGTTGCATCCCTTCCCCATCCCCTATCTGCTGACGGCATACCCGTTTGAGCACTACCCGCCGACTCTGGAGAGCCACCTGCGCAATCTGGTACGCTCCGGCGCAATTGCGCTGCTGATCGGATTGGCGTTCCGGCCGGAACACCTGCTGGGCCTCGACCCACCCGAACAGCAGCGGCTGGCAACCTTCCTCGCCGGCACCCTGCCAGGACCGCTGCAACGCTACCTGGCAATTCTGCGTCAGGCCAACACACCCTTTGTGCTGCCACCCCTGCTACATCGCGCCTATGTCCTGCCCAATCCACCCACCGCCATGATCTTGTTGCGCCTGTGCGATGTGCTGGAGGCCGCCCTGACCGACGAGCCGGTTAACCCACCGGCCCCGGAGGCCGGGTTTGAAGAACTGGTTGACCTGCTCTTTCGGGTGTTAGGCTTTCGCTCAATTCTGCTGCTCGTCGATGGAGCCGATGCCTTCCCGGAGACCAGTGACGACCCGGTAGCGATCACCGAGTGGCTGATGCCGATGTTTGCCCAGGCGCAAGGCTGGGCCGCACGCAAGATCTACCTGAAAGGGTTTTTGCCGCTGGAAACCGAGCCGGTTCTCAATGAGCGTATTCCGAATTTTGCCGCCGAAACCGCGCGCGCGCGCCTGCAGTGGACGCCGCCGATGCTGGCGGAGCTTATTCGCAAACGCGTTTATGTTGCCAGCGGTGGTGAGTTCGATAGTCTCGACGCGATCAGCAGCCCGGACCTGCGGGACGTGGAAGCGATCCTGGCCGCGTTGGTCGCCCCACTACCACGCGAACTGCTCATCCTGGTCCGCCGCGTTTTTCAGGAATATGTTCATAGAACGCCTGATATCACGGGTTATCTTGACCCGGCAGATATAGATAACGCGCTGGCATGGTATCGCAGGCACCCGGGGAGCAGCTACCATCACTCATGAAATCATACACAGGAACACCATGAATACGAAACTACAACGAAGCAGCCGGCACAGAGCCACAGGGAGCAAAACGATGACGGTTCACTCTGCTGGTGTCGTGATTGGAGAGACGTAATGAGTGCAATGTTACTATATGATACAGAAAAGTTTGTTAATCGTGAAGAAGAAATAAACCTTGTTATCAATAGCATTCAACATATGCGCGATGGGCAGGAGCATGTTGCGCGAACAGTGATTTTTCAGGGGGAGCGGGGCAGTGGCAAAAGTTGGCTCTCATTTCATCTTAAGCGCCAGATCTTGCCGGCCCTTACCGATGTCACCGCGCTCCTGGTCAGTCTGTTTCCGCGGCCCGAACAGCAGCAGGCCCAACCCGGCGAGTTATTTATCAGCGACCACCAGCAAGAGCCCGAAGCATTCACCCGGCAGATTACTCGCTGGGTGGGCGAACAGGTCAGCGCAAACGTACCCGCAAATGCCTCGCTGCGTGAGTTGACGGCATGGCTGGCCCGTGAAGTCGAAAAGCAGAGCAACAGCGCGCATGTTCTGGTCTTGATTATCGACTCGGTCTTCGAGGCCGACTGGCAACTCCTGAAAGCGCTTGAGGACTATCTGCTGGCTCCCCTCGCGGCCCTGCCGAATGTTCTGATTGTGATGACCGGGCGTGGCCGGCTCTACTCCTGGGAGTCACCCTACCTGCGCGTGGATGTCAACCGCCACCCGCTGGACACCTTTACGCTGGAGCAGATCCGGCAGCAACTGCAGCGCCAGGCTCCCGGCAAAGAACAACTGGCCGGTGATATTCTCGCGTTAGCCAGTGGCTATCCCGGTGCCAATGTGCTTCTGGCCCAGTTTAAAGATGAATCAGGTGGCCTGAACCAGGTCGTCAATGAACTGCTCAGTGTCATACCCGAACATAAACTGGCCCATGTGCGGCCCTACCTGGAAGCGCTCTGCATTCTGGATGGGTTTCGGGACGAGGAGATCCCGGCCATGGTTGCCGCCTATCAGAACGATCCCGCGCTGGAGAAGCAGACCAGCACGACCGATGCCCGCTCCATACGCAGCATGCTGCTTGAGACCCACCTGGTACGCTGGGAAGATGGACGCTATCGAATTGATCAACCGATCTGTCTGCTCTTGCGAAGTTTGCTCTTTGAACAGAAGCCGGCGATCTGGTGCCGCCTGCAGTGTCGAGCCTACCAACTCTACCTGACCTGGGCCGAGAAGTTTGCGCGGGGGCGCGACTATTTTTTGGAGCGGGCTACCTTGCACGCCAACACGCTGAGTGCAGCAGGGTATGACCCGGCAGACTGTCTCAACGGACCCGAATCTGCCGGCCTGGCGCAGAATACCGACCGCTCCCGGGTATCGCTTGGCATCTGAGACGTTCCATACGGCGCATACAGCATTCATGACGACAAAGGTTTAGTTGCTATGACGAATACATATCCAGAATCTCGTTTTACTGGCGTCTATGCTACCCCCGAACTGGTTGGTCGGGCGCGTCTGCGCAATCAGATCCAGCAGGTGCTGGCAGAACCATCAACCCAGGCGCGTGCGATCTTTCTGGTTGGTCGGGGGGGTATCGGCAAAACCCGCCTGCTGCAGACCGCGATGGAAACGGCCCAGGAGATGGGTCTGCTTGCCGCCGAGCATCTGATCGACCTGTATGATATGCCCAATCATACCCCCGGCGGGCTGGCGCAGAGTATCTACCATGTGCTTCCGGCCGAGCCGTTTCGCCAGTACGAGCGCGAGTATCGCAGCCTGCAGCGCATGTTTGCCACGGGTGACACCGCCGGGGTAGCCGAGCAGACTGATCGCGTGTTTGGGATGTTTGTGCAAAATTTGCAGACCCTG
>DAOTVB010000280.1:0-25822 GCA_034436755.1 Chloroflexaceae bacterium | reverse complement strand
CGGCCGCCGCCGCCGCCGCCGCCGCCCCAACTGCCGCCGCCACCGCCGAGGCTGCCCCAGCCCCCGCCGCCGCTGCTACCACCGCCGCCACCCCAACTGCCACTGCCCCCCCAGCCACCCCTGCGGTGAGAGTCTGAGGCCGCGTCGAGCATTGCACCGATGACCATTCCGGCCACAAACTCACCGGCATCATGATCGGGTGGTCGTCGGTAGGTGCGACGAATATCTTCTTCGGCCCGGCGGGCATCCTCGCGGATCGCCTGTGCCAGGCGCAGAGTCTCTTGCAGATTCTGCTCTCCCGTAATCGGCAACTGGATCTGCTCAAAGCGGCGGCGCGCGGCCCGCAACGTCCGCACCGGCGCGGCGTCGTGTGGCACCATCGAGCCATAGTCGCTCAGAGTCCGCTCAGCGGCGGCAATCGCGTCCCGCGCCTGGGATAACTTGGCGTTGACCTGCGTACGCAACTGCTCCAGCCGCTGAAAATCGGCATAGACCGTGGCATAGAGCTGCCCGGCCTCGGCCTGGACCTGGGTGTAGTAGGTGTAGGCTCCCTGCAAGGCACTGCCCCGGGCCTCTTCCTCGCGCTGTTCGGCCTGCTGCAACAGGGCATGCGCTGCCTGGATCTCCTCCTGAAGCCGGTCAACAGGAGGCAGGTGTTCCGCCTGGAGATCCTGGCGATGCACCTGGACAAACCGGACAATCTTTTGCACCTCGACCTCAGCAAGTTTGCGGGCACGTTCGGCCTGCGTACGCCGCTTCTCCATGGCCTCTACCTCCGAGCGTGCCTCTGTCAGTGCTTCGTCGGCCAGGTTGTTTGCCTGCTGCGCCTGCTTGACCAGCTCTAGCCAGTCGGGTTTGGTCTGATCCATCTCGGCGCGGGCGGCAGCCAGTAACTGCTCGGCCTGTTGCAGTTGCTGTTCCGGTGCCTTGCCGACATCCGGATCATGCGAGCGAACAAACTCCCATCCCCGGCTGATATCGGCGGCGGCGGCTTCCAGTTCATCGCGGGCGGTAGCGCGGGCCGTCTCCAGATCCTGCAGGCGCTGGGTGATGGCCGCAATCAGTGAGCGGGCATAGGTCAGCTCGGCCTCGGCTGCGTCCAGGTCTTCTCGGGCGGCGGTAAACTCCTGGATTTCCATCGTGTTCTTCCGCTGCGCATTGCGCCAGTGCTCGTGGGCGCGGGCGGCGGCGGCTTCGGCTTCACTGCCGTTCCCCCGGATATCGCTCCAGGTACTCTCGGCAAACTCGTCCACCATATCGAAGGTCTGGTGGCCTGCGGTGATCTCTTGCGCCACCTGCTGCCCCAGGGTGTTAATGCTTGCCAGACGCTGTTCATTCTCCGTGCGCAGCTCAACCCGGCCGCGCCCATTGGCAACGGCCTCCTCCAGGAGCGCCTGCGCCGACCCGATCGCGGTATCGGCCGCAGTTGCCCCGTGTGTCTGGAGCAGTTGCGCCGCCTCGGTCAGGGTTGCGCGCGCGCCATCCAGGGCCGACTGGCTATCCTCCATGTGGTAGCCCTGGGCCTGGAGCCGCTCCGCATCGTTGCGCCCCTGCACAATCCCTGCGCGAATCGTCTGATACGTTTGCAGTGTGTTGTCAAGCGCCGCCGCCGCCGTCACTGCTTCCTGAGCGTGGGCAATCGCGCTGCGGGCGTCATGCTCGGCCAACGCCTGTTCTGCCTGAGCTAACTGTTGTCGCATCGGGGCCAGCACCGTGGCGCTATCGGCGATCTCCCCCTGCAGCGCGTTCAGCCGCTCGGCGACCTCATTCACGTTTTTTTTTGCGCGATCGATTTCGCCGGGAGCCTGCTGCGCCAGTTGATCCAACTCGACGCGCATCTGGTTGATCTCTTCCAGGCGACCGCGCAAATCGGTGACCATCTGCTGCACCTGACCATAGCCCTGAGTGGCTTCATTGTACTGTGCAATCGTCGGCTCGGCCCGCCGCTCGAGTGCCTCATTCAGATCATCGAAGCGCCCCTGGATATCGGCAAAGCGCATTTCGACTTCGCGCTGTGTCTGGGTCAGCCGTTCCACATCCGCCGGGCCATAGGAAACCTGATCAAACTGCGCCTTCTCCTGAGCGGTCTTGAGTTGCCGTCCCATATCGGTGATAGCTGACCCGGCCCCCTGGCGCGCTTCCTCCATGCGCCGGCGTGCATCGGTCAGCGCCCGGCCGGCTGCCCGGCGGCGGCTGAAGACGCCCCAGCCGACAAACAGACCAACCAGCACGAACACGCCAATCACAGGCGGAATAAAGTTGACATTAACCTGGGTGCCGCCCCCCGGCTGCGGTGGATTTTCGATATACGCATCTATGGACTGGAGGGCATTGACATAGGCCTGCGTGAAATTACCTTCCGCCAGTTGTGGGTTAAGCTCCGCCTCGCGTATATTCTCATAGTTTTCGTTGATAGCGAGGGCTTCATTCCAGGCATCACCAAACCGGATCGCACTATAGCGTTCATCCAGGGCCACATAGATCGCAATCATACGCGTCTGCGCCTGTCCATCGCGGACCAGCCCGTCGGCTTCCAGGTTCTGGAGAAAATCGGTGTCACCACCTGTCTGCTCCAGATAAATCGCCACGGTAGCACCCCGGTCCAGCAGCGGCTCAGCGGCGGCTTCGATGTCGTCCTGGTTCAGGTTGCCCGTTGCATCCTGAATGATCAGGGTGCCCTGGGCCAGGGCCGGTACCGCCAGCAGCAGCAGGAGTGCCACTGGCAGTAGTCGGAACAGATAATGCGTCATTGCTCTTCCCATTCCATTCTCCTCTCATTGTCACCTATGCTGCTGCGGCGCGGCAGATAAATTCTACCTCGTTGCCGTCAGGATCATCAACATACATCGTGCGGCTGGCAAGAACCGGATGCTTGCCGTCGCGCGGCTGGTAGCCCGCTGCCACCAGTGCCGCATGCTGTGCATCAAACTGCTCTGCCGGCAACTCCAGTGCCAGATGGTGCAGTTGGTAGCCGGACGGCTGGGCCTTGATCGCCTCCGGTTTCGGCACCAGCACAATCATCTGCGGGATGCCTGCGTTGCCCTCACCCGCCTGCAGGAAGACATTGGGCAGTTCCGGAGGCGAGATTACGCGCATCCCCAGCAGATCCCGGTAGAACGCCAGGGACCGTTGCTGGTCAGCGGTCCAGAGCACAATTTCGGAGATACCGACAACATGGGACATAGGTTCCCCCTCTCTGATTTTACACATAGGCTTTGAGAATATCGACAATCATGCCACGATGGTAGTGCATCATCTGCGGATCGCCATCGTAGTGGCGGCAGACCAGACCACACAACGTCAGATGATAGATCAGGCGGTAGATTGCGCTGCGCTGCACCCAGTCCGTATCCAGGAGCCGCAAACTCCGGTAGCCCGCCAGAAACGATGCCGGTAGCGGGTTGACCTCATCCGGCTCGATCAGCAGGCCGGTAGCAAATTCGTAGGTGGCATCGGCCGCCAGAGACCACTCAAAATCGATCAGGCCACTGAGCCGCCAGGTTGTGCCCCGCCGTTCTACCAGCGCATTATGCAGCCCAAAATCGCCATGCACCACCACCGGCGGCGGCGTCACCGGAATGAACGTGCGCAGCAGATATCGCTCGGCGCCGTCCAGCAGGGGCGCGGGCAATCCTTCATGCTGCCATAATACCACCAGTGTCTCGGCGGCCCGATCCAGCAGATAGCTCTGCCAGTCGCTAGCGTAGCCCAGTTCACCGGACTGCCGGTCAAAGCCGCCATAGCCGCAGCAGGTGACGTTGTGGAGGCGGGCCAGCGCCTGCCCCAGGTCATACGAGATCTGTTGCTGCGCCATCAGATCCAGTTGCTTCCAGATATCGAGAGCGGGGACACCCGGCAGCCACTCCAGTATGATAACATCATAGGGCAGAATTGCATGCGATGTGTCGAGGGCCAACACGCGTGGCACGGGCAGTTCGGTCGCGGCTGCGAGGCGCTGGTAGAGCGTGGCCTCTTTGCGCAGGCGCACCCGCTCCGGTTCCCGGTTATCAAACCGCAGCACCAGCGTGCCATTAACAACAAAGGTTGGAATAATTCCGGTGCGGACAACTGTCTGCCGGCGCCGGAGCGGCCCCAGGTGATATGTTTCGAGGAGGGCAGCGATCTGGGTATCGAGAAGTGTCAAGGCCGGCTACCTGGTGTATGCAAGAAAAATTTCATTTGTGAACAAAAATCCGGTGGGATTATAGCACACCGGCAATATGATTCGCACCAATAATTCGGATAGGAACTGTTCATCCCCCGGCTCGCTACCCACTTTAACCTTTTCCTACGCCAAATTGCGCGTGCCGGGAACGCGACGCGCCTGGTCGAGCCCCAGTTGTCCCTTGCAAAGCTGCAATCCACACAACTACGACCTATTGCAAATATGACCAGAATACGTTATACTTCTATTATTCAATCCACTCGC
Source organism: Chloroflexaceae bacterium (assembly GCA_034436755.1). GTDB lineage: Bacteria > Chloroflexota > Chloroflexia > Chloroflexales > Chloroflexaceae > CAKZQX01. The sequence continues at coordinate 21,393 of DAOTVB010000280.1, read as the reverse complement.
GCGTTTTCATTCCACGTAAACGCAATCGCCCGTTCCTTTAGTCAGGAAAGAAAGAGAGGTCATGCCGTATGGATGTTGTCTCGTTCAGCCTGTTACTGATTGTCGTGCTGGTTATTCTGCAAGGCGTGCTCTGGGCCTGGATCGGCATACGCGCCCGGCAAATCTTCCCCTGGTGGCCGATTTTGCGGGAAGAAGAACCAGACCGCTATGACAACGAAGGGCGCTATGTTGATCAGAAGGCGCAGCAACAGTCCTAAACGCCGGCGAGCGCCCGTAACGGCGCTGCTCCGGTCCTGCTGCACACCGCCTGGATAGCGCAGGGCAACGGGTTTTCCCACGCTGCTGCGGCAGATGCAACCAGAGCAATGAGGAGTTGCCGGTCGTGGGTTCCAGCAACTCCTCGCACTGCCCTAGCGATTTGCCAGCCGCTGTAACTCCTCCAGGTCAGTCAGGTAGACCGTCTCCTCCTCGACCCGAATCAGCCCGGCTTCCCGAAACTCACCCATCGCTTTGGTCACGGTCTCGCGGTATGAGCCGACCATCTCGGCCAGTTGCTGATGCGTGTAGCGCATCACCGACGGCGGAGTATCAGTCTGCTTCGGCACGCCGGATATATTCGCCAGATTGAGCAGCACCGAGGCCAGTCGCTGCGGAACACTCTTGAAGGCAATATCGGCCAGTTTATTCTCAATTGCGTGGAGCCGCTGCCCCATAATTTCCATAAAGCTGAGCGCAACCTGCGGGTAGTTCTCCAGAATCTGGCGCAGTGCTTCCCGGTCAATAATCCCAATGGTGCATTCCGTGATCGCCTCGGCGAAGGTGTCATGCATCCACTGACCGACCAGGGTCATCTCGCCAAAGATAGTAATCGCCTCCAGCACGGCCAGAGTCAGCGCGCGGCCCTCAGTCGAGAGTTTGTAGAGCCGCACCTGGCCTGAGCGCAATACAAAGAGCTGTTCACCATACTCATCGGGGGAGTGGAAGATCTGTCCCGCCGGATAGGTCTTGTAGCTTAGCAGTCGCTCGATCTGTTCCCGCTGCTCCGGCGCGAGGTTGCGAAAAATATCACCGGCATCAACATAGTGAATTTCGGAGTCGCTTATCATGATCTGGTTGTTCCTGGATTGGTATCGATTGTAGCGACGGGGTCACCGTCAGGTGTGCGTAGACGAGCGCACTGGTGGGGACCGTCGTTATGGCGCAAAAAGCTAACTGATCATACAGTCTTTTGCTGCAATGCAATGCGTGTGCCGCCCGCTGCCAGCCCCGCCAGATTGGTGATGCGTGCGGTCGTGACCCCCCGCTCCAGGGCCATCAGCGCCGAGCGGACCTTGGGAATCATCCCGCCCTGGATCTCCCCCGCCTGAATCTGCTGCTCAATCGCGGCGGCGGTGAGTTGGGGCACAACCTGGCCTGCGCGCAATACTCCCGGCACATTGCTCACAAACACCAGTTCTGTAGCGGTTCGGTCTGCCGCCAGCGCCGCAGCCACGCCCAATGCTACATGATCAGCATTCACATTATACGCCAGATTATCATCCTGTCCCAGTGCTACGGGGGCCAGTACCGGCAGCCAGCCCTGGTCAAGCAGGGTGCGCAACGCCGGCACGTCAACCGAGGAGATACTACCGACGCGCCCGAAATCCACGCCATCGGGACGGTAGGGCGTGCAGCGCAGCAGCCCCAGATCCACGCCACTCAAGCCCAGTGCCTGCCGCCCCACGGCATTCAACCGGGAGACGATCCGCTTGTTGATGCTGCCACACACCACCATCTCCATGATCGCCATGCTCTCTGGTGATGTCACCCGCACCCCATCGATAAAGCGGACCTCCTGACCATAGCGCTCGAGCGCGGCGCTGATCTCCTTGCCACCCCCATGGACCAGCACCAGCGGGTGATCCATTGCGCCCAGCGTGGCACACAACTCCTGCAGAAACACGGGGGCATCCAGTTCGTTCCCGCCGACTTTGACAACCATGATTTTGTCCACAATGTCCTCTCGTAAGTAGACCCGGGCGATCCGGCAGATTGACTATAGCGCCCGGGTGCATATCGGCATAGCGCATCTGCGCGAGGAGGCGTCAGCGGACTATGCCCTGACTGATGGTACCAGCGAATAGGTGAACATCAGCATAGCATATATTGTGATTTATGCAACATGTTACTCACTTATGCCATGCCATAGCGCCTACCGCCGTCGCCGCAAAGATCATGCTGGTCGGCTGGTCAACCGTGTGGCCTGCTGGTACGACCGCTCCGGCGTTCCGCCCATCCGGTTGCTGCTGCGTTGCCAGCGCAGCAGGCAGGTCCGCCGCCGCATCCACGCCAACCCGGAGCGCCAGCGCCAGTGCCAGGGCTCCACGCTCATCCAGGTTGGCGAGGGTCGCCTGGGGATTGGCGAGCGGTATGTCCTGGTCGGGTGTAAACGACTTACCCGCTGCTCGCGCCTGTGCCAGCGTCAGGCATGCCTGATCCAGTGCATCGACCGGGGTGGCATGCGCCAGAGCTGCATCCCGCGCGGCGGCGTGAGCTGCGGCTCCGGTCTGCGCGGCCAGTTCCGCCAGCGCCCAGGCGACTACTGGAGCGACCGAAGCGTTACTGGCCTGCGCCACCAGCCAGCGGACGGCCCGCGTCAGTTGCGGCCGGAAGTTGCCGGCCCGGTCACTATGCCCACCGCGCAGGCAGGCCAGCAGCACCAGCGCCGTCGCCACGCTCGACTCGTCCCACGCCCCGCTAACACTCTGCGTGCGTGCCAGGTAGCGCAGCGCCAGATCGTAGCGCGTCTCTGCCGGCAGGTCGGCCTGACCGCGTGCGGCCGGTTGATCGCCACTCCCGGCGCGTTGTGCTGCCGAGCCGGATAACCAGTCCGCACCTGTCTCAGCGCGTTGCGCGGGCGCGGGACTCTGAGCCTGGCTGCCAAACATGCCCGTCATGGTATCACCTATCCGTTGCAGCATCCCACTGCGACGTGCCCGGCCCTGCGGCGCGGGAGAGGATGCGGGTGATGGCGGTGGTGCTGCCATACTCAGGAACATCGCACCAGGTGCCGCACTCTGACCACTATGCCCGACACTCGCACCGTGTGGCAGGTTCGGCTCAAATGCCGCACGCCATGTACCCTGCGGCAGGTGAATGGGTACCCGCACCGGCGTGGCCGCTTCGCGCTCCGGGTGTTGCTGCTGCTCGATTGCCACAAACGCGGTGTAGGGACTGAGCAGGTTATACTCCAGCGCCAGGCTGATAATCTCCTGCCGCAGCTTGCTCTGCTGCTCAGGAAAATCACGCTCGCGGGTCAGCAGGGCATCGAGCCGGGCGCGCGCCCAGACCTGCGGTAGCGTGGCCCAGTGCGCGCCCCGGTCGGGGGTGGCGGTGGGCCACTCCAGCTCTAGCGTCTGCGCATAGCTGCCCTGCGGGGTGCGTCCCGTAAGCCGGATCTGGGCATGGCCGCTGCTGTGGAAGCGCGCCAGCAAGGTCAACGGCTGACCGGCGTAGAGATCCGGCAGAGGGTCAGGGTAGACATCGGCCACCCGTGCGCCGCCCCAGTCAATCGCCAGATCAACCAGCACCGGGAAGGCCGCGCGGTTCTGAAAGCGCTGCACCGCTTCCTCAATTGCCTGACCGGGGAAGATATACTCGACGCTGCCACGCCCCACCTCGGCCAGTTTGTCCAGCAGGTAGCGGTTGACTGCCGAACCGATACCAAAGGCGTAGACCCGCGCCTCGTTTAGGGAGCGGCGCAACGCGCGCAGCACCTGCTCCTCATTGCCCACTGCGCCATCGGTCATAAACACCACCACGCGCAGGCGCTCGGCATCACGCGGCTGATCCAGGGCCGTCTGAAGCGCTTTGAGGATCTCCGTCCCGCCCCGGGCATTGATCTGTTCGAGGTAGGCATCCGCCCGGTCCACGTTTTCCTGGGTGAAGGGCAAGGGTTGCGGTGCAAACAACTCCACCCGGTTATCAAAGGGGAAGATGTTGAAGGTATCGCCGGGGTTGAGCGCCCGCAGGCAGGCCCGCAGAGCGTTGCGCGCCTGCACAATGCTGTCACCGCCCATCGAGCCGCTGCGGTCGTACACAAACAGCAACTCGCGGGGCACTACATCTTCCGGCGCAACTTCGGCCTGTGGCGTGAGCATCAGCAGCAGCGTGCCCGGCTTGCCGGCAGGGCGATAGGTGAAGGCCGCTGTCGCAAACTGCTTGCCCGCCGGTCGGTAGCGCAGGATAAAATCCTGGTTGGGGATCGCATCCGCCTGGCGCAGCGTCACCCGCGTCCGCCCACGCTCCAGTTGCGTCTCTACATCGTGGGTGGGACTGTTGATCGTCTCCAACTTGCCGGTATCAAGCGTCACCTCCAGGCTGAGGGTGTGCCCGTCGCGGGTCGCCTCCGGCAGCAGGGGCGTCGCCGTCATGCGTTGCGCATCTTCGCTCGTGTCCTGATCGGGTGGCAGATAGCGCGGCAACACGACGGTGGGAAAGACAAACTCAAAGCCGCCGTTGTCATAGGGTACGCGGTCGTGAAAACGCAGCGTTACCTGTACCTGCGCGTCGGGCTGAATATCGGCAACCGCAATGCTGAAGAGGTTGGGGCGCTCCTGCTCCAGCAGCGCGGCACCCTGCCCGGCATCACGGGCTTCGGCGTAGTCACGTTGGGCCTGCTCGCGTTCGCGTACTTCGCCCTGGATTACGCGTTCCCCGATGGTCAGCGTCAACGCGGTGACGGCCGCATCCTCGGGCAGCGGGAAGACATAGAGTGCCTCAACCGGGCGGGTATGGGTGTTGTGGAACTGCTGCGTCACCTCAACATCGCAGAGCGGGCCGATAATATTGGCGCGCACCGCGGTATGCTTGAGCGGCACGGGCGGGAGGGTCCGATCCATCGGTACCAGCATGCCCTCGGTGATGGGCAGGCTGGGATAGAGTTCCGGCTTACGAATGGCAGACATCGCGCCTTCTCCTTTCTTTTCCTTCGCGACGAGTGATGCGTTGATGCGTAATGCGTAATGCGTGGTGGGTGATCCCAATTTGCCTAGGACTTACGCGGTCGGTTCCAAACCCGGCAATTGCCTGGATAAACACCCGACTCGCCTCCGGCAGGGCGAAAAAGAAAACAAGCGTACCATACTGCCGCAGGCGAAGACGACGTTCACAGGAGTTGATGTCTCATTTGAACGCGCACCGCGTAAGTCCTGTTGCCATCAAACCAGCAATCAACGAGAACGGGCGTAACCGGCGCAACGGCGGCACATTCCCGGGTATCATCTCTGCGTTCTCGGTGTTTGCTGTTGCGATGACAACAAATCGGTATAAGATGATGAGAAGACGTTTTTGGTTGGGGGATGGTTGCAGGTGGGTCGATTTGACTACTGAATTACATTGCGCAAAGCTGCAAAGCATCCCTTCTGGAAACCTTTGCGGCTTTGCGCAAGCTAATCATGACAGGAGATACGCGGTGCGTGTGCCAACGGACCATTTGCTCTTGATAACGGCGTATTTCGCCTGCGGTAGCATGGTGCTTTTTTCTTTTTTTACAAAAAAGATGAGATCTTCCGCCCTGCCGGAGGCGATATCCCCCGCCAAACGCGGGATCGCCTGATATCTATCAGCATTGGCAGTTTCGCGGTATTCGCTCATTGCGTGTTGTTCGTGGTCCAAACGCCCACCGCGTAACTCCCGTAATCATGAATCAACCAGTCTCTTAATAGTACGCTTTTCCCTCCGCCAGCAGTGCTGTGGCGGTTGCGCTATCGACCGGGCGGGAGAAGAGGTAGCCCTGGCCATACTCGCAGCGTAACTCCCGTAGCGCCGCCAGTTGCTCCGTTGTCTCGATTCCTTCCGCGACGACCTCATTGCCCAGCGTATGGCTCAACGATACGATACTCTGCGTAATCGTGCGACTCTCGGCATTCTCCTGCAGGGTGCTGACAAACGCGCGGTCGATCTTCAGTATATGGATCGGGAAGCGGTGTAGGTAGCGCAACGATGAGAAGCCAGTCCCAAAATCATCAATGCAGAGCCGAATACCCAGTTCGCTCAGTTGGCGCAGTGTGGCAATCGTCGTATCGGCATGATCCATCATCACATTTTCGGTAATTTCAAGATGGAGGAACTGGGGATCAAACGCAGTCTCCTCCAGAATTGTGCGGATCAATAGTCCAACATCCCGGTGAATCACCGACTGGACCGAGAGATTGACATTGATCACAAGTGATTCGTATTCCGGGAACTGCTGCTGCCATACACGCATCTGCCGGCATGCCGCGCGTAACACCCACCAGCCCAGCGGAACGATCAGGCCGGTTTCCTCGGCGATAGGAATAAACTCCACCGGGGAAATAGTGCCCCGCTGCGGATGCTGCCAGCGCACCAGCGCTTCAAACCCGGCGATCTTCCCGGTAGGCAGATGCAAGATCGGCTGGTAGTGCAGGTACAACTCGGCATGCTCAATGGCGTGGCGTAAATCATTCTCGGTGTAGAGCCGCTCCAGCGCCTGCATTCGCATCGCTTTATCAAAGATTACATAGCAGTTCCGGCCCTGTGCTTTTGCCTGGTGCAGGGCGGCATCGGCGTCGCGCAGCAGATCCGCCGGGTGCGTATAGGCGGTTGAACTGTACGTAACCCCGATACTTACCGAAGTGTTGATCTTATAGTTGTTGACCTGGATCGGTACAGTCAATATCTGCTGGATGGTCTCGGCCAGCGTAACAACATCGGCGGTATCGGTGATACGGTCAAGCAGAATGGTAAACTCATCGCCGCTAAACCGCGCCAGCGTACTATCCGGCGGCAAACAGGTGCGCAGACGCCGGGCAATCGTGATCAGCAGTTGATCGCCGGCCAGGTGGCCCAGGCTATCGTTCACCACCTTGAAGTTATCCAGATCCAGAAAGAGCACCGCAAAGCGGTAGTGGGCATCCCGCTCCGCGCGGATCATCGCCTGCTCCAGGATGTCCAGGAAGCGCGTACGGTTTGGCAGACCAGTGAGGATATCGTGCAACGCCTGATGGCAGAGCCGCGCTTCGGCCGCTTTCCGCTCGGTAATATCCCGAAAAAGAATAACCGTGCCTTCGCTTTCACCATGGTTCAGCATGGGCGCGCTGGTGTATTCAACCGGGAACGAGCTGCCATCTTTGCGCCAGAAGATCTCACTCGCCGACTGCTGGATGCCTCCACTCTGCAGCGCTGTGTAAACGCTACCGTTGTTCGGCGTACCGGCCGTTTCGGGAGCGATGGGAGCGGATGTACTGGATAGCAGCAGTTGCGGCGTTTGACCGAGCAACTCGTTAGCCGTGTAACCCACCATGCGGAGGGCCGCCGGGTTGGCGAAGGTGATCCGTCCGGTGATATCCAGCCCCAGAATACCCTCACCCACCGCCTGCAAGATCAACTCGTGGTAATGCTGGAGCCGCTCCAGAGCTGCTTCGATGCGCTGCCGCTCGGCAATTTCCGTCTGCAAGACATTATTGATCCGGGTGAGCGTTGCCGTGCGCTCCTCAACCCGGAGTTCTAACTCTTCCTGCATGCGCTGCACGGCTGAGTCGGCCTGCTTCCGCGCGGTAATATCATGAATGATCGAGCAGAGCAGCGTCCACTCGCCAAGCGTAACCGGGCTGGAGTAGACCTCTACATCACGCAGTTCACCGGATGCCAGCCGATGGCGAAAATGAAACCAGGTACACTGTCCCGTCTGGGCCTGCTGCATCTTTGTCTGCACCTGATCCGGCGGCAGCGTATTAATGGCGGTGATATTCATGGTTCGCAGGGTACCGGGCGGATAGCCGTAAAAGGTGTCGGCGGCCGGGTTTACCGCGACAATGTCGCCGGTGGTCGGGACAATCAACAGGATAATAACAGTATGCGAAGACAACAGCATACGAAAGAAGGCATCGCCCTCCCGCTCGATAATTTCAGCTAACTTGCACCGTTGCGCCTCCTCTACCGGCATTGCGTTGTTTGTTTGCGGAGGGATAAACTCAGGCATAGCTTCATTCCTTCGTTGCTGGATACAGTAGGGAGAATGTCTCTGTCCAGGGTATGCTGCTTCACTTTAGTATAAACCGCTGTGTGCTGAAAGCAACAGGTGTTACCATTGTCTTACAAGATTGTTACCATTATTGAACCGGATCATGTGTTGCTGCGCCTATTGTACAGCAACTTTTATTCTTTACTGTATAGCTTAAGAATGAGTATGCCATGTGAGCAAATAACCCGGATATGCCATTCGGGAGTCCCGGCTGAAGCAGGTTGAAACCATAGTTCGGATAGGTAATGCACAGGAGTCCCGGCTTGAGCCGGTGAATATCTGCCGGGATAGCGACATACTGCCGGGAACGCCTGATCCGGCTGAAGCCGGGACTCCTGATCATCGTAAGTCGTGTAATGCACAGGAGTCCCGGCTTGAGCCGGTGAATATCTGCCGGGATAGCGACATACTGCCGGGAACGCCTGATCCGGCTGAAGCAGGTTGAAACCATAGTTCGGATAGGTAATGCACAGGAGTCCCGGCTTGAGCCGGTGAATGCTTTCTGGGGCCGCGGCATACTGCCGGGAACGCCTGATCCGGCTGAAGCCGGGACTCCTGATCATCGTAAGTCGTGTAATTCACACGAGTTACGCGGTCGGTTCCAAACCAGGTGTTCACCTGAACGAACGGCCCGATTCGCCTCCGGCAGGGCGGAAGATTTCATTCTTTTTCATAAAAATGTTGCAAACAGTGCAACATTTTTATGAAAAAGATAAAAAGCGTACCATGCTGCCGCAGGCGGTTTGTGTTTCATCGGGTGAAACGCCCGGTTTGATAAACCACCGCGTAAGTCGTGTAATTCACTGGAGTCCCGGCTTGAGCCGGTGGGATGCCTGCTGGGATAGCGACATACTGCCGGGAACGTCTGATCCGGCTGAAGCCGGGACTCCAGATCATTGTCTGATCCGGCTGAAGCCGGGACGCCTGATCATCGCATGGGAAATTCCAATCCGGCGCGCATGCAAAACCCCCGTTCCTGAGCAGGAACGGGGGTTTTTTCAGAACTAGTACGAGCGAGCAGTGTCACTGTAGTACCGGGCGGAATTTGTAGCCGTACACCAGCAGTCCATCCTCGCCGGTATCCTTTAACCGCCGCGTTACCATCTCAACCGACTGGCCGATTGCCAGATCCGCCTCGGCACAGTCGGTCAGTTGCGCCGTGACCAGCGGGCCTTCCGCCAGTTTGACCAGCGCAACCGGGTAGGGCGTGGCCTGGTCAAATCCCTCGGGCGCCTGCCGCAGGACGGAGAAACTGTAGATCTCCCCCTTGCCGCTCAACGTACACGGCTCCCATGCAGCCGGGTCATCCCCCAATCCCGCCGGACGTGCCGGAAAACGCACCTCACCCGTTGCGCGATGGCGCTGCCCTTCCAGCCGGTAACGCGCACCCTTCTGTCGCCAATGTTTTGCAAGATCCATATCTATGCTCCTCACATGTCATGTTTGTATGGTTGAACCAGAACCCGGCTACGCATCATTGACCAGGATATGCGTCACCGCCGTTGCCCCAACCCCGCCGAGGCACTGCGCAAACGCCACCCGTGCGTCGGCAACCTGCGCCGCGCCTGCTTCGCCCCGGAGTTGCCGGATAAGTTCGACAACCTGGTATATTCCGCTGGCACCGCCGACATCGCCCCGCGCCTTGTAGCCACCGGCTGTTGCCAGCGGTGTGGTACCACCCGGAGCAATGCCACCATCGGCAGCATGCCGGGGGGCACTGCCGCGCTCCACAAACCCGCAGGACTCCAGGGCCAGCGCCGCCGTAATACTATGCGGATCGGTCAGATCCAGCACATCGACATCACCCGGCGCAACTCCGGCCTGCTTGAGCGCATTCGCCGCGCTCTGTTGCGCCGCATCCAGCCAGAGCGGATCGCGCCGGTCATGCAGCGCCAGCCGGTCGGTTGCCAGCGCACTGCCGGCGAGACGCACGGAGCGGCTTTCCAGTTCACGTGCAACGCTCTCGGAGGCCAGCAGCACCACGGCCGCGCCATCGGCCAGCGAGGAGCAGTCGAGCATATTCAAGGGCGATGCAACCTGCCCGGCCTTCTTGTACTTGTCCGGGTTAATGCTAAAGCGGTACAGCGCCCCCCGATTAGCGGCCGCATTCGTGTGCGCATTGACCGGGAATGGTGCGAAGGCTTCCGCCGGATAACCGTAGGTGTGCATGTAGCGGCGCATCAGCATGGCCCACTGTGACGTGAGCGTGACCCCCTGCTCGGCCTCAAAGTCGGAGTCGGTCGCCAGCGCCAGCCCGGTTTCCACCGTGGCATCGAGCTTATCCGTAACCTTCTCAACCCCGATCACCGCGACCAGATCATGCGCGCCACTCGCAACCGCCAGGGCCGCCTGCCGCAGGGCTGCGCCACCGCTTGCCCCGGCCGCCTCGATCCGCACCGCCTCGATGCCGGACAACCCGGCCGCCGATGCCAGGAATGCGCCCAGGTGCGCCTGCCCCGCCACAATATCCCCCAGCGCATTCCCTACGTAGAGCGCCCCGATATTACCGGGAGCAACAACCGGGGTTACTTCGGCAACCGCGGCATGCAGTGCTTCCAGCGCCAGATCAGTCAGCGTACGGGTGTAGTGTTCGGCAACCGGCGTTGCGCCCGTACCAACAATATAAACGTTCTTCATATGCTTCCTCATGTTGACGTTTCTGTATTCAGGATGTCTGCCAGACCTGATGTGTTAGCCGACCACCAGTTCGTTGCGCCACTTCACATACATCGCGTAGTCGATAAACTCCTGCCGCGCCAGGTATGCGCTGGTCAGCGGGGCCCGCTCGCGGCGTTCGAGCAGCGCCTCGGTGACAACCAGCGAGTAGGCGTCACTCCCGGCACTACTGCCATAGGTGGTCATAAAGATAGTGTCACCCGGTTTGGCAACATCAAGCGTGGCACACAGACCGGCCAGCGCAATCGCCGAGTAAGTATTCCCAATCTCCGGTGAGAGCAGGCCCGGTGCAATCTGCTCCGGGCTAAAGCCCAACTGTTTGGCGACCGACTGCGGGAACTTGGCATTGGGCTGGTGAAAGATCGCATAGGTGTAGTCCTGCGGCGTGCGCCCCAACTCGGTCAACAGGCGCGTCGCCGCTGTGCGGATATGATGAAAATAGGCCGGCTCACCCGTGAAGCGATGTCCATGCACCGGATAGGGCCGCTCGGCCCGCCGGAAAAAGTCGGGCGTATCGGTGACATACGAGAGCGTCGCCTCAATCGTTGCGACTGCCTGCTCGGCCGGACCCAGCAGCAGCGCCGCCGCCCCCGCCGAAGCGGTATACTCCAGCGCATCGCCGGGTCGCCCCTGCGCAGTATCGGCACCGATTGCCATAATATACTCGGCCATACCACTGCCAACCATCCCCATGCCGGCGGTCATCGCCTCGCTGCCCGCTTTGCAGGCAAACTCCCAGTTCGCCGCGCTGATCCAGGGTGATGTGCCCAGTGCCTCGGAAACAATCGTACCGCCGGGTTTCACACTGTAGGGGTGACTCTCGCTGCCCACCCACACCGCACTGAGCTGATCGGCCGGTACCTGCGCCCGTGCAAGCGCATTCCGCGCCGCCTCGATTGACATTGTGATCGTGTCCTCATCCGGGCCGGGCACACTCTTCGATGTGACGGGCACGCCCCCCTGCCCATCGGTCCAGATGCGCGCAATCTCTTTGCCCGCAATCCGATAGCGGGGGACATACGTTCCATACCCAATCAGCCCTACAGGACGTTGTGGCTGCATCATATGCGTAAACTCCTTTGTCTGGGATGTTACAGATAAGACAAAGACGGAGTGCAGCAGGGCGGAAATGCGCTGTGTCACTCCGTCTTTGTAAACATGTCAAAAAATGCTGCGGGTTTAAACCATCTCAAGTTGCTCGCTGACCCCACCGCTTAGTTCGGTCAGCAGCATCTCGGCCCGCGCCGGTTTGATGTTGCGCTCCTCGATCATGCGCCGCGCAATCGTATCCACCAGGGAACCGCTGGCCCCGGCCGCCAGCGCAATCTGGCGCGCATGCAGGCCCATATGTCCCCGCTGGATACCCTCGGTTGCCAGCGCCCGCATCGCCGCCAGGTTACTCGCCAGACCGGCACACACACAGATCTCGGCCAGTTCACTGGCGCTCTGCACATTCAGCAGCTTCAGGGCCGCCTGCGCCGATGGGTGGACTTTGGTTGCGCCGCCCACAATCCCCACCGCCAGGGGCAACTCCAGCGTGCCGACGAGGTTGCCGTCAGCATCCCGCTCCCACACGCTCATCGAGGTATACTGCCCACTACGCGCGGCATAGGCATGCGCACCGGCTTCGATTGCGCGCCAGTCCTGCCCGGTCGCCACCAGCACCGGATCAATCCCATTCATAATCCCTTTGTTATGGGTTGTCGCGCGATAAGGATCAACTGCGGCAAACGCATAGGCCCACATGATCCCCTCGGCCACTTCTTCGCCGCTGATCCCGTTGCGGGCGAGGGCGGCCGGCGGTACCACCGCGCGTGCCCGTGCCAGACGGCGATCACTCAGGTTGGAGAGAATGCGCAGGTAGGCCCGCCCACCGCTGATCTGCTCCAGCAGCGGCGCGGTTGCCTCGCACATGCTGTTGATGGCATTCGCGCCCATGGCGTCCCGACAATCAATGATCAGGTGAACCACGAGCATTGGCCCCATCGGACTGCTCTCGAAGAGGTTGACCTCGACATCGCGCGCACCGCCCCCCAGCCGTACCAGGCTGAGGCTCTGGGCATTCGCCAGCGCCAGGATCTCATCTCTGCGCGCCAGAATCGCTGCGCGCGCCTGCTCTGGTTCGGCTACCGCAACGAGTTGGACCTGGCCGATCATCAGCGGGTCCGTGCTGCTGGTCTGAAAGCCCCCACCCGCGCGTACCAGCCGGGCGGCGTAACTTGCTCCCGCAACAATCGAAGGCTCCTCCACAACCATGGGGACTAACGTATCACGTCCGTTAATAACAAAGTTCGTGGCAATGCCCAACGGCAGATTGTATGTACCAACAACATTCTCAATCATCTTATCTGCACGCTCTATCGACAATGACCCGCTGCCGCCGTGGAGGGCGTGCAGATCCTGGTCATTCAACCCATCAAATGCCCCGACCATCTGGAGCCGCTCGAATGGATTAAGCTGGTAGAAGCCTTGCAGTCGTGAGTTTTTGGTTCCCATAGTTTGCTCTGTATTCCTCTCACTCTATTGCAGTTGCACCCACTCTGTCAGCATGGCGACGATGGTTTGACAGTCAACCGCAAACAGGCGGCTGTTGTGCAACTGATTACTTATATGTACAAACGTGGTACACGCTAACAGCACTTGTGATACATAGCACGAGATCGTTGATGTCAGGTATTGTAGCATGAACCGGCGCGCAAACCTAGCCAAAAAGCTGTCAAAACCTATCAATCGGCTATCTTATCCTGTCAATAAAGGGAAAACCGGGTGATTCCCGTGCAGGGGGGCAACCATGCCGGGAGCATGGTGCGCTGCCGGGAAGTTGCCGGGAAGCTGCCGAAATGAACCGTCCTGCACCGGGGGCTTGCAGAGAATCGTATGCACTTCATGCCATATAATCAATCACATGTCGGCAACTGGTTGTGGTACAATACCAAACATGGCAAGCGATTGAACCGATATGAGAAGCTGATAGTGACCACTGCTCCCCGCGCGATCAATTCAATATGCCCCCCGCTGCTGCGGGTCTGGCACTGCCTCTTGCTAGGACTGCTGCTGGTATCCGGCTGCGCGTCCGGAGATACGGCAACCTCGCTGCCGGGGAAAGCGGGGATCAGCAGTGTTGCGGACCTGTTGACCGGCACGCCCGTACGCGGGTCGGTTACGGTTGTCGGCTACCTCTTTGTGCGTCCAGCCGGCGTGGTGCTGCTGGATGGCCTGAGTTTTAGCGCCACACCGCCGCCGCAGCCGCTGGCATCCGACCCTTCCCAACAAATCTGGATTGGCCCATCGCTTGATGCCTCCGTCGCAGCCGAACTCGCGCAGAGCGGCGCGGTGCAGTATGGCATTGTGCAGGCTCAGGGACAGGTGCGCGGGCCGGGCACCTTCGGTCCCGATGGCCGCTATCCATACCAGTTTGTGCCGGACAGTCTGAAGATCCTCGCCCCGGAGACAGTCACGATTGGTGAACTGCTTGCCACGGCTGCTGCGTATGAACAGCAGCTTGTCCGGGTAGAGGGCGAGTTGCTGACCAGCGAAGACACGGCGCTGCTGGTGAGCCAGATCGGTGCCGGCGGGGTGCCTGACTCCAACAGTCGTCAGCTTAAACTGCCCGTCCCCCTGCGTGATCCGGCACTGCTGGATCATCTCTCCCGGGTCGCCGATACCCCGATCTATTTTGGCCCCGTTCAGATAGACGGTATCTGGCGCGGTGATATCCTGCTGCCACTTGGCGTAACCGTTGGCGAAATCTCCTGACATTTTAACATAGTACCTCGCGCCTACCAGCACTAGTCCCTTGCTCCCCCACATGCCTGAGAGTGACAGGACTTTGCGCCTCTTGGCATAACCCGAATATCGCGTTATGCTGCCTTTGTCAGAAGGTTTACTGCCGACATTCGCATTCTAGACATTGTCATACCTGTTGTTCCATACGATCAAAACCCGCATTACACTACAGGAACACCATGCGTACCAAATATCATACTCTCTTGCTCTACTTCGTCCTCTTCTTCGCCGGGCTTCCGTTCGCCTATTCCGTGCCGGCAACCGGGTTGGCCGGGAGCGGGGAAACGCTGGAACCGCTCACGGATGATGCCCTGGTACCGCCCCCACCCCCCGAGCTCCTGTGGCAAACTGCCGGTCCCAGCCAGTTTATGGCCGGGGAGGTGGCTGTCCGGATGATTCTACCGGAGAGCAACGGCAGCGCCGAGCCCTCGCTGGAAGACTGGACCACATCCGAGATTGCGGCCGTCACGGAACAGGTGCAGGCTTCCCTGGACTGGTGGACTGAGCAGTTGCCCGGGGCGCGGTTGCGGTTCCACCTGGATGTACAGGTTGTCCCGACCGCCTACGAGCCGATCAACTACAGCCTGTATGAAGAGGGCCTCTGGATCGGTGATCTGCTTGGCAATATGGGATACAGCGGGAACTATTTTGAAAAAGCCTATGCAGCCGCGTACGATCTGCGTGAACAGCAGGGGAGCGACTGGGCCACACTTATTTTTGTTGCCAACAGCGCCAACGACGCCAATGGGCGTTTTGCCGACAACCGCTTTGCCTATGCCTATATCAACGGTCCATTTATGGTCCTGACCTCGGACGTTGGCTCGTATGGTCAGCAGCGGTTAGCCCCGGTGGCCGCCCACGAGATGGGCCATATCTTTGGCGCACTCGATCAGTACAAATCGGCCCAGGTTCCCTGTGAGCAACGTAGCGGCTACCTGCATACCCCCACCACCAACAGTCAGATCGGAGGTTGCCCGACTAATCTGCCAAGTATTATGCTTGCGCCCGTGTCGGCCTATGCTAATGGCGAGATTGATCCGTCGGCACTCGCGCAACTCGGCTACTACGACAGCGATGCGGATGGGATTATCGATCCGCTCGATACCACCCCCCGTCTGGAACTCGACCCGATTCAAGCTGTCGAACCTGGCGAGCGGCCGGTTATTACCGGGCAGAGTAGCGATACGGGATATCCCTCCCCATTCCTGCGCACCGTCAGTATCAACCCCATCGAGCGCGTAGAATACCGCGCCGACGATGGCCCCTGGCAGACGGCAATCCCCGCTGATGGCGCGTTTGACAGCACCAGTGAGGATTTTTCCTTCGAGGCGGTTCTCTATGATGGAACCCACCAGGTAGAAGTACGGGCGGTCAATCGTATGGGCATTAGCTCCGCCCCGGTCAGTCTGCCCATTACCGTCAGTGGCATTGGCGCGCAGCCCGTCTACCAGGTACGTGCGCCCGAACTGAGTAACACCGCTGCAATTACGCTCGAACTGGAAGCACCCGCCGATACTGCGGCAATGCAGATCAGCCCCGATCCGCTCTTCGGCGATGCGGATTGGCAGCCGTACGAACCACGTCCGCTGGTTCAACTGAAAGCCGGATATGATGAGGCCCAGCCGGTGTATGTGCGCTTCCGCGATGCCAACGGGTATACGTCCCCGGCATACATGCAGGAAATCCTGGTCGATACAGATCCGCCCGTAGGCAAGGTCATGTTGAAGCGCGGCTCCGGTATGCTGGCGGTACTCCAGGCCGAGGATCAGGGCAGCGGGGTTGATGCCGTCGAGATCGAAGTCAATGATGGGGAAAAGGTGTGGCACCTTGAGGCAACTGAGGTTGAACGCCAACTTACCGCCGAGGATGATCCGGATCACGCCTACTATGCGGAGGTGCCTCTGCCTGCCGGCGTCATCAGCATTCGGGTATGCTTCCGGGATATGGCCGGCAATGTTTCCCCCTATCTGGAAGCGCGGGCCCAGAACAGCGTCTACTTGCCGCTGGTGATCGCGCCATAGGATGTCGTCATAGACAGGAGTCAGGTGGTTGTTGACCCGGCAGGAGATTCTGCCTCCGGCAGGGTGGGAGAAACCAGCTTGTTTCACAAAAATTTTGCACATAGTGCAAAATTTTTGTGAAACAAGATAAACAAGTACCATGCTGCCGCAGGCGAAATGATTTGCCTGGTCATGGACCGCATGAGTTGGATCATAGACAGGTAAACCGGCTAACAACCCGAAGACCGGGCCGGACAAGTTTACAATTTGTTAAAGCAGATAGATAATGCTATACTTCCAAGATGTGTGCTTGCGAAGATAAAGGAGCCATCGCTATGTCATTAATCGCGGGCAATTTGAGCGTTGCGCAGCGTCTTCTCGACAACAATGATATTTTCTGGGGTGTGTGTGCGGGTGCTGCTGCTCATCTGTATGGAGATCGACGGCCGATCCAGGATATTGATATTCTGGTTGTTGGGGGAGGGCTGGACAAGATCGTTCAGTTGCTACAACGCGAGCAGAAAGCGGTTCAGTTTGATGGGAAGCGGGTGTTGTGGCGCGGCATCAAGTTCTTTGATGATCTGAGCGTGAAGCGTCTCGGCAAGAATC
This sequence comes from Chloroflexaceae bacterium, assembly GCA_034436755.1. Taxonomy (GTDB): domain Bacteria; phylum Chloroflexota; class Chloroflexia; order Chloroflexales; family Chloroflexaceae; genus CAKZQX01. Next base: position 4,299 of record DAOTVB010000280.1, on the reverse strand, counting down.
ATCCGTTTGTGCTGGATACGCCAATGTACGAGCATCTCCGGCGCATGCCGTTGCTGGGAGCGCGGGTCGCAGTGCTGGCCCCGGAAGATGTTCTGGTTCACAAGCTGCTGCTGGGGCGGGGAGCTGAACAGGGGAAACATGATCTGAGCGATGCGGCCGCCATTGCGCGCCGTCAGCGCCTGGATATGGAGTACCTGGAACGGCGGCTTCAGTTAAGCAGTGCCCAGGCTGCCATTCAGCCCAAACTGGAGGAGTTTGGTATCCTGCTCGGGTCAGGGACGCAACCGGATAAACCGGTCGTCGCGTGAACCAGCATAGCAGGTTAAGATAGGGGACAGGGTAATTGCGGCAACAAGCAGTGTCGCTAGCCGGTTGATTATCGAATAACAAACGGGGCATGCATTGCGCATGCCCCGTTTGTAGTTGCTGACAGGGAGCCTGGCTCCCGCCCTCCAGAATGACTACACCGTGTCCTCATCCAGCAGGCTGCGACACGCAGCACAGCGGCCATAGATCTGCAAAAGATGCTCTTCGATCACAAAGTCCGTCCGGCGAGCAAGGCTGGCGAGCAGGTTCTCCAGGGCACAACCTTCAAAGGCGATCACTCTGCCGCAATTGGTGCAAACCAGATGATGCAGATGACCCGGCCAGCTCACAATATAGCCGGTTTCGCTACTCTGCGTATGGATGCGGGCGACCCAGCCACCCATCGCAAGTTGCTCCAGCGTTCGGTAGACCGTGGCGCGGCCCGGTGGGGCGGCATCCTGCTGAAGATCGGTATACAGTTGTTCAGCGGTAAACGGGGCCGTGTAACTGGTAATGTGCCGCAGCACACGACTACGCGGCCCGGTTATCCGATGCCCGGATAACTGCCAGGAAGACTGCACTGCGGCGATCCATGCGTCTGGTTTAATCTGTACCGTCGTCGATTCGGAGGTCATGATCAGGTTAACCCGCGCCTTGCTCCCAGGATGTGGGTCTAATTGCGTGTATGCTGTGGTGCAGCCGGCAGCAACGCCAGATGCCGCGCACGTTTAATGGCGGTCGCCAGTTTGCGCTGCATTCGGGCTGTTACTCCGGTGCGGCGGCGTGGCAGGATTTTCCCCTGTGCCGTGATATACTTCTGGAGCCGCTTCACATCTTTGTAGTCCGGGACAATTCCCAATTTTGTGAACTCACATTCCTTCCGCCGCGTGCGACCGCGCGGATTCCGATACGCTGCCATATGATTACACACTCCTTATGAATTGCTGCAAATGAGCCGGGGCTTTGCTACAAGCTTCTGCGAACACATCTGTGGCCCTAAGTATACCACATACCTCCGTCCTGTTTCAAAGCCCCCCGGTCTGGCGATTTCTCGCAGTCGCGCCGTTCATGCTGCCAGGCATCCGGTGGTTACTCCGGGTCCACTTCAGGCGTTCCATACAGGACGTGTTGCAGGCTCTGGTGCAGCAGATGGGTTATATGATTATCCTCCAGCGCATAGTAGACCTGCCTGCCTTCACGCCGGTCATTGACGATTCGCAGGGTGCGTAGCAGCCGCAGGTGATGCGAGACGGCCGAGAGCGAGTCTTCCATCTCCAGCAGGCGGGCGAGATCGCCGACGGTTAGCTCGGCATGGGAGAGTGCATGCAGCAGGCGCACGCGGGTGGGATCGCCCAGAGCTTTGAAGATGGCCGCCAGTCGGCGTGATGCCTCGTCGTTGAGGGGATGCGCCCGTACATGGCGAATCCGGTCCGGGTCGGCAAAATGGTCATCGCTGTGAGTCATGGTTATGCTCATGGTATTCTCGCCCCATTCATGGAAGTGATACGCCGGGTTGTTTTGTCGGGTGTTATCATGCCATCCAGCCTTTCGTATGTTCAGCCGTCAGCCATTCGGGTTGTCTAGAGAACAGCGAAGGACCAGGCGCAGGTGCCGGGAGCGTGTGTAAGCGTGTGACCTGCGTAGAGCAAAAAGTTTAATTTTGGTTATAGCAAGATTACCACACACTGTGCCGGTATGTCTATGTACGACACTGGTCAGAAGGTCACATGTTGCGTGCGGTGTGCTGTTTTTGTTGGCTTTGATCATGAACTACTACGTTCATGCCTGTCCAGACGTTTCCCCGGTAGGGTTGGTTGCGTACTGGTTGTGGCGGTCAGGCCATGTGCTATCATGTGACAGGACTTACGCGGTGGAAGTTTGGACCACGAACACCACGACATGAGCGAAAACCACGAAGCTGCCAGTGCTGCCATGGATCAGGCGATCCTGCATTGGCGGGGATATCGCTTCCGGCAGGCGAGTCGGGCCGTTTATCCAGGCAAATGCCGGGTTTGGAACCGACCGCGTAACTCCTATCGTGTGATTCCGTTATTGAACCGGCATAGGGGATAGAATGAGCAAGGAGAGCCGAATGGAGCATAGCCGGAGTGCGGAAGCGGCTGCACCACATACCATTTTCCATATTGTTCGCCGGAAGGAGTGGGCGCAGGCCGCACCTGCGGGGTACTATCTCGCTCCATCTCTGGATGCGGAGGGGTTTATTCACTGCTCAACTGCGGCACAACTGCTGGCGGTTGCCAATCGCTTTTACCGGGGACAGCCGGATCTGGTGGTGCTGACGATTGCTGCCGACCGGGTAACGGCTCCCATCGTGTATGAGGCTCCGGCGGAAGAGCCTGCTTCCGCTGAGCGCTTTCCCCATCTGTATGGTCCGCTCAATGTCGATGCAGTTGTGGCGGTCACGCCGCTGCTGCCTGCCGCCGACGGCAGTTTTACAACTGTCCCCGGCCCTTCAACTCCAGATAGGTGTTGATCACGCTGACGGTGAGTTTGTCGGCGGGCACATCCAGCGTCAGCACGCCGCTGCGGTTGAGCGTATCCAGCACCACGCGGCGCTCGTCCAGCAGCATCTCGGCGACGGCGCGCTGGTAGACCGCGTCGCTGGTGTGGGGTGACTGTCCGGCCAGATGGGTAATATTCGGGTCGTTGATCGTCACGCACAGTGGCAGGTGGCGCTTCGCCAGGCGGGACATATTGGCAATCAGCGGGCGCGCCGCATCAAGCGTTACCAGGTCGGTGAAGACCACGATCAGTGAGCGGCGCTTATTTTTGAGGCTCAGGTAGCCCAGCGCGCGGGCATAGTCGGCCTCGACCCCCTGGAACTGCACATTGTAGAGCGCCTCGAGCATGCGGTAGAACTGCGCCTTGCCCCGGCGGGGGTTCAGGTAGGTGCCCACCTCGTCGGCAAAGGTCAGCAGGCCGATATGGTCCCCCTTGAGCGAGGCGACGTAGGAGAGCAGCAGCGCGGTGTTGATCACATAGTCCAGTTTGGCCAGATCGCCGATGGGCGGGCGCATCAGGCGGCCCGTGTCGATCACGCTGACGACATACTGGCTGCGCTCGGTTTCATACTCGGCGGCGATGGGCTTGCCCCGGCGGGCGGTCGCCTTCCAGTTGATCCGGCGAAACTCGTCGTCGGTGTTGTACTCGCGCAGACGTTCAAACTCGGTGCCGGTCCCGAAGATGCGCGCCTGGCGCAACCCCAGTTCAAACAGCAACCCCTTGCGTGCCAGCAGATCATATTTGCGCACCTCCAGCACATTTGGGTAGACCTTGACTGTGGCTGCGGCGGGGTAGCGTGCCTGCCGGGTAAAGGTTCGCAACTGGCTGCGATAGCGCAGGTTGATGTTGCCAAACTGGTAGTCGCCGCGCTGTAGCGGCCGCACATGGTAGTGCGCCTCGAAAATGTCGTAGGGCGGTAGTTCGCCCTGGATAAACGTGGCATCGACGGGAAACCGATGGGGATACTCGTCGCGCAGGGTGAGGCGTAGCGCGCGACTACTACGGTTCGCCAGCAGCACCGTAATCAGGTTCTCCGCGCCCAGCGAGAGCTTGGTGTCATGAATGCGCTCGACCTCGATCTGGTCGGGGCGGGTGGTCAGTTGCAGATCGGCGGCAACCAGCCCGACCACGGCCAGAAAGTAGAGCAGCGCCAGCCAGAGCAGTGGGCGGGCAAAGCCTACGCCGGCAATCAGTAGCGCGCCCAGCAGCAGCAGGATCAGCAGACGACGGGTTGGGATCATAGGAGTTTCGCTCTGTGTTCTGTTCGGTGTCTATTGCTCCGATTGCTTTAACCGGGGGTAAGTATACCATCCTTTGGGAGGTGAGGAGGCGATGGGGTGATGGGGTGATGGGGTGATGGGGTGATGGGGTGATGGGGTGATGGGGTGAAAAGCTCTGTTTTCCTACTTTTCACTATCACCTCATCACCGATCGTATCAGTCTGCTGCTAACTGCGCCAGGGCTGCCAGG
>DAOTVB010000279.1:0-2031 GCA_034436755.1 Chloroflexaceae bacterium | reverse complement strand
CGGCTGGCGTTGGAGATATCGGTCTCGGCATTCACACAGAAGCGCTCGAACCCGCCCCCTGAGCCGATACTGGCAACCGAAATTTCGCCTCCGAAGCCCTCGTTGTTGAAGAGTTCGGCCATGCGCTCGGACAGCGGGAAGACGGTTGAACTCCCGGCGACAACAATCTCGCCTTCCAGATTGGCCGGATCAACCGGCGGCAACTCGACGGTGTCCCCTTCGGGCTCGTCCATCTCCTCTTCTTCCGTCGGAGTAGGCTCTTCCATCTCCTCAGTTGCCGTGGGCTCTTCCATAGCCTCGGTCGGAGTAGCCTCTTCCATAGCTGTCTCTACCTCTGTAGGCGTTGCTTCTTCTGTTGTTCCACCGCCACCACAGGCGGCAATCAAGGGGACGAGGAGCGCGAGCAACAAGAGTAACGCTGCATGGCGTTTTGCGATGGTCATTGAGTCATCTCTCCTTAGTTTCAGTTAGAGTACAACCACTCGGCTTACGGACACGGTAAGTCAACCCTTTGGTGCGAAATATCACCTCCCTTATGACGCACACATAGCCATGGCCTGACCTGCCATGACATCGGCGATAAGTTGAGGCATAGTTATGGAATATAGTGATGCACACATTTTATCCCCAGTTTGTTAAGTTTGTCCCAAGTGAATGTTAAGGTTGTGTTAAAAGACCTATTTCACCTATTTCTTCTTTAACTCGCGTGACCAGCCTCCATCCTGTGCCTGAACGCACACCGATGGTCGGTTCTGCCCATTTTGACGCGGCAATGGTATACTGATATCAAGAATTGCCGGCACTTTCAGTCAGGGTGGGAAAAGTCCCCCGGCTGGGAACCCTTCTGCGGGAATCAAAACAGTGTAAGGAGTATGCACGATGAACCACACGCTTTGCAGTCTGCTGACCATACTTTTTTTCGTTGGACTGGCAATTACGCCGGAGTTAGCCACGGCGCAACCGCCGGGCCCGACGCAGACCGGTGTGGAACCGACAGCCGGCCCGGCCGGGACACGCTTCGCTTTTTTTGCAACGGGCTTGCTCGTCGATGAACCGATTGCGGTCTGGCTCAACACCCCCAATGGACAAACGGCAGAATTGTATCCCGAGGATCTGCGGAATGCAAACGCAGAGGGGGTTGCTACCTGGAGTTGGGTACCCAGCCCCGCTACGCAACCCGGCCCCTGGGAAATGGTTGCACAGGGCATCGACAGCGGCGTGCAGTATGTTATTCCCTTTGAAATCACGCCAACGACTGAGATAGACCAGTTGCCGGCGATCACCGCCTTTACCTCAGCGCGATTTGACCTGATGCTGCAGTCCCAGATCGGCCCGACTCAGGAGGTCGCCTACGGGAATGGCGCGCTGGTTTTGCCCGATCAGGTGTATGCGCGGATTACCACGGCGGGCACAAACGAGACGGTCGAGATCATCCGCATCGGCCCCGACCTCTACATCAATCAGGGCCGATGGATGCGCGTTGCGCAAGATCTGCCGCCCATCCTGCGCGCGAGTCTGCCGCTTGATGCGCAACCGGCGCGGCTCCCGGAGTATGCCAACGGGATTGTCTACCTGGGGCAGGATAGCGTGCGCGGGGTTATAACGCACCACTACCAGCTCTGGCTGACCGGCAGCCAGTTCAATGCGCTGAATGCGGCCGTTGAACCGGATACGACCATGCTGCCGGACGACGCGGTGATCAAGATCGATCTCTGGATCGGGGTGAATGACCAGTTGCTGCACCAGCAGGGCAGCATGATTACCATCCCGGCCCAGACCACCGGCCCCGGTCCGACGATCACGCCGGCAGTCGAATTCCAGGCGCTCCTGACCTACTACGACTTTAACAATCCAGGAATCGTGATCACCGCGCCGAGTGTGCCTTAGGGAGTAGGGGATTGGGGATTGGGGATGGGGGATTGGGGATTGGGGATTGGGGATTGGTTTTGGGTATAATGCCGGGAATGACTGTGATAGCAAGGAGACACATTATGCATACCACAACGGTTGAAGAACTGTTCCGACAGGCAC
>DAOTVB010000278.1:0-21115 GCA_034436755.1 Chloroflexaceae bacterium | reverse complement strand
TGATGGGCGAGAGTGTGGCGCAGTCACGGCTGATCTTCTATCTGCTGCAGGTGCTGGAGTGGCTCTACCGGGCCGAGGGCTGGTTCATCGTCAGCGACCTGAACATCTACCGGCGCAAGCAGCGTTACGAGCGCCCGCTGGTCCCGGATGTAGCCCTGTTCAAGGGCGTGGTGCTGCCGGAACGCCACTGGCGCAACCTGCGCAGTTGGCGCATGTACGAGCCCGACCGCCCGCCGCCCCAGGTGGTGTTCGAGATCTGCTCGGATACGACCTGGCGGGACGACCTGTTCGTCAAGCCGGCGAAGTATGCCACGCTGGGGGTGCAGGAGTACTTCGCCTACGACCCGAACGAGCCGCCCTACTTCCCCCGTCCCGGTGAGCGACTGCGGGGCTGGCGACGGGTGGGCACCACACTGGAAGAGGTGCCCGTCGATGCCCAGGGGTGGCTCTGGAGTGACGAACTGGCGAGCTACCTGGTGCCGGATGGTGCCTTCCTGCGGCTCTATGACCGCGACGGCCAGATGCGCCACACCCAGGCTGAAGCAGCCGAGGCGAATGCGGCAACAGAACGGGCCGCCAGGGAAGCCGAACGGGCCGCCAAGGAGGCCGCCTGGGCGCGGTTGCGTGAGTTGGGAATTGAGCCGCCGGAAGTGTGACGGAGCAGGCAGACAATCATTCGATATAGTAGCGGCAAGACTACGGCACTGGGCATTAATTCCGATGCAGAGGAGGTATGAGGTAGCCCTATGGGTTTCATTTTCGAGGGCCTTGAAGCCGAGGAGTATGATCGCACCTACAACGATCCGGCGCTCATCCGGCGGATTATCGCCTACTTTCGGCCCCACGCCTGGATTATGGCAACCGTTGTCGCCATGGTGCTCCTGGCAGCGCTGGCTGAAACGGTCATGCCGATTGCCGTATCGCGGGGGATTGACCTGCTGGCGGGCAATCCGACAGCGCAGGTGCTGCTGGCGCTGGCGGGTGGCATCGTGGTCCTGGGTTCGCTCGGCTGGTTCTTCAACTTCATCCGGCAGCAGTTCTCGGCGCGAGCGGTCGGCGATGTGGTACTGGCACTGCGCGAGGATGCCTTTACCGCCGTTACTCAGCGCGACCTCTCCTTCTACGATCAATATAGCTCGGGTAAGATTGTCAGTCGGGTGACCTCAGACACGCAGGATTTTGCCACGGTGGTTACGCTAACGATTGAACTGTTGAGCCAACTGCTGCTGGTGTTGATTATCATCATTGTGCTGTTCGTGATTAGCCCACCACTGGCACTGATCACCATAGCGGTGGCCCCGCTGGTCTTTATTACCGCGCTGAGCTTTCGCCGGATCGCGCGCCGCACCTCGCAGCGGGCACAGCGGGCGATTGCCTCGGTCAACGCAAAGATCCAGGAGACGATCAGCGGTATCGCGGTGGCGAAGAACTTCCGGCAGGAGGCGGCGATCTATGCTGACTTTAACGCGACCAACCGGCTGGCCTACACGGTCCGGCTGCGGCAAGGGCTGGTCTTCAACACGATCTTCCCGCTGCTCGATATTCTGGCGGGGATCGGCACAGCGCTGGTGATCTATTTCGGCGGGCGGTGGGCTATCGAGAATCGCATCTCGGCGGGCGACTGGTATCTCTTTGTGCAGAGCCTGGCAATCTTCTACTTCCCGCTCACCAGCATCGCCTCGTTCTGGAGCCAGTTCCAGCAGGGGTTGGCCGCCAGCGAGCGTGTCTTCGCCCTGATCGATGCCGAGCCACGCGTGGTGCAGACGGCGCAGGAGCCGGTGCCCGATCTGCAAGGGCGAATTACCTTCCAGGATATGGACTTTAGCTACCGCGAAGGCGAGCCGGTTCTGCGCGACTTCTCCCTGGATATTCCGGCGGGCCAGACAATCGCGGTAGTTGGGCATACCGGGGCGGGTAAGTCCAGTCTGGTCCGGCTGATCATGCGCTTCTACGAGTTCCAGGGCGGCCGGTTGTTGATCGACGAGCGAGATATTCGGCAACTGGATCTGGCGCAGTATCGCCGCCGGCTCGGGCTGGTGCCGCAGTCACCGTTTCTCTTCGCCGGTACGGTTGCCGATAACATCCGCTATGGCCGCGCGGACGCCGACGATGAAGCGGTTGCGCGGATTGCGCGCCAGATCGGTGGCGGCGAGTGGGTAGACGACCTGCCGGCGGGACTGCAATCCGAGGTGGGCGAGCGCGGCGGGCGGCTCTCGCTGGGGCAGCGGCAACTGGTCGCGCTGGCGCGGGTGCTGCTGCAAGACCCGGCGATCTTTATCCTGGATGAGGCCACCGCCAGCGTGGACCCGTTGACCGAGGCACAGATCCAGGCGGGGCTGGATCTGGTGATGCGCGGACGCACCAGCATTATCATTGCGCACCGCCTCTCAACCATCCGCTCCGCCGATCGGATTATCGTGATGCGCGCAGGACAGATTATCGAGGAGGGCGACCATGGGCAACTGCTGGCACAGGGTGGGCACTACGCCGAACTCTACAACACCTATTTTCGCCACCAATCGCTGGAGTACATTGAGCAGGTTGGGGCGTATGGTGCGTGAGAACGGGATACAGTACAATAACCACAATATAACCCATCCACCATACTAATAAGGAGGCTCGCTTATTGGCTCAGCGCAATGCTGAACACAATTAACAGACTGAAGATAAGCTCTTGCACACCGACAACTGGTGTTGGCGTGGAGAGACTGCGGGGCAGCAGTCCGATGACACTGCGTAGGGAGAGCACCACGAAGGCGGCGACGGTCAGCCAGGAGGTCAGGCCGAACCATGCCAACCCGGCAACAATGGCAAGCGCACCGCTGTGGGTGAGATAGGCCGGCAAGCGCCCGGCAGCTACGCCACGGGCCAGGCGCAAGCGGACGCGGACATAGATAATCGCGGGGATAGCCCAGAGTGTCAATAGCAACCAGAGCAGCAGTGCAAGCGAGAATGGTTCCCCACCCGCCAGGGTCAGCATTGCTGCCAGCACAGTAATGGCGACCGCACCGGACCCCTCGGCGATGACAGCACGACTTCGCCGGCGTAGATCGTAGCTCAACTCTTTATCTTCTTGGAACCTGTACGCTTGCAGACAACTCAATCGACACCGCCGTCGCGTAAGCCAAAGCTGGCCGCAATGGTCGGTTCACGAACCAGGGTAGCAACGGTGGTGTAAACATAGCTATCGTCCCGTTCGGCATGCGGACGTTGCTGCTGCCAGCGATACACAACTCGACCTGGTGTTGACGACAACACGAGTAATTCATCGCCCACGCGTACCGCCTCAGCCAGATTATGTGAAACAAACAGAACGGCCAGGTCACGTTCGGCCAGCAGGCGCAGCAGGAGGTCTTGCAGTTCGCGCCGCAGACCAATATCCAGCGCACTAAAGGGCTCGTCCATCAGCAGCAAGTCGGCGTCAATGGCGAGTGCCCGCCCCAATGCCACCCGTTGCCGCATGCCACCACTGAGCTGATGTGGATATTTCGCGTGTGCCTCGGCCAGGCCAAGCCGTTCAGCTAAGGCCCGTGCAACCTGCCGCCGTTCGGTGCGGCTTACTCCGCGTGCTTTGAGGCTAAAAGCGATATTGTCAATTGTGGTGCGCCAGGGCAGCAGACGCGGCTCTTGAAACATGTAGGCTGTTTGCCGAAACTGGTTCTCGACGACTCCCGCAGGCGGTGTAATTAAGCGCGCCGCAATATGGAGAAGTGTGGTTTTGCCGCACCCTGAAGGCCCAGTTAGTGCGACCACCTGCCCGGAATGCACGCGGAGGCTTACCTGGTCAAGAACAGTTGTCTGACCATAACAATGGCGAACGTCGGTGAGTGCCAGCATATGTTTGTTACCTTGCCGGTTCGGAGCGTCGCACATGGTGGACGCGATTGTCGGAAATATCCGCCGTCGTCGGTGGGTGTCGCCACGGTTCCAGGTAGTGCTTGAGCGGATGAAGCACGAGGTACTCGAACGTAAACATCAACAATACAGCGACTGCAATCCAGGCCATGGCTGCGGCCGTATCCAGATTGATGCGCGCCACGCCCAGGGCAGCACCGATACCGCTGTTCGATGCCAGTAATTCCGACATCAACGCGACTTTCCAGGCAATCCCTAACCCTGCGACGATCACCGGAAAGAGATATGAGAGCAAGTGTGGCACATAGATGTCCGCAATCAGCGTGCTGCGCGGCGTCCGAAACACATGCGCCATCTCCAGCAAAGCGCGGTCAACGGTCTGTGTGCCTTCCAGGGCTCCGATAAAAACAATTGGCAGTGTGGCGGCCGCCACGGTAAAAGTCGGCGTGCCGCCATCCATACCGAACCAGAGCATGGCGAGCACAATCCAGGCAATCGGCGGAATGCCCTGGAGAATGGTCACGACGGGCCAGATGAGTTGCCGGATTATCGTGTTGCTGCCCGCTATCGTTCCCAACAGGCTGCCCAGGAGTGTGGCCGTACCAAAACCCACTAGCGCGTGTATACCTGTTATGTATGCCGCTGTAACAACATGCCCTTCCTGGAACAGGCGCACCAATGCAACCACGGTCTCATAGGGCGATGGTAAGATGACCGGGTTGTAGCGGAGCGCCCCCCAATGCCATACCAGCACGAACAGCCCAATGCCGATGAAGCTGATCCAGCGTCGCTCCGGATGACGGCGCTGGCGGCTACGCGTGTGTGTATCCACTCGTTGCATCACCCTATCCAGCGTTCTCGGAAGCCGACGTCAGCAGCAGCAACAGCATCACCACTGGTGTCCCGGCAACAATGCTGTGCGGCATGCGTGGTGGCATATGAATCCAGGTATTGGTCTGGGCATCGAGTGCATCGGGTCCAAGCGTCACACGAGCTTCACCCTGCACAATGTGTAGAATAGCGGCCGGCGCGGCCGTGTGCTCCGACAATTCCTGCCCGGCGGCAAAACCAAAGAGTACCGCCTTGAGCTGGTCGTCCTGGTAGATCGTTCGACTAATTGTGCTATCAGCCGGAATATCGATCTGTGCGGCGAGATCGCCAAATCTGGTTGCATGCATTCCTCAGTTCCTTTCCAGCGGTTTCACGGCCACCAGTGTTATCGCGCCCAGATTAGCCTGATGTTTGCGGAAGACCTGGCGCATCGCTACCACGCGCTTACGCGCTGCGCCGTTACGCACGAGGTTAAAGACAATCCGTAGTGCCCGGCCCAGTCCCTCATCTTGCAGCATACGCTGCGGTTCAAGCAGGTGCATCGGCGCATGCGCCTCGAACTGCACCTGGAAGCCTTCCGCCTCAAGCAGGGTGCGCCACTCCGTTGAAGTAAGCGGGCGAGCGCCGACATGGATGGCCGCTGAGAGGTCGCGCAACACCGTATCTTTCGCCGTATCACCCAGGTCGTCAGGGGTCAGGCTCAGTTCGTGGATGCCGTAGCGCCCGCCGGGCTGCAACACGCGGTACGCCTCGCGCACAATGCGCGCTTTCTGCGCAGGGGTATGCATCGTCAGCATGGCCTCGCCATAGATGACTGTCGCGGTTTGATCGTCGAGACCCGTGGACTCGGCGGTGCCAACCAGACAGCGATGGCGTGGATCAGTCAGGAAGTTGCGGACACTGGCTGCGGCCGCCTCGTCACGCTCGATGCCGGTGTATACAGCCGGGTTGTGCTTCAAGGCAAGCTGCGTCGTCACGCCCAGACCAGGCGCAAATTCCACCACAGCGTCAGATGGGCCGATAGCCAGGGCCGCAAGCATACGTTGCGTTAGTTCTAAGCCGCCCGGGCGCAGCACTCGCTTGCCCATGCGGGCAAGTAACCAGTGACCGGGCATTTTCGTTATGGTAAGCCCTTCGCCCGACATGTGTTCGTGGATCTCCGTCTGGGTTCTCATCATGTCCTCCTTGTATGGGTATGGGGCGATTGCGCAGCGTGCTGTAATTCCTGCAGGAACCGCTCAAGCGGCACATGGTAGACCGCCGCCGCAGCGCCAATGCTTTCGAACGGTGCCATCACACAGCCGACACACGCCATACGGTGGCGCACAAACACCAGCGCGACCTGCGGGGCATGTCGAAATAGCTCGGCCAGTTTGGTATCAGCCGTCAGGCATAGGTGTGTCATCGTGATTGTCTCCTTAGACCAGTACTGTTCTGTAATCCATGATCCTGATGTCTGGTCCGCTGCCTACTCTGCAACACAGGAGGTACGCGGTCACTCCGTGATACGATATCCTTCACCTCCGGCAGGGCGGAAGATAAGAACAGTACCACGCTGCCACAGGCGCAGACCGCTTTGTGGTCTGATACCAGGCCGGAACAGGTACTTTCGCCGCGTATCTCCTATACAACAGAGCATAGCGCAAATGGAGAGGGATGTCTTTGCAAAAATGCAAAGTAGTTGATTTTGGAAAGGACACGCATCTCCTGGGAGAGAACAACAAAAGAAGTGCAGCGCAGAGCTACGATGGGGTTGTATCGCCCGCAGGCGGACTGAGTGGCGGGAGATCCTCCGCAATTGCAACAAGACCGTGTGGATTACGGATGAGTACACATTCACGTCGAGAGGTAATAATGCCCTGTTGCTCCCACTTCCTGAGCATGCGGCTCGCATTGTAGAGGTTTGTGCCGGTCATTTCGGCCAGATCTTGACGAGAGAGCGGCAGGTCAAGCAGAACACCGTCTGAAACTTCGCGTCCGGCCTGTTGCACCAGACGGAGCAGCGCCCGTGCCAACCGCCGCTCCACCCGCTCGGTCGCCAGTTCGCGATACTGGGTCTGAAGTTCCACGAAGCGTTCCGCGACCATCTGGAGTGCATGCACCGCCAGCGTGGGATAACGTTCCATCAACTGCCGCAGCGTCCGGCTATCCCACATGAGTACGACACAATCACTGACAGCCTGAGCAGAAAGCGGGTAGACGGCATTGTCCAGAACCGCGATAATACCAATCCCATCGTTTGGTCTGGCATAGCGCAGAATAACCTGTTGTCCCTCAGCATTCATTTTGGTGAGACGCACGCTCCCCTGCACCACAATGTAAAAGGCAGCCGCTGGATCGTCCTGATAAAAGAAGAAGCTATTCCGCGCAGCCTGGCGCTGGTGAGCGGCCGCGCCAATATCAGTCAGCGCAGCGTGATTAAGGTCACGCAGGAAGGCAATGCGCTGAAGCGGGAAAATGCTTTGCGTAGACATTAGATAACCTTAAAAGTGAAAGAACCCAACATTGCCGGTTCCAGCGGATTGCTACCCGGTAGATTAGCCTCCACGCGGCCAATACATCATCACGGCAATGCCGAGCAGCACCAGGACTGCGCCGATGAGGTCGAAGCGATCCGGCGCGGTACCATCGACTCGCCAGCCCCACATGATCGAGAGGAGTACAAAGACACCGCCGTAAGCGGCATAGACCCGGCTGAAGTGAGCGGACTGCAAGGTGGGGATGATCCCATACAGTACCAGCAGGATGGCCCCGATGACGGCGTACCACGGGCTTCGCCCCTCACGCAGCCAGATCCAGACCAGATACCCACCACCAATTTCGCAGAAACCAGCGACGAGAAAGAACGCGAGTGAGCGGAGCACATCGATCATGTCGGCCTCATGCGTTGATATGAGCGTATGTTGCTTTCTTAAGTTAGAATATACGTATATTTGTTATTTGTCAATACGAACATATAGAAAGAACAAACAAACAAAGGACACAGAACAAACGTAATAGCCCGTCAGAATGCGCCAGGCGCTTTCTGTTCTCTGTTCTTTTGTAAGATCGTACATCCTTCCGGCGAGCGAATACATCGGGGGTAAAGCATCAGGAAGCCGAAATTTGATAGTAAGAACTGTATAACCTTTCAATGTTCTGCCCGATACACCAACCTTACGTTCCGGCCACAACCCGCGCATATGGAGGTGACTGATCGGCTCCGTTCGTATCAGGTCTGGTATCAGATGTTGTGAGTGCATATGGCATACACAACGGCACACCCGTGCGCGGGTCGTGGACAATATCGACTTCGACATCGAACACCTCGCGCAGCATTGCTTCAGTCATCACCTCTGCGGGCGTCCCGGCCACTACCACACACCCGGCCCGCATGGCGATTATGTGGTGGGCATAGCGGGCGGCCAGGTTGAGATCATGCACAACCAGGATAATGGTTCGACCTTCGGCGTTAAGCTGTTGCAGCAGATGCAATATTTCGATCTGATGCGCCATGTCGAGAAAGGTCGTCGGCTCATCGAGCAGGATGACGTCGGTATCCTGCGCCAGCGTCATTGCGATCCAGGCGCGCTGGCGCTGCCCACCCGATAGCGCATCGACCGAACGATCGGCGAGTGTGGTCATATTCGTGATCTCTAGCGCACGCTGCGTCATCTGCTCGTCGTTCTGGGTCCACTGCTGAAACCAGGCCTGGTGGGGGTAGCGTCCCTGGGCTACCAGTTCACGCACGGTTAACCCTTCCGGCGCTGTCGGACTCTGTGGAAGCATGCCGAGTTGCCGGGCAAGCGCTTTCGTTGGCAGTTCCGCAATGCCTTTTCCATCAAGATAGACTGCGCCGCCGCGCGGCTTGAGCAGCCGGGCAATGCCGCGCAGCAGCGTCGATTTGCCGCACCCGTTTGGCCCAACCAGTGCGGTAATTTTGCCGCTCGGAATGGTGAGATCGAGTTCGGTAATCACGCGCGTGTTTTCGTAGGCCAGTGTTAATGTTTCTGTACGCAGGGTACTCATGCGGTTCTCCGTATGACTCAGGGCGGATTTTATACAACAAGTCTGACGACGTGGGCGCTCCTCGGGGGATGTCACCGGTTTCGCTGCTGATACAACAAATACAAGAAGAATGGCGCGCCAATCAATGCGGTGATCACGCCGCAGGGAATCTCGACAGGGGCAAACAGACTCCGTCCAATCAGATCGGCGAACACCACAATCATGCCGCCGGTTAGTGCCGCCGTGGGCAAGACGCCCTCGTGCGTTGGGCCCACCAGCCGACGTGCAATATGCGGGGCGATCAGGCCAACAAAGCCGATGGTGCCGGCGACCGTCACCACGGCTGCGGCCAGCGCGACGGCGGTGAGCAGCAGGATTGCCCGTTGCCGCGTCACGCGGCTGCCCAGACTGCGCGCAATCTCTGCACCAAAATGCAGCGTATTCAGGTCGCGTGCATACACCAGCGCCAGCGGAACAAAGATCACCAGCCAGGGCGTGAAGGGCCGCACCGCATCCCACGAAGTGCCATAGACACTGCCCGTGAGCCAGACCAGTGCCCGCTGCACCTGATTGATTTCGCCAAACGTGACGGCAAAGGTTGTGAAGGCACTCAGGAGCGCAGTCAGTCCGATACCGACCAGAATCAGGCGAATGGGCGAGTCGCCACCTTTCCAGGCAAGCAGGTAGAGCGCCACCGCTACTCCCACCCCACCGCCAAAGGCAGCAAACGGCAGCACGGCAATGGAAACACTGGGAACAAACACAATCAGGGTGACGGCGGCCAGGCTCGCACCTGCAGTTACGCCCGTCAACTCCGGTGAGGCCAGGGCATTCCGTGTGAGTCCCTGAATAATTGTGCCAGACACGCCCAACGCGATGCCGACCATCCAGGCCACCAGGACACGCGGCACCCGTAGCGTATTGACGATGAAATCATAATTGTGTTTCAACCCCGGGGCGCGTCAGCGGGTGCAACCGGCAATGCGCTCCGGCTTACTGCCGGATGCAACAACCAGTGCCGGTACGCTATACGCCCGGTGTCTTTTGGTTTGACCACGTGAATGATGAGGATTAGTGTATACTAACAAAAATATTTTGTCAATATCTAATATAGGTAACTCTGGCAGCACAACGGGAGATACGCGGAGCAGTGGTTCCAGATAAAGTGCAGGCAGATGATTCTGGCTCACCTGTAGAATATCTACTTGAAGATAAGGTTGGCCTGTTCTTGCAAACCATAACACAGGCCTGTCTCAATGTCAATACCTCGCACGTTTCTGCCGCCCTGCCCGCCCGCAACTATGCTGAGGAGGATGCGCGGATGGCGCACAGAGCAGGTGAATAAGATAAGGAGCGAGATACAATGGCAGACACGCGCAGTCTTGAACAGACCGTCCTTGACCGACTACGCGACCTTGCGCCGGAAGAGCAGCGCGCGGTGTTCGATTTTGTTGAATTTCTGCACCAGCGCCGTAGAGGAACCCCGCCCGATCGCGGCGTGAAAGGTTTGTGGGCCGATCTGGATTGATCCGATCTAATCCTGGTTTGTACTACGTAATTAGCTCAAGTGCCGCAGCACCATCCCGCACAATACCTGTGGGAATCCGCTGATCGAACGTTGCCAGCTTGCCGGAATATGCTACTGCCAGGGCGAGGAGATACATATCGGTAATGGGCGTATGGGTAAAGCTTGCACCCGGTAGAACTACATCGCGCAGGCTTACATTATCGCTCCAGAATTGATGGCCTGCATCAGCACAAAAGCGCCGCAAGATGTCCAGTACTGCCGGGGCATCACCCGGGCGATTGGGGTACCTGGGATGACTGGCAATCCGAACAAAGCCATTTTCGGTAATTGGGCAGGTAGCCCAGGCCGCTCGTCCAACCGAGGCAAACCAGTGATGCGCCGTCTCGTGATGCACATGCATAGGATCGCTCAGTGCCAGCAGCAGGTTAACATCCAGCAGAAATACCGTCATGGCTGTTCGTCTCGCAACTGGTTGACCAGTTCGGGCGTGACTACCAGCGCATCAGGCTGTACCGAAAAAAGCGGTACACCGTTGCGGGTCGTGGCGGCTTGCTGATGCACAAGCGCCTGCCGAGCAAGGTCCGAAAGGATTTTGCCCACCGAGACACCGCGCTGGTGCGCCATTTCCCGGACAGCGAGCAGCACATCCTCTTCAATATCAAGGGTTGTACGCATTTGAGCCTCCGTTTACGCACACAATGGTTTTACCAGGATGAAGGTATCACATTATACCTGATGTCAACGCATCAAGCAGCACTAGATGTCAGAATGTTCCAACGTCAGTATGGTACAATAACCGCAGCATAATCCATCCACCCCGAATCAGCATGGCTTGAGCGCAGTATGACCGATCAGACACCCACACAGCGTATCGCCCGCGTTATTGGCGTCAATACCTCCCATGTTTCCGCCGCCCTGCCCACCCGCAACTATGCCGAGGAGGATGCGCGGATGGCGCACAGAGCAGGTGGATAAGATAAGGAGCGAGATACAATGGCAGACACGCGCAGTCTTGAACAGACCGTCCTTGACCGACTACGCGACCTTGCGCCGGAAGAGCAGCGCGCGGTGTTCGATTTTGTTGAATTTCTGCACCAGCGCCGTAGAGGAACCCCGCCCTATCGCGGCGTGAAAGGCTTGTGGGCCGATCTGGATGTCCAGATCAGCGCCGAGGAGATTGACCAGGCGCGGCGCGAGATGTGGGGCACTTTTCCGCGTGAGGATATAGCATGAGCGCAGTGCTGGCTGATACGCATACCATCGTTTGGTATCTTGCTACTCCTGCCAGACTGAGCGCCAATGCAGTGCAGGCATTGGATGGAGCGACGCAGGCTGGTGTGCCGATTTATGTGGCGACGATGTCGGTCGTTGAAGTCACCTACCTTGTGGAAAAAGGGCGGCTTCAACCCCCAACCCTTGTGCGCCTGCGGCATGCATTGGCGGACCCGGTGAGCGGTCTGGTGGCAGTGGCGCTCGATCTCGCTGTGGCGCAGGCTCTGGCAGCCATCCCGCGCACAGCCGTGCCCGAACTGCCCGACCGAATTATTGCCGCGACTGCCCTGCATCTCACCATACCACTGGTTACCCGCGATCAGCGCATTCGGGCTTCTGGAGTCACAACTATCTGGTAGATAAACCTGAGAGTGTCCGGCTTTGCTGTTCGTATGCTTATAAGATATCACTGACACAGTGTAGCAGCATGTAATTATTCCGCTAAGAGGAAGCCGTCAGCCGTCAGTTGTCAGCCATCAGCCGTCAGCCATTAGCCGTCAGCCGTCAGCCATTTCGACCGTGGTGGTGCCGGACAACCGCCTGAAGGCGGCACTACTGGCAGACCGGACAACCGCCTGAAGGCGGCACTACCCACTGGCAAGCGCATACCGTCCACATTGAACGATACCTGACCACTGACCGCTGACCACTGATCACTGATCACTAATCACTAATCACTAACCACCAAAGAAGGAGAAACCCATGACCACCCCACAACCCATCACCATCCGGCTGGCCTTCGTGGAGGCCAACCCGCAGCAGCCCGACCCTGCCGGTGTCGATGCGGTGGGCCGCGCGGCTTTCAATGCGTTGCGCGGGCAGGGCTACGCGGTCCAGCCGGCCTACACCGGCGCCAAGGGCATCGGCGCGCTGTACGATGTGGCAATCCAGGCCGCGCAGGTGGTCTACGAGAACCGCGAACTGCTGACAACGCTGGTCGAAAAGGCCACCGAGATCCTGCTGGTGCTGGTGGCACTGCGCAAAGAACGGGAAAAATCGGACGAAGGTGTGCCCGCCGAAATCACCATCACCATTGACAACCGTTCCGTGACCCTGCGCCCGGAAGAGATCGAGAGCGATCAGGCGCTGCTGGAGCGGCTCCTGCAGGAGCATCCTGAACTGCCCCAGGCCATCACCCCGGCCAGCCAGGTGACGATTACCACGCGGGTGGATAGCTGAGGCGGGGAGGTAGCGGTATGGTTGCATGTCCCGATGAACGTTCCCACGCGCCAATGTGTCATCTTTCAACGAATACTATTAGAACAGGAGTGAAAGGGAAGAAGGAGCATGGCAACTTTACAGATCGAACTGCAATAGGCGGGTTAACTCTTCGCGTACCACGCGCCGGATCAATGCCTCAAGCTCGGCGGTACTGAGACTCATCGTAGTGCGCGGTTCCTGGGTCTGCTGTTCGCTCATTTATGGGTCTCCTCCGGCAGTTTAATGCTGATCACACCTGCTCCCGGATTAGTCATTCTACGTTCACGGAACAGTATAGCACTGTTTGCGCGGATGCGATGGCAGCAGCAAGGCAAACGAGCCATGTAGCGCACCGTCCCCGAATGCACGAATGGGCCTTGCTATGATCAAACGGGTAGGTATTTGCCTTCATTGCAACTCAATTACACAAGCCAGTTTTCAAGCTGAATACCAGCAATTCGATTAAAATGGTTTTCATTGTTCGTGACCATGATCAGGCCATGTTCGAGAGCGGTGGCTGCAATCAGGATATCTGCATCTCCAATTAATACACCACGTTGATGAAGATCTGCATAGATAGTAGCGGCTCGCACGATGATGGGATTCGTGAGGGGCAGAATAGTACTTACAACACAGAGTTGATCAAAGGCAGTCAGTTGTGTAGTGGCATACTTCGCATATAATCCGCGCAAAATTTCATAGCGCGTGATAATGGAGAAGATCAGGCGGTGATGCATTGCAAGATACGAGCGAGCACGCGCCGTCGCTGCAGCCTGTTGGCGCATCACCGCTGAGAGAATATCTGTATCGAGTAATGCCCCGGTTACTGGCCGGCTCATTGCTCATCACCAAAAAAATCTTGCCGTCTGCGGGTGATATGCTCAACCTCCGCAATCTCGGCGGGTGAGAGCCCCGCGTACACATCGGCAGCGAGTGCCAGAATTACCTCGGGCGACTCTTCGGTCTTGATCACCAGCCGTACGCGCTGCCCATCCCGCAGGGGGATGGTTGGCGGTTGTACTAAGCGGAAGGTTCCATGCTCAAAGATGGCCTCAACTGTTTCGCTGGTCATACCTGCTCCCGGATTAGTCATTCTACGTTCACGGAACAGTATAGCACTGTTTGCGCGGATGCGATGGCAGCAGCAAGGCAAACGAGCCGTGTAGCGCACTGTCTCCGAATAGGGCCACGAATGCACGAATGGGCCGTGCTGTGATCCTGCGCGGAGTGGCTATGTCCGGTTTTCGCGTTTTTCGCTCAATTTCGTGGGGTTCGTGATCCAGAGGTTCCTGCAGCCCCGATGCGGTGCATCTCCCGACCGGTTTCATCGTTATCCCAGGTCAACATCATCGCGCATCAACTGGTCTGCCGTAACCCCGAACAGGGTCGCCAGTCTGAGGATCAGGTCGGAGGAGGGACGCTTCTGGCTGGTCTCGATCTTCTGGAGGTGTGTGTAGTGTACAGCAAGCAGTGCGGCGGCTTCGCGCAGGGTCATACCCCGCTGCCGGCGCAACTGGCGTACTTTTTCGCCTAAATGGTTCATTCCCGTTCCGTTACTCGATCTCCAACTCATCCTTCATGAGTTGATCGGTGGAGACATTGAAGAGGCGCGCCAGTTTGAGGATCAGGTCGGAGGAGGGGCGTTTGGTGCCGCTTTCGATCCGGCTGATGTGGCTATGCTCGGTGCCGAGCAACTCCGCCAGTTTGCGGACGCTCAGGCCGTTACGTTCACGCAGCACGCGCACCTTGGCCCCGATGCGGTTCATCTCCCGGTCCTCATACACTCAAATTGCGACACGAGGCAGAATCTGTTCACACTTGACAGGACGAAACAGACATAATAGTATTTTGGTGCCCTGAGGGCACCATATAAACAGTTCTGCCATTCGGGTGCAGTGTGCCGCAACCTGCTATGTTGTAAGGAGCGTCTCATGGGAACGGTCCCACCGGATGAACTGGCCCGCTTATGGGCCGGCGAACAACTGCCCGTCGAGATGGCAACCGGCCAGATCTTGCAGCATCTTGTCCGAATGCAGGCCACGCTCGAGGCCCACGGACGCCTGCTCGATAGTCTGCACTCGGATGTTGATTACCTGCTGGCTGCGGAGGCAACAAAGCCTCCTACAACGACCAGGCGCTCCCGTCGTCGGCAGGAGTAGTGGCCGGATGTGCTATTTGCCCCGGCGATGATAGACCAGATCGGCGATTTGCGCAAGGTAGGCGTACTTTGTGTTCGTTGTTCTGGGTAGGGTGCGCGCTCCTAATGCGCTCCCACCACCTCCCCCACCACCCGCGCCACCACCTGCGGCACCGCCTGTGCCACCTCCGGCGAGAGTTCGACGCCGGCCTCGTAGTTTGCGCCCTCGATACCGTAGACAATTAAGCGGGGCGGCAGTTGACCGAGCACGCGTGCCATTTCGATGGCCTCGGCCACGCCAAAGGCATGTGTGGAGTAGCGGAAGAAAGTGGTCGGCAGCGGCCCGGTATGTGCCTCCAGGCGGTGGATCGTCCCAGCGGGCGACCCGGAGGAGACCGCGTCGATCAGGAAGACCTGCGCACCATCTTTCCAGGTCTCCATCAGGGTAGCACCCTCGCCGGGGGACTCGCGCACCTCCACCTCCGGCAGGCGCTCCCGAAGCTGGCGCGCCACGACCAACCCGGCGGCATCATCCCCACGAAACTCATTCCCCACCCCGATAATCAGCACCTGATGCATATGTTTGCTCTCTGTAGACTGGCGATTGGTGATTGGTGATTGGCGATTGGTGATTGGTGATTGATGACTGGTCAGGGTTGGAAAACGAAGGACCGAGGATGCAGGAACAATATCGTGTTGCCCTGCATCCTCACTTATCACTGGTCACTTATCACTAGTCACTCAAACCTCAAAACTTAAAACTCAAACCTCAAAACTGCATTACTCCTGCTCAATATGCAGCTTCAAAAAGTGGGTCGAACAGGAGATGCAGGGATCATAGTTGCGAATGACCTGCTCGCACTGCCAGGTGAGTTTGTCGTGGGCGGTGTTGATATTTTGCGGCACAAACTGCCAGAGATCATTCTCGATGGTCTTCTGGTTCTGCGAGGTGGGCGGAATGATCCGCGCATCGCGGATATTGCCCTCGTCGTCGATGCGGTAGCGATGGTAGAGAATGCCACGCGGTGCCTCGCTGCAACCATGCCCCACCCCGGCGCGCGGCTCAACCTTGACCGCCGGTTCGTCCGGCATCTCGTAGCTGTCGATGATACGGAGCGCTTCGTCACAGGCATAGAGCGTTTCGACCGCCCGCACAACGATGCTCTTAAACGGATTGTAGCACTGGGAGCCCAGGCCGACGTTGCGTGCGGCCTCCTGCGCCATAGGCGAGAGCCGATCAAAGTTCAGGTTGTAGCGTGCCAGTGGACCGACATGGTACGCGCCCCGCGCTTTCAGCACCGAGTGCAACGCGGTCGAGTGGGCGACATGCTCCTCGGCAAAGTAGTCCGGGTATTCGTAGATATCAATATCCAGCCCCTTGTTCGAGACCAATCGCCCCTCGTTGTAAGGATACTCGTCGGGATGTTGCAGCGCGACATACTCGTAATCGCGCTCAAAATCCGGGCAGGGTAGCGAGGCAGTCCAGTCCACAGCAACTTTGGCAATCTCGCGGGCCTCCTCTAACTGGTCCTTCAGGCGGCGCTTCAGTTCGCGGCGGGTCGGCACCTTGTAGAACCCACCCACCCGTACATTGATCGGGTGGATCTCGCGCCCGCCGATGAAGGTGACGATATCGTTGCCGGCCTTCTTCAGCTTGAGCGCAGCCTGCACAATCTCTGGATGATCCTTCGCCATCTGGATGGCATCCGGGTAGCCCAGGAAGTCGGGCGCATGCAGCATCGAGAAGTGCAACACATGGCTCTCGATCCACTCGCCACAGTAGATCAGGCGGCGCAGTTCGCGCAGCGGTCCCTCGACTTTGACACCAAAGGCGTTTTCCATCGCGTGAACCGAACTCATCTGGTAGGCAACCGGGCAGATCCCCCAGATCCGCGCCGTGATGTCAGGCACCTCACCGTAGTCGCGTCCCAGCAGGAACGCCTCGAAGAAGCGCGGCGGCTCGAAGATACGCAACTGCACATCGGTGACATTTTTGTCCTTGACCTTGACGTAGAGCCCACCCTCACCTTCGACACGCGCAAGGTAATCAACCTTAATTGTGGTAGTTTTGCTTTTCATGGGCTTCACTCTCCTTGCGGAACGGGTCGGCATAGGCATTAATACCCCGGAACGAGCGGACAATATCGGTATCGGACATGCCCAGGTTTTCAAACCAGGTCGCCAGCGCCGGCGGGTTGGGCGACTCCATCGGGCCAAAACAACCATAGCAGCCCCGGTTGTAGGCCGGACAGATTGCGCCGCACCCGGATTGCGTCACCGGACCCAGACAGGGCGTGCCCTGCGCCACCATCACACAGACGGTGTTGCGCCGTTTGCACTCCACGCAGACGCTATGCGGCGGCGTGATGGGCCGACGGCCATGCAGGAAGGCGCTAATGGTTTCCAGCAGTTGCTGCTTGCTGATAGGGCAGCCGCGCAGTTCATAATCGACAAAAACATGGTCGGCGATGGGCGTGGATTTCTGCAGCGCCGAGATATAGTCGGGCGTCGGGTAGACATAGGAGATATATTCCTTGACATCGCCGAAGTTGCGCAGTGCCTGCAGCCCGCCGGCGGTCGCACACGCGCCGATAGTCACCAGGAACTTCGAGGCCCGCCGCACCTGGTGGATGCGCTCGGCATCGTGCGAGGTGGTAATCGAGCCCTCGACCAGCGATAGATCGTAGGGGCCTTTCATCACCGCCCGCGATGCCTCCGGGAAGTTCGCAATCTCGACCGCATCGGCCACGGCGAGCAGTTCATCTTCGCAATCCAGTAGACTCATCTGGCAGCCATCACAGGAAGCAAACTTCCAGACGGCGAGTTTTGGTTTTCGTTTGGCCGGCATCTAAAGCCCCCTCTGTCCAAAAAATGGTTTAATCTCGCTATAGCGAAACACTGGCCCGTCCTTGCAAACAAAATTCGGTCCCCATTGACAATGCCCACAGAACCCGGTAGCGCACTTCATATTGCGCTCCATCGAAATAAAGATGTTGTCGGGTAAGACACCGCGCCGCTCCAATTCCAACACGGTGAAGCGGATCATCACCTCGGGACCGCAGATCATCGCCACGGCGTTCAGATGGTCAAACGGCGATTTGGGGATTAAGCGGGTGACAACGCCGACATTACCGCGCCAGGGATGGATCGCCCGGTCAACCGTGACATGCACATCAACGTCGAGACGGGCGCGCCACTTCTCAACTTCGCGGCGGTAGAGGATGTCGTTGGGTGTGCGGGTGCCGTAGAGCAGCACCACATTATCATACTTCTCGCGGTGGTTCAGCACATGGTAGAGCGCGGGGCGTACTGGAGCCAACCCCAGACCACCGGCCACGATCACCACATCCTTGCCCTGGGCCTCAACCACGGGCCAGTCATTACCAAACGGTCCGCGTACGCCGACCATATCATCACGCCTGAGTTGCTGCATGGCGCTGGTGACAACCCCAACGGCACGCGTGGTATGCACCAGCTTGCGGGGCTTGCCCGGATCGCCGCTAATCGAAATCGGCACTTCGCCGACGCCATAGATGTACAACATATTGAACTGCCCGGCGGCAAAGTGAAAATCACTCTGACCGTTGGCCGGTTCCAGTTCAAGGGTAAAGGTATCCTGCGTTTCTTTGCGTACCCGCTGCACCCGGTAGGGATTGGGTAGCATTGGATCAGGCAGATTGCGCGTGGGGGAATGCGCGATAGTGGCAGTCATATTTGCACCTCCGTTTGCTCTGAGTGGATGCCGGCTGCGGCGCTACTGCTTCTTGAGGCCATACACATCGATGACCTGCATCAACGCGGCCTGCAGACGCTGCACAACAATCTCGACCGAGTGCTTCATCAGATGATAGCCCAGTTCGTGGTTGCGGTCACACTCGGCGCGCAGACCTGCGCCATCCAGCGTGATCGTCTGGGTTTCCACCATCGCGCGCGCATCCAGATGCCAGGTGTATGGCTCAAACAGCCACGACCAGCCCAGCACATCGCCATCGCTGAGCGTCATCAGCGGGATCGCGCCCTGCTGTGGGGCAAACACCTCCAGCGCCACCTGTCCCTTGCTGATAATGTAGAACTGGTTGGCCGCTTCGCCCTGCCGGAAGATCATCTGCCCGGTCGCAAAGCTGCTCAGCGAGGCATGCTCGGCCATCTGATGCACCAGACGCGGCTCGATATCCTTGAAAAACGGGTGCCCCTCAAGGACGGACTCAATCGACTCGACGGTTGTCATAACTGGCTACTCCTTCGTAGGATAGATCCTGAATGGTCCGGGCTCATCAGACCATATTCAGGTTGGAGATCTCCGCACTGGTGGTATCGGCCTCGTGCATAGCGTGGACTTCCTCGGTGATATCGATACCGACCGGACACCAGGTGATGCAGCGCCCACAGCCAACACAGCCGGAGCTATCAAACTGATCGATCCAGGCCGCCAGTTTGTGGGTCATCCACTGACGATAGCGGTTCCGCGCCAGTGAGCGCACGCTACCCCCATGGATGTAGGCAAAGTCCAGCGTAAAACAGGAGTCCCACCGCTGCCAGCGCTCAGCCTGATTGCCGGTCAGATCGGTGACATCCTCAACCGTGCTGCAGAAGCAGGTGGGGCAGACGATGGTGCAGTTGCTGCAGGTCAGGCAGCGATTGGCGACATCATCCCAGCGGGGGTGGTTGACATTATCGTAGAGAAACTGCTTAATGTCGGTGGTGTTCATGACGCGGCCCATATTGTCGGCCACATCCGCCGCAATCCGGCGAACCGCTTCCAGGTCGTGTTCCTGGGCCGGCTCAAAGGGCACCTGTTCCATAACCTCTGCGCCACGCCGGGAACCCACTTCCACCAGGAAGACATGGCGGTTGGCGTCAATCAGTTCGGTCAGCGCCAGGTCGAAGCCACTCTGGGCGTGTGGACCACTGTCCATCGAGGCGCAGAAGCAGGTGCCGCCGGCCTGGGTGCAATTCACGGCGACGATAAAGGCCGCATCGTGGAGCGACTTAAACATGGGGTCAATAAAGGGGCCTTTGGTAAAAACAGTGTTTTGAATGGCAATTGCATTCAACTCGCAGGCGCGCACACCAAGGTGGTTGATAGTCGCGCAGCCGGGGCGCTTTGTTCGGAGATGCTTTGTTCTCTGTTCTATCTATTTGACAGGAGTTACGCGGTTGGTTCCAAACCAGGCCTTTGCCTGAACAAACGGCCCGATTCGCCTCCGGCAGGGCGGACGATTCCATTCTTTTGCACAAAAAATTTGCACTATGTGCAAATTTTTTGTGCAAAAGAATATAAATATACCATGCTGCCGCAGGCGAAGCTGACGTCTGGGTCGGTCACCAGACCGAAATAAGCTGCACTGCGTAACTCGTATATTTGACAACATGTGACCCACGCTATACCATTGCGCCACGTTTTGAAACGCTTCGCCGGGCGATCTGAGGAGGATTTTGTCATGACCGGAACGATCAGGCTGGCAACGGAGAATGATGCCGCAGGGACGCGGGCCATTTATGTGCCGATCGTCAAGCAGACCAGCTTTTCATTTGAGCTGACACCGCCGAATGTAAGCGATATGCGGCAGCGGGTGGTGAAGACGCTGGAGCGGCTGCCCTGGTTAGTCTGCGAGTATGGCGGGGTGGTAGTGGGCTACACCTATGCCAACCCGCACCGGGTGCGCGCCGCCTACCAGTGGTCGGTTGAAGTGTCGGTGTATGTGCATGCGGAGTACCGCCAGAAGGGGGTGGCGCGGGGGCTCTACACCTCGCTCTTTGCGCTCCTGCGGCTGCAGGGTTACTACAATGTTTATGCCGGGATTACGCTACCCAATGATGGCGGGGTCAGGCTGCATGAATCGCTGGGGTTCCAGCCGGTCGGGGTTTACGAGGCGGTTGCCTACAAACTGGGGGCATGGCAAGATGTTAGTTGGTGGCAGATGATGCTCCAGGAGCGGCCCGGTGTACCGAAACCACCGACGAGCCTGCCGGCGGCGCAGGCGCTGCCCGAGTGGGATGATGCATTGAATGCGGGGGTGGAGTATCTGCGGTAGCGGGGGGGAGAAGTCTGTAGTCTGTAGTCTGTAGTCTGTAGTCTGTAGTCTGTAGTCTGTGGTCTGTGGTGCCGTCTTTGGAGGTGGGAGAAACCGCCTGAGGACGGCATTTTGTGTGGGTGCAGCCTGTAGTCCGTAGTCCGTAGTCCGTAGTCTGTAGTCTGTGGTGCCGTCTTTGGAGGTGGGGGAAACCGCCTGATACCAGTTTGCCGTCAAACGTGCAAAAAAACCACGAAGGTCACAAAGAGCGTGCAACCGTGAACCTGATGT
>DAOTVB010000277.1:0-9198 GCA_034436755.1 Chloroflexaceae bacterium | reverse complement strand
CACGCTGGTGGTGTATACCGGCCCGGATCAACCGCATGACCTGGAAGCGCGCCGGGCGCTGGAACAGGCCTACCGCAGTGAGGTTGCGGCCCGCTATGCCGTCTGGCGCGCGCGCTATGCGCCCCTGCCGATCCAGGCAACCGCCGTCACACTGCCCCCGGCGCAGCGGCTCGTGGAGCGCGAGGATCTGACCTTTGCGGCGGTGCGGCATCGCTTTCAGGATACTCCACCGGGAGCGGAGCCGGAAACTACCACGTTTACCGATCTGCGGCAGGGGCTGGCCCGCTTTGGCGATCTGCTGCTCCTCGGTCCGCCGGGGGGTGGCAAGACCACCGCGCTCTGGCGGCTGGCGCTGGATCTGGCGGAAGCCGGGCTTACGCAGGAGCCGGACGTGCCCCTGCCGGTCTTTGTGCGCCTGGGTGGGTTGCAGGCGCACCAATCGTTGGATGACCTGTTGACCGGCGAACTGGCGCATGCGGCGCTGGAAGACGCTGGTGGGCGGCGCTATCCGCTGGTGGCGCATCGCCGGCTTGCCCCCCTCCTGCCCGAGCTACTGGCGGCCGGTCGGCTGGTGCTCCTCTGGGATGGATTGAATGAGGTGCCCCGCACGCTGTTTGCCCGTACGGCGCAGACCCTGAACACCTTCCGCTGCGACCATCCCGGCCCGCTGCCGGGTCCACATACTCGCAGTATTATCACCTGCCGCAGCGATGACTATGACCTGCTGGTTGAGCAGGAGAAGGGCGTAGCGCCCCTTCCGATCACCCGGGCCACAACAGAATGGACAATGGAGAATGGAGAATGGACAATGAACGCAGTCGTGTGTGTGGGGCAGTACCCCGTGGGGTGTGCATGCGTTACATTCTGCATTCTGCATTCTGCATTCTCCATTGCCACATGGGCGGGCCTGGCACGCACGCCGCTCTTGCTGACGATGCTCTCATCTGCGAGTGGAAGCGCCGCGTGGTTTCGGCCGCACCGTTTGAGGACCGCATCGTCCACCACGCGCTGTGCCGGGGATTACAGGGCTTATGAGAACCGGTGGTGATTGTCAAAGACAATCAGGCAGAATTTTACTGATTTGGTATTGACAATTGAACTATAATACATAGTAATGGCTTTGCTGGCGAAATACTGACTATTTCGCTTCTCAGTATTTTGCTACGGAGATCTGCATGGTTGAAGAAAAGCGAGACATCAGTACCGGCGGCGGTGACTATGCTGAGGGAATTGTTGACAAACGACAGGGTATTTTCGGTGAAACGATTCATCTCGATAAGTTCAGGGTACTTGAAACTCCCCGTTGCTTACTCCCCTTGTCTTCTGACTACATCTCACGATCTGGCAAAGAAGAGGAACTTTTAAATAAACTTACTGGTCCGCAGGAACCACCATTACTCTTCCTCCACGGGCCATCAGGTGTTGGGAAGAGCTCGCTCGCGGCTGAAGTGATTCATCGTCATAGCAAGGCTGTATTTGCGGGTGGCGTTCTTGCTGCTAGCCTGCGGAATTCCTCGCCCAGTGAGATATGGTTTCATTTTTTACGCCTGCTCGATCCATCCTGGCAGGTTACAGATCGTGACAGCGTTGTGTTGCGTGATGTGGTATGGCAACGATTGATGCAGGTGGAAAAACGTTTGTTACTGGTGTTTGACGATGTGCATAATGAACAACAACTTGTGCAACTTCTTCCCTCAGATCAGAATAACTATGGACACTGTCGTGTGCTGATTATGAGTACGGTCGAGTTTACCCTCACAACAGCACTCGCTTCGTCTGGTCGCATGTATCTCACCGGATTTGAGACGAGCGAGGCCGAAACCTTCTTTTCTCGAGCCATCGGGGCCGATACGTTTGCGCACTACCGTGAACACCTCAGGACGATCTGCGAGCGTCTCGAATATAATCCCCTGAAGCTGAAGAGTGTCGCACATACGCTCATGCGTCACGCGCTATCACCGCATGAGTATCTTATGCGGATTGCCTCGCAAATTGAAGATCAAAAGACTGATGACACCATTCCTTTATTATTGCAGCAAACAGTCGAAGACCTGAGTGCAGCACAGCAGGAACTTTTCGCACTCACAAGCGTCCTTGGCTCCGGTGACTGGACTGAAGCCATGCTTGCAGCCGTCGTCCTTTGTCCCGTCACTGACATGCTCAACGATTTGCATGAACTCGTTGAGTGTGGGTTAGTCAACCGCCGGAGTAACAGTCGTTATCACATGAATGCCGTTGTTCAAGCCCTGGCGCACCAGCGGTTTGAGCAGTTTGACATGCGACGACAGCAGATGTCTGCTATGCTCCTGTTACGTTACTGCCTGGACGTAGCCCAGGATGCCTGGACCACCATCCTCTCCCAACCGACCCTTCCTGTCGAAGTAGGTGCTCCGATCAGGCACAACAGTGTCCAGTTCGTTCAAAGGTTTCGAGACACGCTCCTACCGGAACAATCGCATTTTCGTAAAGCGTTGGATTGGGCTGCTCGTCAGCAGCATTGGAACCTCCTTCAACGCTTCTCGTTTTTATCCGCAATGGAATTACTCAGCTACCTCGTCGCGAATGGTGGTGAAATACAGCTCTCAATGTGTCTGGCAACACTTGTGGAACCTGTCATCTGGCCGTCTGAAGAAGACCCATTCTTGGCCTATCAATCGCTCATCACAGCAGGCGAGTTTCACTACCAAAAGCCAGATGTGGTGCGTACCACGGTAGAATCCGGGTATCGTGACAGCCGGGAGACACGCTGTGAATTGATCTGGGAAATTACTGCTGGTACTATCGTTGACGGAATTATACGAAGCACACGATTAATTTATTCACGCTGGCTTGGTATACGGGCAACCCATCTCGTCTGTAGGGATGTTGATATTGTAGGTGGGAAATTCCTTGGCTGCGATTTCAGCAACAGTATCTGGACCAATTGTGATGCACGTCATGTGGCGTTCAATGGTACCACCTTTAGCCATTCACTTATCTGCTGTACGGAATTACACGGGGCTGACCTGGAGCATGCCACCTTCGCCTACGGTGTCCTGGAAAACGTGAAACTTCGGAGTGCGAATCTCCAGATGGCTGATTTCACGGGTGCTTTGCTTCGCCATGTAGACTTACGTGATGCTGATTTGCGTGGGGTAGTTTTTGCCTATGCCAAATTTGAAGATGTTGATATTCGTGGTTGCAATCTTCAGGGTGTTGATTGGACTGGCGTGGAGGGCATTACGCGCAATGAGGTATGCTTTGATCAAGACCTCTCAGACAGCATAGTGCGCCTCCTGGCTGGCACAACAGTGCAAAAACCTGCCACGAAACGGCGCCCTCGACCTGCGAGTGTTAACGATGTGGCGAGTAAGGCGGACTTATCGGGATGGGATCTGCGTGCGCTCTGTTTTGATGAACGTGTACTCGCTACACCAGCGTCACTGGAGGGCTTGAGAGAACCTGCCATCCCTCTTTGTAACAGTGACCTGCGCAGTGCTACGTTTCGCAAAGCACGCCTCCAAGGGTGTAGCATTTGCTTCGCTGATCTCCGTGATATCGATCTTTGTGCGGCTGATCTCTATAGGGCTGACCTACGCAGCGCTGATTTACGCGGAGCATTATTGATAGAAACGAATTTAGAGCGAGCATGTCTCGATAAGGCCGTGCTACGAGCGACACGGTTGCACCAGGCAAAGCTCCAAGAGGCTTCATGTGTTGATGCAAGTTTTCGCGGAGCAGTCCTGACCGGTGCCAAGCTGAAGCACGCTGTGCTTATAGGTGCTGACTTATCGAATGTTACAGCACATAATGTGCATTTCGATAGCGCAAAGCTCGATCAAGCCCTCCTCATCGATGCGGATTTAGCGGGCTCTCGGTTTCAAGACGCTACGTTATACGGGGCAGTTTGTACACGAACCAATTTTTCAAGGACGAACATTCGAGATGAGCAGTTGGCGCAGGCAGAATGTCTGCGCGGTGCAACCTTGCCAGACGCTCACACTCCGGCGGTGATTGATGGCAAACGTATCAAAGTTTTGCTCCTCCCGGCGTTCCTACGCTTTTCCGAGTGGATTAATACATTTTCAAAGTTTGAGCTACACGGGAAAGACTTGTTTGGCGCTCGCTTATATGGAGTTTTCAGCAAGATTGTATTTACTGACGTTAATCTTGCCCGATCTCGGTTACAAAAGATCTATTCCAGGACCATCTTTATTCGTACGACCCTTGCTCACGCTCATCTCAAAGGGATATTTTCACATGTTGAATTCAAGGATGTCTATTGTACAGCAACCAGTTTTGTTGGAGCAAGCCTGGTAAATTGTGATCTTACCGGAACATATGACCTCTCCGAAGCGCAGTTGCAGCAAGCACATCGGTTACGCGGCACAAAGATGCCTGATGCTACACTATATGCTGGTCAGTTCGAACTGGCTGGTGATATTGAAGACGCCGTTCGAAGAGGCATTGATCCCCATAATCGTACCGCAATGCTACGTGATTTCTACAAGATTAACTGAGCTCCTCAGCTTCTCCTGCTCTCGTTCTATCGCTTCTCCTGTCTAAATATTCCGCGACCTCACCCGTTTGCTGATTCCTCCATCGGAGACATATGCAATCCTCACACTAATGCCTCATCTTCTGGCTGACATGGTTCTGTAATATACGCATGTGGTAGTACACCCACCTCTACCCCGATACTGATACCCGTCAACCTATGTTGCGAAGGCCCCAATGAATTCCCTTTTCTGTTCAGAGACTGTACAGCAGCACTTCTCACGAAGGAGCGAGGCGTGGGAGATGAATACGTAGACTTTGATTTCAGCGGTAAAGACTTGTCTGGCAGAGATCTGAGTGGCATATTCGTTGACGGTACGTTCCAAAACGCTCGTTTACGGAGGACAACGCTCAGTGGAACATTCACTGATGTGAGTTTTCAAGGTGCGGATCTTAGCGCGGCAATTTTCAGCGGAACGTTCGCGGATTGCGATTTCACCGGGGCCACAATGAACTGTGACGATCTGAAAGCAGCCCGGAGTGCAACAGACATCACGTGCCCGGATGGAAGCACCTATTCCAACAACGGCTCCTGGTCCATACTTTGAACACGCGTCCACGATCTTTATCCGGTATTGAACATATGTTCTTTTTGTAGTACAATAGTGCAACTGTCCTTATTTCACCTGCGTGTGGGAGCCAAGTGATGCTGCGTTTAGCTCCGGGTACTGTTGACTACAAGAAGGACCTCAAACGAGGTACTCGAATGCGTCTTCACGGCGAATATATCGGCGAGAGCTTTGCAGGAGAAAATTTCTCCAATGCAGAACTTAGTGGGACATTTGTCGATGTCGATTTTACTGGGGCGAACTTTACAGGTGCTGCCTTGAACGGCACGTTCGTAGACTCTAATTTCACTGATGTAGATCTCACTAATGCCGAAACATGCGAAGGCAACTTCGTAAATTGCAGGACAAAGTAGCGATCAGTTGTACGCGGTTGGACTCGTGACCACAAAGGGTTCATAATTTATAACTTCCCACTCCTTTGTATTGCGAACTATTTAGCGTGTGGTATACTCGGTTCATGTTTTGCGGGAGAAAGACCTATGTCCCCCAATCGTGAACCATCGGTTCGGAGTTGTCCATGTCCAATCTGTCAGGATGGGTGCCATCCCGAAATCGTCCAGGCGCATGCCGCCATCAATCAGGTGCTCAGTCGTCTGCACGAGGCACAGCGGCGCTGGTTCGTGGGCATGCTGTCCCTCCAACCCGATGCGTTCACGGATCGCGAACTGGCACAGATCACTGGCCTGGACCCCAAAACCATCCGACGCGGGCGGTGCGAGGTGGCCCACCCGCTGGATGCCCGCCCGGCAACCCGCCAGCGCCAGACTGGGGGTGGGCGTCCGACTGCGGAAAAAAAGACCCGCCGCTCCCGGCTCTGATTCTGGCGCTGGTGCAACCCCATACGGCGGGTGATCCGATGCGCGACCAGCGCTGGCTCAACTGTCGGTTGGTCGATATTCAGCAGCGGCTTGCCGTCCACGGGTATGCGGTCAGCAAACCCGTGATCAGTCGTATCTTGCGCCAACACGGGTACACCTTGCGGGCCAACGTCAAGCAAGCGGCGGGGAAACAACATCCTGACCGGGATCGCCAGTTTCAGTATATTGCCACCCAACGGCAGATGCATCAGACCCCGACCCATCCCGGCATCAGTGTGGATACCAAGAAGAAAGAACTGATTGGGAATTTCAAGAACGCGGGGCGTCTCTGGTGCCAGGAGGCCGAAGTGGTGAACATGCACGATTTTCGGCATGAGGCTGAGGGCGTGGCGGTGCCCTATGGCATCTACGATATGCAGCATAATTGTGGGACCGTGTATGTTGGACCATCGGCAGATACGCCTGCTTTTGCGGTTGCCAATATCGCGCAGGTGTGCCACCGATCTGCGGGAGCGCTATCCTGATGCCCACCATCTGTTGATCATTGCTGATGCTGGCGGCAGCAATGGAGCACGGTCGCGGGCGTGGAAATATCACCTGCAAGTCCAGGTGGCGAATACCCTGGGATGGACGGTGACAGTATGCCATTATCCCCCAGGCACGTCCAAATGGAACCCGATCGAGCACCGCCTGTTCAGTGAAATCAGCAAAACCTGGGCCGGGTGCCCCGTGCGTTCCTTTGACCAGATGGTGCGCTACCTGAACGCCACCACCACCCAAACGGGCTTGCGGGTCTGCGCCCACCTGGCCACAACGAGTTCCCCCAAAGGGGAGAAAGTGTCGGATGCCGCGATGACAACGCTCACTATTCAGTATCATGAGGTGTGTCCGCAATGGAACTATACGATTCGGCCTCATCCGGCAACTCCTTCGTGACACAAAGTATCGGGATGTTATTTCTTTATGAACCCAAAGGAGGCCAACCTTGTCCGACCTGCGGGTATTGTCCCTCCACATTGTTGCTTACCGCACATATATCTTCACTGCCTCGACGTTCATCATAGCAGTAAGTACTACCCATGGTAGCACAACAGTGAGATTGTGCGTCACTGACTGCAATCCGCCAGCGCTGATCAGCACGTTACCGTGGTTGGCTTGATCCTCACCGCTTGCCGCACCGTCTCCTGGACTTGTTCAGTGACGGTGTTCGTGTCGTCTGCGCGGACGGTTACGGCGTGGCCGCCAGTTGTTTATAGTATGAACCGCAGCGTGCAGCGCGTATTCTGCACCAAGGTGGCAAAGCTCCAGGCAGTGCTGCGCACGGATTGATGGAGTTGAGGTAGGAGGAAGCGAAGGATAGTTATGCTTCACGTCTTGGAACCTTCAAAGCTATCTCCAAAGGTTGTCCGTAGTTTGACACCAATGCATTATATTTTTTTTGATATAACTCAACATCTTCCTTGTTCTTCTTAATAAGGGTTTTCCAACCGCCTGCGAAAACCGTTCCTGTGGGTTCATTTATGTAAATCAGTTCGTTATCAATTATGACAAAATCTTCCCAAAGATTCCGATCTGCGATACTCTCTTCCCAGACGACATACACGTTGACCCCATCATGTTCCTGCCCCTCAATGATCTTCTTGGTAAGGCTATCAAATTCTCCCGTTGTTTTATCTATAAAAGATCGGCGTCTTAGTACAAAAACACGCTCAACCACTTTTCCTTCTTTCAGGAGCCGAAGATTGCTCTGATAGTAGTTGTTGGCAGTCGGCTCAATCTGCCATCCATGGACTTCATCAGGTGTGATGGCGACGTGACTTACTTTGATGTGATGAGCCTTGCGGATCTTCCGGGCAAGAAGTTCGAGCAGATCTGTGCTGGGTCCTGAGATGATCCCTCGAGATAACTCTGATAGTTGTCTCTTGCAAAATTGCAGTCTCTCCTCACCTAATTCACGCAATTCATCATCCTCTATAGACTCTAATAATCGGTATACATCTAATTGTTTCTCAATCCGATTAACAATGTCATTCTTTGTTGCAAAAAGTGCAGCCGTTAATGAAACCACGATTGCAACTGACAGAAATTCAACACCTTCTGGTATTTCTTCTGGAAAAAGCCAGCTTACGGTAAGGACGACTAATGCCAGGAGTAAATTGATAGCGAGCATCCAAATCACAGCAAGCCATTCGCTTCTGAGGATTTTCCTCATCATTCTACCTCCATTTTATCGTTAGTAGTACTAGTTCCACTATACTATACGTAGAAAGAAAGGCCTGGTTTCAGGTCTGTTGCTCCAATTCGTATTGCTCCACTACAAGAGTACAAGAGCCATTCGCTGCAGGGCGCAGATAAGGAACTTCCTTGATCTCGACATCAACAGCATCGGTCTCGGCTTTCGGGTAATGGCGGCCCCTCATTCCATAGCCAATATCCGATAATTGATAGCTGAACAGGCCGCTGCCAGACGTGAAGTCACCATCAGCACGTTTCTGCGCACATGTATGGGAGTTTTGTGATGGATATCAGAGCGTGTCCAAAAAATAACGCGCATATCTGACTGATTATGGGCATTTTGACAGCCGACGGAGCAGCAATTGTATCGAAGCGAGATACATCCAACTTTCACTGGAACGCGTATTGTGATCATATTCACGACTGCGTTGGCGATTGCGCGTCAACCAGGACAAACTGCGTTCCACAATCCAGCGTTTGGGCAAGACGACAAAGCCCTTTTGCCCTTCCAGTTTCGCAATGACCTCCAGGTTCCACTGGCACTGTTCTTTGACCCAGCTGATCAGTGAGCCCCCATAGGCACTATCTGCCGCCACATACGCCAGACGCGGACAGCGGGGTTTGGCGGCCAGACCGAGGCGTTTGGCTCCCTGCTGATCCGAGCAATTGGCGGCGGTCACCTGGACATCGATCAGCACGCCCATCGTATCCACCAGCACATGCCGTTTGCGGCCTTTCACCTTTTTGCCTCCATCAACGCCAACATCCGTATGCACGCGGTCGGCCTGTTTCGCGCTTTGACTATCCATCACGCCACCGCTGGGCTGCGGGTCGCGTCCAGAACGCTGACGAACCACCCCCCGCACGCGGTCATTGATGACCTGGAACATCCCGTTCTTCGTCCACATGTGAACGTAATAGCTGACCGTAGTGTGATGCGGAACGTCGGTGGGCAACAAGCGCCATTGGCAACTCGTCCGCAGTTTGTAGGCAATGGCATTCCAAACCTCCCGCAGGTCAACCGTGCGTCGTCGTCCTTT
>DAOTVB010000276.1:0-10154 GCA_034436755.1 Chloroflexaceae bacterium | reverse complement strand
CGCTCGGTCTATCAGCGCGACCGTAATCGCCAGGCGCTGCTGGCTGATCATGTGCTGCTACGGCTGCGCAATGTGATTATTACGCCCCACAGCGCCTTTAACACCCGTGAATCCGTTAGTCGTATTCTGAACACAACCGTTGAGAATATCGCCGCGTTTACGCGGGGCGAACCGCAGAATGTTGTTGCCGGAGAACAGAAGTATCAGGCAGCGGATTAATCCTGTTGGGAGCGAAAAGGAGAACTCTTTTCATGACTGAGACATTAAATCACAGCGCGGCCAGTGCGCAGTCGATAGAGCAAAACGTTGACGAACTGCAGGTTGATCCTGATCAGGGACTCTCCTCCGAAGAGGCACGCCAACGGCGCGAACGCTTTGGCCCCAATCGACTGCGCAAGGCCAGACAGCGCAGCGCGTGGGAAATTTTTATCGAGCAGTTCAAGAGCCTGATCATCGGGTTGCTGGCAGTTGCCGCCATCGCTGCATTTGCCTTCGGGCAGATTGTCGAGGGGGTGGCGATTGTCCTGGCGATTCTGGTAAATACCGCGATCGGCTTCTTCACCGAACTGCGGGCCGTCCGCGCCATGGAAGCACTGCAAGAACTGGGTAATGTGGAAGCTACCGTCCGGCGTGACGGGCAGGTGCAGACCTTACCCGCCGAGGAGATCGTCCCCGGCGACATTATCATCCTTGACAGCGGGGATGTGATTACGGCCGATCTGCGCCTGATTGAAGCCTCCAAGCTCCAGGTAGACGAGTCGGCACTGACTGGCGAGTCGGTGCCGGTGAGCAAACAGACGGAACTGGTGGAAGGGGAGGTAGCGCTGGCCGAGCAGCGCAACATGGTGTTCAAGGGTACAGCGGTGACGCGCGGCTCCGGAGCGGGGGTGGTCATCGCCACCGGCATGGATACCGAGTTGGGCCGGATCTCCGAACTGGTGGAGGAAGCCGAGACCAAGGCTACCCCGCTAGAGCAACGCCTCGATGCCCTGGGGCAGCGCCTGATCTGGTTGACGCTGGCGGTGGCAGTGCTGGTGGCGATCTCCGGCATTATCGTAGGCAACGATATCTTCTTGATGGTGCAGATTGCAATTGCACTGGCGGTCGCCGCTGTGCCGGAAGGTCTGCCGATTGTGGCGACGGTGGCACTGGCACGGGGCACCTGGCGCATGGCGCAGCGCAACGCCCTGGTCAAGCAGCTCTCTGCTGTCGAAACCCTGGGGGCAACCAGTGTGATCTGCACTGACAAAACCGGCACGCTGACCGAGAACCAGATGACCGTCACCCGCCTGGAGTTGACATCCGGGCGGTTTGAT
This sequence comes from Chloroflexaceae bacterium, assembly GCA_034436755.1. GTDB lineage: Bacteria > Chloroflexota > Chloroflexia > Chloroflexales > Chloroflexaceae > CAKZQX01. The sequence continues at coordinate 8,838 of DAOTVB010000276.1, read as the reverse complement.
GTAACCGGTGAGGCGCTGGAGAGTGGAGGCACCTTTTACCGCCATACGCAGGCGGATCAAGCTGACCAGGAGATCGATCCTGAAGAAGATGCACTCCTGCGCACCGCGCTGGAGGTTGGCGTCCTCTGCAATAATGCCTCGTTGCAACCCGTGCGTCCCGGCGATGGCGCGAGCGAACCGCAGGCGGTGGGCGATCCGATGGAGGTTGCGCTGCTGATAGCCGGTGCCCGGGGCGGCTTGCGGCGGGCTGATCTGCTGGATGAACTTCCGGAAGCGCGTGAGGTGGCCTTCGACCCCGATATCAAGATGATGGCGACCTACCACGAGGTTGAGGACGGCTACCGGGTGACGGTGAAGGGTGCCCCCAGGCCAGTACTCAATGCCTGCACACACCTGCGCGGGGCGGACGGCGACCAGGATCTCACGGACGCAGAGCGGGAGCGCTGGCTGACCTGTAACGAAGAACTGGCCGCGCAGGGCCTGCGCGTGCTGGCCCTGGCCGACAAAACGGTCAATACAACCGATGCCGAACCCTACCAGGAACTGGCCTTCGTGGGACTGGTGGGCCTGCTCGACCCGCCGCGCCAGGAGGTCAAACCGGCGATCCAACGCTGCCAGGATGCCGGGATGCGCGTCATCATGGTGACGGGCGACCATGCAGTGACGGCCCGCAGTGTCGGCATCGCGGTCGGGTTAGTTACGGAAGACAACGCCGAGGCGACCCAGGGCAGCGACCTCAAGTCCCCTGAGGATCTCTCCGAAGCGGAGCAGCAGCGTCTGATCGGGACGCCGATCTTCGCACGGGTCAACCCGGAGCAGAAGCTCAACCTGATTGCGCTGCATCAGGCGCATAATGCAATTGTGGCAATGACCGGCGACGGCGTGAATGATGCCCCGGCGCTGGAGAAGGCCGACATCGGCGTGGCAATGGGACGGCGCGGCACGCAGGTGGCCCGCGATGCCGCCGACATGGTGCTGCAGGATGATGCCTTCGCCAGCATCGTCGTCGCCGTGGAGCAGGGGCGCGCCATCTTCAACAACATCCGCAAGTTTACGGTCTACCTGCTCTCCGGCAATATGGGGGAGATTGTTGCGATTGCGGTCGCCTCCCTCGCCAATGCACCACTGCCGCTGCTGCCGCTCCAGATTTTGTATATCAATATTGTTAATGATGTCTTCCCGGCCCTGGCCCTGGGGTTGGGCGCGGGCGACCAGGAGTTGATGCAACGGCCGCCGCGCGATCCCAGAGAGTCGATCCTGACCCGCGCGCACTGGCTGGCAATTGTTGGGTATGGCCTGCTGATCGCCGCTACGCTGGGGGGCGCTTTCGCGCTGGCACTGCTCTGGCTGGGGATGGAGCAGCAGCGCGCCGTTACCATCTCCTTTATCAGCCTGGGGCTGATGCGGCTCTGGCATGTTTTCAATATGCGCAGTACCAGCTCGGGGATCGTCCGCAACGAGATCACCCGCAACCGCTATGTCTGGGGCGCGCTGGGGTTGTGTACGCTGCTGCTGCTGGCGGCGGTCTATCTGCCGGTGCTCTCCACCGCGCTGGGAACGGTTGACCCGGGACTGAGTGGCTGGCTGCTGATCATCGGCATGAGCCTGGTGCCGCTGATTGTGGGGCAGGTGTTGAAGATCGTGGGGGTGATCAAGTGACAGGCGTTATGTACCGCGTAACTCTGGTCAAGGTGTGGTATACTTTGGATACAACATCTTTTGCCAGTCCACTTCCCCTGACTATCCGTTCGAGCATGATGCTCGCTCCAATGCGCATGGGGCAACTCACGCGGGTTGCGATACACACGACCATTTGCCGCGCGTTGTCTGGTTTGTCTGCGTTCATTAATCTCAGCGATGGCATATGTGTACGTTTACACGGGTGCTATGCTGATAAGCGCGGGAAAGACCGCGCACACTGTGCCGTCCGGCAACGACGTGATCGATTGAGAGTTGTGCTGACAATTGAGATGTGACGAAGAATAGAGCAAACAGAAGGGGTTCCCATGAAAGAACGACAGACACGGATCGTGCGCCAGGGACGTATCTATAACTTTCGTATTGCCGACGTAGAATATCGGGCGTTTATCTGGAGTATGGGCAAGCAGTTCTGTGGGCGGGTAGAGGATGAGCCCCAGGTACCCCAGATGCGGGCCCGCACTGCGCTGGCAGTACGAGATATGTTGTCCGATTGGCTGACAAAAGCCCAGGCAAGCTAATTATCGCTCACAATAGTGTATGAACCGAGAGGATTCTTGATGCGCAAACAAGTCATTCACCCGGAAGGAGCCGGACAGACCCACGATCCCAGCGCCTGGCTCGACCTGGACCAACTGGCCACGGCCGAGATCTCCTCCGAAGAAGGCGAGCACCCGATTGAGGCCGCGCTGGACCCGGAGCAGATCGGCGGCTGGCGGGCGGCAACCTCCGGATCGCAGACCATCCGGCTGCGCTTTGATCAACCGCTGGCGCTGCAGCGTATTCACCTGGCCTTCCGCGAGGAGGAGCAACCGCGCACGCAGGAGTTTGTGCTGCGCTGGTCCTCGGACGGCGGGCGGTCCTACCAGGAGATCGTGCGGCAGCAGTATACCTTTAGCCCGCCCAGCACCAGCGAAGAAGTTGAGGAATACCAGGTTAATCTGGCCGGGGTAACGATCCTGGAACTGCATCTGATTCCTGACATCAGCGGTGGTTCGGCCCATGCGACGCTGGCTGGACTGTACCTGGCGTAATCGATTCGCGCGGCCCGGTCAGGGTATTGGTTTAAACGTAGATTGCACCTATGCTTACGAAGCTACAATTTATGAGTGCGCATCTCGCGGCGCGCTCACCATATCCGCTTGCACTTCAGAGTATTGTTGCCCTGGTACTGAGCGCTACCCCGTTGAATGCGCTGTTCATGTACAGCAGGAGCGACGCGCAGCAACTCTGGTTGCTCTGCGGGATTATGCTGTTGCATCTGCTGATCTGCCTGACCGTGCCGATCCGCCGGTTGCGCGCCTGGCAGCAACTGGCAGTGATGATCGGTCAGTGTGGGCTGGTTGCCCTGGCCTACACTGCGCTGCCGGTGCCACTGCTGACCTATGTTCTACTGGCAATAGTGCTGCAGGCGGTCTATCTTTTTCGCCCCTGGATCTGGATTCCGTTTGCCTGTCTGGTCTGGCTGGGCTGGAGTGGTATGCTGATTGTAGTATCCGCGAACCTGCTGGACTGGGTGCAGCGAAACCTGACGCTGGCCTTCCCCGCGACCTGTATCCTGATTGCCGCAGTTTTGTATGCGCGCCAACACCATCGGCGCACTCAGGTGCAGCAACTGACCGATCAGATGCAGCAGCATTATGATATTCTGCGGCTGCACCTGCGCGAGGCGCAACAGCGTGCGGTTGTTGAGGAGCGCCACCGACTCATCCAGACGGTCAGCAGCGATATCGCAACGGCCCTGGCAAATGCGGAACAGGCGGTTGTCGCCGCGATTAACCAGGCACAGACGAATATCATCCGGTTCCAATCCAGCATGACCCAGACACGTCAGGCTGCGAGTGTTGCCATTGACCGCCTGCGGGGAGCGGTTACCACCCTGCGCGGCAGTGGTGGCCGGCCGGAGTGGGTCGCCGCTACCGCCGGTGGCGCTGCGCCGATTGCGGTACAATCCGTTGACGATATTCTGACCACGCGCGGGCGCAAAATCCTGACCTGGATTCTCCCGGTTGTTTTTGTGGCGCTGGCCCTGCCGCAGGTGCTGTTACAGCAGCCACCGGCCCCGGCGTTTATCGGCAGGCTGCTGCTGTTCTGTGGCATGCTCATGGTTGCCTACATTCTTACGCAGTACCTCCGGCATCCCCTGATGGTACAGGTGGGTCTCGCCAGCCAGTTTACGATTATCCTGACACTGGTTATCGTTACCCAGACAATGCCCCTGCTGCTGGGTGTGCTGCTGGTCATGTGGCAGATCGCCCTCCGCCTCTCACTCTTCCAGATCTTGACCAGCCTGTTTGGGGTTCACATGAGCATGGGCCTGCTGCTGACGCGGATAGTGCCACTTACGGCAGATTATGGCACCCATCTGCTGGCCGCCGGGGTAGCATGCGCGGCGGTCGTCGGGTTGGTGGGGATGGCCCGCCGCCAGGTATGCCGCCGCCAGGCTGACGAAGCCCGACTCGCGCGTCTGGCAGCCTTGACGGGTGAACTGGAACAGCAGGAAGCCGAGGTACGCACCCTCGCGGTTGCCGCCGAGCGTACCCGCCTGGCGCGTGAGTTACACGATGATCTGGGGTATCGCCTGGTGCTGCTGAATGTGCAACTACAACTGGCGGAGGATCTGATTGCGGAAGACCTCGATGCGGCTCTCGAACAACTCGTTACCACCCGCGAACAACTGGCGGCGGCCTGGTCAAGTGCGGTCGCCACGGTTGAGAACGAACTGCTGCTTGATGCGACATCGTTAGTACCCGCACTGCATGCGCTTATTCAGCCCTACCGCGCACGTGCTGTTCCACATATTACGCTGGAGATCAACGGGTCGCCGGCCCGGCTGCCGGTTGCACTCGTCGGCACCATCTATCGGGCGGTCCAGGAAGGGCTGACAAATGCATACAAGTATGCTGAAGCCGGCCGGATTGATATTCGGATTAACGTTGCGCCCGACCAGGTGCAGGTCAGTGTGCATGATGATGGGCGCGGGGCGGGTTGCTCTGCGCCCCAGATGTGGCATAATGGGAACCGCTCCGGCCGGTTTGGGCTGGCCGGTCTGCGCGAACGTGCAGCGCTCCTGGGAGGATCGGTGCAGGCCGGGGTGTTGCCCGATGGTGGTTTCGGTCTTGAACTTACCCTGCCGCCTGGGGAGAGTTAGCGAGATAAGAGTTGTGACCCAGAAGATCCGGGTGTTGATTGTCGATGATCAGGAACTGGTACGTACCGGCATTCAGACGCTGCTCAACCGCAAAGCGGATATCGAGGTGGTTGGCTGTGCCGGCGATGGCGCGGGTGCATTGCGTCAGGTCGCCGCGCTTGACCCCGATGTCGTCCTGATGGATATCCGTATGCCGGGAATGGACGGCGTAGAAGCCACCCAGCGACTGACGGCTCAGGATAGCCGCGCGGCGGTGATCATCCTCACAACCTTTCACGATGACGAAAATATTTTCAATGGACTGGCGGCCGGCGCGCGGGGCTATCTGCTCAAAGATGTGGATCATCGGGCGCTGGCCGAGGCCATACGGAAGGTTGCCGCCGGAAATGCGCTGATCGATCCCCAGATCACGGCACAGGTGCTCCAGGAGTTCAATCGCCGGGCGCGGGCGGCTCCGCCGCTCCCACCGCACTACGCCGAACGGCTGGCCCTGCTAACCGAACGTGAGCAGGCGATTCTGCGACTGCTGGCCCACGGCAGCACGAACCAGGAGATCGGCGGGCAGTTGACGATCAGCATTGGCACCGTCAAGAATCATATCAGCAGCATCCTGAGCAAACTCGATCTGCGTGATCGCACCCAGGCCGCGCTGTGGGCCCAGCAGGCCGGCCTGCACGCGGATTAATACCGATTTGTTGTCATAGCCACAGAGAACACCGAGGACGCAGAGATGATACACGGGAATGTGCTGCCCTACGCTCATTGCCCCCATTCCGACTCATTGCTGGTTTGACGGCAAATTGATATAACTGCACCCACAAGTTCCCCCTGTCTTCAGGCATAGGTCGCGCGACACATGCATCTGCCAAATTCGGCAGATTTTTTTATGCCTCCCGACTGGTCGCAGCACACTTCCGCTTCAGTGGGCCGCTGACCTATACTGGTAAGGTGGTGCGCACAACAGCACCTTGCAGATATCGATACTATCGATACATACCTGAAGAGAAGAAGGAAAGCACACAATGCGTTCAAAGAGTGATACACTGACGCCGCAACTGCATAACGGGGAATGGCGCGCGGCAGTGGCAAAATACCAGCGCCCGGACCTGCGCCGCAGTATCTGGCAGATCTTGAATACCTTTATTCCCTATTTCGCGCTATGGTATCTCATGTACCTCAGCCTGGACTATTCCTACTGGCTGACGCTGGGACTGGCACTGATAGCGGGTGGGTTGCTGGTACGTATTTTTATCATTTTCCATGACTGCTGCCACGGTTCATTTCTACCCTCCCGCAAAGCCAATGAAATACTCGGCATCATCGCCGGGGTTCTCACCTTTACTTCATACCATCAGTGGCGACACAGCCACGCCATCCATCATGCCACCTCAGGCGACCTGGATCACCGGGGCGTTGGTGATGTATACACGATGACCGTTGACGAATATCGCAATGCCTCACGCTTCCAGCAGGTGCGGTACCGCCTGTTTCGTCACCCGCTGGTGCTGCTGGGCCTGGGGCCGCTCTACACGTTCCTGGTAAAAAACCGCCTGTGCAGCCCGCATGACCGCCGCAAAGAACGGCACAGCGTCTATGGCACCAATCTGGCCCTGCTGGGGTTGCTGCTGCTCGGTACATGGATTATCGGCCTACCGGAGTTTCTGCTGATCCAACTGCCGGTGTTGCTGGTTGCCGCGACTGCCGGTGTCTGGCTCTTCTATGTGCAGCATCAGTTTGAGGATGCCTACTGGGAACATAATGAGTCATGGGATTTTGCGACCGCCTCGCTGCATGGCAGTTCCTACTTTAAACTGCCGCCGGTATTGCAGTGGTTTAGTGGCAACATCGGGCTGCATCATATTCACCATCTGAGCCCGCGCATCCCGAACTACCATCTCCAGCAGTGTCACGACGAGACGCCGCTCTTCCAGGATGTACATACGCTCACCCTCCGGTCGAGCGTAAAGACGCTCTCGTTCCACCTCTGGGATGCGGAGCAGGGCAAGATGATCAGCTTTCGGCAGCTGCATGCCACCCCACCGCTGCGGACGGTAGCCCCGGAATAAAGCTTTGGCTGGAGTGCGCAAGCCATAGCTTGTGCCGTCAAAGGTGAACCGGTGTCACGTTGTCGGGGTGAACGATCAGTCGCCCCGACTTTTTTGTGCGATCAGGCCTGCCGGGTTCGGTGTGCTTGATCCTGGTCAGATCCCACTTCTGTCCCGCTTTGCAACGGTAATGTTCCACAAACATCCCTCCTTTGCACATCGACATGCCGGTCAGGATCGCTTACACTGAATATAGAACCTGTGAGCATCAAACTATTCGTGCAACAAATCAAGACTTTTGGTTATGGAAAATTGAGAACCGTGGACAGGGGTGTCCCGCCGGCATACACAATGGCGTGTATCAACAACAGCAGGGAGTCAGGGACAGTGTTGTCCCGGCTCCTTTCGCGTATTTTAAAGGAGCGTTTTAAAATACCCAACGAAGGAGTGAGTGGTATGCTTGTGAAGGAGAGCGTAACGGGAGATGAGTGTAAGCTACATGTGACCTTTGCCCTACCCGCATCAATCTGGGCCGATACGATCTATCTGGTGGGAGATTTTAATAACTGGAACACACATAAAACACCGCTGCAGTTAGATGGCGATAATTGGAGTGTTACGCTGAAACTTGATACAAACCAGGTCTATCAATATCGTTACCTGGTCAATGATAACGAGTGGATGAGCGACTGGAATGTCGATGGTTCGGTTGAGCAGGCAGGTATTACAACCTCGATTGTGGTCACGCAGTTGCCTGCGGAGCGTTACCCGATGCAACCACGCGATACGGATGTCATAGAACCCGCGCCACTGCGACTGCCGTCACCGCTATCACCGACCGCGCTGCCCCAAACCCGGACCCGGTAGTCAACGTTTCAACATTCGTCAGGCATCAGTCCTGCATATAAAAACCTCCCGCAGGATGCCTCTCTGGAAGCCTGCGGGAGGTTCTTTTTGTTACACGATTTACGCGGTGCAGCTAATTCCGGCCTGGTGTCGGACCTGAACGCCGGCTTCGCCTGCGGCAGCATGGTACACTTTTGAGCTTCCGCCCTGCCGGAGGCAAAATCCCCTTCCCAGGAAGAGACCGCGTAACGCGTGTTTGTTAGACAATGTGGAGTGCGTCGGCCATGCTTGCGCGCTCAAGCAGAATGGCACACATTATGCGATAAAAGTAAAGCAGTTAAGCCTCAACGAGAGGTTACAGCAAACAACACGCTGACTGTGTAACAGGAAGAGAGCAAGAAGATGACCCAGGCTGAGAAGACTGCCCAGGAACAGCAGTATGTCCGCTGGTTTGAAGACCTTACCTCTGATGATGTTTCTCTAGTCGGCGGCAAAAATGCCTCCCTCGGTGAGATGCTGCGAGCCCTGAAAGACCAGGGCATACGTGTCCCGGACGGCTTTGCGACTACCGCCGCCGGCTATTGCGCCTTTCTGGAAGCTAACGAGCTTGAAGAGCGCATCCGCCGGCATCTGGAGGAGATGCACCGGGGCGAAGCCACGCTCCAGCAGGCCGGCAAAGCGATCCGCCGCCTCTTTTACTCCGCCACGTTCCCTGAAGACCTGGCCGATCCGATCCGCCAGGCCTACCGCCAGTTGAGCCGGCATTATGATACGGACGAAGTTGATGTAGCGGCCCGCAGCAGTGCCACCGCCGAGGATCTGCCCGAGGCCAGCTTTGCCGGTCAGCAGGAGACCTTCCTCAATGTGACCGGCGAAGCGGAACTGCTGGATGCCTGCCGCAAATGCTATGCTTCGCTCTTTACCGACCGGGCCATTAGCTACCGCGAAGAGCAGGGTTTTGATCATATGCAGGTAGCCCTCTCGGTCGGAGTGCAGAAGATGGTGCGCGCGGATAAGGCCGGCGCGGGGGTGATGTTTACCATTGACACCGAGACCGGCTTCCCCGGTCTGGTGGTGATCGATGCCGCCTGGGGTCTG
>DAOTVB010000275.1:0-14236 GCA_034436755.1 Chloroflexaceae bacterium | reverse complement strand
GCTGACGCAGGCGAATCGGGCGTCCACTTGAGCAAATGTCCAGTTTGTGGAACCACCGCGTAACTCGTGTTAATGAAGTATGAAAAAATAGTCCGGATATGGGGTGCGGCAGCAGAATGGTGCATCGCATGCACCCTACGGCTGTGGCTGCAACACACGCGCGGTGCGTTGTTCTTAGTTCCTTTGTTCTCTGTTCTCTACCTGGCAGGATTCTTGCAACAACCGGATGACGAGAGCCTATCCACCGGAAGACAAAATATCCAAAGGAGAGCAGCTATGAGCCTACAGGGAATGCGTGTTGCGGTTCTGGTAGAAGATAAATATGAGGATCAGGAGTTGTGGTACCCCTACTACCGGCTGCAGGAGGCCGGCGCGGAGGTGGTGCTGGTTGCACCGGAGGCGGGCAAGACCTACATCAGTAAGCATGGCTACCCGGCCACCAGCGAGCGCGCCGGCAAAGAAGCCTTCGCCGATGATTTTGATGCTGTGGTGGTGCCCGGCGGCTTTGCCCCGGATCGCCTGCGCCGTGACCCGGAGCTAAAGCGCTTTGTGAGTGATGTCAACCAGCAGCGCAAGGTCATCGCGGCCATCTGCCACGCGGGCTGGATGCTGATCTCGGCGAAGGTCGTGCGTGGGCGCACCGCAACCAGCGTCAGCGCCATCCGCGATGATATGGAGAACGCCGGCGTCACCTGGGTGGATAAGGCGGTGGTTGTGGACGGCAACTTGATTACCTCGCGCACCCCGGTCGATCTGCCGGTCTACCTGCCGGCGATTATCACCGCCCTGGAGCAGCAGCGGGGTTGATGTTCAGGCAGCAGCGGTGATACCGTAGTGCCGCCTTCAGGCGGTTCTAATGGCCTGGATATGTCATGTCCTGGAGTTACGTGGTGAGCATACAAACCGGGCATTTCATCAGATGGAAGTTAGATTCGCCTGCGGCAGCATGGTACGCTTTTTTCTTTTCCACCCCACCCCACCGGAGGCGAAATGTTCTTCCGGGTCAAGGACTGCGTAACTTGTGTCATGTCCTGGAGTCCCGGCTTTCGCCGGTGGGATGCCGGCCGGGACAGCGGCAGACTGCCGGGAATGCCTGATCCGGCTGAAGCCGGGACTCCTGCGTGGCGCTATCCGGATGAAACATTCAATGTTCACCAGTCGGTGGGATGCCGGCCGGAACAGCGGCAGACTGCCGGGAATGCCTGATCCGGCTGAAGCCGGGACTCCTGCGTGGCGCTATCCGGATGAAACATTTAATGTTCATCAGTCGGTGGATGCCGGCTGGGACAGCAGCAGACTGCCGGGGAATGCCGGGACCGGCTGAAGCCGGGACTCCTGCGCGTTTTTCACTCATTGCGTGGCTTTCGTGCTCCAAATTTCTACCGCGTAACTCGGTAAGTACGGCGTCCGCGACCTACATAAAAATGCGCGTCCCCCGCGTTTCGCGGCGATCCTGGCGTCTCTGCGCGCGTTTGTTCGACTGATATACCCCGGAAACCCGAATGGCGCATCTACTGCCTCGCGTCGTCGGGAAGCCCCCCCGTTGCAGCGCACTCGCCGTAATCAAACTGCATTTCGGATGTAGCTAAACTCTGCTATACTTGTATGCGGTCAACACAAGAGCGTGTGGCAGGGCCAGGCGGATGGAGTAGATGATGACCAATAATGCAGAGACCGTCAATACACTGAGGGCCGAAAACGCAGCGTTACGCCGCCGCATAGCGGAGTTGGAGCAGCAGTGCGCCGCGCAGGAGGCGCAGCTTCAGCGCTTCGATAGTGAACTGGAGCAGCGTGTTACGGAGCGAACGGCTGAGTTGACCGCTGACCGGCAATTGTTGCAATCGATCATTGATAACTATCCAGCGATTGTGTATGCCAAGGATCGCGCTGATCGGTATATCCTGGTCAATCAGCATGCGGCGGCATTCGCCGGGCACACGCCCGACGATATCCTGGGCAAGTCCTCGGACGAACTCTTCCCGCCCGATCTGGCGGCCCGCTTCCGGAAGCCGGATATGCAGGTGCTGGAGACCGGTGTCGTCACCACGCTGGAGAATATTGTGTCGCAACCGGACGGCACCCGTACCTATCTCTTGACCATCTTTCCGTTGTGCAACCCGGACGGCGAAATCTATGGTGTTTGTGGCATATCAATTGATATTTCGAAGCGTAAACAGATGGAGCAGGAACTGCAGCGCCAGCAAATCCTGCTCAATACAGTGATTGATAACCTCCCGGGCATGATCTATGTGACCTCAGTTGAGGGACGGGTCTTGCTGGCGAATCAACATATGACAACGCTGCTGGGTCGCAGTCGGGAAGAGCTTCTCGGCGAGATGGAGGCGGCGATGTTTTCCGCAGAACGCCTGGAGCGCTGGCAGGCCCAACAGCGGGAAATGCTGACTACGGGCAAGCCGATCCAGACCGAGGAAGAGATGGAGTTGAGCGATGGCTTGCACACCTTCCTGGTGACCCGTTTTCCCCTTCTCGATGACCAGAACAACATCTTTGCACTGGGGGTTATCTCGAGTGATATTACCGAGATCAGACAAACAGAGCAGTTGCGGGTAAACCTCCAGCAGCAGGTTATCGACGCGCAGCAGGAAGCGCTACGGGAACTCTCGACACCGCTCATTCCGCTTTCGGACCGGGTGGTGATTATGCCGCTCATCGGCAGTGTTGATAGTATGCGCACACACCTGATTATGGAAACCCTGCTCGCAGGCGTGGCAACCCGGCATGCCGCCCTGGTAATTCTGGATATCACCGGCGTGGTTGTGGTGGATACCCAGGTGGCCCGGGTACTGGTGGATGCGGCTCAGGCGGTGCGACTGCTGGGGGCCCGGGTTATCCTGACCGGTATCGGGCCGTCAATTGCGGAGACCCTGGTGCATCTCGGTGTGGATCTGAGCGGAATTATGACCCAGAGCGATCTGCAGTCGGCGATTACCTGGGCTTTTCGACACCAGTACCTGCATATCGTGTAGTAGGATGCATGGAGAATGATGATGAAGGCGAAGGCAATATCGACAGATAATCCAACTACTTCCAACCCAACGGAGCAGTCAGCAAAGCCGCGGCCTGCCTGGATCAGGCGCGTGTTGCTAGGGCTGGGCGGCATTATGCTGCCGGCGGCGCTGGGCGTTGGCGCGTTCCTGGCGTGGGAACGGGTTGCGCCGGGGCCGGCCGTGGAAACCTTCACGACGGCGCAGGGGTTGGTCGAGGATGGCACCATCGTCGGCGAAACCCAGGTCTTTGCGCCGGGTGACACGGTCTTCCTGGTCTTTGCGCTGGCGGGTGGGCGCGCCGGGCAGACCGTCACCGTGCAGATTGACGGTGCTGCCGCAGAAGAACGCTCCTACGAACTGCAAGAAGCGGATGCCGGCCGGGGCGCGGTGACATTTACACCCTCGGAAGCGGGCACCTATCGCGCTGAACTGTTGCTGCCGAACGAACCGGAGGTGGAAGCGCAGACAACCTTTGAGGTGCGGGCCGATGGCCCCCGGCTGGAGCAGGTGATGACGGCCGGGGCCATTGACCAGGCAACCTTTATGCCGGTGAACCGGACGACAATCTTTAGTCCCACTGATACGGTCTATATCACCTACCGCGTTGTCGATGCGGAAGTGGGTGATACGGTGCATATTCAGTATGAAATCAACGAGTTTCCCCAACCGGAAGACCCCGACGATACCGTGACGTTTGAGACGGAAGGGCCACTGCGCGGGCACTTTGCTCTGCGGGGCAACCAGCTTCCGCTCTCGGAGGGTACCTACCGGGCCGAACTCTTCTACAACGACACGCTGGTGGAGGTTGTCACCTTCAAAGTGGAGGTGTAACGCGCTGCGGAAGAACGACATAATACCAATTTGTTTTCATGTCCACAGAGAACACCGAGAACACAGAGATTTTGAACGGGAACGTGTCGCCCTACGCCCGGAGCCCATGTTCCGGCTGATTGCTGGTTTGATGCCAGATTGGTATAAGAAGGGTATGCCGATGGGATGCGGAGCAGGGTGACCTCCCGCATCCTTCTTTGCATTGCTGGATCGGCGTTCCAGCTTCAGCCGGATCAGGTGTTCCTGGTCGTATGCTGTTCTTCCGGCAGGTATTCCACCGGCTGAAGCCGGGACTCCCGGTCATTCTTATGACCGTTGAACATTAAATCCAAACATCGCTGAGTCGGAGTCCCGGCTTCAGCCGGATCAGGTGTTCCTGGTCGTATGCTGTTCTGCCGGCAGGTATTCCACCGGCGGAAGCCGGGACTCCCGGTCATTTCATATCCGGACTATTTTTTCAACGTTCACCAGAGCCATCGGTAGGGTGCATTCGATGCACCATTCTGCGGCCGCACGTCATACCTGGACGGTTTTCGCACCGTTCATCAGCCGCACGATGGGCCGGTGCGCGGCTGCAAGCCGCGCCTACTGGCGGTCCCATGTCCCGCACCGAATGGGCTGCGGACGCGCAGCCATCGGTAGTATGCATTCGATGCACCGTGAAATATACCCCGGATAGTATTACCACGGGAGCCATCCGTAGGGTGCCATTCGATGCACCGTTCGGCGGCCGTCCTGTTGCCGCACACCATATTGCCGGGTGGCACAGGTTTGCACCCTATGGTACACTTTGGCATTAACCTGTTCATAACAATTTCACGCTACATGCAGAGCATGCATAGGGGGAGCGCGATGAAACCGGAAGATCGGCAGACCGCCGAGGGGATCTTGTTTACGGATCAATACCAGCTTACCATGGCGCAACTCTACTACCGGATGGGGTTGCATGAGCAGCATGTCCAGTTTGACCACTTCTTCCGCAAGTATCCTGACTATGGCGCGCATCAGGCGGGGTATTGCGTGAATGCCGGGCTGGAGTGGCTCCTCGACTGGATGCAGGGTGCGCAGGTACGTGATGCAGATATCGACTACCTGCGCAGCCAGCGCGACCGGGCCGGTAATCCGGTGTTTGCCGAGGATTTCCTGACCTGGCTGCGTTCACAGTCCCCCTTCGACGGTCTGACCATGCGCGCTATCCCGGAAGGACGGGTGATCCATCCCAATACGCCCCTGACGACGGTGCAGGGACCGATGGCGATGGCACAGATTCTGGAGACGTCGCTGCTTAACCATTTGAACTACCAGATTTTGATTGCCACCAAAGCGGCCCGCATCCACGATAGTGGCCGGGGACGCCCGGTGCTGGAGTTTGGCCTGCGCCGGGGGCAGGAGCGGGGCGCTAATGCCGGAGCCCGGGCCGCGCTGATCGGTGGCGCGGATTTTACCTCCAACGTGGGCATCTCGCATATCCTGGGCTATCCGCCCAAAGGCACCCATGCCCACAGCATGGTTCAGGCATTTATGGGGCTGGGCCAGACGGAACTGGACGCCTTCCGCGCCTATGCCGAGGTCTACCCGGACGAGTGCCTGCTGCTGGTTGATACGATCAGCACCCTGGAAAGCGGTGTACCGAATGCCATCAGGGTCTTCGAGGAGTTGCGCCGTAAAGGGCATGAACCTATGGGGGTGCGGCTCGACTCGGGTGACCTGGCCTACCTCTGCATTCAGACGGCGAAGATGCTGAATGACGCCGGGTTCCCGGACACCTCCATTATTCTGTCCGGCGATCTGGATGAACTGGTGATCTGGCAGATTCTGACGCAGATTGCCGAGGAAGCGCCGCACAATGGGCTGGATGCCGACGCAATCGTTAAGCGGCTGATCTATGGTGTAGGCACACGGCTGATTACCTCGCATGGTGAGTCGGCGCTGGGTGGCGTGTACAAACTGGTGGCGGTGCGGAAGGAGGATGTGTGGGTTCCGGCGATCAAGATTGCCGACACCCCCGCCAAGATTCCCAATCCCGGCCAGAAGCATGTCTGGCGGATCTATGACCGGCGCGGAAATGCCAATGTCGATCTGCTCTGTCTGGAAGATGAAGACCCCCGGCAGATGGAGCGCATTGTCGTGCGGCATCCGTCGGACCATACCCGGCACCGCACGCTGCACCAGGATGCAATCTCGCAGATTGAACCGCTGATGATCAAGGTGCTGGATCAGGGCCGGCTGGTCTACACCTCGCCTTCAATCGAGGAGATGCGCGCGCGCCGCGAGGAGGATGTTAACCGCCTCGATGCCGGTGTACGACGGTTGGTCAATCCGCATATCTATCATGTCTCGCTGACCCAGCGGCTCTGGAATAGCAAACAGCAGTTGATCGAGTCCGCCCTGGAGCAGGAGGATTAGGTGTGGCGCGGTCCTCCGCGCGCAGATGGTTTGCGCCTCCGGCAGGATTGAAAAGAAAAAGGTAGCATGCCGTGGGAGGTGCAATCGTGCGTTGCTGTAATCAAAGATCTGGTTTGAAGTTCACTGCATTAGTTATAAGTAAGGAAGAAACAGATGTCGCTCTATCGACCGGGTACCCGTGTTGGGGTCTATGTCGATGTGGCCAACCTGGCGCGAAATGGCGGATATGGAATGCGCTACGATGTTCTGCGCGAGTTTGCCTGCCGTGACAATGCCGAGCCGGTGCGGCTCAATGCGTATGTTGGGTTTGATGCAGACCGAGCCGAGCATGATATGGCCTATCGTCTGGGGCAGCAGGGCTTCTTCTCGCTGCTGCGTGATTTTGGCTATAAAGTTATTCAAAAAACGGTGAAATGGTATATTGATGAGAGCGGCAATCGTTTTGGCAAAGCCAATGCCGATCTGGATCTGGCCGTCGATGCCCTGTTGCAATCGGAAAATATTAACCGGGTGCTACTGGCAACAGGTGACGGCGATTTTGTCCGGGTGGTGCAGGCGTTGCAGAATCGCGGATGCCGGGTGGAGGTAATTGCCTTTGAAAATGTCTCGGCCGAACTACGGCGCGAGGCGGATATGTTTATGTCGGGCTATCTGATTCCCCGGCTGCTGCCCAGTACCAGTAATCGGGGTGATCCGGAGTGGGGCGAGGTGGGTTCGCGCGTGCGGGGTGTTTGCTACAACCATACCGGGAAGGGTTATGGCTTCTTGCGCTACATGAAAACCATCGGGGCCGATCTCTGGAAGATCGACTCGCGCCAGGCTGACTCGCCCTTTGAGAGTGTCTTCTTTCACGACTCGCAACTCCCCGAAGAAGTTCACTATTCTAAACTGCCCAGCCGCGATATTGTATTTGAATTTGAACTGGCCCTATCCGAGAATCGGGAGAATGGCCTGCAGGCGGTGAATATGCAACTGATCAGCCCCCGGCGGCGGCCGGTGTAATCTATCCTTGTTCAGAAAAACGTTACACGGTGGGCGTTTGGACCACGAACACCGCGAAATGAACGAAAAGCACGAAACGACCAATGCTGACATGTATCCGGCGATCCCGGGGTTGGCAGGGGATATCGCCTCTGGCAGGGCGGAAGAAGCCATCTTTATTCACAAAAATTTTGCACTATGTGCAAAATTTTTGTGAATAAAGATCGATCACGTACCATGCTGCCGCAGGCGAATCGGACGTCCACCTGGTCAAACGCCTGGTTTGTGTTTGTATGCTCACTGCGTAAGTCGTGTTATTTCAAAGGGATTGATGCCCGGAACGGGCATAGCATGGTACAATCGTACCGTCGCTGTAAAGAGTAATGACGAAAACAGGAGGTGCAGAATGGGCTCATGGGCCGAACTTGACGCCATCTACCCCGAAGGAAAGTTGACCCCCGCGACCGCGTTTGTTGTCTCCCTGGGGCATATGATCGGGGCCGACAGTGTCTACAGCGATCGCGAAACACGGACGCTTGCGCCGTTCCTGACGCGGGACGGCGTGAGCAGCCTGCTCTCCGCCGATGTCCTGCGCCGCGCCGAGGACTATCTTCAGGAACGCCCGCTGGATACCTTTCTGGACGAGGCCAATCTGCTGTTGATCACCAAGCAGAAGCTGAGTATCCTCTTCAACATGATCGATCTGGCGCTGGAGCAGGACGTTGCCGCACCCGAGACCCACCCGCGCTTTACGCAGTTTCGCCAGGCCTTCGGCATTACCGAGGAGCAGGTTCAGCCCTATGTTCAGGGACTGGCCCTCAAGCGCAACCTCGAACTCTTTCCGCAGTAGGGGGTGGGGGTTGGCGACTGGCGACTGGTGATTGGAACGTCAAAATCTCCGCCCATATGCAGGACTTACGCGGCACGGTCTGTTCCGGCCCCATGCCAGGCCCAAAAGTCGGGTCCGCTTTCCAGGAGATGACATCCACTTCCAGGGTAGGGACTGCGTAACTCCTCACATTGACCACCGGGGCAAGATGGAGTATGATAGTGTATCCCTGGGAGTCGCGCCCTCACATATTTACGTACAATCGTCGTCACGAGGGTTTATGATAGAACACGCAGCAGCATGTGGGTAGAAGTCTGCCCGCTGCTCTGGTATCCCCACTGCGTGAATCGTTGAGTTCTAGGCAGAATATGCGACGAAGGAGTTCACATGACGCTGGACACACGTCAGTTGCTGTTTACCCCCATCCCGGATCGAATTGCGCGCCTGCAAGAACTGGCGTACAACCTCTGGTGGAGCTGGCATCCGGAGGCGCGTAGGCTCTATCAGCAGATCGATCCTGACCTGTGGGAGCTGGTCTACCACAATCCGGTGCGTTTCTTACGGGAGGTTCGTCAGCATCGGTTCGAGACGATTGTTGCCAACCAGGAGTTTTTGCAGCAGTATGATGCGGTGATGGCCGACTTTGACGGCTATGTGGGGTCGAAGGACACCTGGTTTACCCGGCACTACCCCAATGTGCAGGGCAAAACGATTGCCTACTTTAGCGCCGAGTTTGGGATGCACGAGTCGCTGCCGATCTATTCCGGCGGTCTGGGTATTCTCTCCGGCGACCATGTCAAGGAAGCCAGTGATATGGACCTGCCGTTTGTGGCCGTCGGGTTTATCTACCCGCAGGGCTATTTCCGGCAGCGCCTTGACCAGAGCGGCTGGCAGTTTGCCGAGTATACCAAGATGAATTTCGCCGATGTGTCGGCGTCGCCCGCGCTGACGGACGACGGGCACGAGGTGGTGGTGGATGTGGAACTGCCGGGGCGCACCATTTTTGCCAAGGTCTATCGCGTCCAGGTGGGGCGGGTGCCGCTCCTGCTGATGGATACCGATATCCATCCCAACAGCCCGCAGGACCGCGAGCTATCGGCGCGGCTCTACGGCGGCGACCAGGAAATGCGCGTGGCCCAGGAGACGGTGCTGGGGATCGGTGGCGTGCGCGCGTTGCGTAAACTGGGGATCGCGCCAACGGTCTGGCATATGAACGAGGGGCACTCGGCCTTCCTGGTGCTGGAACTGGCGCGCGAGCTGGTGCAGCAGGGGATGTCATTTGAGCAGGCCATGCAGCAGGTGAAGTCGCATACGATCTTTACGACGCATACACCCGTGCCTGCCGGGAATGATGCCTTCCCCTTCCCCATGATCGAGAAGTTCTTCTGGCAGTTCTGGCCGCAACTGGGAATCAACCGCGATGAGTTTATGAATGTGGCCCGCCAGGAGCAGGATTGGGGGCCGACCTTCGCCATGACTGCGCTGGCGATTAATCTCTCGACCTATCGTAATGGCGTGAGTAAGCTGCATGGGCATGTGGCGCGGGGTATGTGGCAGTGGCTTTTCCCGGAGAAAGGTCAGGACGAGGTGCCGATTACCTCGATTACCAACGGCGTGCATACCGCCAGTTGGCTGGCTCCTGAACTGCGCAAGGTCTACGATGAGGCGTTGGGCAATGACTGGGAGGATCGGGTTGACGATGACGAGATGTGGAAGAAGCTCTACGATGTGCCGAATAAGACCATCTGGGATACCAAGCAGCAACTGCGGCGCAACCTGATGGCCTTTGCCCGCGAGCGCACCCGCCAGCGTTTTGTGCATCTGGGGCAGCCCCCGGCAATCTGGCCGATCCTGGAGGAGCATGTGCTGACGCTCGGCTTTGCGCGGCGTTTTGCTACCTACAAGCGGGCCACGCTGATCTTCAAGGATCTGGAGCGGCTCAAGGCCATTCTGAACAACCCCAACCGCCCGGTGCAGATTATCTTTGCCGGGAAGTCGCATCCCAAGGATGATCCGGGCAAGCACTTTATCCAGAGCGTCTACCAGCTTTCGCTGCAACCGGGGTTGGCCGGGCGGATTATCTTCCTGGAGGAGTATGACATCGCCGTCGGGCGCGAGTTGGTCAAGGGGGTAGATGTCTGGCTGAACAACCCGCGCCGCCCGCACGAGGCCAGCGGTACCAGCGGGCAGAAGGCCAGCCTCAACGGGGTGCCCAACCTGAGTATTCTCGATGGCTGGTGGCCGGAAGCCTTCAACGGGCGCAACGGCTGGGCCATCGGCGAAGAGCGGGAGTATGCCAACCAGGAAGAGCAAGACTGGAACGACGCCGTGTCGCTCTATGAAACGCTGGAAAACGAAGTGATCCCGGCGTTTTACGAGCGTGACGCCGACGGTATCCCGAACCGCTGGGTGGATATCTGCAAAGAGGCGATTATCACCTGCGCGCCGCAGTTCAGCATGCGCCGCATGATTGCCGAGTATACCAATCGGTTCTATATGCCGGTAGCGCTCGAGAAGTAGGGTTGAGTTTTAAGTTTTGAGTTTTGAATCAGGGCTTTCGCCCGGTACATGTTGAACAGAGCGGCAAATCTTTCCATACCGGAAACGAAACATGACACGCTCATTCAGAGAGGCACGGTACCGATGCCGGCACAAGAACCGTGGCGAAAGTCTTGTCAATACCACGTAACGTTTGTAATAACACTTAACACTTAACACTCAACACTTAACACTCAACACTTAACGCTCGTATATGTTCCACCGCTCGCTGCCACTCATTCGGATAGCAACCATTCCAGTGCGTGTTCACTGGAGCTGGTTGCTTATCTTTGCCCTCTTGATCATCTTGCTTGAGCCAATCTACGCCGGGATGCGCCTGGGTGTCAACGCGTGGGCGATAGCGCTACTGATGGGCCTGCTGATCGCGGGCTCGGTGCTGCTGCATGAACTGGGGCATGCGCTGGTGGCGCGGCGCTACCGCTTAACGGTGCGCGGCATTCTGCTCTTCGCGCTGGGGGGCACCGCCGAAGTAGACAACGCCGCGTCCGATCCCACCGCCGAGTTTGCCATCGCCGTTGCCGGGCCGCTGGTCAACCTGGTGCTGGCAGCCCTGTGCGGGCTGATCTGGCTGCGCATGGGCGCAACCAGTGTCGCCGCCGCATGGCAACCGGCCGGCACACTGATCTTCCACCTGGGCATGGCCAATGCGATTATGACCGTCTTTAACCTGATCCCCGGCTATCCGCTGGATGGCGGGCGGATTGTGCGGGCCATCGGCTGGTTTCTGACCGACGATATGATCGCGGCCACCCGGTTTGCGGCGCGGTCGGGCCAGATCTGCGGGGTCGGCTTTGGCATTGCCGGGATCGCGCTGCTGATCATGGGCCAGCCCTTCGCCGCGCTCGGCAGCGGCATGGTCGGCTTCTTCCTCTATCGCACCGCCCGGGCCGGTGGTTATCTGCTGGTGGCGCAGACGATCCTGGCGGGCATCTCCGTCTCCGCGCTGATGCAGTCGGGGTTCCGCGCCCTCTCCCCGGAGTTGACGCTGGAGCAGTTTGCGACGGGCTATCTGCCGGGGCATGTTGAGACCAGCTTCCCCGTGATCAGCCCGCTCCCCGCCGGCAGTCCATCCGCCCTGCCGGTGCTGCTGGGCATGATGACGCTGCCCAACTTGCGCCGCTTCCCCCGCCGCGACTGGGCCGGGACGCGGATTGACCAGGCAATGACGCCGCTGCGCGATGTGTACGCGTTGCTGCCCCAGGCCACCGCCGCCGATGCACTGCGCCTGATGCTGGAGTGCAACGCCGATCTGCTGCCGGTTGTCGAGGGCGCACACCTGCTGGGGGTGCTACGCCGCCAGGATGTGCTGGTCTACGCGCAGATGCAGATGCCCTGACCCGCCGCTTGTTCACCGTAGGGACACACTTCTGCGCGTCCGCATTTTGCCCCCGGTAGGGACGTGCTTCTGCCCATCCGTCACCCACCATCGTAGGGACGCGCTTCTGCGCGTCCGCCGCCCTGCCCCGGAACGCAACCCCCACCCGTGCAACCCCCGTAATCCGCGTGGGTCTTCCCCCGGCTATCCCCAACCGCAACCGTTGACGAAAGCCTGGAGATGAGTATACTAATACCAGTGTGAAACCGTTGAAGCTCGTGCGGATCGACCCACGCACTATGATGACGCTGCGAACCCTCAACCTGCCAACCACGCTGGACACCTCCCGCCATGATCTCACGGCGGATTTCTTTGTGCCATTGCATAATGTCGAGTACAACATTACAGACGAAGGGTAATGTATGACTGAAACCGGCTTTGTCAGTGACTCGCTCAAGAAATTAATCGAGGCTGGTAAGAATTATCCTGGATCGGATCTGAATATTTGTGTTGGCTTTATAACATCTGAAGGCATACTGAACTTGCAACCAATTCTCAAGTCTTCAAGCAAGATCAGGGTTATTGTGGGCCTAAATCTCATAAACAAAGTTGGCACATTTCAAGATCTCACAAATGACTTTGGCGCGGAAGTTTATGTCTATCCACCGGGAGGATCGTCTATATTTCATCCCAAGATTTACCTTGGCATTACCAAAACTAATGCCTGGGCTCTGGTTGGTTCGTCCAATCTTACCGCAAGTGGATTGTCAACAAACATAGAGGGAAACATTTTCATAACAGGACAACAACACACTGAGCCTTTCCTTTCAATAGAAACAAACATATTAGCTTTTAGGAACCAGGCTTACTTGTTTGATAGAAATATTGAGAAGGAGCTAATACAAATTGAGAAAGAGTTGCCCAAAAAACCATCTGAGTATGACTATAAAAAGAAACTCAGAGCGCGCGGGTTGTTTCAAAAAGAGAGATTGTCTTTATCTATCCCGCTGGAGGTGCAACAGGCAGCACTTAACGCTCTAAATGAATTTGTTGCTACGACAAAGCTGAGTTTTGCTTACCAGATGCTGTTATTGCTTGTCCTACTACAACATAGTGATCAGGAAGGCCTGGTTTCTCTGGAAGAAACCGTAAAATACTTCCAGAATTTCTACCGGCTACGGCTGGAGTCAGGTTTAGTGCTTGAGAAAAAACAGGGTGCAGGGCCTGCCAAATTTACAAATATGCAGGCCAGGCAATCAGAACTACGCTATACGCTCAAGAGTAGCCCCTTTCCACGCTTTGAACGCCGGGGATTGCTGAGTATGAGCGATGATGAACAATACTTTGTTATTAACCCCGCTTTACTTACTGCACTGACACCCTCTGTCAAGCAATCGTTACGCTCACTTGCCATACGCCGCATAGCCGAACACTTTGGTGAAAATGAGTTGCTCATAGAGGAACTGGTCTTAAAGTCGATTGGATAATGGTGTCTCTTTACTTGCGCTTGTATGCTCGATTATTACAAAACTGCATCCTTCAAACCATCATACCCATCCCCTCACTCCTCCCGCACCGCCACCTCCCGCTGCAAAAAGCGATAGCCGACCGCATCATCCAGGGCGGTGCCGGGCAAGCGGTAGCCCTGCGCCGACTGCACTCCCAGCCCGGCCCAGCGCCAGTACCAGAGCCCGTCGGGGTTGTGGGTCAGTTCCAGCCCTGCCAGGCTCAGGCGGTTCAGCAGGGGCACCAGGGCATCCAGCATACGCTTCATCAGGAACGGTGTGCTCAACAGCAGCTCCTCGGTCGCGTCCGGCTCCGGCGGCAGGTCATAGGCGGCTGCTTTATCAACCGTATTTTGCACCAGGTAGCCCGGCAGTTCCACCCAGAGTTCTGCCGTCTGCGAGATCATCTCAACCGAACCACCCGACGGCACCTCCAGCGGCTCACCCGCCGGCGGCGCAATCCCCTGGCACTGGAGCCACTCGGCGAATAGCAACACCATCCGATCCGGTCCCTGCAATGTGATGCGTAGATTTGACATAACATAACCTCCTGGATTTCTAGCTATCAGTGATCAGCTTTCAGCTTTCAGCTATTAGCCCACACTACCCATATCGTTACATTGATTTCAATTTTATCCTATTTTGGGATATTCTGCAATGGGATATATTCTCTTCCTCAAATGCCGAAACAAATCTACACTTCTGAATATCAACAGTTCCTCGTCCGGTTGCGTGCTGCCCGTAAGCGCGCGGAGTTGACGCAGATCGAGGTTGCCCAACGCCTGGGAAAACCACAGTCCTA
>DAOTVB010000274.1:0-5451 GCA_034436755.1 Chloroflexaceae bacterium | reverse complement strand
CGGACAACCCCGATAACTTCAAGGTGCTGCTGGGTCTGTTGGGCAATGAGATTGTGAACGAGTAACACCCCACGTCCCGCACATTCTTCCGCTGTCCGCCTGTCCCGGTGGCAAAGCGGAGGAATGCGCGGGGCTATTAGCCCGGAACAACCTGTGCCTATCGCATCCCCGGTTTCGTAAGGAGACCGGGGTTTAGCATGTTCTCAGCAACTCTTCTCCAAAAGTGCCGGACATACGCGGCGATCTGGTGTAGAATCAAAGGAGCAGCCAGGTTTTCTGCAAACTGCTTTGTGCTCTGTTCCTTTGTGCTCTGCTCTCCAAAGTTATACTCCTGTAAGATTTACGTTACCAATTGATAAGTTTGACCGGGCATACTGGTAGCCGGGTCGTGTGTGTAACATCAATGTACAGGATGTACCAAAGGATTGAATAAGCTATGATCAAGATAAGATCTTCCGAGATTACCCCCGAACATATCTACCTCTCGCGGCGCAGGTTTATGCGCGGAGTTGGTGCGTTGGCGGCGAGTACGCTGGTGCTGGGGGCGTGTGGCCGTCCGGGTGCCGCCGAAGTGCCTGAAGACTTGCAGGTCAGTGCCGAGACGGATGAGCTGGGCGACCCGCTCAACTCTTACTGGCAGATTACCAACTATAACAACTTTTATGAGTTTACGACCGATAAAGAGGCGGTGGCGCGCCTGGCCCGCGATTTCAAAACCTCGCCCTGGGAGGTGGAGGTCGGCGGACTGGTGCGCAATCCCAAAACCTACGATCCCGATGATCTCCGCCGCACATTTGGCGAGGAGGAGCGGATCTACCGCCTGCGCTGCGTTGAGGGCTGGTCGATGGTGATTCCCTGGAATGGCTTTCCGCTGGCTGCGCTGCTCAAGGAGGTGGAGCCAACCGCCGAAGCGAAATATGTGCGCTTTGAGACGCTCTACGATCCGGCACAGATGCCCGGACAGAATAACCAGTGGTATACCTGGCCCTATGTCGAGGGGTTGCGTCTGGACGAGGCCATGCATGACCTGACGCTGCTGGCGACAGGGCTCTATGGCAAATCGCTGCTGCCCCAGAATGGCGCGCCGGTCCGGCTGGCGTTACCCTGGAAGTATGGCTTCAAGAGTATCAAGTCAATTGTCAAGATTGAACTGGTGAAGGAGATGCCGCTCTCGCTCTGGATGGCTGCCGCGCCGAGTGAGTATGGCTTCTATGCCAATGTCAACCCGGATGTGCCGCACCCGCGCTGGTCGCAGGCAACCGAGCGACGCATCGGCGAGAGTGGTCGCCGCGAGACGCTACCCTTCAACGGCTATGCAGAAGAAGTCGCCGCGCTCTACGCCGGCATGGACCTGGAGAAGTTTTTCTGATGCAGCCGCTGATGCAATCCCTGAAAAAGCACTGGCTTCTGCTGGTGACGCATGTTGGGGCGCTGCTGCCGCTGGTGCTGCTGGTCTGGGGTTATTTCAGCAATCAGTTGGGGGTAAACCCGATCCAGGAGCTGACTTTTCGCACCGGCAAGTATGCGCTGGTGTTGCTGGTCTTATCGCTGGCCTGCACGCCGGTCAATACGGTCTTCGGCTTCAAGCGCGTGCTCCCGCTGCGGCGCTGGTTGGGGCTATATGCCTTCCTGTATGTCTGCCTGCACCTGCTGACCTTTGTCGGGCTGGATTATGGCTTTGCGCCGGGGCTGATCCGGCAGGAGATTGTGGAGAAGCGCTATATTCTGGTAGGATTTGCCGCATTTCTCTTGCTGCTGCCGCTGGCGGTTACGTCCACGCGCGGCTGGATGCGCCGCCTGGGTAAAAACTGGAAGCGCCTGCACCGGCTGGTCTATGCGGCGGCGTTGCTGGCGGTACTGCATTATCTTTGGGTAGTCAAGTCGGATATCCGTGAGCCGCTGATCTATGGCGGAGTGATTCTGCTGCTGCTGCTGCTGCGCCTTCCGCAGGTGCGGCGGGGTATCACGACCTGGCGGCAGCGGCGGCGGGGGCGGAGCAGACCGATTGCTCCTACCAGAATGACTGAGGAACGTTAACGCCGCAGTTATTCTGGTGTATATTAACCGATCTTCTCATCTATTTGCGCTGCCCGGGCGGCATACCATGCGTTGACCTGAGCAACGATTCTGTCCAGGGCGGCAGTATCCAGGCGGGAGAAATGGCTGTCCGGGCGGGGAATAAGAGCAACCGCGCCGGAGTCAGTCACAACTGGTTCACGTATCCAGCGATAATATCCGGTATCACTTTTCATAACAAACAGCAGCGCGCATACCGGGATATCAGGTAGGATATCGCCAGTTGCTACGCTGTTAAAATTACTGATGCTATCATTGGGTCTGCTCTCGGATAGTGTATGCGTAAGTACACCATCAACAGTTACACCAAATTGCCGGGTAGTACGCCGCCCGTCAGCCTGGATCTGCACCAGGTAATCTAACCCGGTCGCATCACCCGGAGGATGGATCACCGCCAGATCATCACGGCGCGTTAGATAAACAATTGCCAGTTGTTCGGCCCGTTCGTCAATATACCAGACACCATGCTGTTTCATTGATTCTCCCTCAGTCTACAAAATGAGAAGCGGTAAAACGCATATCACGATTAGACCAGAAGGTATAAACTTCTTGCCAGAGCCGATCCAATGCTGCCTGGTCTAGTGGGAAAGCAGTTGACAGGCTTGCTATGCGTCGGGCATGTCGTTCTAAGATAGCACTGATATAACCAGTTTCATTCCGTTCATCAATGCCGACAACGTAGGTCGGGGCTGGATAGGCAATCAGGCGCTGGATATCTTCGCTGACAACCTGAATCTTGAGCCGATGGTTGCGCTGGGTGTATCCTTGCCGTGTTGTTTTAACCTGAACAAAGAAGAAAGGCGTCATTGCATCTGCATCAACCAGTTCTACCAGGAAATCCACTGTGGTAAACTTAGCTCCAAGAAACTGCGGGCGAAAACGAGGCAGGGAAGGCCCATAAAAGCGGGTTATGAGTGTATAGAAAAGTGCTTCCCCCCGATTTCCAATAGCATCTTGCATTGTACTTGCTCATCGTCAGATTTTGTCTGTTCTTATTATATCATCTCCTTTTACAAAGTTAAAGTGGGGCACGGAGTTCGGGTTTGCGCCGATCACGGAAGATCTACGCGCGCAGTATATGTCCGACATCTTCGAGACCTACTATAACACCTGGCGCAACAAGTTGATCGGTGTCAATCTGTGGCAACTGGGCGATCCCGATCAGGCCCGGGCAGCCTACCACATGTTTGATTTTGTCTACCCGGACAGCCAGTCAATCCAGGGCTGGCCGACCCATCGCCATCTGGTCTATGTACCACCTTCAGGCGGTTGTGCCGGCTGAAACCGCCTGATGAATTTTGAACATTAAATCCGGACATCACTGATCGGGAGTCCCGGCTTCAGCCGGATCGGGCGTTCCCCGCAGTATGCCGCAGTCCCGGCAGGCATCCCACCGGCTCAAGCCGGGACTCCCAGAAAGGCATATCCGAATTTTTCTAAAAGACCAGGCGTTCCCTTCCGTATGCCGCAATCCCGGCAGGCATCCCACCGGCTGAAGCCGGGACTCCCGGTCATTGTATATCAGAAGAACGGTGCATAGAATGCACCCTACGGCTGGCTACTGAAGGCGGCACTACTTAAATGCAACCATACCTTACCTTGAACGATGCCTATGCCTGCCGGTGGGTTTTGTCTGTACGGATGATGGTATGCTACTGATCACCGTTCTTCAGCGTCAACTGCAGGCGGGGGACTGCTTCCCAGGGGATGCGTTCTGCACCATCGGCGACGTATGCGGAGATGCAGGCGTTAACCTCGGCAATGTAGGTCCGCAGTGCGGCGACATCAAACCCGGCGTGAGTGGGCTCATAGGTAGCCAGCAGGGTCGCGGCGCTTGCCAGATTGCGTTGCGGCCCCATAATCAATCCCAGGCGAAGCTGGTTCAGGGCATTGGCGAGCTGGATCAGGGCGCGCAAAAACTCAGTGCGCTCGTCCTTCCAGCGCTCCTCGAAGGCCAGGAGGGCTTCCCGATATTCTTCGGCATTGAAGTGGGAAACAGCCCGTGCGATCGGGTCGGTTGTATGCTGCATCAGCTTCCTGCCGCTTACGGTTTCTTTGCGATCATATGCCCCTGCAGAATGGACCGATCCGTCGTTCTGACGGCCTGCCACCCTTCAAGCAGTTCACCGCAGGTATGGCAGCGGGCCGCACGTGCCAGCCGCTCAGCATTCAGATGCACCACCAGATCGTCGTGGGTGCCCCAGATGGTCAGGCGTTGCCGGCACTTGCGGCAAACCAGACGAATACGCGCCATTGCATTTCTCCTTTTCAAACTCGGCACCAGTGTGTATGAGGCCTCTATTATACCCTTGTTTGAAAATTTTCTGGTTATTTTATCTGGCGGGCCTTTGCGCGCCGCCAGAGCCGCCGTGTCAGCCACGCGCCGGCACCTAACCCGACAATCCCACCACCGATCCAGGCACTGCTCGTAACGGTAACTACCGGATCATGCAGGCCCAGGTAGCGCCGCTCCGGTGTGGCATAGGTCTGCACAACCCGTGCCAGATCGTCCGGTGTCACCGCGCCGATCTCCGCCGGATAGTCGGGAATGGCTTCCTCTGCGCTCAACACCGCCGGCCACTGCGCCAGCCAGCGGGCGCGGGTGTAGTTGTCCTCGGTTGCCAGCGCCCAGCTTCCCTGCAGTGCCGCCTGCGCCTCGGCTACCCGTTCCGGGTCGATCGCGCCCTGCCGGATGCGCTCCAGATGCTCTTCGATGGTACTGCTGATCAGGTCGGCGTTGGCGCTGTCGGAGGTTGTGGTGATGACCAGGTAGCCCGCGTCGTTGAAGAAGACATTCCCGGCGCTCAGGCCGTACACCAGTCCCTGCTGGTAACGGATCTCCTCCGTCAGGTTGCGGTCGAGCAGTTCGGCCAGCACCTCTAACGCCCAGCGATCCGGGTGGTTACGCCCCACGGTGCGCGCGCCCAGCATCACCTGGGTTTGCGCGGTCAGCAGGGGGCCGCGCACAACAACCCTGTGTGGTCCGGTTTCGGGCAGTGCGGGTGGCTCGGTCCTGGGTGGGCGGGTGCCTGGCTCCAGGTCGCCAAACTGGTTCTGCGCCAACTCGCGGATCTGCTCCGGGGTGATATTGCCGACGATAATCAATACGGCGTTGTTGGGAATGTAGTGCGTCTGGTAGAAGTCCAGGAGCGCCGTTCGGTCAATCTGCTCCAGCGGGGCATCCTCGCCAATCACGCGCAGCCCCAGGGTTGAGTCGGGGAAGATGGCCCGCCGCACACCTCGGTCCAGTTCGTAGCCAAAGCCGAGGCGGTCGAGCGAGTTGATCAGCCAGCCGTAGCGTCCCCACTTCTCCTGGAAAACGACTTCACGTTCTTTGTCTACTTTGTTCGCGGGAAAAGTGGCCCGAAAGACCAC
>DAOTVB010000273.1:0-40157 GCA_034436755.1 Chloroflexaceae bacterium | reverse complement strand
GCCTGCAGATGCGCCGCAAACAGGTCGGCCAGCGCGTCCAGCCGCCGGTCCAGATGGGCGCTAACCTGCGTGCCCAGGTCGTGCAGCCCGTCCGCCAGCGCGCTGCTCAGACGCTCCAGCGCCGGGGTATCGTCGCGCACCTGCTCCAGGCGGGCCAGCAGCGCGGGCATCTGCCGGGCCAGGTCGGCCTGGCCGTGCGCCAGGTCCGCCAGCGCCGCACGGGTGCCCTCCAGCAGCAGCCGGGTAAACGCCCGCCAGCTCTCGGTATCCTGCTTGAGAAACTCATTCAGATGCACCAGCACCTGCCCGAACAGATACCGGCGCAGATGCTGCTCCAGGTCGGGCCACTCGCGGCGCAGATCGGCCCAGGCGGGCTGGTCAAAAACCGGCAGCAGGCCATGGTCAAAGAAGAGCCGCGCCAGGTCATCCAGCGTTTCTGCCCGGCGGTAGGCCGCCTCCAGCGCGGGCGACAGGTGGGCGGGCAGGAGTTGCTGCTGTTCGGCCTGCGCGACCAGCGTATGCAACAGCTCACACGCCTGCTGTGCCGACGGGTCATGCTGCTGCAAGCGGTGGGCGGCCTGGGGCCGGTGGAAAAAGGGCAACTCCTCGGGCACAGCGCGTCCGGCCTGCCAGGGCTGCGGAAAGCAGGGCCGGCCGCCCAGGTCGTAGAGCGCCGGAACCAGCGCGGCGTGGAAGGCCCGCTGCAGATCGGCATTGATCTGCTCCGGCCGGCCGGGCTGCATGCGCTGCCCCAGGTTCCGAACAGCATCAATCGAGAAATCGCCGACGGTCTGCTGGATCATGCCGCCCGCCGGGAAGAGGCACTCCAGGCCGGCCGCGATCAGGCCGCCCAGCAACGCCCCGCCGGGACCGGCGGTCGTGCCGCCCAGCGTAATACCGATCTGCCGCATCAGGTTCTTCATCGCTGCGTGCTCCATGTTTCAGTGGGACAACGATATCGTCACGCAGCAGCCATGCGTAGCCATGGCCGCTGCCGACAGTATACCAGATGGAGCGCCGGTGTGCCGCAATCCGGCGCGTGTGGTATACGGCAACCCGCGCTCCTGACATATGTATACGATAGGATGTGCTATCCAGTTGCTTCACCGCATACACATCAGTGACACGCGTTATACCTTCCAGGAAGCGGTTTATCCGCGCCACGCTGATACGATCCACCATCGTGCCATGCGAGTTGCGTATTCGCATCCTTTCCGCTATACTGCTGGCGGCCCGAATGCTGATATAGAAGTAAGTTACCTGTGGATCATATACCGCGCAACTCACGCTATCGTCAACTTCAGGAGCGCCGTGCGGCGGCCGCACGGCGGCGCAGGCGCGTTCTCTTCGCCCTGGCGATTGTGGCTCTGCTGATGGCCGGGGCCGTATCGCTGCTGCATTCGCCCGCAGAGCAGGCGGCCCAGGCACCCGGAGCCACGCCGACAGTCACCGGGCAGCGCCTGCAACCGCTGATTAGCACGGCCACACCCACCGCTCCCCCGACTGCATTCGAGGATGTCCTGCCCGCCATTGGTGCAGCCGGTGCGCTGGCAACTCCGCCGCCGGTCCCCACGCTGAACCCGTCCAATCCCATCTTCGATCCGCAGCGCTTCTCGTATGAGCCGGGCTTCTACCAGTCGGAGATCCAGGCATTCCTCGATACTCAACCAGGCCCACTCAAAGATGTGCGCTTTCAGATTGGCGACCGTTCGCAGTCCTTTGCCGAGGTGTTGAACGGCATGTCCAGTCTCTACAGCCTGAACCCGAAAATTATGCTGGCCCTGCTGGAGCAACAGGGCCAACTCCTCTCCAGCGCCGAACCCTCGCCCGAGCAGATGAGCTGGGCATTGGGCTTTCGCGGTGAGGATGGACGCCGGCAGGGGTTGTACCAGCAGTTCTACTGGGGCATGATTGAGTTGCGCCACGCCGTGCGCGACTATACGATCACTCCCGGTGATGCGCTGCCGGAACTGGTCTTTGCCGAGGATGAACGGCAGCGCCCACCCTCCGACATTAGCCTGACGCGCTATGCCCTGGCGCGCGTGCTTGCACCGACCACGACGCCCGATCAGTTGCCGGCAAAACTCGATGAGTTTGTGCGTACCTACACCCGCCTGTTTGATGACCCACGCCTCCCGCCAACCGGCTGGCCGCAACTGGCCGAGCCGTTTCTTACCAACCCGATGGAGATACAGACGCGCGTCACATCGTTCTTTGACCACGACACGCCGTTCCTGCGGCAGAATGGCTCGCTGGTCTCCTTCTGGGGGCGTCGGGAGACTATGCTCTCGTACGATGGGCATACGGGGTGGGACTATGGTATGCGGCCACCTGACCGGGTGCTGGCGGCGGCCGATGGCACGGTGATCTTCGCAGGCAACTCGGATGATGGCTGCTTTACCCCCGCGCGTGGGGTCATTATCGACCATGGCAATGGCTACCGTACGCTCTACTGGCATCTGAGCGAGTTGTTTGTCGAAACCGGCCAGTCGCTCTCGGCGGGAACACCAATTGGCGCAGCAGGTGCCACCGGCTGTGCGTTTGGTCCGCATTTGCACTTCCAGGTGCAGTATCTCGGGCGCGATGTTGATCCGTATGGCTGGTGCGGCAGCGAACCCGATCCCTGGGCCAGCAGTCCGGCCGGGCAGATCAGTGTCTGGCTCTGGGATGATATGCCTTCTCCCTGTGCGCCCCCGCCGGCAAATATTATTGTTGTTGATAATAGTGCGCCGGGGTTTGCCCAGAGCGGTGACTGGCAGGCGATTGAACCGGGCTACGACGGTGGTGCGCTCTTCGCTGCCACAAGCCGTAGTGGCGCCGACAATCCGCCCTGGCAGACGCGCTCGCTGGCGACACCCTCCGTGGCGATCTGGCGACCGGAGTTGCCCCATGCCGGGCAGTACCGGGTGCTGGTCTATATTCCGTATGTGCTCAATGGCCTGGACGACTCCCGATCCGTGCGCTACCACGTACGCCACCAGGAGGGCGAGACCGAGGTCTTCGTCGATGGTGAGGCCTACGCCAACGGCTGGGCAGACCTGGGCGTCTATGCCTTCGACCCGGCCGGTGATGCGCTGGTCAGCATCAGCACCCTGGCGGGCGATAATGGCCGGGGCGTATGGGCCGATGCTGTGGCCTGGGTACCGGTGCAGTAGGCCCGCAGAGAGTTCCCCGCTCCGCAGTTCACGCCGCTCCCGATCTTCCTCCCTTCACCTCACATTCAGTACGGCACCCTGCGCCTGTGTACGCAGGGCAATCTGCATAAATTTATTCCAGATATTTGGGTGTCCTCACGAATATTTGTTGCCGCTTTCACAATCGAGACCGCGTAAGTCCTATAAGTTACACGACTTACGTGGTCACGAACCCGAAAGGAAATCTTGCCTCCGGCTGGGCGGAACCGACCGTTCTTTTTCCCGAACATGTGGCTCCAGGAGCCACATGTTCGGGAAAAAGAACAAAGAATGTACCATGCTGCCGCAGGCGCAGCGGGCTTCCATCGGGTGAAACGTCCGGTTTGCATATTCAACTGCGTAACTCCTGTAAGTTACAGGAGTTACGCGGTCGTTGACCTGGCAGGCGTCTGCCGGGACAACCGGCCCGATTCGCCTCCGGCTGGGCGGAAGATTCTATTCTTTTTCACAAAAATGTTGCACAGAGTGCAACGTTTTTGTGAAAAAGGTAAAAAGTGTACCACGCTGCCGCAGGTGAACTACGCCGTTATCAGGAGCAAATGTCCGGTTTGGACGCGCACCGCGTAACTCGTGTAAGTTACAGGAGTTACGCGGTAGGTCTGCAAACTGGGCGTTTGCGCCCGGTAATCGCCCGACTCGCCTCCGGCAGGGCGGAAGAACCTATCTTGTTTCACAAAAATGTTGCACAGAGTGCAACATTTTTTATAAAACAAGATCAAAATATACCATGCTGCCGCAGTGGAAGTTATCCGAAAAGACTGGCTACTGATTACTAAACATCAGATCCCGCTGACCAAAAGAATAGATTGCCAGACCCAGTAGCGCTACCAGCAGGCTCAACTGGGCAATGATGATAAACAGCGCCGATGCATCATAGTTGCGCTGCACGGCCAGGGCAAACCCGCTAAACCCGGGGACAAGCGGCCAGCTTAAAATGGTCTGCGCACTGTCGAGGAGCACCTGGATCGTTCCGGGCAGTGCGCTATAAATTGATGTTGGAATAAAATTGCTGGAGAAGGCCAGCGCGATCAATCCCAGGACAAACAGCCGCCAGCCGGGCGAGAAGACCAGGGGTGAGAGCATCAACAAGAGCGCCGCCAGGAGCGCGACATTCAACAGCAGCGGCAGGGTGCCCAGGAACCACCCGCCCAGGGTAAGCTCAGACGGCGCGTTGAGCAATGCCGTCACCAGGCAGATCAGCCCGTAGATGCCGCCGAGCAGCGCCAGCGCACTGTAGTAATACCCCAGCAGATAACTGGTGCGGTCCAGGCGGCGGGTCAGCAAGAGGTAGCCCTGCGGCCGGTCGCCAATACTCAACATTGCCGAGAGGGTATAGAGTGTCAGGCCGAACATAAAGATCCCGGTAACGGTAAAGAAATAACTGGCCTCAATCGATCTCCCAGAGGGACGCAAAAAGATGACGAAGAAGACGGTTGCGGCGATCAGATCAATCATGATGCGCCCGGAGCGGAGATACTCGAGCAGGGTAAAGCCAATAAAACGCAGCATGCGAAAAACAGTACGCATCATTCAACCCATCACTCAGTCGGTTCGATCTTCCTTTGCCGCTTCGTCCTGCTGGAACGGGCTTCCATTTGCCGCCGATTTTTTATCCCGGTGCAGCAGTTCGTTGAGCAGTGTATCGCCCTCACCCGTCCGGCGGCGGGGCGCAAGATTGGACGACTCGTCCGATTTTGGTTCTAACAATCCGGCAGGGAGCGCCTCGGTTATATCGGCGGTTGCGCCACGTACCGCCTGCAGGTAGAGCCGCTCCAGTGGGCGCTCCAGCGGCTCCAGCGTCAGAATGGCGATCCCCTCGTCCAGCAAAACACGCAGCACCGCCGCCTGCAAGGGCTGGTTGTTGGGGCGCAGCACAATGGTATGGTTCTCACAGCGGACCGCCGGGGAGATGCGGTTGAGCCGTTCTTGCAACTCGGGTGCGAGCCGGTCAACCCGTATGGCAATGCTGGTTCCTGGCCCCTGGAGTTGCGCTACATCAGACTCGGTGGCGATCTGACCCCCGGTCAGAATACCCACACGATCACACAGATATTCAATCTCATCCAGGTAGTGCGTGCAAAGCAAAATGGTTTGACCGCGCGCGCGCACCTCGCTCAACAGTTCAAGCACTTCCTGCTGCCCGGACGGGTCTAGCCCACTGGTTGGCTCGTCGATCAGCAGCAGTTCCGGCTGATCCAGCAGCGCCTGGGCAATCCCCAGCCGTTGCAGCATGCCTTTGGAAAAGGTTTTTAAGCGGCGATTGGCAACCGCGCTCAGCCCCACCCGCTCCAGTTCCTCATCAATACGGGTACGCAACCGCGCCTCGCGCATATCATTGAACTGTCCCAGAAAATGCAGGTACTCGCGCGCGCTATAGTTTAGATGATAGCGCATGCGCTCGGGCAGGTAGCCAATGCGACCGCGTATTTTTTCCAGGTTGGTCTTTCCCAGAACCCGCAGGCGACCACCGGATGGCTGGAGAAAGCCGAGCAGCAGGTGAAGCAGGGTAGACTTCCCCGATCCATTTGGACCCAGGAGACCGTAGACCTCACCCCTGGCTACCCGCAGCGTCAGACCTTGCAGTACCGATAGATCGTCGTAGGACTTACTTAGATTTTCAACCTCTATGATATGCATAATAAACAGTCAGGTATCCCTGGTCAGATGGCTCATCTGACTACTGATAACTGATAATTCCCAGGTAGACGCCGGCCACCAGTGCCGGCGGCAGCACGCGCCACCAGCAGATGCGCAATGCGTCCGGCAGCGCCTGGCGGGGCAACCGCCCGGTGAGTCGCCGAAACAGTAGACTCACCAGAATAAAGCCCACTGCCAGCAGGAGCAACCCCACCCAGGGCGGAACAAGCGTACGTGGAAGCAGGGCAACCAGGCTTGCCGCCAGCAGTGCGGCGGTACGGATGGTACTCGCCGTCGCCGCCAGAACCGCGGTCTGCCGATCCAACCCATGCGCAGTACCCCCGGGGGTGATGGTTGTTTCGGCGGCAAACGGCCCCCAGCCGACAGCCGCAGGCAAGGCAAAGGTGGCAGCCGCAAGAATCAGCAGATATGCCGGAAGCGTCAGCAGGCGTCCCTCAAAGGGAAAAAGCAACCCGATTGCCAGCACCAGCCAGAGCAGCGCCCGACCGGCAACACCGATCTGCGCTTCACGGCTGGCCGCACGTACAACCGTGGGGGTACCTACAAGCAACCCCGGCAGGAGCGGCAGCAGAAACGCCCCCTCGAATAACGCCCAGGCCCAGAGCCACACGCCGGGATCGGGGTCCAGGGGATGTAGCGGCCAGGGGAGCAGCGCCAGCCCGCACCCGGACAGAATGATACTTAGCGCATACATGCCACCTTCGACGCTACGCCCGGCAGCGCCGATTGCACTCCAGTTTAATGCCGGGCGCCCGACAGTGACAACAGTATAGAGCAGACTCAATCCGAGTGCCAATAGCAATCCCGGATAGAGCAACAGAGCTATGATAGTTTGTGTAAGCATAAATCGTCTATCAAGCAAGTGATACTGATGAAGTTTAAGCACACAACCCGGATATGAACGTCCGGGCGTCCCGGCTTTAGCCGGTAGGATGCCTGCCGGGGCCGCGACATACTGCCGGGAACGCCTGAGCCGGCTGCGAACTTTGAAAAATAGTCCGGATATGAACGTCCGGGAGTCCCGGCTTTAGCCGGTAGGATGCCTGCCGGGGCCGCGACATACTGCCGGGAACGCCTGAGTCGGCTGAAGCCGGGACTCCTGAGCGGCAATATTTGGATTAAAACTTCAAAGTTCATATCAATACCACACACTATGCGGTCCTCTGCGAGAGGATACCATGCTGCCGCAGGCGGTTTGTGTTTCATCGGGTGAAACGCTCAGTTTGATCGTCCACCGCATAAGTCGTATTACTTATAACTGACTATACATCAGTTGCATCAGTTGGCGCTTCGCCAGTCGGTACTTCGCTGTGACCGAGGGCTGTGTGAATTGCCGCTGCGATTTCTTTGGGCGCAGGTGGGCAGCCCTCTACCTGCACCTGGACAACGAGATCGCGCAGTTCCCGCACCCCGCCCCGCCCAAAGGGATGCCCGTCTATGGCGCAGCGACCGATTGCCAGTATCGGCAGTTCTCCTACTTCGCGGAGCAACCGGAGGAGCGGTTCGCGGCTGCTGACGGTGGCCGGCCCGGTCAGCAATAGCGCATCGGCATTGTAGGGCGAGTCGGCCCATGCCAGGCTTGCATCGGCGACAACTGCCGCACCGATGGCGATATCGCATCCGCCGCATGAACCAGTATTAATCCGATAGAGATAGATCATTGCATTATTCATTCCTGGCATAGCGTACGCGGTCGGTTCCAAACCAGGCGCTTGCCTGGATAAACAACCCGATTCGCCTGCGGCAGCATGGTATTCTTTTACCTTGTTCGCAAAAATTTGGTACTCTGTGCCAAATTTTTGCGAACAAGATGGTCTCTTCCACCCTGCCGGAGGCGATATCCACTACCAAACGCAGGATTGGGTAAAACAGGTTAGCACTGGCAGGTTCGCGTTTTTCGCTCATTTCGTGTTTTTCGCGGTCCAGGCTCCCACCGCGCAAGTCCTGTTATCAAATGGCCCGGATAAATGTCAACCCACGAATAACCTCTTCGATTGTTGCCAGCAGCGGCTGCGGGTAGAGCCCGATTCCCAGGCAGATCACCAGCAGCAGCAGCGTCAGCAGCGCCGTACTGCGGGGTTCCGGCTCCAGGCGGCGGGCAAACGGACGATCAAGTTCCGTCTCTCCCAGCATGAGCGGCTCGGCAACCGGCAGTTCATCGCCGGGACCGAGCAGCCGGTCCCGCGCCAGGCGCAGCAGGGCCAGACTCGCCAGCCCGGTTGCCAGCAGCAGCGCAACCAGTTCCACCCGGTTATGCTGGGCCGATGCCTGGTAGAGCAGCATCTTGCTGGTAAACCCGCTGAACGGCGGCAATCCGAGTAGCGCCAATCCACCCCCGAGAAACCCCAGTCCGGCAACCGGCCAGCGACGCAGCAGATCGCGCCGGACCACCCCCGGCGTCCGGCCATCAGGCCGTTCCAGCAGCGCGAGGCTGATAAACAGCAGCACGGCAACCAGTGCCAGGTTTAGCGCCTCGAAGAGCGCCCCGGTCAACCCCACAGTCGAAGCCGATGCCAACCCATAGAATACCATACCTGTATCATAAATGAGCAGGTAGGCCAGGGTGCGGCGCATACCCGGTTGGTTTAAGGCCAGCAGCGCACCAGTGATCGCTGTTATAATACCACCAATGCGCAGCAAGATCAGCCCGAAGGGATTCTCGACCAGCAAGATCGGGAAGCGCTGAAACGAGAGCACCAGCACCAGCAGACTGGTAATATTAATCACCGCGATGACCAGCGCGGAGACCAGCGGCGCGGCATCTTCAACCATGTCGGGGAGCCAGGTGTGGAAGGGAATAAGCGCCATACGCAACGCAAATCCCGCCGCCAGCAGTGCCAGGATAAAACGGGCCAGCGGAATACGCCCGGGTAGCTCCCCCGGCCGGTAGATATCGGCCAGCACAAACGCCAGGTACATCAACACCCCGGCGAGAACCATCAGCACAAGATATTTTAGCGCCGTTGCCAGCACGCGTGTTCCTACCAGCATCCCCGCGCCCGTGGGCAGATCGACGATTGCCAGCACCGCAGCCATGCCCGCGCCAACCAGCAAGAGTGAGACAATAAATGGATCTTGCAGCAGCAGGATGGTGCAGACCAGCGCCATAATCAGCAACCCGACGGCAACAAAGTTTTCGCCGTGGGGGAGTTGCAGTGCGGCAATAAAGGCCAGCGCGCTTAACCCCAGGAAGACCAGGATAAACAACTGCGTCAGGGCATCCAGGGTCAGCGTAACGCCCAGCAGCCGTGCGGGTTGATTCAGCGGGAGTTGAGCGATCAGCGCCGCCTGCGTCGCCAGTACCGCAACTGCGGCAATAATCACAAACTGCGTATATTTACGCAGCACAAAACAACTGGCTGCCATTGAGACCGGGAAGAGTATTACTAACAGATAGGTCATATGGGTATCGTAAAACGTTGCCGCCGGCGGGTCTGCCGGCCTCAACGCTGCATCATTCGCTGCCGGTAGAGTTCGTTCAGTTCAAGCGTTTTGAGCCGCCCGTACAACAGGCCGCTCAGATAAGCCACAACCAGCGCCAGCAAGATAGTCACCAGGCTCAACAGCGCCAGCGGAACCACGCCGACGCCACTGGCCTGCGGACCACTGACCAGGGCCGTGTAGAGCAGATCGATGCTGCTGGTGCAGAGCAGCAACCCCAGGCCGATTTTCAATAGATCGCCCGCCGTTGCCAGGGTAAACAGCCCGGTCAGACCTAACCAGTACCAGGCAAAGTCAACCGAGCGTACCGCAGAGATTGGATAGATCCGCGGCAGGGTCAGGCTGGCAAGCAGGGCCAGCACAATCGCCCAGAAGGGCACGATATAGTCATCCAGGCGTGGCAACTGGTTGAGGCGCTGCCGCTGGGCCGCACGCGCCGCCCGGCGCAACTCCGACAGGCCAAACTCGTCCAGATCTTCCAGGCCATACTCACGCGAGAAGGTCAGCGCGGTCAGCACCAGAATGGCAGTTACAGACAGACCTGTGACCACTTTGATCACCACAATCGTCCCGATCCCCAGCACTTCGGCATTCACATTGGGGTCGAGAAAGCGCTGCTGGGCCAGAAAAATCGCCAGGAAAATATAGTTTAGCAGCAGTGCCGGGCATGAAATCCGCCAGTCGCGCATCAGCAGCACCATCCCGGCGCTTAACGCGATGCCAATCACTACCAGGTTGGAAAGAATACTCATGCTTGTGCCATCAATACAATTACACTGATAACGGCAAGAAAAACTGCGGCCAGATAGTAGCGCTGCTCAAACGGTGCAAGGGCGGCCGCAATACTATCGCTCAGGAACTCCAGGCCACGCCAGAGTTGCTGGAGCACCCGGTCGGGACGCCCCAACCGGCTCAGAAAGGTCAGGCTCTGTGCCAGGGCATCGGGGGCCAGTACCACCGGCGACATGTCCGGGTCGGGCATAGTGCGGCGCGCCGAACCGCGCCACAGCAGCAGTCCGAAAACCAGAAGCCCCAGAAGCCCCACGACGCCACTCACGATCAGGGCCGGCGTGCTTACCGGCAGCGTTGCGGGTGTTCCCGGTACTGCCTGGAGCAAATTCTGCCAGGCCGGATGCGGCCAGATCCCCAGGAGCAGCAGGGGGAGCAGTGTCAGAAAGAGCACCAGCAGATCGCCCGGTTGCAGTGCCGCACGCTGCTGCGTGTCCGCCTGCGTCGGATGGTCACCACCTTCGAGAATGGCGCGGCTGCTGGTGCCCCCCCCCAGAAACTTCGCCAGTGGACCCAGGTAGGTTACTGCTGCCAGCAGACTCGCCGCCAGCAGCGGTGGCACAACCCAGGGCGCCTGAATAACCGCCGCGTCCAGCAGCCAGCGCTTCCCCCAGAACCCCCAGAGCGGTGGCAATCCAACCGCCGATGCGGCCGCCAATCCCCAGACCAACCCCGGCACTCGCAACCGGATGACCGCCGTCGTCTGGGTAAAATCGTCACTCCCGGTGAGGCGTTCGAGGATGGTTGCGGCCAGGCTACCCGCCAACGTCGTCAAAACCAGATTGATCACCAGCACGGGAGCAGCCAGCGCCGCCAGAGGGCCACCTACACCCACCGCCAGAATCACGCCACCGGCCTGCGCACTGGCCTGCCAGCCCAGCAACCGGCGCAGACTATGCTCACGCAGCGCGCCCGCACTACCGGCCAGCAGACTCAGGAGCCCCAGCAACATCAGGGTGACACGCCAGGCAGTCGGCAGGCCCGCCGGCAACGCCTCGACCAGCCGTAACAGCGTGTCGAGTGCCAGTACCGGAAAAACAATGCCGTACAACAGCGCACCCAGAGCGGGGGGAGCAGTTATGGCTTCGTCAAATGTGTTGTGAAACGGCGCACCACCCGCCAGTATGACACTGGCGATAATAACCAGGGCGATGGCGAGACCACCAGGCGTTTCTCCCAGGCGCAGGGTCGGCTCAATCGCCAGCAATCCGCCGAGCAGGAGCACACTCGCCAGCAACCCCATGGTCAAACCCTGCGGCAGCGTTTCACTCCGGTTGAGCGCGCCGCTGGCCCGAATCGCGCCATAGCCCAGCAGCACCGCCATGGACCAGGCAAACGGCATCAGGAGCAGATTGCCGCTTAACCCGATGATCGTGGCAGCCGGCGCCAGCAGCGACCAGGCAAACAGCGTCCCAAAGCCACGCACGGTTGGCGCAAGCGTGAGCGCCAACGCCAGGAGTGCCAGTGTACTCCCAAACAACAGCGTAAGCGCCAGCACCAGATCGCCTGGACTCAGTTCGGGCAGCAGGTAGATCACCATCTGATCCAGCGCCATCCAGAGCAGCGGCGGCGGATCGAGCAGCCAGTACTGCGCCGGCATTGGCACGAGGGCGGCTACCGGATCGCGCAGCCAGTCGAGCAGCAGGAAGACGCCCGCCAGCAGCAGTGTTCCCGCCGATACAAAACCGAGCACACGGGTAGCGACGACCCGGCTCAACCCGACACAGAGGCCGGCAACCAGTAGCAACAGGATAAGTGCGAGGTAAAACATATGGTAGGGGTCAGCGATCAGCGGGCAGCGGCCAGGAGCAAAGCGCAACCGCCTGCTCCATAACCGTCAACCATTAACCGTCAACCATTAACTCCTGACATTGACATTTAACATTCAGCACAGGCGACACATGGATCGGTCGAACTGACAATCAACGGGACATTATCGAGCAGCGCGCCGATAAGCAGTGTACGCGCCAGTAAGCGATCAAGCTGATGCGGTGGATCGATCACCGCGCCCGTAATCCGCCGTCCATCACTCTCCAGCCGGTACTGCAACAATCCGTGCGGCGACTC
This sequence comes from Chloroflexaceae bacterium, assembly GCA_034436755.1. Lineage (GTDB taxonomy): Bacteria > Chloroflexota > Chloroflexia > Chloroflexales > Chloroflexaceae > CAKZQX01. The sequence continues at coordinate 28,008 of DAOTVB010000273.1, read as the reverse complement.
CACCGCAGCTTCGGCGCTGCCGGCAACCAGGGTGTTGGGCAGCGCGCCCTGCCAGTCACCCGTGGGCAGTCGCTCGATGGCCTGCTCAACCAGTTTGCCACTCTCAAGCGCCTCAAGCAGCAGTACGACCAACCGGGCATAGACATCGCCGCCATCCTGCACCACGAGTCGCACCCCGAGATGTTCATACGCGGCGTAGGGTTGCTCGAGCCGCAGGTCGGCAGTCAGGCCGGAGCCCCGCCCCAGCGGACCACGCAACCCGAACTGCGCCGCCGCAGTTGTCGAGATTGCGCCCACATTGACGGTGCGCGCCAGCAGCGCACGCTCATCAATGGTGCGATCAATCAGGCTGAAGAGGCGGCGATTCAGTTTAGCCTGCACCGTCAGCAGTTCGCTGCGTTGCTCATCTTCCAGATCTTGCCGCACACCACCGGGCAGGCAGATGTTGGGCAGGCTACGTGTGCCGGTCAGCAGCAGCATCGCCTGATGCGCACCTTCACTCAACTTCCGCAGCCGGTCAGCATAGCGTGCCTGGCCCAGCATGTCAAACAGCGTCGTTAGCGCCAGCAGATGCGCGATCAGGCGCTCAAGTTCGGCCACGGCGCAGCGCAGGTAGGCTGCCCGCTCCGGCACCGTCAGGCCCAGCAGCGCCTCCAACGCCTGGCAGAAGGCCAGCGTGTGCGCATGCGAGTCGCTGCCACAGATGCGCGAAACCAGGTGCAGCGCCTGTTCCAGATTGAGGCGCGGGATACGTTCGGCACAACCACGCTCGTTATAGCCCGCTTCGTAGGCCACATCGGTGACAACTTCGCCTTCAATCGTCAGCACCAGCCGTAACGGGCCGCGCCAGTTGGCATCAAATGGTCCAAGCGCCAGGGTATAGCTCATAGCAACTCGTCGGACCTCAGCAAGATCCGGTCATCTGAATTACGTCTACTACGCTGCTGGTATGCACTGGGAGCGCATTATACCACAGGCGTTGCGCGATGCGTCATTGACAGGACGTACGCGATAGACGTTCAAACTGAGCGGTTGATCATTTGACAGGACGTACGCGGTAGACGTTCAAACTGAGCGGTTGACCAGATGCAAGGCAGATGCGCCTGCGGCAGCATGGTGCTAATGGAATCTTCCACCCGGCCGGATGCGAATCGGGCCATTTGTCCAGGCAGACGCCTGCCAGGTCAACGACCGCGTATTTGTGAAAAAGAAATGGAATCTTCCACCCGGCCGGAGGCGATATTCCCCACCAAACCCGGGATCGCCGGATACATATCAGCATTGGCCGTTTCGCGGGTTTCGCTCATTTCGTAGTGTTCGTGATCCAGACGCCCACCACATACGTCGTGTTATCTGATCAGCGGGTAATGCACGGAGAAGTGAGAGGGGAGGAAAGACAGATCAAGCCGGCTGAGCGTCCCGGACCATATGCACCAGGATGCCGACGATACGCTCAACCTCTTTGATGTAATACTCGGGTAGATCGACCCAGACAGTCGTTCCGGTCAGTTGTTATAAAGCCCTTTGCACGGACCAGATCTGCCACTAAAATGTTTACATCTTCGTCAAGATAGAGTTCAATGAACAATCGGCTCATTGAGCTTTGACCAGCGGATCAATCAACTCATCGGGAATACGATTGCGTTCAATGTAAGAGTTAATTTCGTCCTGGTGATCGCTATAATAACTCAGGGCAGCAAATACCTGGGCCAGCGTCAGGTGGGGAAGCTGGCTGGGAATGACTTCCGGCGCCACTCCCTGTCGCCACGTCTCAACAATCGCACGAACAGGTGTGCGCGTGCCGCGGATGATCGGTTCTCCGCTCAAAATCTGGTTATTATTAATAATGTAAGGATGCGGCAGGGTACTTGCTCTAATTTTGCTAAGAGCCGCTTCCAGGGTAGGTGTTTGCATGCGGTGTAGTATTTCGGTTTCATACTGCGGCATCAATGGCGTGGAAATACCAGAGCTTTTAGCATGCATTAAATAACTGATACCGTCTCTGCCATGGTGATCTGTCGCTAACAGGTACAGATCTTCTGCACTCTTGATCGCCCGCTTCGCCAAATCCTCTGGATCTGGATGTGCGAGCTTACCGGCGTCCGGAAAATCTGTGTAGAGCACAATATCAAGACCGGCAAAATGCTCCAGTTTCTTGATCAGCACACTCTTGGGAGTAGGAGTGGATTGACGTGTATAGTGACAATCCCTTTGGCCCACCTTGCCCGTCTCCCGTCGCCAGAGTATATCGGTTGCTTCTTCTTCTGAGATCGACTCTTTACAAACGAGGACAACAGCTTGCACCTGCGCACCACCTTCGTTGACCGGGACAAGGGTTGGTGCTCCTTTACGCGTCTTGCTTAAACGTGCAAATTCTACCTTAAACGGCGTTTCAACATTTTCCCGGCATTCGGCTGTAACTGCTTCAATCTCTTCGCCTGGATCATTAATAAGCGAACCATAAACGAGTATGCCTATCATGACACCCTCCTGTAGAATAACTAAAAATATGCTATTTGTAACGCCCGGCTTTGACGCTTTAGCCGTTATATCAGATTACACCTTTTTATCACGTTTCCCGCCCCACGCTTCACGCCTCACGTCTCACCACCGCACCCTGCATCCCAACCTGCTCGGCCAGCGCTGCAATCGTCTGCTCCGATCCCGGCGGCACCAGGTTGGGGGCAATCTCCGCCAGCGGGATCAACACAAAGGCGCGCTCGGCGAAGTGGGGGTGCGGAATAACCAGATCAGGTGTGTTCAGCACTGCCTCGCCGTAGAACAGAATGTCCAGATCGATCAGGCGGGGACCGTAACGCTGTCCGGGTTGCCGACCAAGCGCGCGCTCCAGATGCTTCAGGAACGCGAGCAGAGCATGGGGCGACAGCGCTGTCGTCCCCCGCACCACCATGTTCAGGAAGCGCGGCTGCTCGGTGACATAGGCCGGTTCGGTCTCGTAGACTGCGGAGCACTGTTCAATGACGACATGCTCCCGCAGCATCTGGAGCGCCCTCGTCAGGTTGTCCTGCCGCTCCCCCAGGTTTGTCCCCAGCGCCAGATAAACCGACTGTGGCGACTCCGGCGGCCGGCTCACAGCACAACCTCGTCGCGGTAGATGCCCGACTGCCCGAAGGTCTCTTCTACCTCGACGGCCATATCGGTCAGATGACCGAGGCGGTACTCCCCGGCCCGCAGTTCATCCTTGAGGCGTTCGCACAGATAGCGTGCCAGCATCTCTGCTGTGGTGTTCGGGATCGGCAGCAGCGTCACATCGGCATGCGGAAAGAAGTAGCGCCGGCGGGTGGCCCCCTGAACCTGGACCCAGAGTCCCTCCGGTTGCTCCTCCAGCGTGATCAGCGGGTTGTGCAGCGGCAGCAGCATACGATGGTCCAGTTCATCCACCAGCCGCTTCATAATGCGCTTGAGCGTAACAAAATCGAAGACATACTGGTTCTCGTCCACGGTGCCGCCGAGCCGCACCGCAACCCGGTAGTTATGCCCATGCAGCGCCTCGCACTGGTTATCGCCATAGGTGATAAAGTGCCCGGCGCAGAACACCAGGTAATCTTTCGTAACGTGGGTTTCAAAACTTCCCATGCGTTATCTACTCCTTTTCAGGGTTGTCGCACCAATGCATCGCTCATACGCGCAACCTGCGCATTAAGCTGAACATTATGCACCCGGATAATATCGGCTCCTCGCTGGATTGCCAGGCTCGTAACCGCCGCCGTCCCCGCGTCCCGTTGATCGGCCGGGACGTCCAACACCTTCCCGATAAATGATTTGCGCGATGCGCCAATCAGGATCGGCAGTTGCAGCGCACGCAACTTCGCCATATTTCGTACAATATCCAGGTTCTGTGCGGGGGTCTTCCCAAACCCGATGCCCGGGTCAATAATAATCTGCTCACGCGGGATGCCCTGCGCGACAGCGTATGCGACCTGCGTCTGAAGTTCGTCAATTATTTCGGCCATGAGATCGGTATAGTTTACCGTTGGATAGTGCCCGCCGACTGCATCAACGGCGGGACGCGCGCGGCGGTTATGGGTCAACACAAAGGGCACCGCCCGCTCCGCGACAACCTGGGCCAGGGGCGCGTTCCAGGTGCCATCGGGTGTCCAGAGTCCCCAGATGCTGTTGATCAGATGCGCCCCGGCAGCAAGTGCGGCGGCGGCAGTCTCGGCATGATAGGTATCGACCGAGATGGGCAGCGCAATTTCGCGGGCCACCGCACGGATGACGGGCACTACCCGCGCCTGTTCCTCGGACGGGGTGACGGTGGGGGCGCCCGGAAATGTGGCCTCGCCGCCAATATCAAGCATGTCGGCCCCTTCCGCTGCGGCCCGCCGGGCCTGCGCCACAGCCCGGTTGACCTGATCGTCCGAGGTTGCCAGACCATCCCCACTAAAGGAGTTGGGGGTAATATTCAGAACAGCCATGATGTAGGTACGCTGCCCCCAGGCAAAGGTATGTCCAGCCAGGGTCAACGGACTCAGAGACAGATGCTCATCTACTGGTTGATCATGCATAGGGTACCTCTTGCAGGGAAATGCAGCAAAAAAGGCACCACCGCAATGCGAGGTGCCCAGCCCAGGCGAACGACTGTTTCCCAAACAACTCCAGGCTTCCTCGTGGTATCCACTCGCTTCGCCAGTTACCTGGAGACATAAAATTGTCATACTAACAGCATACAAAAGTATACCGCGCACACGGTTCCGGTGTCAAATATGAGATCTACCTGATATATGGTCGGGTACGTATAGGAATGAACCACAGGTACCAGGCGCTATCGGTCTTTTTAGGCTATGGATGCACCCGGCAGAGCATGCTACAGTCAATAAAAAAGATAGAAGATCTTTAACAAACCTTAACCAAAAATTCGTCTTGAACATGCATCGGCACACTTTTTGCTTGCGTCTATTATAATAAGACCAGGATCGATCACCCTGTGCAGAAAAGCATTCTGCTACATACCGGGTTCTTGTTGTTTGCATCCTCTGGAAAGGAAATGGCCTATGATCAGGAAGCGCTATCTCACGCCACTCCTCGTCGCCTTAGCGGTCGCAATGCTGTTGCTGCCACCGGGGACAACCTATGGTCAGTCCGCGCCGGTTGAAAGTGAAGATATCATTGCCGAGCCGTTTGTTAAGCACTACTGGGGGCACCAGGGACCGCGTGTTCTGGGGTATGTGCATTCACATGCGGTAAATGCCAATGGCTATTTTGCCCAATATTTTGAAAAGGGCCGGCTGGAAGATCACAGTCACGAAATCTCTGATCCGAACTGGGCGTTGATGTACGGACGGTTGACGGTGGAGTTGATGGAGCAAGCGTCCTGGTTCCCGGTGAATGGGACAACAGTTACCTATGGCGATCTCTGGTACTACTCGGCAACGAAGCATTCCGCGCCGGTCGGGTTTACCGGCGGAACGATGGTTGTAGAGGGTGGCACATTCGTCCCCTTTGATGCGATGCTCAACCCGCAACCGGGCTATGTCGTCCCGGACTACTTCTGGGCCTATATCAATCGCCAGGATCTCTTTCCGGGCGGCTGGATGCACGATGTTGGGTTGCCACTGACCAATGCCTTCGGCGTGCAGACCATGAAGGATGGACAGACGCGCATGATCACGATGCAGGCGTTTGAACGCTCCATCCTGACGTTTGATCCGATGAATCCGCCGGCGTGGCAGATCGAGCGCGGGAATGTCGGCACCGATGCACTGGTAGCCACCGGCCAGACACCGATGGGGGTCAAGCCGATCCGCCCGACCGGACCAAAGCGCATTGAGATTAGTATTGCTAACCAGTGGCTGTATGCCTATGAAGGCGACTACCTGGTGTTCGATGCCCCGGTCTCAACCGGCAGAAATGGCTTTGAAACGCCGCGCGGCTCGTTCTCGGTCTACTCCAAGCTGCGGACCCACAGAATGCGCGGGTCTGCCGGTGGGGAAACCTGGGATGTTCCCGATGTTCCGCATGTGATGTACTTCCGCGCGGGTGGGTATGCCATTCACGGGACGTATTGGCATAACACGTTTGGCACGGGCGCGCGCCTGAGCCATGGCTGTGTCAATCTGCCGCTGGATAAAGCGGCCTGGCTCTATGAGTGGACGCCCAGTGGCACGCCGGTCATCATTTATTAGCTACGTTTCCGATATTTTCAATACAGCGAACAGGGGCCCGTCACATTGATGTGACGGGCCCCTGCTGTTAAGGTACACACGTTACGCGGTGCAGCCTATTTTGGTCTGTTGACCGCCCCAAAAGCCGGACTCGCCTGCGGCAGCGTTGTTCGTGGTCCCAACGCCCACCGCGTAACGCGTGTTGAGTTACGGGAGTTACGCAGTCCCCGCAAACTGAGCTCTTCGCCTCCAGCAAGGCGCAGCCCCACACTCTATTCGCACACTGGGTCATCATGTAGTAGAATACCAACGACCACGAACGACGGCGGGCGCTGGACCACCGACCACAATCCTTCGTCCGTCGTCGTGTGGATACCCCGGTCAGCCGATCAAGGCTGTCAAGTTAGCTTTGGAATAACTTCCTCGCCAAAGACCTTGATAAACTCCTCCTGGTTCCGCCCGACATTATGAACATGCACCTCATCAAAGCCCAGATCGATAAAGCTCTGAAGATGCGCGCGATGCTCATCAAGATCGGTTGATATTAATACACGCCCCTCGAAATTTTCCGGACGGACAAGTTTTGCCATCGCTGCAAAGTCTTCCGGTGAGCGGATATCCTGCTTGGGAAAGCTCATGCCGCCGTTGGGCCACTCGGTCCGTGCGTTTTGCAGCGCTTCCTCCTGCGTGCGGGCCCACGACACATGGACCTGCAGCAACCGCCGGAGTTGCCCCGGATCGCGCCCGGCATCACGCGCGCCCTGCGCCAGATTGTCCAGAATGCCGCGCAGTTTCTCCGGGCCGGCGGCGGGAGTAATCAAGCCGTCACACTTCTGCCCGGCGTAGCGCACCGTTTGCGGTCCGGTTGCGCCGATATAGATTGGCGGCGGCGTATCCGGCAGCGTGTAGAGCCGCACCTTCTCCATTTTGAAATACTCTCCACGATAGCGTACCGGCTTGCCACTGAACAGCCGCTGAATTATCTCAATGCTTTCGATCAGCATCTCCATCCGCTCCAGCGGTTCAGGCCAGACCCCGCCGACCACATGCTCATTGAGCGCTTCGCCGCTGCCCAACCCCAGCCAGAAACGCCCGGGGAACATCGCCGCCAGCGTTGCCGCTGCGTGCGCGATCACCGATGGGTGGTAGCGAAAGCTGGGGCAGGTGACACCGGGGCCAAAGGTGTGATTGGTAGTTGCGCCCAGCGTGCCCATCCAGGCATACACAAAGGCACTCTGGCCCTGCTGCGGCACCCAGGGCTGAAAATGATCGGCGGCCAGGACGCCGCGAAACCCGTGCTGTTCAGCCAGTTGACAGTAGTGCAGCAGTTCATTCGGATGAAACTGCTCCAGCGCTGCGGAATAACCAATGGTTGCCATGCTGTATCCTTTCCAGAATGGTCTATCACATTCAGGGTTTATGTCCGATACTGGGTAAAATCCTCCGGCGTGTCTACATCCAGGGCCAGTGTGGGTGAGGCATAGATCTGGGCCGTCAATCCCAGGCGGCGCGCCGTTTCCAGATGTTGTGCAAAGCTGTCGGGGCCAAACTGGAATGGTAGCGGCGAGGGCAGGCGCAGGCCCAGGGCATTGGTGCCATGTCCGGCGCGGTCCGGCGCGATGACCAGCGCGGAGCCGGCCTGTAGGGATGCAGTCAACCCGGCCAGATCAGCGGGTGTGATGCGGGGCACGTCGGCGGGAATGATCAGGAGCGCATCGGCACCGGCAGCCGTGACAACCGTTCTGGCCCACTCCAGGGCGGCATTCAGATCAGCGGTCGGGTCATGCAGCGGACGGGCACCAAGTTCAGTCGTTAGCGCCAGGATGGTCGGGTCGGCGCTCATGATCCAGACGCTCTCAATGTCAGCAGGTGCCACCGTTCCATGGTGCTCCCTTCCCGGTAACAGCGTTGCCAGCACCCGGCGCAGCATTTCTAACACCAGCGTGCGACGTGCGTCGGGTGGAAGTATTTCAGACAGGCGACTCTTGGCGCGTGCGAGATCTTTCATTGGAATAACCAGATGCAGGTGCCGAATGCTGGATTGCGGCTGGTGGACTGCTTCCATAGGTGGAAAATAATCCCGAATCTAGCGATGCTGTAGGGCCACGCGTGCCAGGTTCGCCTTCTCTGTCGGTCCGCGCATGATGGTATCGGTGACAATGGCACGGATGCCCAGTGCTTCGACCGCATCCTTCAGGGCCGCGTCCACCTGATCAATCACCAGCACATCCAGCAGATCACGGTAGGTCTGCGCTATGCCCACCGCTGAGATTTCTAACCCGGCGGCACGCATCAGCGGCACAGCCGGCCCTTTGATAGCGGCACCACCCACAATCGGGCTGACCGCCACAACCGGCGCGGATGTCTGGCGCAGAGCGGCGCGTATGCCCGGTATTGCAAGAATGGGACCAATACTCACAATCGGATTACTGGGGGCCAGTATAACCGTCTCGGCTTCCAGGATGGCGTCCAGCACACCCGGCGCAGGTGTGGCCTGCTCAATACCGGCAAAGCGCACGCCCAGTACCTCATCGGCGGCGCGGCGCTGCACAAAATATTCCTCGAAGTGAAGTTCACCCGCCGGGGTCAGCACATGGGTCGGCACCGGCTGATCGCTCATCGGCAACATCCGTACCGCCACGCCAAAAGCCCGGCGAAACTGCTCCACCACCTGACTCAGCGTGTGGCCCGCGCGCAACAACGCGGTACGCTGAATATGCAGCGCCAGATCGCGGTCGCCCAGGTTAAACCAGGTAGGCGCACCCAGGCGGCCCAGCCACTCCAGGCAGGCATAGCTATCACCCGTAATGCCCCATCCCTGTGCGCGGTCGATCACGCCGGCCAGCGTGCAGGTGACAATATCCAGGTCCGGTGCGATATACAGCCCGTGTAGTTCAAAATCATCGCCCGTGTTGACAATCGCCGTAATAGTTTCGGGCGGCACCACCTGCACCAGTCCTTCGAGGAAGCGGGCTGCGCCAACTCCACCCGCAAGTGTGACAATCATGCTATAGCTCCCGGCATCTCAGGCATCCGGCTGGTCCGGGTCGATCCCCAGGGCGCGCAGGCGGGCAACCAGCCGTCATAAGGGTTGTGGTCATACAACTATATCCCTTTGTTCGAGCTGATACTTTTAACAAAATCCCGCAACTGCTGCCATTCTGACAGCCAGGTCCAGACATCTTCGGGTGAATTCTCTATTCCCACAAGAATGCGCTCACGAAACGTACCGGGCGTACCGAGATTAAACCTTTCCAGATCTGTCTGCATAGCCCACAGCAGATCTTTACCGGCAAAGAAGGTCAGGAAGTGCTGAAAACGTTGTCCACCTGGACGGCAGGCGGGAAGGAGCGCATCAAAATTGTTCAGCACATCGGCCTCTGGCACTATTTGATCCTGCTGGTACTGCCGGACAACTTCACCGATAGACTGACGACAGTCTGCTTCCTGGCGATCATCGGGAAACTTATGCTTATCTCGCCCCCGTTCGACTCCCCAGGAGTCATCCAGTGGCGCAAAGCGAACACGGCAGCACGTTAACGCAGTACGTGCCGCCGTGTAGTCTGCTACACTCATTGCGGCAGTCTGTAACGCTGCTGTGTAGGCGGCACCATCGGGTGCTTTTGTTCCAAGCGCACGGGTTACAACCAGCGGATCGATCAAATAGTTCTCGATCTCCTTACGTTCCCAGTACCACCCCAACCAGATCGTATTATTCTCAACACGCCATGGTTGGGGCGTATGTGCAGGTAAAGCATCACTATCATCAAAATCACGATCACGCAGTCCAGCGATAACCGAACCGGTTCTGATCGCCCGTGCGAGACGAATGACCTGACCAAGACCATATTTGCTTCCAACTGGCTCAACGGTACAAATTCCAGCAAGTAACGTTGTGAGCAGACGGATGTCGGGACTCTTGGAACCGCCTTCACAATAGAGCAGATTTACAGGCACGGAGAACCTCCCGGTAGACGGTAGGTTTCCTCCTGGCTTATGACATTACTTACGGCTTCGGAATGCGTTGTGATAATAAACTGACAGGTTGGACCAATACTGGAAAGCTGACTGACAAGTAACTGGGCTATCGGTGGATGCAGATTCAAATCAATCTCATCAATCAAAACGACAGAGTTGGCAATCTGCAGGCGCACAAATTCATACAGAATCGGAAAAATTGCCTGTTCACCAGCCGACATCTCGACAATGTCATAGGTGCGGTGCCCATCGTCAAGTAGGAAATAAAAGTCTTTCGGTGTTGGTCCATCGACTCCTGGCATTGGTTCCACTCCGGCAAACGAACGCCCAGGAAAAATCTTTGTATAGAGTCGCCGTAATTCTAACAGGTAATCGACGGCATATGTTCGTGACTGCTGTGCCAATGTCCATCCATTCAGGTATTCTCGCAAGCGTGCCACACCAAAATCATAAGCAATTCGACCGCTATCTCCTCGTTGCCCATCTCCATTTAAGTCAAGCGGGTACAGGCTTGAGCCAAGATTACGAAATTGATCAAACCAGAACAATCCCGGCAGTCTAGCAAACAATACCTGAACTGATTGATCCATTTTTAACAATTGTCTTGCATAGTAACGTCCCTGAAACTGGAGATACTCGGCGTGGGTTCCCGCACGACAGGTTTCACCATCCAAAGACAGTCGAACTATATGATTATTACCTGGTTCAATATATGGAGTTCTTGACTGGAAGTCTTCCGACTGTGCCTCATACCAGCGTTGAGCTACTTGCTGAGTTGCCTCAATCTCTTCATCTCCAAATGATACCACTAATTCAATATGAGGACGTCCCCACCGCAAGAAACGCCCTGGAAGAAACCCGACCCAATCAAAATCAGCTACACTACGAATCTGTCTGGTCGCCAATGCCAGCGGTAATGCAATTGCCTGGAGCAGAGTTGTCTTCCCCGTACCATTGTCGCCGAGTACGAGAAAGCGATTACTTACCTCCTGAAGGGTTGCATTCTTAAAGGATACGTCGAGATTGTCAAAGAGTTTGAAGTTTTGAATAGAGATTGATTCAACCTTCATATAACACCGTGTTTCGGTAGCTCTGCACAAGCTTGTGCAGAGCTACCACGTTACTTAATTTCATGTTAAAACATATCCGGTATCCATGGGCGAGGCCCGGCAAAAACCTGACTCATCGTCAGCAAGTCCTGCTCCGGTGCCGTGATAGCGCCCACAGACTGCACTTCCAAGGGTGTCAGATAGCCGCTGTAGAGCATTGCCAGCTCGCGCACACCCAGGCAGACACGTCCTGCACCACCCGAATGCACTGTGGCCTTCCCTGCGTCAATCTCAAGCGTAAAGTGTCCGTTGTTCCAGGGCAGTAACTCGTCATGGATTTCTAGATGCAACTCGGCGCGCAACTCCGGCGGGTAGCCCCGCGCGGTCAGTGCGCCGGTCACATCGACGATCCGCAGCATCAGATCAAGCGACGAGGTCACGGTATGCTGCGACTCCGGTGTCAGAAAGATCAAGGGATCATACGCGCCACCGGCCCACTGGACCGTCTTGATCGTAGAGCGGTGGGCCGCCAGCAGTGCCAGCAACCGTCGCCCGGCATCGCGGGTCAGAAAGCAGATATCGCTAATCGACAGCGGATTGTTCCAGTCGCTCTGCGTAAAGATGATATACCCTTCCGGTTGATCATCCCGCAGAACCATATATTTGTAGGCGGTTTTATCGGGCGGTTCCAGATAGTGCTCCCAGAAGTAATCCGGCCGGTCCAGATTGCCCGCTGTTCGCCGCGCCCGCTCACGGTAGATCTGCCGGAGTTTTGCATAGTCCGCCGGTTCAACCTCCACGACCTCCGGCTCCTGCTGCCGGATGCTTATGGCCCGGGTCGGCATTTCGTAGACGGTGCGGGTCGCGGCGCGTTCGTACCCAAGCCGCCGATAAAAGGTGACAGTGGCCGGGTAAAGGGAGGAGAGCGACACGCCGGTGATATGCAACTCCTCCAGCGTATGCCGCAGCAGAGCCAACCCGACGCCGCTACCACGATACTCCGGCGCAACCCCAACCGCCGTAATCCCGCCAGTGGGGATGCTCACGCCGCCAAACCACTGGCCCATCGAGATCAGGCCCAGGGCGGCGACGACCTTGCCACGTTTACGCGCCACGCGCCCCTGCCGATATCCCATTTTTATCCAGGGGCGGTACATACGCTCAAACGGTAGGCCAATTGCCTGGGCAACCAGGGCAACCGTGCGCTCAAATTCGTCCTCACGCATGGGACCGATATCGAGATCGGTATGCTGGTTCATTGCTGTTCCTCACTCCCGCTCTTACTGCCACTGTACCACTAACTCCTCCAGTGGACGGCGTTCACGGCGTAGCGGATCTCTGGCCGCATAGCCGATGGTGATAAGCGCATGCGGAGTCAACGTCTGCTCCAGATCGAGGGCGGCGCGCACAGTCTCGGGGCAGAAGAGCGGCGCGCACATCCAGCCGCCATCCAGCCCCAGACTGTAGGCCATCAGCAACATATTCTGCGCGGCGCATCCCAGGCTCTGGATCGCCATAATCATCTCGGCGGACTGCCGCTCCGGGTCGGGATAGCAATCCAGATCTTCCAGATAGAGGCAGGGAATGATCAACCCCGGCGCATTCAGGATGCGCTGATGCGACTTCTCCAGGCGCAGATTGATCACCGCTTCGTCCTGCCGGTCAAGCGCCAGTTGCTGCCGCCAGGTTGCGCCCATCGCGGCGGCCAGGCGCTGGCGCACTTCGGGCCGGGTAATGACCACAAAGCGCCAGGGCTGGCGGCCATGCGGCGAGGGCGCCCAACGCGCGGCCTCCAGGATCTGTACCAGGTGCTCTTCCGGGACGGCGCGCGGCTGGTAGGCTCGCACCGAACGCCGCCCTTTGATGATCTGCATCATATCCATAGGCAGAATTGAACTCTCATACAAAGATAAAACCACCCGCAAAGGTGAATGGCAAACAGAAAGCAGTAGACAGAAAGCAGTAGACAGAAAGCAGCAGGCAGTGAACACTTTTCAGTTCAGATGATTATTTCCTTCCACCTGTAAACTTATCAGGGTTTGCGATCATGCCACCGAGCATTCTACCAACCTCTTCATAGCCTCTGGTGAAAGTTTCTTGTTTCTCCTTTGAGATATAACCACAATCATAAGCAAAATCGATCCGGACTTGCGTTTCTGTGGCTTCACCATCAGCATCAGCCAGTTTACTGACAAACATTTTTGGATACTGACGTTTTCGGAACCCCTCCGCAATATTTGCCGTAACACTACGTGATGAACGACGTATCTGATCAGTTAGCGCAAACCGTTCCTCTTTTGGGAACACTTTTGACTCATGGAAAATATCCATGGCCAGCCTGTACGCTAACTGGTACACTTCAGATCTCTGAAACCACGCATCTGCCTTCTGCCTTCTGTTTACTGCCTTCTGTTTACTGCCTTCTGTTTACTGCCTTCTGCTGTCGATACTAGCGAAACAGATCCTGCTCGGGTTTGCGGATGAGGCGTTGGGCGCTGCCCTCGGTCGGTGTGTAGGCGTACCCCCGAATAATCGCGGCAGGCACCGCGTCGATCTTGCCCATGACCAGTTCGGCTGCGCTTGCCAGTTCATCGCCAACAGCCATAACGCTGGCCTGCATCTGGTAGCCGTGGGCATCCTGCATGCCGGCATAATCAACCAGCGGGTCCAGCCCGGCCACGCCAATGGCAATGTTTACCTGCCCCTCACGCCAGGGTCGCCCAAAGCTATCGGAGATAATGACCGCAACTGGAAGACCCGTTCGGGCAAGCAGGTCGGCGCGCAGGTTGGCGGCGCTCTGATCAGGATCGACCGGCAGCAGCGTAACCATCTGCCCACCGCCGACATTCGACTCGTCCACCCCGGCATTGGCGCAGATCAGCCCCTGGCGATTCTCCGTAATCAACACGCCACGATCCATCTTGACGATGCGACGCGTCTCGCGCAGCACGACCTCCTGGTAGTGGGCATCCTTGCGCCCCTGCGCCGCGACAGTATGAGCAAACGCCGACGGCTCAACCGTTGCCGGGTTGACAATCCGCCCCTCGGCCTTGGAGACGATCTTCTGAGTGATAACCAGCACATCGCCCGCTGCTAACGGCTGATCGTGTTGCGCCAGCGCAGCCAGCAGCAGCGTCACCAGATTATCGCCCGGCCCGACTTCAGCGATACCGTATACAGGAATAATGCGGATTTCACCTGGCATATGTTATCGCGTTTCCAATACCTATAATTTACACGAGTTACGCGGTCGGTTCATCAAACCGGGCGTTTCACCCGGTGAACGGTAGAATCGCCTGCGGCAGCATGGTACTCTTTTTATCTTTTGCACAAAAAAATTCACTGAGTGAATTTTTTTGTGCAAAAGATCTGGTTTCTTTCGCCCTGCCGGAGACGAAATGCTCTGCCGGATCAGTGACCGCGTAACTCGTGTAATTTACGAATGTTGCGTTTTTAGTCCGGACATTACTGATCAGGAGTCCCGGCTTCAGCCGGTGAACGGCCGCACACCGGCTGATGAACGTTGCATGTTTCATCCCGATGTCGCCGCGCAGGCGTCCCGGCTTCCGCCGGATCAGGCGTTCCTGGTCGTATGCGGCTGCCCCGGCAGATATTCGCCGGCTAAAGCCGGGACTCCAGTACGTCACATATCCGGACTATTTTTCAAACTGCATAAGCCGGGCCTCCAGGTCAGCGATGTCCGGATTTAATGTTCCAAACTTCATCAAACCCACTGCTATCAAGCTCCGGGCAACCGATGAAACATTTGACATTTTGTTGAATTCAGGCAAAAAGACCAGGCCGGATTCATTATACCCGATCATCAGATCTCTGGCGGAACCAGTCTGTGCGACTGTCGGGCCGGCGTGCGCGCAAACCCTGCGACTCCCGCGCAGATGTGCTATAATCGACAGAGATGACCGCAAGTGATGCGACTCAGCAGGGAGAGAGCTATGCCGGCGGGCACCAGTCGCAAAAAGACAACGACACAACGCAAGGGAAGCACATCCCGCACATCCAAAGCGAAAAGTTCTAAAGGAAAAACCGCGCGCAAGACGACCCGGAAGCAGGAAACTCCCGTATTTGAGTTATCGCTGCGCCCCGAACATCAACGGGAACTCTTCGCGCTGGCACTGATTACCCTGGGCCTGGGGACGCTGCTCTTTTTTATTACCGGCACGACCGGCGGTATCGGTAGCGTCTATGTGCTGGCGGTGCAGCAGGCGTTTGGACAGGGCGCGTTGATCGTGCCGCTGGTGCTGGGCATGCTCGGCGTGGCGATCCTTATCCAGGAGCGCATGCAGGAGGCGCGTCTGACCGGGGCCAATATCATTGGTACCCTGCTGGTGCTGGGCATGCTGCTGGCGATCCTGGAGTTTCGGGTGCATACCGTTCCGCTGGAGGAACGTACCGGCAGGGGTGGGGGGCTGGTTGGCTACACCCTGATCAATCTGCTTGACAGCGCAGTTGGTCGTCCGGTAGCCATGCTGCTGGTCGGCGTGATGCTGCTGGCCGGGATTATGCTAACCTTCAATTTGACCCTGCGCGAACTCATGCTGGGAACGGCGCAGCGGCTAGGCAACTTCTGGGCGGTGGTCTGGGGGGCTCCCCGCCGCGAGGACGCCCACCAGCCGCTGCTCCCGCCGTCCGCGCAAGAGCCAACCGCCTTTCTGCCGCCGCCCGGCGCAACGGAAGAAAATGATTTTGTGCCGACGCCGATTGCCGCGCGGCTGACGCGAGCCAGCCTGTTTCAGCGACCGGCGCGCAAGGACGATAAGCCGTCTGCGGCGCAATCCGTGCCGCCGGAGCCGGCCGATGCGGCGCAACCCAAAAAAGCCACACCCGCTGCGGATACCAGCCAGAAGCCACAGGGCAAAAAGAGCAAGAAGAACACCACTCCGGCCCAGCCTCCGGCAAAACCAGCCTCCGCCGCGCCCGCCTCCACCGATGATGAGATGACGCAGGAACCGCTGGAGGGCTTTGATCTGCCGGATGTGCATCATGCCTGGCCGCTGCCGTCATTCGAGATGTTGGAAGCGGCGGTTGAGGGCGGAATTACCGACGAAGAACGCCGCGAACGCGCCCGCCTGATTGAGGAGACGCTCGCCAGCTTTAAGGTGGAGGCGCGCGTTGTGGGCGTCAACACTGGACCGGCGGTGACACAGTTTGAACTGCAACCGGCAGTCGGCGTGAAAGTCAGCAAAATCACCACGCTGGAGAAAGATCTGGCGCTGGCGCTGGCCGCGCAATCGATCCGCATCGAAGCGCCGATTCCCGGCAAAGGTGTGGTCGGTATCGAGATCCCCAACTCGGCCATCTCCATGGTGACGATGCGCGAGGTGGTTGATAGCGAGGAGTTTGAGCAGTACAAGGGCAAACTCAAGTTGCCGCTGGGCAAAGATGTGAGCGGTATGCCGGTGGTGGCGGATATGGCACGCATGCCCCATCTGCTGGTTGCCGGGAGTACGGGTAGCGGTAAGTCGGTGGCGATTAATGCATTTCTCTGTGGGTTGCTGCTCAAGCATACCCCTGAGAATCTCAAGCTGATCATGGTCGATCCCAAGATGGTCGAGTTGATCGTCTACAACCATATCCCGCATCTGCTCTCGCCGGTCGTCACCGAACTTGAGCGGGTGGTGCCGACGCTGAAGTGGGCCACGCGCGAGATGGAGCGGCGCTACAAGGTTTTTGCGAAGCATGGGTGCCGCAACCTGGAAACCTACCGGCAAATGGCCCGCCGCCGCGCCGACCTGGAGCCGATGCCCTACATTTTGATTATCATTGACGAACTGGCCGACCTGATGATGATGGCCCCCGATGAGATCGAAACGCAGATCTGCCGGCTGGCGCAGATGGCGCGCGCTACCGGGATTCATATGATTATCGCCACGCAGCGCCCGTCGGTCGATGTGATTACCGGCCTGATCAAGGCCAACTTCCCCTCGCGGATGGCATTTGCGGTCTCGTCGCAGGTGGACAGCCGGGTGATCCTGGATACGCCCGGAGCGGATCAACTGCTGGGGCGCGGCGATATGCTCTACATGGCCGCCGATGCCGCCAAACTGGTGCGTATCCAGGGGACGTTTGTCTCGGATCGGGAGATCGAAAAGATCGTCTCTTTCTGGCGGACAGCGACCCCGCCGGAGATGACCAGAGAACAAAAACCAAAGGGCCAGGAGTCGCGCACAAAGAACCAGCAACCCACAGCCGGGAAGCCGGCGACAGGCGCGGAAACGCAGGATGACGGCAATTCTCCATCCACCGACGAGCGGGCCCCGGACACAGATGCGTTTCGGCCACCGGCGGACTTTCTGAGTGTCGAAGAGCAGGATGACCTCTTCCCGCAGGCGCTGGAACTGGTGCAGCAGCATCAACGGGCATCGGCCTCGCTGCTGCAACGGCGGTTGCGGATTGGCTACAGCAAGGCCGCGCAGTTGATCGATCTGCTGGAGCAGCAGGGCGTCGTTGGCCCCGCCGAGGGCGGGCGGTCGCGGGAGGTGCTCCACCGGGATGAAGCCTGACCCCAATACCGTTCAAAGAACACAAGTTACGCGGTGAGCATTCAAACCGAACGTTTGACCAGGTGAAAGCCAGATTCGCCTGCGGCAGCATGGTACTTGTTTTTTCTTCTTCACAAAAAAATTCACAATGTGAATTTTTTTGTGAAGAAGAGCTGTTAGCTTCCGCCCTGCCGGAGGCGATAGCCCCCACCAAACGCGGGATCGTCTGATACCCATCAGCAGTGGCCGTTTCGCGGGTTTCGCTCATGTCGTGGTGTTCGTGGTCCAAACGCCCACCGCGTAACTCGTGTATGTGAACGGTATTGAGCCTGGCCCGCAGGCCGGACTATCCCCTCAACAAAATGACGGACGGCAACGTCATAGGAAAGACGACTGTTTTTTCGTTGAGAGGAAGAATCCTATGGCTGTAGAAACGTTCCGCGATAAAGCGCGCTTTATCTTAACAAATCTGTTGAACG
Organism: Chloroflexaceae bacterium; assembly: GCA_034436755.1. Lineage (GTDB taxonomy): Bacteria > Chloroflexota > Chloroflexia > Chloroflexales > Chloroflexaceae > CAKZQX01. Next base: position 9,877 of record DAOTVB010000273.1, on the reverse strand, counting down.
AGGCTCCGCAGATTGATCGTGAGCAACTGATTGATGCGTATGCCGATATTCTGACACAACTGCACGCAACCGAGGCGCATGGCCTGCTGACCGAGGTTATCGAAGATACCCGCACCCGCCTCGACGCGCGCCTCTCGCCCGACCCGCTCCGCCAGACAATCGCCGGCGTCCAGACAACTATGCAAGATCTCTGGCGCTCGCTCTGGCGTGAGTAGGCCCACAAACGGGCAACTGTCACACCAGAATAGCTCTCGAATGGCTCCACGCCGCTGGCGTGCGAGCCTTTTTTTGTCTATTGCACTGCTTACGTCAGGTTTTTTTCATGCAATTACCATCTACATAAAGAGAGCAATATATAAAAGAAAGTTTATCACTCAGGCTTCTGCCAGACCAGTAGAATGCTCAAACTGTTCGCGCTATCTAAGTTAGTATCTGCATACTGTCACATTGCATTCATCTAGTGTAGTCATAATAGGGAAGGAAGATTTAAGGAAAGATAAGGTATTATTGTAGTAGGTTAAAGGTGAGAGAATGAAGCTATCATCATTCAAGGTCGTTTATCAACGTACACTGCAGTTTCTGGCGCAACAACCGCGCCAGCGTCACGCCGGGTTCTTTGGCTTTACGCTCGTTCTACTTATTACTCTAATTGCTATCCCGGCCATGTCGCTGCATCGCACCTTCAACACCGATTCAGATCAGGCCCGGCCGGTTGGCCTGCTGGTCGAACCCGATCAGCCGGAAGCACCGTCACACATTGTTGTCCAGTCCGGTAACAGCTTTGAACTCCATCTCGATCAGACCGGGATCGCCGCCTGGTATGATCTCCAGCGTGACCCGGAACGTCAGCACAATCTGGTTATATCGGGAACCCATCTGCTGGAGCACAAACTGGCAACCGGCGCGGTACCGCTGAGTGGTACGCTCAGGTTGAAAGAGCAGTCACCGGTGCGCACGCTGGTCGCCTGGGAGGGTCAGGTGGGCACACCAGCGCAGCCCTTTACCGTTGACTATACCATCTGGGCCGGTGGGCAGGTCGCCGTTTCGCTCGACAGTGCCGAGGAGGTACACACAACCCTGCACACTGACGAGCAGGCGATCACCGGGGCAGCGCTGCAGGAGCACCCCGCCCCCGCAGACAGCGGCGATACATCGACCCAGTCGTTTATGCTCTTCCTGGACGCCTGGACGGGTGAGAATACGGCCCCATTGCAGACCGCAAGTGCATCTTCACCAGCAGCGTCCCTACCCGACACCACTGACCAGCCTGAGCTTTCCGCAACTGCCACACCCGTTCCGCCGTCACAGCCGGCGGCCGCCCCCCTGACCTACAACCCGCAGAGTGGCGCAATCGAAACGCAGGCCACGCCGGATGAGCCCCTGCAGATCGAGTTGCCCGCCGAAGTCGCCCTGCGCCAGCCGCGCTTCGAGGTTGACAACTGGTCCAGCCCTGATGTGACGGTCCAGCGAGACGACACCGTGCTGGTCGCCGGGCAGGACTACCTGGCCGACTGGGATGCGGAGACCGAGCAGCTTACCATGCAGTATCTTAAACCGCTGGTCGATACCGGGTATCGGTCAACGCGGACCTTCACCCTGAGCGCCGAGCCGCCCGCGCCAACGCTGGGCCTGAGCATTAGCGGCCGCACGCTGGATGAGCAGGGGCAGTTGATTATCGACGCCAACCTGCCGGACCTGGGGGGCACGCCGACCACACATGATATTTTCCATATTCCCTACATTCAGTCTTCGCCCGACTTCACCGCCGAGGCAGTGCTCCAGAATGCCCCGGACGGTGCCGGGGTGGAGTTTGTACTGACCCTGGCCGATGGATCGACCGAGTCGATTACCGATTTTAGCGCTCCCTATGCCGCAACATTTACAATGCCGGCATTTGGCGAGTATCGGCTGGATGCCTACATGCTGAATGCCGACGGCACACGGTTGCTGGAGACAGGCAGCAGTGACAGCATCAACCCGCTGGGATATGGTCGGGTGCTCATGAGCATCGGCGACTCGATTACCGCCGGGAAATATGGCGATATGGTTGAGAACAGCGATCCCGACTATCCGGTAACCAGTTGCTCCAGCGATCCGAATGATCCGGATTACCTGCCGGCGGCGGAGCGTAGCGCCGACTGCCGCAACTTTTATCAGTATGACAATGCTCGTGATACCGAGCGGCCGTTCTATCGCAGTTTCCACGCCGATCTGAATAATAATCTGACCGCATGCAGTGCCGCACCGGTTTTCATTCTCAACAATGGTATCAGCGGTATGACCGTAGCCGGAGTTGTGAACCGGATTCCCGAATATCAGGACCATATCGACAAACTGGGCGTTAGCTCCGTACTCCTGCAGATCGGTACAAACGATGTCTCCTCAGGACTTGATCGCTACACCTGGCGCAGCCGGTTGAGCAGCGCCATTCAATCACTCCAATCGCCTGACCCGGCGCTGAATATCTGGGTGGCACGACTGCCATGGCGCATCGGCGGGTATACTGGTGATCTGACCAGTCAGTACAATGAGCTGGTTCCCCAACTGGTAAGCGAGCGCCATAGCAGCAGCGACCCGGTGTACCTGGGACCGGATTTTTATACCCACTTCCGGAACAATACCGATCAGATGAGTGATACGTTACATCCGAACCAGGCAGGCTTTGTCGCTATGGCGGATATGTGGCAGGATAGCGTCTGTGGAGTATTCAACGGCACCGTGCCGACGCCAATCAGTACAGCCACACCCGACAGCAGCACTGACCTGATTACCAACCTGACCGTAAGCAGTGGACGTTCAACCACCACCGCAACCTTGAACGAAGGAGAGCCCGTCTACACTGATCGCGCCTACCTCTTCACGGCGATCCCGTCCGCCTATGTCGGGCAACCCTTCATTCGCACCGCCAATGATGACAAGTCCCAGACAACCGACAACTATCTCCAGTTCGATCTGACTGCCCCGGCCACGGTCTATGTGGTCTATGATGAGCGGGCAACCGTCCTCCCCGCCTGGCTGGACGATGGCTCCTGGACCCTGACCACCGACCAGATCGGCAGCACCGATTACCAGAACAGTAGCCGCAACCGGATGGTCTATGCGCAAGACTTCGCCGCCGGGCCGGTCGTTCTGGGGGGCAATATCATGGCCCCGGCGGAAGGTGTGGGCACTAACTACACAGTTGTCGTCGTTGCCGCCGACACGGGCGACCTGCCGACCGCCACCAGCACGCCAACCGCCACCAGCACGCCGACCAGCACGCCCACGCCGGAGGATATGGCAACCGCGACCAACACGCCAACTGCCACCAGCACGCCCACGCAGACCGCCACCATGACCAGCACGCCGGTCATAAGCGGTGATCTGATTACCGGCATCACGGTCAGCAGTGGCGAAACCTACCCGGTGGACACCCTGACCGAGGGGGAACTGGTCTACACCGACCGCGCCTACCTCTTCACAGCGATCCCGTCCGCCTATGTCGGGCAACCCTTCATTCGCACCGCCAATGATGACAAGTCCCAGACAACCGACGACTATCTCCAGTTCAACCTGACCGCTCCGGCCACGGTTTATGTAGTCTATGATGAGCGGGCGACCGTCCTCCCCGCCTGGCTGGACGATGGCTCCTGGACCCTGACCACCGACCAGATCGGCAGCACCGATTACCAGAACAGCAGTCGCAACCGGATGGTCTATGCGCAAGACTTTGCCGCCGGGCCGGTCGTTCTGGGGGGCAATATGATGGCCCCGATGGAAGGAGTCGAGACCAACTACACCGTGATCGTGGTTGCCGCCGACACGGACGATTCGCCGACCAGCACACCGACCGCGACCAGCACACCAACCGCGACCAGCACGCCGACCAGCACGCCGGAGGACGTAGCTACCGCGACCAGCACACCGACCGCGACCAGCACGCCGACCAGTACGCCGGAAGACGTGGCAACCGCCACCAGCACGCAACCGCCACCAGCACGCCAACCAGCACGCCGGAAGACGTGGCAACCGCCACCAGCACGCCAACCGCCACCAGCACGCCGACCACCAGCACCGTACCCACGGGTATGCTGGCATACTGGAAACTTGACGAAGACGGCACAACCAGCGTGCCCCCGTTTGCCGATAGCTACGCCAGCTATGATGGCACCGGCTGTGTGCAGGGTGCCTGTCCCGCACCGGTTCCGGGCATTGTCAACGGGGGACAGGCGTTCGATGGGCTGACAACCGGCATTACCGTGCCGGCAGCGGCGGCATTCGATTGGGATGCTGCTGACAGCTTCTCCATCGTAATCTGGATGCGCGGCATTGACGGAGAGACCTGCAGTGGCACGACTGTCAGTGCCAACGAGGTTATTGTCGGGCGTGATGATAGCAGCACCGGGCTACACTGGTGGCTCGGGTGCCGGCATACCAGCGGAGCGGCGGCATTCCAGTTGCGCGACGCAACCGGTCAGGGCGTATTTCTCTCGTCCGGGCCATCCATCGTCGATGGCGCATGGCATCATCTGGTGGCCGTACGCGACGCGAAGCAGGGGATGAACCGCCTGTATGTTGACGGAGTGGAAGTTGCCGCTCAGACGCACAGCTATGCCGCCGACTTTAGCTCAACGGCGGATCTTACGCTGGGCTGGCTGATGCTCGACAAAGGCTTCCACTTTAACGGCACACTCGACGAAGCCGCGTTGTACACCCAGGCATTAACCGCGGCCGAGGTCCAGCAACTCTACACACGCGGTCTCGATGGCATCGGCTATACCGACTGACCTTTCTTGAGACAGAACCGTCCCCTGAAGTTCCAACACTTCAGGGGACGGTACCAGCAGAAGATATTTCGACGGAACGCGCTTCGGCGCGTTCGCTTTGTGTCCGGGACTATTTTTGGGGAGTTGAGAAAACAGCCCGGATATGCCATCCGGGAGTCCCGGCTTTCGCCGGTGGGAGGCCTGCCGGGACAGTAGCATCCTACCAGGTACGCCTGATCCGGCTGAAGCCGGGACTCCCCGATCTGCGATGTCCGGATTACATGTTCAACGTTCATCAGGCGGCCCTACAACAAACTCGGATTGCGCTACTTCCCGCCTACAAAGCCGACATCCTCCCGCAGGTTGTCAGCCTGGGGAGGATGTTGAGGATGTTTCGATTGCTGGAGATCAGGTACAGGCTTCATATCAAGTTGCCATCAAACCAGCAATCAACGAGAACGAGTGCAACGGGCGCAGCGCGGCACGTTCCTGTCTATCATCTCTGCGTCCTCGGTGTTCTCTGTGGCTATGATAACAAATCGGTATCAGGTAGTTGCAACCGATGACTGGCGGCGACTGGGGGCTTGCGCTGCCGGCACCGAGAAAAAGATTTGCTCCAACTTCTCAGCGTGGGCCCGCCAGGAGTATTTTGCCACAGCCTCGCTCCGGGCATTCGCTCCCAGCCGGGAGCGTAACGCACTATCGTGAAGCAACTGGACGATTGACCGGGCCAACTCATCGACATTTCCAGGTTCGACGAGCAGTCCGGAGTAACCATCCTGCACCACCTCCGTAATCTGCCCGGCGCGCGAGGCCACCAGCGCCTTGCCCGCAGCCATGTACTCAAACACCTTGAGCGGTGAGAACCAGAGTTCGGAAGCCATAGCCGGGTAGGGGGCGACGGCCACATCGGCAATATTCACAATGCGCGGCACATCCGGATGATCCACACTCCCCGTGAACAGCACATTCTCCTCCAGCCCGGCCTGCCGAACCTGCGCTTCAATCTGTGAGCGCACCTGTCCATCCCCCACAAGCAGCAGTTTCGCCTGCGGAACTGCGGAGAGCACGCCGGCAAAGGCCTTAACCAGCAGATCGATCCCATGCCAGGGGTGAAACGAGCCCAGGAACATCACCACCGGCTCATCGTTCAGCCCAAACCGGGCGCGCACGTCGGCCTGCCCCTCCATTGGCCTGAATGCCTCGACATCTGCACCGAGTGGCACCGTTATTACTTTCTCCGCCGGGATCTTCCAGTAGGTTCGCAACCGCTCACCAACCTGGTCAGAAACGACGACAATTTTTGTAGCCCGGTTAAAGCACTGCCGGGTGGTCAACTCGGCCAGGTAATGCTGCAAGCCCTGCAAAGGCTTGCTGTGCAGGGGAATTTCGGTATTGATAATATCCGCATGAACTTCCAGGATAAGCGGGATCGCTAGATGCTGCGCTGCCCACACTCCGCCCAGGCACATGGGATTGTAGCGTTCATACAGGATATCGCAGTGTGCGAGATGTTTAACACAGGCTTCGCGAAAGCGAAAACTATCAAAAAAGCCCAGATAGGGGAGCTTTAACTTGCTCTGCGGAAAGCGGATGCCCGTTTCGATAAAGCGGAAGAGCGGACTACCGGTAAAACCCGCCGATTTCGTCTGCGGCTCCGGTTGATTATAGCTCAACTCGGCGATCTGGCGGCCATCCTGCAGCGAGAGCACGGAGGCATGATGCTGCATTGACTGGAATGCTTTTAAAATTGAGAGAAAGTGAGCTTTTGGCCCGGAGTTAACGTTAAAATTAAAGCCGCGCTGCATCAGGAACCCAATATTCAACGCGGAGTTACCGCCGTGATGATATGTTTGCATGCCTACGCTCCTTTCAGGGACGCTACCGGCGACAACACCGGACTACTCCGACGCACACGCCGGTAAACCGCCTCCAACTCATCCATTTCTTCGGCCACGCTTTTCACGGGGGAAATCCCTGCACGCAGACGGGGCAGGAGATCCGGCTCTTCCAGGAGTCGCCGCAGTTGCCGGGTCAGACTGTCGCAATCGCCCGGTTCAAAGAGCAGACCATTCTTGCCATCCTGAACCAACTCGGCCATCCCGCCCAGGTTGGCCGTCATAACCGGCGTCCGGTGGGCAAATGCCTCCAGAATCACGTTCGGGCTATTCTCGTACCAGAGCGACGGCACAACGATCACATCCAGATCGCGCATCACCTGGCTCACCGCCTGCCGCTTGTAGACGCCGGCCAGTTGCATCCGTTCGTCATCGGCTATCATCCGCTGCAGGCGGGCAGTGTAACGGGGGAAAGGTGTCGTGTCGCCATAGGCCTGCACGGTCAGCGCGGCATTGGGCAGTCGGCGCACCGCATCGAACAGCAGATGCACCCCTTTGTGCGGGGCAATCTGCCCGATATATCCGACCCGCAACACCGGCGCGGCGTCTTTCTCGAGCATGGCCGGGTCAAGTTGTTGAAAATCACGTCCCTGGCGCGAGAACATAATGCGGTCGGATGCAATACCTGCCTCGACATAGACATTACGGAGAAACTGCGAGGGACTGATAATCGTATCAACCTGGTTCAGGGTTTCCCGCAAGAAGGTCATACGCGCTTCAATGTTTTGCACCAGCGCGGTTTGCGACTGCCAGAACGCATTCATCAACCCCGGCGCGACCTGCCCCATAAACCGATAGCGCCGCTGTTCCTCCCCCAGGCAGCGCGCGCAGGTTGCCGGATTGATCGGGAGGGTCGAAATCTCTCCATTGCTGCGCAGCATTGAGATCCGTTTGCAGAGAAACCAGAAATCGGTCAGGGAAACAACGGTGGGGATACCAAGTTCGTGGGCCACACGTAACACCCGCCCGGAAAGCAGATACCCGCCGATCAGGTGAAAGATCGCCGGGTTCTCTTCCGCTAAGAACTGGCGCATATGCTCACCAATCCAGGGATTATCATACTCCCAGCGGAAGCGATCCGGTACGGCTTCCAGGTTAAAAGAGAGCCGCCGCACCGGAACGCCTTTAAATACCTCGTCTTCCCAGGCAACGCCCGCTGCCGGGCCCCGGTCAACATATTCAACACAGATAACCCGGGGCGTATAGCCTCGCGCCTGCAATGCCGCCGCTGTGCGATACGCCCGCCATTCAGCACCTCCGGTATAGCGTGGGGGAAAGTGATGAACAGCTATAACAATTTTCATCTAGAACCTCGATATGTTGCGATTATGACGATGAGTTACATCTCCGTACGTGGTAGCGTATGCGTTACCCTCATGCCGTCAGGCCGGCCGGGCCGTCAGTTTCCGCCGGACGATCCCGAACACATAGCGCGCCTCAGCCGGTCTAATGGCCTGCATCAGCAGGGCAGCGATGCCGTAGACCAGCGCACCCAGGCCGATCAGCAGGAACAGCGCGATGATATCGTCAATAGCAAGCAGGAACGACCAATCGCGCAGCAACCAGACCGCACCACCCATCACCGCGCCGGCTCCAACCACGCGCAGCAATGGCAGGATATTCCCATGAAACACCAGTCCCGGCCCGACAATCATAATCGAGAAGATATTACTGATCAGCCGGGTAATCACCATTGCAATTGCCGCGCCGGTCACGCCCATGCGTGGGATCAGGATGATATTCAGGATGATACTGATAACCGCATTGATAATACTGAACTTCGCAGCTTTGCCTTCCTGATGCAGCGTATTACTGGTGCGGCCCAGCATCTCAGCAAAGAAGAGAAGCGGTAACGACCAGACCACGATTTGCAAAATCTGAATAGACGGCCGGAATTCCTCACCGTACAGCACCAGGATAATATTATCTGCCAGCAGCATACCGCCAACCGCAATGGGGAGCGAGATCAGCAGCAGGTAGCGCATGGCGCGCTGCACCGTCCCCTGGATCGAACCCCGCCCGGAGTCATACTCACGCACCATCGTCGGGTAAATGGACATGGCTAAACTCTGGGCCATTATCATCATGGTTAAGAGCATATTGAGCGGCACATTGTACCAGCCGACCGCCTCGTGCGTGAGCGCAAACGACATAAACACCGTATCGAAGCGTCGGGTGAACTCATTGGCCGCCCCTTTGATGCCAAAGGGAAACCCGGCCTTGATCAGCGACCACCAGCGGCCGGGATTGGGACGCGTGAAGCGGAGCCGCAAGACCCACTGCACCACCCCCTGCGATGCCAGCCCCATGACCAGCACGCCGACCAGGGTCGCAATCAGCAGGCCAATATAGCCCATGCCCATAACCAGCAGAATGGTCCCCAGGATCATAAAGGTGATCTTATCCAGCAGTTTGAACACCGAGGAGAAGTCCAGGCGTTCCTGGGAAACCATCAAACTGTCAAGGGGCCCCTGGAAGGCATAGACCAGCAACACGAAGCTGGCAATGAAAATACCCAGAACTTCGGGTGTGGTTTTTCCAAACAACCAGGCAGAGAGAGTAATAATACCGACAGCCGCCAGGGAAAGCAGGCCGCGCAGCAGCATAATATCGGGAACCATCCAGGCGACATTTTCCTTGTTCCGCGCCATCTCGCGCACGGAGAGGGCCGATGTCCCCAGATCGGTCAGCATGGCAAAGATCGAAACATAGGCCAGTGCTGCCGCATATCGCCCGAAATGTTCCGCCCCCAGGGTACGCACCACATAAATGCTGAAGATAAACGCAAGAATCTTGATCAGGATTTGCCCCGCCAGGGTAAAGGCGGTGTTGCGCGCGACAATCCGCACAATCGTGCTTCCGGCCAGATCGGATTTGGCAGTTGTCGTTGTGACTGTTGCCATGCATTTCTCCACACAAACTAAAACGAGTTTGGTTGCAGGTTAGTAGTAGACCGTCAGACCAGGAGTCTGGTGTGATCATTCCGAATGCACCGATATAATGATGTCAAGGTGTAGTATCTCTTAGCATAACGAGAAAGGATGAATTTCTGATGACAGACTTTTTGTGTCTCACAAGATATTCCGCAGCAGTATGCCGTATCTCATCGTCGCTACACCTACTACTGTCGGTTAAATATGACAGTCCTTACGGAATGACCCGATTTGATGACGAAATTGACATCTGGTGGATTGGGATAGTGTGACGCGGCCGGACAGCGTAAGACGGGGTGGG
>DAOTVB010000272.1:0-14274 GCA_034436755.1 Chloroflexaceae bacterium | reverse complement strand
GCCAGGGCCGCTCCCACAGTCGATTTGCCACACGATTTGAACCCAATCAGCATAATATTCATCACTCAGATCTCGATCATGCGCACCTCAGCCCCCAGTTGCCGCAGCAGATCCGGGAACTGTGGGAATGTCACCTGCACCGCCTCAACATGCTTGACCAGGGTAGAACCCTGCGCGGCCAGCCCGGCCATGCAGAGCGCCATGGCGATGCGATGATCATGGTGGCTATCAACGGTGGTGCCGCGCAACCGACTGGTGCGGATCGTCAGGCCGTCGTCATGCTCGGCGATATCTGCGCCCATTGCGCTCAGTTCCTGGCGCATCACGGCGATGCGGTCGGTTTCCTTGAAGCGCGCATGCGCCACATTCCGCAGGCGCGTCGTACCCTCGGCCAGGCAGCCAATCACCGCCATAACCGGCAGCGCGTCGGGCGTATCGCCCAGGTCCAACTCGCCGCCGCGCACCTGGCTGCTACGCACATGCAGCCCCTGCTCGGTCTGCTCAAGCGATCCGCCCAGCGCCTGAAGCATCGGCACAATGGCCTTATCGCCCTGGGGATCGTTAAAATCCAGCCCGCGCAGAATGATGTCGCTGTCCGGGATGACCGCGCCACAGAGGAAAAAGGTCGCCGATGAGAAATCCGCCGGGATCTGCTCATCAAACGGCTTGAACGTCTGGTTGCCCTTGATCCAGAACTGCTCCATCCCGACCTGTTCATACTGGATACCCTGTTTGTCCAGCCAGCGCAGGGTCATCTCCACATAGGGCTTCTCCGCCAGATCGAGCGCGCGGATCTCGGTATCATTCGGGGCCAGCGGGCAGTGCAGCAGCAGGCTCGACAGATATTGCGAGATCTGACTCTGCACCTGGGTGACACCGCCGCGCATACGCCCTTGCACCAGCACCGGCGGGCAGCCATTGCGCGCCAGCGCGTTGGTGGTAACGCCGAGCGGTTGCAGCGCCGCCAGCAGCGGTTGCACCGGGCGGCGCTTGATCTGCGCATCACCCGACAGCACGCTGTAGCCGTCGATCAGGCCGGCCGTGCTGATGAGAAAGTTCATTGATGTGCCGGAGTTACCCACATCGACGATATCGGGGGGGTGGTGCGGGGTTCCGGCGGTTCCCGCGATTTCCCAGCGCGGCGATGGTGATTGGCCTTCCGTGTGAACGGTTGCACCAAACAGCGCGCAACTGGCGCGGCAGGAGAGCGTATCGGCGGAGACCAGCGGCGCATGAATGATCGACCGTCCCGCTGCCAACGTCGCAATCACCAGCGCGCGGATGGTGTGCGATTTTGAGGCCGGGATGGCGATCTCGCCCCGAAGGTGTGAGGGGGCAATCAGCATATCCACGCTGCCGCTCCTTTCCTGCACAGGGGCGCAGCGCGCTACGCCCTACACATCAGCAAAAAATACCAGGGCCATTATACCAGCCTCTATCGTTTCCAGCGCAGCAGCAGCGCCGCCACCAGCCCGATCAGTAGCAGTCCGTAGCCCCAGGCCATCGCGCCCGTCCAGAAGGTGACAACCAGGGAGGCCAGCACAAAGACCAGCCCGATAATTGACAGTATCACCCGCACCCGGGGGTTATCCCGATCTAACATAATTTCCTCCAGTCGGCCATCGGTATCATCATAGTATAGTTATTCCGCCGCGTTCCAGCCCAGCGAGATGCGCCCGCGTTCGGCCTCTACCTTTAAGATCTCCACATCGATTACATCCCCCACGCTAAGCACAGTCCCCCGGGGTAGTTGACTGCGATGCAGCAGGCCATCCTGCTTGACGCCGATATCCACAAATGCGCCAAAATCGACCACATTGCGCACCGTGCCTTTAAGTTGCAATCCCGGCTTCAGATCGTCCATCGAGAGCACATCGTTGCGCAGGATGGGCGCGGGCATATCCTCGCGCGGGTCGCGGCCGGGGCGGATCAGTTGCTCAAAGATGTCGCTCAGGGTGGGCCCGCCGGTGCCCAGTTCGGCGGCCAGGGCGTCGATGGGTTGCTGCTGCCGTAGCGCTTCCAGCGCGGGTCGGCGCTCGGCGGGAGCGGTGCGGGCCGTCAGCCCGGCGCGCTTGAGCACGGCTTCGGCGACGGCATAACTCTCCGGGTGGATGGCGCCGGCATCGAGCGGATTGCTGCCCTCGCGGATACGCAAAAACCCGGCCGACTGCTCGAAGGCTTTGGGCCCCAGGCCAGAGACTTTCTTGATCGCAGTGCGGTTGGCAAACGGGCCATGCTCATCGCGGTAGGCCACAATTCGCCCGGCCAGTTTGGGGCCGATACCGGCCACATAGGTCAACAGCGCCGGGGATGCGGTGTTCACCTCCACACCGACGTTGTTCACCACACTCTCGACCACACCGGCGAGCGCCCCGGCCAGCCGGCCCTGATCAACATCATGCTGATAGAGCCCGACGCCAATCGACTGGGGATCGATCTTCACCAGTTCTGCCAGCGGATCTTGCACCCGCCGCGCAATCGAAACCGCGCCGCGCAGACTGACATCCAGGTCGGGCAGTTCGGCGCGGGCCAGTGGACTGGCGCTGTAGACACTGGCCCCGGCCTCGTTGACAATCAGGTAGTGCAGCGTCTCGACCGAGCGGGTCAACTCGGCGACCAGTTGCTCCGTCTCGCGGGAGGCGGTGCCATTGCCGATGGTGATCAGCGTAACGCCATGTTGGGCAATCAGTGCCCCCAGCGTACGCAGCGCCTCATTCCACTGTTTCTGCGGCTGGTGTGGGTAGATCGTCGCGGTATCGCGCAGCTTGCCGGTGGGATCGACCACCGCGACCTTGCAGCCGGTGCGGTAGCCGGGATCGAGCCCCAGCACCGTATGCCCGGTCATAGGCGGCTGACTGAGCAGACCGCGCAGGTTGGCGGCGAAAACGCTGATGGCATGCGCCTCGGCCTGCTCGGTCAGTGTGCGGCGCACATCGCGCTCGATGGCGGGCAGCAACAACCGCGCTGCCGCATCATCAATCGCAAGCTCCATCTGATCGGCCAGCGGCGAAACCCGGTCGGCCCGAAAAGCCGTTGCCACCGCGCCACGCCAATCCCGCTCAGGCACGCTCACACTGACACGCAGGATCTTCTCGGCTTCGCCCCGGTTAAGCGCCAGCGCCTGATAGGGTCGCAGGCGGCTGACCAGCCCCTCAAACTCGTAGTAGGTCTGGTAGACGCCGCGCGGGTCTTCCGCCTTCTCGATCTTCTCGCAGCGCAGCCCGCCCCACTGGAGCGCCTTCTCGCGCGTAATTCGCCGCACATCCGGGTGATCGCTGATCATCTCGGCGACGATATCGCGCGCCCCGGCCAGGGCGTCCTCAACCGTCGGTACCGCTTCGGTGAGGAAGGGTTTGGCAAGCTCTTCCGGCGGCTGGGCGGTGCGCGGCTGTTGCAGCAGAATATCGGTCAGCCCTTGCAGCCCCTTCTCGCGGGCAATGCCGGCGCGGGTGCGGCGCTTGGGCTTGTAGGGCTGGTAGAGATCTTCCAGCGCGGTGCGGCTGTCGGCGGCCAGCAACTGCTGGTGCAGTTCCGGCGTGAGCTTCCCCTGCTCCTCGATGGAGGCGATAATCGTGGCGCGGCGCTCGTCCAGGGCGCGCAGATGTTCCAGCAGCGCGCTGATCTGGCGCAACTGATCCTCGTCCAGTGTGCCGGTCTGCTCCTTGCGATAGCGGGCAATAAAGGGCAGCGTGTTCCCGGTGTCCAGCAGGTCAATCGTGGCGGCAACCTGGGCCGGGCGCAGGTTCAGTTGGGTTGCAATATTTGATGTGTAGGCAGTCGTATCGGTCATAGTTTACTCTCTTAGGATACGTTGGCGTGATTGTGGATATCATACCATACCGCTGTGGGGATGCAGCATCGACTCAGGCCGGTTGACCCTGCTATGTGGCTCGGGTTTTGGGGTTCTTGACAGCACACGACGAGCGGCATATCATCTACAATACTGATGTGATGTATCGTCAGGTGACACAACTTATGCGGTGGATACTCAAACCGGGCATTTGACCAGCGGAAGAGACCACGTAAGTCGTGTCAGGTGACTACAATCACCCGTGTGGAGATAACAATGCCGGCACCTTTTCCCGGAATGGACCCCTATCTCGAGGGAGCGCTCTGGACAACCTTTCAGTTTTCGTTTGGGGCCGAACTGGTGCGCCAGCTTGCGCCGAAGCTCCGTCCGCGCTACCTGGCACTGCCGGTTGAACGGCTTGTTCTGGCGGAACCCGGCGATATGGAGATAATGTCTACGCAGTCGCAGACAGGTAGTTTATCGGCTTCAGTTCAGCTTGCGACGGTTATCCCCCAGGCGGTTCCGCACGTCAGCATCGAGATCCGAGATGTTGCCCGGCGGCAACTGGTGACGGCTATTGAGATTCTCTCCCCTACCAATAAGCGTGGCGAAGGACGAGCTGAATATCTGTCGAAGCGGCGGCGCATCCTGCTGAGTAGAGCGCACCTGCTTGAACTGGATCTCCTGCGGGCCGGGCAGCGGGTGCCAATGCAGCAACCTCTGCCGGATGCGCCCTATTTTGTGCTACTCAGCCGGGCCGAACGGCGACCCATGACCGATGTCTGGCCGATCACACTCGATCAACCGCTGCCGCTGGTGCCGGTGCCGCTTCTGCCCGAAGATGCCGATATGCTGCTCGATCTCCAGGCGGCATTCACCGCAACCTATGACCTGCTCGGCTATGATCTAATCATCGACTATTGCCGGCCGCCGGCAGTCGCACTCGCCCCGGTTGATGCTGCGTGGGCCGATCAGCAGTTGCGTACAGGGGGTTTCCGGGACGATCCGGAGGCATAATTTCTCCTCCCGCCGCGTATGCCGGCAAGATGACAACTCCGACATCATAAACTATCCCTATGTTTTGAAGAAGTTCATCTTCCCAGGGTATAAAACTGGTAATACGCAGGAATGGTCGTCATGCGTACTACCGGATGTACCAGAGTGCGATAGGACAATCGTAATGTCATTGACTCAGCAAACTGGTACATTCTGGTCTCCCACTTTTCCGATTTGCTGGTAAGATCTGCCTGTAATATTGGATATCCTCTACGTGCGGCGGGCCGGACCACGCCGGCGCGTTGCCGGGACGAGAGGAGCCGCAGTTCAAGCGAACACAAGGAGGACAGTGTGCTGCTATCAGTGATTATGCCCTGCTACAACGAGGAACAAACAATTCGCACAATTATCGACCAGGTACGGGCAGTTCGTCTGGAAAAAGAGATCATTGTCGTTGACGACCATTCCCATGATCGGACGCCGGAAATCTTGCGTGAACTTGCCGCCGGCGATCCGCTGCTCCGCGTTATTCGTCACCCGGTCAATCGAGGCAAAGGTGATGCCATCCGCACCGGTTTGACGCATGCACGCGGCGAGATTGTTATCATTCAGGACTCCGACCTCGAATATGACCCCAATGACTATTATGAACTGGTTCGGCCCATCGTCGCCGGTCGGGTTGATGTGGTCTTCGGGGCGCGGTTCCTGGGGCGACACACCGGAATGTACTTCTGGAATGCGGTGGGCAATAAGTTCCTCACCATGATGACCAATTTCCTCTACAACTGCTGGATCTCGGATATGGAGACCTGCTACAAGGTGATGCGCACCGATATTATGCGCAATCTGCACCTGGAGAGCAATGACTTTCGGATTGAGCCGGAGATGACCGCCAAGGTGCTGCGCCTGGGCTACCGGATCTATCAGGTGCCGATCTCCTACATGGGCCGCAAGTATGAAGAGGGCAAGAAGATCAAGAAGATTGACGGCCTGAAGGCTATTTTTACCCTGCTGCGCTTCCGCAACTGGCATGGCACGGTGCCCCGGTTCAACCCGATTGATCCGTCCACGGCATCCGTGGCATTGCAGGCTGTGCGCGAGCATTCGCAGTATAACGGCTTCACGCCGTTTGTTTCTAATTCACCCAACTAGCGGGTGTTACGCGGTATGAACCAGATAAATCGCCGATTGCGTCGGCGATAGCAGGTGCATTACCCATAATCTTTTGGAAAAATCTGGCTCTCCAGGCAAGGTTTTTCCAAAAGATTATCAAATCAGTTGCTTTTTTGTTCTCTGTTGCTCTATTTTCTGTTCTCGATAGTGTGGAAACCAGCCGATTATGAACATTTTACTACTCACGCAAATTGTGCCCTTTCCGCCTCACAGTGGGCCGCGGGTTAAAACCTACCATCTGCTACGCTATCTGGCAGAACGGCATCAGGTCACGCTGGTGACATTTACCCGCAATGCCGAGGAAGAGGCGCATGCCAATACCCTGCGCCGGATGTGCGCGGCGGTCCACACGGTGCATCTCCACCGTTCGCGCCCGCGTGATCTGGCGGCGCTCGCTATCTCGCTGATGAGCGGCACGCCCTTTTTGATTGAGCGGGATAGCAGCACGGCCATGCATCATCTGCTGGCGGGGCTGGTTGCCGCCGCCGTCCGCCAGGGTGAGCCCTTCGACCTGGTCCACGCGGACCAGCTTAACATGGCGCAGTTTGCTGAACCGCTCCCGCTGCCCCGCCTGCTCGATCAGCATAACGCGGTCTGGACCATCCTGGAGCGCATTGCAAAGCAGGAAACCGGGCCAAAGCGGATCTTCCTGCAGCGTGAGCAGCGCCTGCTGCAGCGCTACGAAGGCCAGGTCTGCGCAACATTTGAAGCAGTTACAGCGGTCAGTGAAGAGGATCGGCGTGCGCTCCTCCACGTTATGCCCCAGCAGCGCGATATCCCAATCATCCCGATTGCGGTAGATGCCGCGACGCAGCAGCCGGTGGCCCGTACACCGGGCGCAAAGGGTGTGCTCAGCCTGGCGACGATGATGTACCCACCGAATGTTGATGCGGTCTGCTGGTTTGCGCGCGATATCTACCCACTGGTGCGGCGGGCTGTGCCGGATACACACTTTTATGTCTGTGGACAGCGTCCCGTACCCGAGGTGCGCGCCCTGCCCGAAAAAGATCCCAGCATTGAAGTGACCGGCTATGTGCCGGATGCTCAACCCTACATTGCCAACTCTGCCTGCCTGATTGTGCCGCTGCGCAGTGGGGGCGGTATGCGTGTCAAGATTCTGGAGGCGCTGGCATGGGGGATTCCCATCGTCTCAACGACGGTGGGGTATGAAGGTATTGATTTGAAGCCGGGTGAGCATCTGCTGGTTGCCGATACGCCGAGCGATTTTGCCGACGCGGTAACGCTGCTGCTGCGCGACCCGGAGTTGGGCCGCCGGATTGCGGCGGCGGGCCGGCAACGGCTGCTGGAGCGCTATGACTGGCAGGCGGTCTGCCCGGCGATGGATGCGGTCTACCAGCGCATGATGGCGGAAAAAGCTACCCGTCCGGTTGACTCGGTCCAGTCATCGCAGGTACGTCACGCATAGGCGCGGATGATGGGACGCTCTAACCTGCCGCAGTTGCTCGCCGGTGCGCTGTTGGGTTCGCTGGCGGCCAATCTGCTGCTGTTGCGGCAGGGCCGGCACTACTACCGGATGTGGCGGCAGACGCAGATCGATCCGCTCGGGCGGCGCAACGCGGCTCCGGACTGGCATGCGGAACCGCGCCCGGCAACGGGTGACACGACCGTCGTCTTTTTTGGCGACTCGCGCGCTGAGCAGTGGGTCTTCCCGACCGGGCTGCCGGGCTGCCGGTTTATTAACCGGGGCATTGACGGCCAGACCTCGGCCCAGGCGTTGTATCGCTTTAAGCAGGATGTGCTGCCCCTGCAGCCGGACATCATTCTTATTCAGGTCGGCATCAACGACCTGCGCCTTATTCCGGCACTGCCGGATGACAAAGCATTCATTATTGCCACCTGTAAGCAGCATCTGCGTAGTATGGTGGCGGAGGCGATTGCCGGCGGCGCACAGGTGATTCTGACGACGATTTTTCCGGTTGGTCGCCCCGCGCTCACCCAGGCGCAACGTCTGGTCTGGTCGCCGGCGATTGCCCACGGCGTGGATGACGTAAATGCAATGATCCGGACACTCACAGCGCCCAATCTGACCGTCTTCGACAGCTATGCCACCCTGGAAGATGACGGTCTGATACGGAAAACATTTGCGGCCGACTGGCTGCATCTCAACGCCGCCGGCTACGCGACACTAAATGCGGCGTTAGAACCGCTCCTGATGAGGTTACGCAAAGATGCGTAGCGCCGGCGGAAGAAGTTTGAACAATACCTTACTCGTATCAAGACAAGCGTTTTCTGGGAGGGAACCTATGAACATACTGTTTATTTCAGCTTATGTGCCCTCGCGCATTCGCGTGCGTCCATACAGTTTTATCAAAGCGTTGGCCCGGCGCGGTCACCAGATCACGCTTGTGTGTGGCGCGACCGCCGACGATTGTGCCGCCATTGACGAACTGCAGCAGATCTGTCACCGCGTGGTCGCCGTCGAGGTCAGCAAGCCGCAGATGATTGCCAACGCGCTGCGGGCGCTGCCGGGGGAGTTACCGTTCCAGGCCGCGCTGAGTTCCGGCCCGCCCCTGCTGGGCGCGGTGCAGTACGAGGTGATGAACCACCAGTACGATGTTGCTCATATCGAGCATCTGCGCGCGGCGGCACTGAGCGAAGCGCTTCAGGGGCTGCCGACGGTGCTGGATGCCGTGGACAGTATCAGCCTGCTGTTTGAACGGGCATTTCGGCGCAACCCTGGCTTCAAGAGCCGGGCCATGGCGCTGCTGGATCTGGCGCGTACCCGGCGCTACGAGGCGAATTACACCACCCGTCATGATCAGGTACTGGTCTCTTCCCCCGAAGATGCCTGGGCGCTCCGCGAGTTGACCCGCTTCGCCGATGGTGAAGTTGCGCCGGACGCGATCCACGTTGTGGCAAATGGGGTTGACCTGGACTACTTCCAGCCGCAACTGGTTGAGCGATTACCGGAAACGCTGGTCTTCAGCGGCAAGATGAGCTACCACGCTAATATTGCGGCGGCGCTCTTCCTGGCCCAGGAGATTATGCCGCTGGTCTGGGCACAGCGCCCCGAGGTGAAGCTGACGATTGCCGGCAGTGCGCCGCCCCGCGCGATCCAGGCGCTCAGTGCGGACCCCCGGATCGCGGTAACGGGCTATGTCGAGGATCTGCGGCCGCACCTGGCGCAGGCCACGCTGGCGGTAACACCGCTGCGGTATGGGGTCGGCATTCAGAACAAGGTGCTGGAGGCGATGGCAATGGGCACGCCGGTCGTGGCCGCGCGCCAGGTTACGCAAGCATTGCAGACACAGGAGAACTGCGATCTGCTGCTGGCCCAGGAAGCGCCGGAGTATGCGCATGCAATCCTGGCGTTGCTCGCAGACGAGTCGCTCCGCCTGCTGTTGGGCCGCGCGGGACGGCGCTACGTGGAGCGTTACCACAACTGGGACAACGCCGCCGCCCACCTGGAAACGCTCTATGCCGCCGCGATGGGCGAACCGCTGTGCCCGGTTGTCACCCCACCCGCCGCCCCCCTGGAAGAAAATGTGCTGGAGGTGGGCAATTCCTCTCCGCTGGTCTCCGCGAATTAAGCCATCGCAAAAATCGGAGTATAGCGGGCGGCAGCCATGCTGCCGCCTGCTCCATGCATCTTGACCGAAGAATGAGCAGGCGGAACGACCGTGTAGGCTGATCCACGCATACGGCGGTAACATTCATCTAGCTCCAGGCATGTGCCGCATTCTCAGCGGCAAACAGATTTCACATATTGACTTTCAGGATACAACCACATACAATTTTTTTGTGTGAGTAAATCACACAAGAACCCCCTTTTATGGCAAAAGGAGCGCAACATGCTGGTTGCATTTAGTGTTGAGAATTACCGATCGTTTCAGGAGCGGGTGACACTCAGCATGGTTGCCGCCGACCTCAAATCCCGGCCCGAGACACTGGACCGCACCAATGTGTTTCCGGCCCATGACGATCTGCATCTGCTGACGAGTGCCGCCGTGTATGGAGCGAATGCCGGGGGCAAAAGCAATCTGGTTGCAGCGATCCGCTTTATGCGCAGTCTGGTGCTTAACTCCTCCCGGGAGACGCGCCTCCGCGAGCCGGTCAATGTCGCGCCATTTCGTCTGAGCAGCGATACCGCAGACCAGCCATCATTCTTCGAGATCGTTTTTATTGATCAGGGTGAGATATATCGCTATGGCTTCCTGGTCAGCCAGCAGCGCGTCGAGGAAGAGTGGCTTTTTACTACCAGAACCACCAGAGAAGGCTACCTGTTTGAGCGAACCCACGATAGCATCAAGGTCAATCGGCGCTCTTTCAAAGAAGGGTTGGGCCTGGAGGAGCGTACCCGCCCCAATGCTCTGTTTCTCTCGGTCGCAACCCAGTGGAATGGTAAACGCGCCGGGCAGATCTCCGCCTGGTTCGAGCAACTGCTTGTGGATACCGGCATTGACGACCAGGGTATGCAGCGGCGGCTTGAATGGCGCTATGCACGGAGAGAGCTTGCGCCCGAGGTCGTTGCATTTGTCAAAAACCTCGATCTTGGCATTGACGACATTCAGGTTGAGCGTGCATCTGAGCGCGAAATATCCGTTCGTGACCCTGATGGAACCTCGCGGTACATTACGACACGCGGTGCTACGCGCATTCTTACCGTGCATACCCAGTATGATAGCGACGGCAACCCGCTTGCCGATGAACTCTTTGATCTTTTCAGTGAAGAGTCGCAAGGGACATGCCGGCTGTTTGTGCTGGCTGAACCGATTCTGACCGCATTACGGCAAGGGTCGGTTCTGGTTATTGATGAGATGGACGCCCGGCTGCATCCGATCCTGACCTGTCACATTATTCAGCTCTTCAACACACCTGAAACGAATCCCAACCAAGCCCAGCTCATTTTTACGACCCATGACACCAATCTGCTCGGCAGCCAATTATTCCGGCGCGACCAGATCTGGTTTGTAGAAAAGTCGCGGCGCGGCGTATCAACGCTCTACTCGCTGGCCGAGTACCGGGTACGTAATGATGCCGCATACGAGAAAAACTATATTGCCGGACGCTACGGAGCTATTCCCTATCTCGGAGATCTCGGCGCAGCCATAGGAGCGAACACCGGCGAAGAAGAAGGCGAGAGCGAAGACGAAGATAGCAATCTATCTTCAGCGTTCAGTGGAGACGCGAGATGAACTACCACGCTTCTTGATCGTCTGTGAGGGGGAAGCTACAGAACCGAACTATTTTAACGCTCTTGCAGCCGAACTACGGCTCAGTGTGAATGTGCGGGTCGAGGGACTGGGAGATAACACGGATAGCCTGGTTGAACGGGCAATCGTGCTAAAGCAGGAGGATAACTATGTGCAAACCTGGTGTGTCTTTGATCGGGACTCGTTTCCTGTAAATAGGTTCAACCGGGCTATCGAGTTGGCCGAAAACCAGGGGCTATTCGTTGCCTACTCGAATGAGGCATTTGAGTTGTGGTACATTTTGCACTTCGAATATCTTCAGGCCGGGTTGCCCCGCAATGACTATAAGCAGAAATTAGGGGGGCACCTGGGCAAGAAGTATGAGAAGAAGAGTCGGACGATCTATGATGAAATAAAAGATAAGCAGGATACGGCGATACGGAATGCTACTAAATTACTCTCGACATATGAACGACCAAACCCGGAAAAGGATAACCCCTCCACGAAAGTGCATCTGCTGGTTCAAGAGCTAAACAAATTTCGACGTGAATAGGACATCTTCATTCGCCGGCACCCGGGCGGCGTAGGCCAGTACTGCCAGAATATCGTCCACCGTGATTGCATACTCGTCAGCGACCTCAGCCGCCGTCATACCGCCGGACAGCTTCGCCAGCACCAGGTCAACCGGCACCCGTGTGCCTTGAATGGTTGGTCGCCCAAACCGCACCGCCGGATCAACGACGATGCGGGGCGTCAGTTCGCGTACCGCCATGTGCGCTCCTCCTTATGTAAACCAATAACCGATAACAGATCGTTCGATAGCAGATCGTTCGTGGATACACACTACACTGAACTATAAGCCATTGGCTAAAGACGTAAAGAATGCCAGGGCAAATGTTCCTCCAGTTGCCCTGGTGCGACGGGTAGAGACGTGCCGCAGCGTGCTTCTACGATACGATTTGCTCACCTGAAGAAACTATTTTTCCAGTACATTTCCGGCAACACCTCGATGCCATCCATTTTCATGTGTTTTCTTCGTGGCCTTCGTGTACTTCGTGGTTAATCAGAACTCCTACGCCTGCCGGCGTTTTAGATCCGCCACCACGCAGCGCAGTTCCTCGTAGGAGATTTCATCGGGCAGGCGCTCCTTCAGCGGCTTGAGGCGGGAGAGGTCACCCACCTCGTCAGCCACGGCGCGCACCTGGCCGGCAACTTCCTCGGATACCACCGCCGCGAGTTCAATCCGGCCCTCACCGATCAAAAACGCCAGATGCTGAAAAATTGTGTTCTCGGTCAGCCCCCGCTCGGCGGCAATATCGGCGGGACACAGTCCCCGGCGCAGCAGCGCCTCGGTCTCGTCAGTGGTGTGGTTCTGCGCGTAGCGTTTGCGCTGCCCCCCGGAATGATCGCCTGCATCACCCTCGCCGGGGAGCGCCAGCGCAATCGGGGCGCGCGCCTGGAGCGCCTGCCGCCCGCGCTGCGTCAGCGTCACCACCGGAATATCCCCGCCAACAATCTTGAGATAGCCCTGGGTGATCAGTTGCTCAATCATATCCTCAATTGCCTTGCGCGAAAATTCGGCAAAGCGTCCGTAGTAGGTCTGCTGCTGGTAGACCGCAGTCATGCCTTTGGCACGCGACGCCTTCAGAATATCCGCAATCCGGCGGCGACCCACGCCCCAGGGCAGCCGCCGGACCGTATCCAGAATGATCAGGGCGGCCCGCTCGGAGCGCGGCAGGGTGTTGGGATCGCGCGGCGCGGACGCGGGAGCCTGCTCGACCAGGCAGTTATCGCAGCAGTGTTCCGCATCCGCCGGGCCATCGTCGCTGAAGTAGTGCAGCAGAATGTGGCGGCGGCAGCTATCCGCCTCGGCATAGTCGGTCATCTGGTCAAGCTGGCGCTGGCGATGCTGGGTGTAGTCATCCAGTGCGGCGGTAATCGCGGTCACAGCGGCGGCGTCCCAGGGGGCCAGCGTCAAATGCATCTGTGCGCCCTCGTCCCCCGTCTGGCGGATAATCGCGGCCCGCTCTAGATGCGCCAGCCCCACGCGCGCCTTCAGCGGATCGAGCCGGGCCGTTCCCGCCAGTTGCTCCAGCGTGGTCTGTACGGCGCTCCCCTCCATCCGGCCCAGCGCCCGGTACAGGGCTTGCAGTTCTTCAAATGTCGTCATGCTCCGCTCGATAAACCACTGCTGCAGCAGGCGATCCTGTGGCGAGTAGAGCAGCACGGCGCGGGCAGGAAGCCCGTCGCGGCCGGCGCGCCCCGCCTCCTGATAGTAGGCTTCCAGCGTGCCCGGCAAGTTGTAATGCACCACCAGCCGCACATCGGGGCGATCAATCCCCATGCCAAAGGCGTTGGTAGCGACTACCACCGGCAGTTCACCCGTGAGAAACGCCTCCTGGATGGCGTTGCGCTGCCCGTTCGGCAGACCCGCGTGGTAGTAATCGGCGTTGATGCCGAGCGCCTCGCCGACAAAGGCGGCAACCTCAACCGCTTCGCGGCGGGTGCCCACATACACAATCGCCGTGCCGGTCGTCCCGGGCTGCGTTAGATCGTGCAGCAACCCGGCCAGCAACTGCTGTTTGGAGGCCACATCGGAGGCGTACAGCACCTCGAAGCTCAGGTTGGGCCGGTTGAAGCCGGTGACGATACGTCGCGCATGCGGAATGGTCAGCAGGGCCGCGATATCATCCTGCACCAGCGTGGTCGCGGTCGCCGTCAGCGCCACCGTGAGCGGCTGCCCCAACTCCGCCCGCGCCTGCGCGATCCGCCGATAGTCGGGCCGAAAATCGTGGCCCCAGTGCGAGATACAGTGCGCCTCATCCACCACAAACAGCCCGACGGCGACCCGCTGCAGCGCCTGCTGAAACGACACACTGCGTAGCCGCTCCGGGGCCACATAGACCAGGCGATAGTCTCCGGCGGCGATGGCCCGCAGGCGGCGGGACTGCTCGCCGGCCGTGAGCGTGCTGTTGATATAGGTTGCGGGAATGCCATAGCGGTTCAGGCTGTCTACCTGGTCCTTCATCAGCGCAATCAGCGGCGAGATCACCAGGGTTATCGCCGGCTCCGGCAGGCAGAGCGCCGCCAGTTGGTAGATCAGCGACTTGCCGGCGCCGGTGGGCATGATCACCAGGGTATGTTCACCCGCCAGCAGGCTGC
>DAOTVB010000271.1:0-11369 GCA_034436755.1 Chloroflexaceae bacterium | reverse complement strand
TTGCGGAACCACTCCTGCAACCGCAACGATTTATGCACCTGGTCGGAAGGGAGAAACTCATGGGGTCTGGACTATTTGACCTGTTGATGCAAGAGCGCGAAGCAGAACTGCGCAAAGAACTGCGCGAAATGTACGAGATGAAGTTGCGGGAACAGGAAGAGCAACTCCGCCGGCAGCAGGAAGAACAACTCCGCCGGCAGCAGGAAGAGCAGTTCCGGCAGCAAGAAGAGCAGTCCCGCCAGGCGTTGCAGCAGACGCTTGAGGATACCCTGCTGATACGCTTTCCGGCGGCACCACTTGCACTGGTACGCGATATTCGCCGGATACAGCGCCCGTCAGAGTTGCACCGCCTGATTGTAGCCGTACAACAGGTACCCGATCTGGCTGCCGCAGAACAGTTGCTCCACGCGGCAGCCCAACCAACTGACAATGGTGCTTGATAGAAAGAACCAGCGAACAGAGAACGAAAAAGTCAGAGACTGCGAGAACAAAGCACGTAGATGGATATAACCTGCTTTGTTCTCTGGTTCTTTGTTTTCTGTTCTCGAATTGTTCTCGGTTCTCGCTCGCTACACCCCAGGCATCACACCTGCCTCCACCTCCTGATGGATCTCCCATTCTATCCTCTGCCTGACGCCGGGTTCACGCGCACATGCTACAGTAACAGCAGATGAACGCAGCCTAATATAACCAATCAGCGAGTGAACCTTATGGAACAGTATGATATCATCATCGCCGGGGGTGGTGCCGCCGGTTTGAGCCTGGCCTATCACCTGCTTTGCAGCGCTTTACAGGATTGCTCAATCCTGATTATCGATAAAAGTCCTAAAGATCAGAATGACCGGACCTGGTGTTTCTGGACGGATCAGCCAACCCTTTTTGACGATATCGTCTATCGTTCGTGGAATCAGTTGCAGATCGTCGGGGATGCTGGTACCCAGACAATTGATCTCAATCGCTATCAGTATCAGATGATCCGGGGGATTGACTTCTACACGAATGTGCAGCAAAAATTGGCAGAATATCCCAATGTCACCTGGCAGCGGGGTGTCGTGGAGCAGATTACCGATGGCGCAGATGCCGCCTACGTTACGGTTAACGGGCAGATTGTGCGGGGTACCTGGGTGTTTGATAGCATTTTCCGTCCGGCGGAACTCAAGCGTGACCCGCGCCCGCATCATCACATCAATTTGAACTTCAAGGGCTGGGAGATCGAAACCCCTGACCCGGTTTTCAATACCGCCGCCGCCACACTGATGGATTTTCGCACCCCGCAGGCCGGCGAGACCCGCTTCTTCTATCTGCTCCCACTGAGCGAACGGCGCGCGCTGGTTGAGTTTACGGCCTTCTCGCCCGATCACTTTAGCCATACCGCCTACGAACAGGCATTGATGACCTATCTCGAAACCACGCTAGGGATTGACGAATATACGATTTTGAGTAGGGAGAATGGCGTGGTACCCGCGACCGACCATCCCTTCCCGCGCCAGACCGGGCAACATGTCTACACCATCGGCACCAAGGGCGGTCAGATCAAGCCCAGCACGGGCTATGCCTTTGTGCGTATCCAGCAGGACTCGGCGGCGATTGTTGCCTCGCTGCTTGAGCATGGGCATCCCTTCGCCGGAGCCGGCAACCCGCGCCACTACCAACTGCTTGACTCGCTACTGCTCCAGGTGATGCAGAGCTATGGCGAGCGGATCAAGCCGATCTTCAGCGCAATGTTCCAGCGCAATCCGATTGAGCGGATCTTCCGCTTCCTGGATGAGCGGGCCTCGCTACGCGAAGTTATGGCGCTGACAACCTCCTTACCCATCCGATTGTTCTTGCAGACGCTGGCGCAATCGCTGCTGACGGATCGGCTCGCACCCCGCCGACCTGTGCTTCCCCGCCTATCCGCGCAACGGGGATAACGCCGAGGTGATGAACGGGAAGGGTGCTGCGTCCGTTGCGTCAGTTCCAGGAGATTGCTATCTTGACGGCAAACTGGTATGAGACGGTTGACGATCCCCGCGCCGCCTGAGTATAATAAACCTGCCGTCCAGAACTGCCGGATATTGGTTTTATTCCTGAAGGAGGAAGCAGCATGAATAGTCCAACCCCGGTTCTGTCGCAGGGAGCGGTTGTGCCCAACTTTACCCTGCCGTCACTCATGGGCGATATGGTGAAACGCAGTACATACCGGGCGCGTAAGCATCTGGCGCTGGTACTGCTCCCCGAGGTCAGCCGGGCCGCGTACGACTATTTGCTGGAACTGCGCGCGGGATATGCCCAGATCCGCGAGTATGACGGCGAAGTGCTGGCAGTCATCGCCGACCCGACCCTCGATGCCGAAGAACTGGCGATGCGGCTGGAGGTGCCCTTCCCGCTGCTGCTGGATCGGGAGCGCGCGGTGGTGACGCGCTTTCTCCCGGAAGCGGTGCCGATGGGGGTTTTTATCCTGGATCGTTATGCCGCGCTGCATACGCAGTGGCTGCTGACACGCCCCGATTTCCCGCCCGTTGCGGAGGTCGCCGACTGGCTGCGGGTGCTCGATTATCAGTGTAAGCTCTGATGTGCCAGGCCGGAGGACGCGCCGCAACGCGTCCCTCCGGGGAAATTCTATCTCTGGGCGATGGCTGCCTCCCGCGCTACTGCTCCAGACTCTCGTAGCACTCCTGGCGGAAGCGCGGCGTGCAGATGCATAGAAAAACCAGATCGCTGTCGCCGGTGTTGCTAATGCGCTGTGGCGTTCCAACCTGAATGACTACCAGATCGCCGGGGACTACATCCGTCGGCGGGAGATCGCCAATCTCCACCCGTCCCTGCCCCGCCAGGATGACATACCGTTCCACGGCGTTGCTCAAGCGGTGAAGCGCTGTTGTGACACCGGGCGCTACCCTGGCCCGCGCTATCGATACCTCCTCGTCCTCAGATGTGTTCAGCAGTTCGAGAATAAAACAGCGCTCATCGCTGTAGAATTCGGCGGCTTCGTCTACCTTGCGAATACAATCGCGCATGTGTTGCTCCTTCTGGCTTATGGCAGGGTGCCGCAAAACTGGATGCGGTTGGCAAGCTAGATAAGTTGATATAACCATGTGTCGATTGCCTGGCTCACCCGCTCATCGGTTGCGCCTTCCAGCATTGCCGCCTGCATTGCCGGTAGTCCCGGCGGTACCTGCTTGTAGAAGTGGTTTAGCTCAGGCAAAAATGCTTGCGCAGTGTTGGCCGGGTGTCCGTGGCGTGCTGCATAGAGCCGCTCACCATTTTCCGGCGAGACCGAGTTGTCCTGTCCACCCTGGACAATGAGCACCGGACAGGTTATCGCTGCGATAGCCTCAGATGGATCAAGTGCTGCATCATACTCACGCAAATAGCGCTGTGAGTCTGTACCCATAGCATGGACACCAAAGGGCGGCAACTGTTGTTGCAGGTCGTCCGGGATCGGTTCGCCGGCACGCACAAGTTCCAGCGAGCGTTGAAAAGCTGCAAACGGAAAGTTGTTGCTGCTCCGGCCACTGCTCCGCATCCTGGTAGGCGGTAGCCAGCGCCTGCTCGATTGCGGGATCACCCTGCGTGAACGCCTGAATCAGTTCGTGCATGCCGGCGGCGAGCGGCTGTAGTTCCGGGTCGTCCGGTAATCGGCCCTGCTGCCGCTGCGCTTGAAACGCAGCGATCAGGTCGGTCCACTGCTGCTGCCAGGCCAGCATCTGCTGTGGCGAAACCTGCTGTTGCCGTGCCGCCAATGTTTCCCGCTGTTCCGGGGTGTAGTAGCGCTCTACCCAGCGCCATTTGTCTGCCTCAACCACCCCCTGGATCAGTTGGCATACCAGGTCCGGTGCAAGGTCGGTCGGTTCCATCGAGTCTAGCAGCGATAACGTCTGATCAAGCGCCTGGGCTACCTGCTGTAACTGGGCAATACGCCGGGTAAGGGCTTCTTGCTG
This sequence comes from Chloroflexaceae bacterium, assembly GCA_034436755.1. Taxonomy (GTDB): domain Bacteria; phylum Chloroflexota; class Chloroflexia; order Chloroflexales; family Chloroflexaceae; genus CAKZQX01. Next base: position 7,446 of record DAOTVB010000271.1, on the reverse strand, counting down.
GATCTGCAACGAGGTACGAAAATCATAGTTCGGATCGGTCAGCACGCGCCGGATCTCTTCCAGGGAGAACCCCATATACTTCAGCGTTACAATTTGCTGTAAGCGCAGGAGGTCTTCCTGCCGGTAGAGGCGGTGTCTGGCCTCAGTATACTGCGAAGGTTTGAGCAGTCCTTCCCGATCATAATATTGCAGGGTGCGTACCGTGACTCCGGCAAGGTCGGCAAACTCCTTCACCCGGTAGAGATCTGACTGGGGCATAACCACCTCCTCTGCGACTACACCGGGATTGTACCCTATGACGTAACGTCATATGCAAGGGGGATTTTCATCTTCCTGGTCTGCCCGGCATGCCGTATACTGAGTTTGGGAAACAAGCAAACCTGCCAGGCTGCCGCCGACGGCTGATACCAATGTGCCATCAAACCAGCCATCAACGGGAATGGACGCACCGGGCGCAACGGCGGCACATTTCCGTTGATCATCTCTGCATTCTCTGTGTTCTCTGTGGCAATGACAACAAATCGGTATGATCCGGCGAAAATGGGGAAGTCGGTCTGCGACTGGGGAATGACAGATATAGCGAGGAGCACAATGAAAAAAATCGACCTTATTGCCGCCGGCTTCTTTCTGATCCTGGGCTTTGGTATGTTGATACTGACCGCCCCGGCACTGGTCAATGCATTGACCGCTTTTACCTGGCCGACAACCGAGGGGCAGATTGTTATGTCGGCCTCGGCATTTGAAATGGTTGACCGGCGGATCGGCGGAAGCGCGCGTACCACCGCTACACCGCAGCATGTCGGGCGGATCACGTATGAGTACAGCGTTGCCGGCACAACCTACACCAACGAGCGCATTTCCACCGGCTTTATCACCTATGCCAACCCGGAGGAGCAACGGGTCAGTGATTTTCCGGCACGCTACCCGCAGGGCGCAACGGTGACAGTTTACTACAGGCCGGATGATCCGCAGATGGCGGTGCTGGAGCGGGGGCTGCGGGTCGAGCCGTTTTTCTTGCCGCTGATGAGTGTGGGGATCATTCTGCTGGGTGCTTTCGGGTTGCGGACGGCCTTCCGGCAACGACGACCGGCATAGCCCGTCGCTAACGGTCATCCTGCGCAAATGCCGCAACCAGCCGTTCCACCCCGGCGGCAAAGCGCGTCGGCTCCGTCAGCGCCGAGAGCATGATATGGATGCCGGGCACATCACCGTAGAAGTAGCCGGGATGCACCAGCACGCCCCGCGCAAGCAGATCAAGCACCAGCGCGTCTTCATCTTCCCGGCCATGCACCGCCGGAAAGAGATAGTAGCCGCCATCGGGTGGTTGTGCGGTCAGGTTGGGGCAGCCGGCAAACCGCGCCAGCGCCAGATCCAGGTTGGCGCGCACCCGGTTGGCCATCGCGGCGACAAAGGCCATGCCCTGCGCAAACAGGTGCGGCAGCAGCGTCTGGGTCAGGCTGTTCGCTCCCAGGAAGGTATCGTTGAGCAGTTCCAGCCGATCAGCGAAGGCGGCATGGGCGGGTGGGTTCAGGGCGATCCAGCCCAGCTTGAGGTCGGGCAGCGCAAACAGCTTGGAGATGCCATTGAGCGTAAAGACCGGCAGATCGGGGTGTAGCGCGGCAATGGGTGGCGTCGTGGGCGCACCATAGCTGAAGGGCGCGAAAACCTCGTCGCAGATCAGCGGTAGCCCCAGCCGGGACAACTCCGGCACAGCAGCATGGACAACTGCGCCGGTCGGGTTGTGGGGCGAAACCAGCAGCACCGCGCGGGTGCGGGCGTCAACCTGATCCAGCAGGCTGGGGCCATCGATCTGCCAGCCGCGTTCCTCATCCAGGCGGTAGCTGCGCAGTTCGACCTGGCGCAGGGCGGCCAGGTAGTCAAACAGCGGGTAGGTGACATTCGGCGCAAGCAGGTTATCGCCAGGATCGGCCAGCAGCGCAAAGAGCAGGCTGTAGGCTTCGCTGGTGCTGGCGGTGATAAAAACGGCATCATCGGATAGGGTCAGCGGCGGGGTGCGGGTGGCGTAGTAGCGCGTGATCGCAGTCCGCGCGGCAGGCAGGCCATGCGGGTCGGGAGCATAGCGACGACTGGTCCAGTAGTCTGCCGCAGCCGCCTGGAGGATGTCAGGGGGAAACAACAATCCCTGCTGCGTCGGGTTGCTGCTGGTCAGGTCAATATATCCGGACCCGGCGGCAGCCCGGCGGCGCGCCAGTTCCAGGTCGCTGGGGGTCAAATCAATATCGGCAAAACATCCGGTCATGATAAGTTGTGAGTTCTGAGTTTTGAGGTTTAAGTTTGGAAAGTTGTTTATTTACGGGCGAATCCGGCGTAGCAGCGCGGTCAGCCGGTCGTAGTCATCCTTGAGCAGGCCGGCAACCTCGCGCCCGGCATGCACCAGGTAGGTGCGTCCATCGGCGCGCGCGCGCGCCGCCGACCGGATCATTGCGGCCAGCAGTTCATCGCTGGGGATCTGATGCGCAAACAGCACCCCACGAAAAAAATCACAGGAAGTGCTGAAATCGGTCAGTTCCTCCAGCCCGCACTGGTAGACGCTGTAATGCACCGGGGGTGGATGCGGCGGCAAGTAGTGGTAGATCCGCTCCTCCTCGACAAAGCCTACCGTAATCGCGGAGAACTCGGTTTGCAATACCTCGGCCAGGTCCGGGTGCTCGTGGTAGATCTCGGCGTCGTACAACTCGCGCCCGGTGTAGGTTCGCCCACGCACCACCGCCCGCCCGCCCGGCTCCTTGCTGCCCGTACGGATCTCATAGACCAGCCCGTAGACCGCCATACCCGGCACGCGTGTCTGTGCCCGCACCAGCGCGCCAAACGGCGGCGCGGTCAGCAATTCGTACGCCCCGGTCGTAAACCGCGTCGTCGATGACTCAATCACCTCACCAATTCGATCCATACTATCATGCACCTGTAAAATGTATGTTATATGACATGGCGTACGTGGTGCGCCAACGAGCCGGCTGATGAACGTTGCATGTTTCATCCGGATATCGCCGTTCAGGAGTCCCGGCTTTAGCCGGATCATGCGTTCCCGGCAGGTTACCCTGTCCCGGCAGACATCTAACCGGCTAAAGCCGGGACTCCCGATCATTGTAGATCATACCTCAAGATTGAAAATTCAGAATTCAGAATTCAAAACTCAGAACGCAAAACGCTACCCCCGACTAAACCCCTTACTCTCCCGCTTGCGCGAGGTTGTGTTGGGCAGATCGGCGCGCTGCAGGCTGCCGTCAACCATGCGCTGAAAGGCGCGCCGGTCGGCACTGCGCACAATCGCCTGCTCATGCGCGCGGGCCAGCGCCACCGGGTAGCCGTCGCCCTTGATGCACTGATCGTACACCAGGGTGTGCGCCAGGTCAACCTGGGCCGGGTCTTGCGCCACCCAGCGCGGCAACTCGACCCGCGCCAGTTCACGCCCCACCCGCATGTAAAAGAAATGCACCAGGTGCGGCCCGTATGTCTCAACATTGATGCGGCTCATCGAGACAAACAGCGGCCCGCGCTGTCCCTCCGTCAGCCGCTCGGCCAGAATATCCGCATCAACCAGCCCCTGACAGATGCTGCACGATGGTGGACGCCCGGCCTGTACATCGCTGCACTCGCTGCAACGCGCCCCCCGGCCCTTTGCCAGATCGACATCGGGGCAGTACATCAGGCGGATCATCCCGACCAGTTCGGGCGCACGCGGGCGGCTGATGTAGGAGACCACCGGAATACCGCGCTCGCGCATATGATCCAGATAGTGCAGGTAGAGCCGCAGGAAATGCTCCTGCACAAACTTCTCGGCCCCGGAGAGCGTCCAGCGCACCAGGGTGCCATCCTGCATGGCGATGGCGGGTAGATCATCGGTCAGGAAGCTGTCGGCCAGTTCGGCCAGGACAATGCCCTCCTCGGCATCGCGCCGCGCGCTGAGGTAGTTGCCCTCGATTGCCACCCGTCGCGCCCCATCGGTCAGGTAGAGATCCTCTTCCTCGTAGTAGAGCGCCGGTTGGGAGGAGAGCCGCGCGGTGGGCGCATGCCCATAGCGCAGGTAGACCCGCCCGATATTGATCAGGTAGCAGAAGACGCTGCCGTGGCGGTCCACATCGATCTGCGAGCCGTCGGTGGCGACCAGGGCGTAGGCGGCGGGGCGCGGCGGCACATCACGGACGGTGTCGAGCGGCTCGACCGGACGGGCCAGCAGCCAGGTCGCTGTCTCGCGGCTGAGGTCCACGGCGCGAGACCAGGTTGACTCGGCCCCGCTCTCTTCAACATAGCGCGCGCGCACCTGGCGCGTCCGCCCGACAATCTCGTCGGCACTCAGCGCCAGCGCGCCGCTCATCTGGCGCACCTGCTTGCTCAAGGTCGTCAGGTCCAGCGACATGGCTCCCCTCCCGGAAAAGCTGTTTCAACAGGTGAAAAATTTGTGCGTAGCATAGTACAGATGTTTTGGGATGTCAAGTTGCGTGGGAAGCATTGGGGGTCAGGTGTTTGATCATCAACAGGAGTGGTAGAGAGGCGAATGCAGGTTGAGGATTAAATTCGAACATTGCCGGACTGTCGTCCCAGCATATGAAGTCTGCCCCAATCGTCCGGGTATGGCGTGCGGCAGGCATGCTACCGGCTTCCATGCTACCACACGCCATATCCGTGCTCATCTAAAGGTGCATAAGGCTACTACCGCCGTATAATCGGCAGATACGACATTATGCTCATAGGTGATGTTCTCATCAGCATCAATCCCCAGTACGGTGTAGTAGAGCGGGACGGAGAGATCCTGGGTAAACTCAATCGAGATAATCGGCACATCGGCGGCCGGGCGCACCTCGTAGTATTGCGCACCCCAGGCAGTCACGGTCTCGTCGCTATCGACCGCCTGTTCACCCAGTGCCAGGTTGCGATTCAGCGCACGGGTGGGCAGGTTATAGCTACCGCCCGGCTGAGCCATATCAACATACTGGTATTTCTCGGGTACGCTGGTACCTGTGAGGTTCTTGGCATAGCCGGCAACCGCGAAATCCTTCCAGACATCGCGGAAGGTTTCACTGTGGCCCAGGTTTGCCAGAGTGCTGTTGAGCACGGCCACCCCGTCGCGGTTCGGGTTCGACCGTGCCTCGCGCCAGAACTCCGGCAGGATATTCATGCCGCTCTCGACCGGGTCATCCAGGTTGGCGGTGCCGTAATGCTCCGATAGGTAGGCCCAGAGGTGGACCGCGGCATAGCTGGCTTCCAACACCGGGCGGTTGGTAAAGCCCAGGTAGTCATTGGTCCAGGGTACATACCCAAACGGATCGGTGGTATTGTCGTCAAAGTCTTCGCAGGTGTCGCGGTCATCACCCACGCAGACCTTGTCCATCACCAGGTTGGCATGCCCCTCGTAGACCCAGTTGCGCGCCGGGTCGTTCAGCGGCAGGCCATACTGATACTGCGTCAGGTGCTGCATCTCGTGAGTGGGGACGGTCCAGGGCGTGGCAACACCGACGCGCGTCTCCAGATCAAAGGAGCGTTCCAGCACATCCTCGGTGGCGACCCGCATCCAGATGCCGCCGCCGCCCAGGTAGGCGGTGGCTCCACCGCCATTGCCGATATGGATCGGTACCTTGTCCAGCCCACCGATCTGATCCGTCGGACTCTCATCAAAGCCAATGCGGGTCATCCCGGCGGCCGCGCCTTCGAGCGCTTGCTTGAGCCGGGTGATATAGATATTCTCGCCATTCGCGGAGTCATTTGCCAGGCAGTCGGGTTTGCCATGCGGGTTGGGGCAGGCATCGCCGGTGCCGTCAACATGGTAGAAAATACGGTAGTTGGCGGTTTCCGCGATGCGCGGGTTGCTACAAACTTCGTCGGTGTAGGGTGAAAAGGCGTCATCACTGCTGCGATAGGAACGCACCTGGTAGCGCAGATCCTGGGTGACATCGATCCCGGTGTCACGGTAGGGACCATAGTTGCCGTTGCTGTCGGGCGAAACGGTGGCAACTTCGGTGAAGTCACCGCCGTCAACCGAACGTTCGATCCGGTAGTTCGTCTCGTCCGTTGCGGTATCGGTCCAGTAGACCAGCACCGTGTCGCGTTCAAAGCCCTGACAGGAGATGTTCGTGGGTTTGGGCAGCGGATCAGCGGCCAGCAGGCGCGCGGGACCGGCAGTCGGCAGCCACGCGGTCAGCAGGACAATCAGGATGGCGAGCAGGGAGCCGACGGTCAGCGATGCGGAGATTCGGAAACCTCGGCGCTGAGGTTGCGGCTGGGACGGTTGATGGGGCATAGTCCATACTCCTTCGTATTCAGTTCACTTCAGCGTAGGGCAGTGGAGTTCTATCCTGGCAGATTGAGCCGCCGATAGCAACCCCTGATTGCGGGAAAACCGAGAATGTGCGGACGGCGGACGAAGGACGAAGGACGAAGGACGAAGGACGGAAGATGGAGGAGTGGGTGTTGAAGGACGAAGGACGAAGGACGGAAGATGGAGGAGTGGGTGTTGGTGGATTTTTGCAGGGAAACTGGTACTACAACGAGGATGTGCTAAACCCAGGCATGCCAAAGCCACAGCGCAAGCTAATCCGTCTATCCGATATTTGGTTATCTCTGTGTCTCTGCGGTGAGAGAGAAATCTCGTTGTAGTACTGGTGGGCCACAATTCGCTACCGCCGGAGCAACTCAGGCAGCCCCGCTGGAATACCGCTGTGTTGCGCAACCTGCTCATACATGCCTTTAATGACGAGGAGATCCGCGCGCTCTGTTTTGACTATTTCCCCGCAGTGTTCCATAACCTGACAACAGGTATGTCCATGCAACAAATAGTAAACCTGTTGCTGGAAAATTGCTACCGCATGGATAGTCTGGCACGCCTGGTTGAACTGGTGCGCGAACGCAATCCGGTGCAGTATGAACGCGTTGCCGGGCAACTGCTGATGAGACATAAAGCGTAGCGTATATAGCAACCCTTCTCTCGTTCCCGGTTCGTGCTCTACCCACCATTCTCGGCTTGCCGGGCGGCCGCGTGGAGCAACTCTTCTGCGGCGGCCAGGTCGGGCATCTGCTGCACGGCTACAATCAGGCGGTGCAACTCTGACGGGCGCTGTATCCGGCGAATGTCGCGTACGAGCGCGAGGGGCGCAGCCGGAAAGCGTATCAGCAGGGTATCCTCAAGCGTCTGCTGCACCTGCTGCCGGAATTCTTCTTCCTGCTGGCGGCGGAGTTGCTCTTCCTGCTGCCGGAATTCTTCTTCCTGCTGGCGGCGGAGTTGCTCTTCCTGCTGCCGGCGGAGTTGTTCTTCCTGCTGCCGGCGGAGTTGCTCTTCCTGTTCCCGCAACTTCATCTCGTACATTTCGCGCAGTTCTTTGCGCAGTTCTGCTTCGCGCTCTTGCATCAACAGGTCAAATAGTCCAGACCCCATGAGTTTCTCCCTTCCGACCAGGTGCATAAATCGTTGCGGTTGCAGGAGTGGTTCCGCAA
>DAOTVB010000270.1:0-8991 GCA_034436755.1 Chloroflexaceae bacterium | reverse complement strand
CTTCACCCCATCACCCCTTCACCCCTTCACCCCTTCACGCGCCTACCGGCGGAGCAGGCCGCGGGCGAGGAGCGCGAAGAGCACTAGCGCGCCCTGCAGCACGCCGCTGATGCTGCTGTCGATGCTCAAGCGGAGCGGCAGGCTAAAGCTGCCCCGGCTGAAGATTGCAAAGAGCAGCACCACCGGCAGCACCCAGGCGGGCCGCCACTGCACCAGCAACACGATCAGCAGCGCCAGCAGTCCGAGGCCACTGGAGATATTGGGCACCAGCGAGTGAAATACCGCCAGCACCTGCAGCGCACCGACGACCCCCGCCAGCGCGCCACACCCGCACAGCGCCTCCATCAGACGGCGACCGGCCGGTACCCCCAGGCGGGTCGCCGCCGCCGGGTTCAGCCCGGTCGCGCGCACCGAGAGCCCCCAGCGGCTATGATCCAGCACGATCCAGACCAGCAGCAGCGCCAGCAACGCGATGATCGGGGCCGCCGGAGCCAGGCGCAACCCCTCCAGCGTGGGCAGCCAGAGCACCTCCGGCAGCGGCTCGGTCCCGGACATCGAGGCCACGCCGGGGCGCTTCCAGGGGCCAAACACCAGGTAGAGCGCAATCCCGGTTGCCAGGAAATTCAGCCCCAACCCGGCGAAGATCTCGCTGACCTGACCATACAACTTGAGCAGCGCCGCAATCAGCGCCCAGAGCGCCCCGCCCAACGCCCCCGCGCCAAACGCCAGGAACCAGAGCAGCAGTGGCGACAGCTCGGGCAGCAGCCGCAGCGGGATCATGGCAAAGACCGCGCCCAGCACAATCTGCCCCTCGATCCCCAGGTTGTACAGTCCCACCGCGAAGGTCAGCGTCAACCCGGCGGCGCAGAGCAGCAGCGGAGCCGCCAGCATAATCATATCGGCCCGCTTGATCGGCGTGCTGAACGCATCGAACAGGATCAACTGAAATGCGGCCAGCGGGGAGACATCCGTTACCAGCAGCACCAGCGTGGTAAACAAAAACGCGCCCGCCAGGGCGACCAGGGCCGTCAAAACTCCGGATTTGAGCCCGCGCAGGCGCAGGCGCGTGGCACTACGTCCGGCGGGTTCTGCCATCTGACCGTCGGCGACCCACGCCTGGCGCTCCAACTGGGCTTCGTTATGCTGCGTCTGTTCTGCTTGACCTGGCATCCTCAAATCCTATTCCCCCGATCAGTTCTGCCAGCCGCGTCTCACTCAGTTCGCTGCGTGCCAGCGGCCGTGAAACCCGACCAGCAAAGAAGACGACGATATAGTCACTATACTCCAGCAGTTCGTCCAGTTCCGCCGAGGCAAACACCAGCGCGGTACCGGCATTGCGGCGGGCCAGCAGGCGCTGCCAGACAGCGTGGGCCGAGGTGACATCCAGCCCGCGGGTGGGCTGCTCCATCAGCAGACCGGCGCACCACTCCGGCAGCAGCGCCAGTAGCGCGCGCTGCTGATTGCCCCCGGAGAGCGCCTCAATTGGCGTGGTCGGCGTGGCGCGGATGTCGTAGTTAGCAATGGCGGTACGGGCCTCCGCCACCGCCGCGCGCCGATCCAGCAGGACACGCGAACGGTTGAGCAGGGCGGCATGATCGGTCAGCGAGAACGCGCCCACCAGCCCCTCGGCCAGCCGGTCGGCGGGCAGGAAATGCACCCCCGCTGCGCGCATTGCCGGCATGGAAACGCCGGTCATATCCACACCATTGAGCCGCAGTTGCCCGGACGGCGGGCGCAACTGTCCGGCCAGCAGTCGCAGCAGTAGTTGCTGACCACTACCCTCCAACCCGGCCAGGCCCAGCACCGTTCCGGCGCGGATCTCCAGCGTGAGGTTGGATAAGGTCAGCGCGCCCTGGCGCAACGTGATGTCCGTTAACTGCCAGACCGGCGGAACAGCCGCCGGTACGGGTGGTTGTTCCACTGGCGTGGCCGCCGCAGCCCCGGCATCCGGTTCCGGTTGCGCCGGCCCAAACATCATCGTCAGCAGGCGCTCGTGCGGCTGCGGTACGGGCATCTGCGTCCCGACCACGCGCCCGGCACGCAATACGCTGACCGTCTGGCAGAGCGCGGCCACCTCATCCAGCTTGTGCGAGACAAACAGCACGGTCTTGCCCTCAGCCGCCAGGCGACGCAACGCCGCAAACAGCGCCACCGCCTGCGCTGCGGTAATGCCGGTGGTCGGCTCATCCAGGATCAGCACGCGCGCGCCACAGGCCAGCAGGCGCATAATCTCCAATTGCTGGCGCTGCCCCATGGTCAGACCGGACACCGGGCTGTCCGGGGCGACCGTGAACTCCAGCCGCTCGGCCAGTTCAAATAACATGCGCCGCGCTGCCGTGAGACTGGGCATTGCGGCGCGCGGACTGGCGCAGTAGAAATTTTCGAGGGCGGTGAAGGCGGGCACATCGAGCGGATCTTGATGGATCATACCCACCCCGGCGCGCAGCGCTTCGGCGGGGCTTGCCAGCCGGACGGGCCGACCATCCAGCCGCACCTCCCCGGCATCGCGGCGCAAAAAGCCTGACAGCAGCTTCATCAGCGTGCTCTTGCCCGCGCCATTCTCACCGAGCACGCCATGGATCTGCCCGGCGGCAAACTCCAGACTGATCGCATTATTCGCCCGCAGCGGGCCAAAGGTTTTGGTAAGGTTGTGGATGTGAATTTGCATAGGACGATGAAGAACGAAGAACTGAGAACTGAGAACTGAGAACTGAGAACTGAGAACTGAGAACTGAGAACTGAGAACCGAGAACTGAAAACTGAGAGCCTGGCTGAAACGGTGGTTCGCGTCGATCATACGTCATGCGGATTGCCCGGATACACCGGACAGTGCCCCAGGAGTCCCGGCTTCAGCCGGTTCCGGCCGCACACCGGCTGAAGCCGGGACTCCTGCGCCGGGGCCGTATCCCCATGCCCCACCCGTTTCAGCCAGTCTCTGAGAACTGAAAACTAAGAACCGAGAACCAGGTTCTCCAGTTCCCGGTTCTCGCTTCTTCCGCTTTGTTATTCGGCAGCACTCTGGCCTTCAATGCCTTCGAGCAATTGCGGCATGTACCAGATCTGCTCATCGCTGGCGGTTTCGCCCTCCTCCAGGTAGACCGTTCCATCCTGGAAGTTGAGCGGGCCGACGTAGAGTTCGATGCTGCCATCGGCCAGACCGGCGATAAACTCGTCCAGGGTGGCGGCATTCGCCTCGGTCAGACCGTCACCCTTCACAAAGCCGACAGCGCTGGTATCCTGATCGTTGATATCTTCCCAGTTCGGACCGACCCATTTCCACTCCGACTCCCACAGGTCGGCACCGATGGCTTCCAACTCATCAACATAGCTCGGCCCCCAGTTGAAGTAGGGCACGCCCAGGCAGACATCCGGAGCCTGTTCGCATGCGCCCTCGAAGTCGTAGGGGAGGGCGTAGACGGTTGTCCCCGCCTCGGTTGCCTTATTTGCCTCAACCAGTGCCTCGGTGGTATCAATACCGGAGATAATGATATCGCTCCCGGCATTGATAAAATCGTTCGCCACCTGCGTCGGGTCCAGCGTGACGCCGGGGATGTTGAACCAGAAGCCAATCCAGGTCACCTGGAACTGCAACTCCTCGGCGGGCTTTTCCTCACGGAGATTCTCCCAGCAGTAGCGCGCCCCCAGGTAGGTTGCGCTCACCAGGCGGCGGGTCTCGTCGTTGATCAGCGGCCCCAGATAGGAGAGGTTGCCCGTCTCGGTCTGGAGCGCGGCGGCACAGCCGGCCATCATCTTGCCGTAGTACATGCGCGCCATCAGGTTGCCCAGGTTCTCTGGCCCCTCGCCGGTCAGCGCATCATCGCCGGAGATATGCAGGAAGGGAATATCGGGGTGGGCACCGGCCGCTTCGCGCGTGCCGTCCTTGAAGTCATCCGAGTTGGTGATGATAAACTGCGCGCCCTGGCTGACCAGATCATCAACCACCTGCTCCACCGTGATATTGGGGCGGTCGGCGGGATTAACCTTGTCCACATAGATAAAGTTGGCGCCGGGCACATTCTCCTCGGCATAGAGCGCGCCCTCGTAGTGCGCCTGGCTCCAGCCCGCATCATTGATCGGGCCCACCAGCACCATCCCGAAGGTCAACTCCTCACCCGTTGCGGCCCCTTCGCCCTCCGCTTCTGCATCGTCTTCAGGGGCTGCGGTAGCCTCCGCCTCCGGCTCGGCGGTGGGTTCGTCGGGAGCCTCGGTTGGTGCGGCGTCTTCCGCGTCTTCTGCTTCTTCAGTCGGTTCGGTTTCTGTTGCGGTACTCTCGGTCGGTTCGGTCTCGGCGGCAGCGGTGGGCTCGGCGGCGGGCTCCTCGGCCGGCGCGCCACCACCACAGGCTGCCAGGAGCATGCTGAAGACCAGCAGCATGCCGATGATCCAGGAAATAGGCGTGCGTTTCATCTGTCCCCCTAAATACTACAAAGGATACCTGTCCGGCGGACATCCGGATGGGCAAACATGGCCCAACAAAAAAACACGGGCGGACGCTCTATGCGCCGACAACCGTGTCGAAAATAGCAAGCTCACGCACAACGGCGTTCCTGGTCATCGGATGCCTGATCCCCGTGCGCTAACGCTTTCCTTGATTAAGTTTGTGTTAAGTGGATAGTGAGAGTATAGATCAGGATGCCCCGGATGTCAAACGCCGACAGGTACCGAAGTACCATGCACGCCACCGGGCCGGCAGCATCCGGCGGCGCATGCCGGTGGGTGCCGCCGGATGCTGCCGGCATGAGACGGCAGTTGAATTTTTCATCCGGATATGCGTCCCAGGAGTCCCGGCAGGTATGCCATCGGCTAAAGCCGGGACTCCTGAACTGGGAACGCGCAGAAGCGCGTCCCTCCACCCATCGTTGAGCAAGGTTACCCCTGCCCGTTGCCGTTCTCCACCAGTTGCCCCGGCGCAGCGTTCAGCAGTTGTGTGATGGACTCGCGTCCTGCGGGCGTCTGGCCCGCCTGACCGAGCAGGGTCAGCAGCATCTGCGTGCGGGTCTCCCCATCGATGGTCTCCAGTTCTGTGATAATATCCGGGTCGATTGGCTGCACGAGGTCCAGATCCGGGTCAAAGATGGGCGGGTCGAAGATAAACGGCGGATCGGACGGGATCTGGATCTGGGCCCGCCCCTCGGCCAGGGGCAGCGGCGAGTTGACCTGGTCGAAGTCATTGGGGTTGGCGCTGGGAAAGTTGTCCGGCAGGAAGGTCGAACGCGTCTCGGCTGTCACCAGCACATTGACCGGGGTCGTGCTCTGCGGCGTGCCAAAGATGCTGCCGGGGAACGAAAAGCTACGCGGCAGGGTCAGTTCCACATAGCCGCGCACTTCCAGTTGCGGGTTCGGCGTGGCAAAGAAGTCGTCAATGGTTGCCCCGCCGGCAGGAATGGCCGGCAGCAGCGTCACCAGCGCCGTCTTGCGCGCCGGAACAGTAACATTGCGCGCGTAGCGGGTAGCATTCGCTCCGCCCGCCAGCGTCACGAAGGTATTGCTCCCGGCCACATCGGTGATAAAGACATGGTTGTTGAACAGCTTCTTGTTGGGGTCGTTCGGGTTGGGGAAGCTGATGTTGAATGTCACCCGGTAGAAGTAGTCTGCATTCTCCAGGTTGGTAATGGTCAGGAAATAGCCCTGCAACACCCGGCGGGCGATAGGGGCCACGGTGCCGGGCGTGCCGGGGGGCAGCGGGGTCAGCCGCTTGAATAACAGTTCAAAGGTTGAAATAGTTGCCATCGTTCGTACTCCTTACAAAATCCTGATAACCGATCGGGCGATATAGAGCAAGATGGCAGCACAAAGCAGGCAGAAACGGGGATTGTAGGCGGCATGTTTTCACTCTATCTCACTCATGCAGGTAAACGCGGAGTGTGATGTTTTTCGGTCAACTTAACCGGAATTAAAGGAAACCTATGAAAATACTCTATGTTGCCGGCGGTATCCCGGTGCCCGGCACCATCGGCGGCTCGACCCATACGCTGGAGGTGGCGCGTGGCCTGGCGCAGCGCGGGCATAGCGTTCACCTGGTCGCCGCCACGCAGGAGGGCTGGGGCGGCCTGGGGCCGTTTGTGCGGCCTGTCACCAGCCGGCTGGCGGGGTTTCATCTGCACCACCTGGATGTGCCCAAGCGGGTCGCGCTGCTCGGCTTCGGGCCGGTGTTCCGGCTGATGCGTGCCTTCCGCCCGGACGTAGTGATTGACCGCTACTACAACTTTGCCGGGGCGGGTGTCTGGGCGGCCCACCGCCTGGGTATCCCCTGCCTGCTGGAGGTCAACGCCCTGATCGTGGACCCGCCGGAGGTACCCAAGCGCCGCCTCGATGATGCGCTGGGCGGGCCGATGCGCCGCTGGGCGCTGACGCAGTGCCGCTGGGCCGCGCGGATTGTGACGCCGCTGCATACCACGGTGCCCCCGGAGATCCCGCGCAGCAAGATTGTCGAACTGCCCTGGGGCGCGGATGTGGCCCGCTTTGCCCCGCCGGCCGAACTACCGATCAGCGCCGGGCAACCGCCGACGGTGCTCTTCCTGGGGACTTTTCGCCCCTGGCATGGCGTGATCGATTTTGTGCGGGCGGGCGCGCTGCTGTTAGCGAGTGGCCGCGACTGCCGCTTTGTCCTGATCGGCGATGGGCCGGAGCGCCGGCAGGCCGAGCAACTGGCGTCCGCCTGGCCGGAGCATTTTCAGTTCACCGGGCCGCTCCCGTATGAGCAGTTGCCGGAGCGGTTGCACCGGGCGGCGGTGGGGGTGGCACCCTTCCGCAGCGATACGCACCCGGCGTTGCGGGCGGCGGGGTTCTTCTGGTCGCCGATCAAGATCTTTGAGTATATGGCGGCGGGCCTGCCGGTGGTCACCAGCGATATGCCCCCGCTGAACGACGTGATCCGCGAGGGGCAGGAGGGGGCGCTGTTTCGCGCGGGCGATGTGGCCGATCTGGCGGCGGCGATGGCGCGCCTGCTGGATGATCCGGCGGCGGCGCGGGCGATGGGCCGGCGGGCGCGGGCGCGCGCGGTCGAGAATTTCTCCTGGCAGCGCCACTGCGCCGAACTGGAGCGGGTGCTGATTGAGATGGTTGGGGAGAGAACTGAGAACTGAGAACTGAGAACTGAGAGCGCAGAGCGCAGAGCGCAGAGCGGAGGATGGCTGAGCGACTGTCTGAAACGGTGGTTCGTGTCGGTCACACGGCATGCGGGGTGCCCTGATCTATCGGACAGCGCCCCAGGAGTCCCGGCTTCAGAGCCGGGCGGGAGCGCTCTCCATATCCGGACTCATTGTTTCATGATCGCTCCCGCATGACGGACGGGACGGGGGGCCGGGCCAACATCCCCATGACCAACCCTTTCCAGACAGTCTCTGAGAGCTGACGGTTGAGAGCTGACCGCTGACTGGCGAATCGCTGCGCCTCTGCGTTGGAAATAGCCACCGTCCACTCCATGGCACAATGCCGCAGTATGCGTATAATGAGTAGTGTAGCGCCCACGCGTTTACGGCGCTGCATACTGATCAGTCCGGCATATCATTGAGGAGACATATTCATGCCAAAGCATCTGACGATTAGCCTGCCCGCCGGCGATCCGGCGCTGCGCCGCGAGGTGGAACTGGGTGTTGAGGAGTATGCCAATCCGCTCCAGGCGCAGAGCTATGCCGATATGGAGACGGTGAAGCTGGTGCTGGACATTGTGGCGCAGGGTGTGGGCATTGCCGGCGGGGTTGCCGGAATCCTGGCATTTATTCGTTCAGTAAAAGCAGAGCGTGAAGCGCAGGGCCAGGTGGTGAATATCTACATCGGGGTGCAGGGCGGGCCGCAGGTGCCGCTGGATCAGGCCGACGCGGAGTTGCTGACCAGCCTGCTGCAGGAGGATGTTTGACCCACGACGGCAGGAAAATTCAACCACGCAGGGAACGCAAACTCATTTAACCACAAAGGTCACGAAGACCACGAAGGGAACGCAAACTCATTTAACCACGAAGGCCACGAAGACCACGAAGGGAACGCATTTAGAGACTGGCTGCGAAGGGTTGGTCGTGGAGCTACGGCCCCGGAGCAGGAGTCCCGGCTTCAGCCGGTGTGCGGCCGGAAACCGGCTGAAGCCGGGACTCCTGGGGCGCTGTCCGGTGTATCCGAGCAACCTGCAACCTGTGAACCTGTGAACCTGTGAACCTGCACCCTGTACCCTGCACCCTGGACCCTGGACCCTACCCGTCAGGAGAGCGAACAATGACGACACCTATACCCACCCTGCGGCTGACGCAGACACCGATAAACGAAACGCAGTATCATATTGCGCTTGACTGGATTAAGGGCGAGGCATCGCAAAAAGCCACCGCCACTGTTACGCTGGCGCTGACCGAGCAGGACCAGCAGGATATTCGCTGGTATCTGGAGGACTACGCCGAGCATCCGTTTGAGCCGCACCCGGCCCGCGCCGCCCGCATCGAGGGGCGCATGCGCGATCTGGGGCATGAACTGTTCAACGGGCTGTTTGGCGCAAACACCCGCACCCTGCGGCTCTGGGGCAAGCTCCATGAGCACCTGGACGACCTGCGGGTCGAGATTGTCACCGATGCGCAGGGCGCGACGGCGCTGCCCTGGGAGTTGCTCCGCGACCCGGACACCGATACCGTCCTGGCGCTGCATGCGCAGGCATTTGTGCGCGCCGCGCCGGAAGCGCCCCGCCAGGCGTTGACGCTGGACGAGCAGCATGTGATCCGCATTCTGCTGGTGATCTGTCGGCCCGCCGGGGGCAATGATGTGCCCTTCCGCTCGGTGGCGAGCCGCCTGCTCAAAGGGCTGAGCGCGGAGGCCCGGCAGGTGTTCCAACTGGATGTGCTGCGCCCGCCCACCTTTGCGCGGCTGGGGCAGGTGCTGCGCGACGCGAAGGCGCAGGGCACGCCCTACCATGTCGTCCACTTCGATGGACATGGCGTCTATGGCCCGCCGGACGCGCTGCCGGTGGATGTGACGCAGATCCGGTTTCGCATGGCGGGGCCGCAGGGCTTC
>DAOTVB010000269.1:0-9583 GCA_034436755.1 Chloroflexaceae bacterium | reverse complement strand
ATTCCCGGTTGGGACGCGAAACCAGGGAATGCGGCGAATAAAGGCGGGGAAATCGCTTGCCAAGCGGTCACTCAATGCGGTACAATCGCATATAGAAGAAGTGACAGGGGGCCAGAACCATGAACCAGAACCAGCTTCGACGCAAGCACGCCGATGTGCAGCAGCAGTACGAAGAACTGCGCGAAAAAATTGCCGAACTGCAGCAGGCTTACGCCGTTGCCACTGCGAATACGGAACGCGCAACGTTAAAACAGCAGATTACCGCGGCGGAAGCTGCCCATGCGCAGATGGCGCAGGAGTTAGCCGCTATCAAGCAACAGTTACACCCCGACGATGCACCGCCGGGGATTACCGCGCCGACCGGCGTCGATACCGATACCGATATCGAAGTGGAAACGCTGATCGAGTTGCAGCAGGGGGGCGAGCCGATTTTCCCGCCGGAGCCGGCGGAGGGCAACATGCGACCCAACTCGCCCTTCTACGTTGAGCGGACGGGCGACCGGACGGTGATAACAACTATCCGCAAGGTGGGCCAGGGCGTGACAATAACGATCAAGGGGCCGCCGCAGGTGGGCAAAAGCGCGCTCCTCGACCGCGCCATCGCCGCCGCACGCGAGTCCGGCAAGCGGGTCGCCCTGCTCAACCTCCAGCAGTTCAGCGCGGCGGCCCACGCCGATGCCGATACCTTCCTGCGCGCATTCTGCCGCCGAGTTACGGACGCCGCCGGCCTGGATGTGCCGGCCGACCGGCTTGACGCTGCCTGGAGCGAACCACTTGACGCAACCCAACGCTGCACCCACTATCTGCAGCAGTACCTGCTGGCAGAGCGGCAGCAACCACTGGTGCTGGCGCTGGACGAGGTCGATAGCCTGCGTGCCCGCCCCTTCTGCGGTGATTTCCTGGGGATGCTGCGCCGCTGGCACACATGCCGCGCCACCGAACAGGCATGGCAGCAGCTTGATCTGCTGCTGGTGACATCCATCGAGCCCGACCAACTGGTAGCGGACCCCAACCAGTCACCCTTCGACGTAAGTACGCTGATCGAGTTGAGCGACTTCACGCCCGAGCAGGTTTCCCTGCTCAACCGGCGGCATGGCATGCCCTTCACCGTGGTCGAGGAGCGGCAACTGACGGCGCTGCTCAACGGGCATCCCTACCTGACACGCCGGGCGCTCTACCTGGTGGCTGCCCGGGAGCAGCACATGTGCCCCGCCGATATCTTTGCCGATGCTACAGCCGAGGCCGGGCCATTTGATGCGCATCTGCGCACACAACTGCAGCGGCTCCAGGATGAGCCCGATCTGGTCGCGGGTATGCACCAGGTATTGGAAAACCAGAACTGCGATGTGCAAACCTTCTTGTGCCTACGCAGTGCAGGGCTGGTTCGCCGGGCAGGGAAGGCGGTACTCCCGCGTTGCCAACTCTACGCCAACTATTTTCGGGAACAGTTGTAACTTGCTCTGCTCAGAGCCGCAGATAGCGTGAAGGTAGGGGTTACGGGTTAACCCGTAACCCCTACCCCGTAACCCCTAACCCCTAACCTCCAGCCCTCCACTTTTCGCACGCAACTACACAGGAATTACCATTGGGTACCCATATATCTGATCATGGCTCTCTGGTAGAGTAGTAGTAACGATAGCACAGTCTTCAATGTTCATGATGTTCTGGTTGCCACTGCGGCAAGTTACGCTTTTGTACAATGGGTAAGAGACGAAGCTATGGACTATACTGGTACAATTCTTATTGTCGATGATGACCTGGCTGGATGCGAAACGCTCAAGGCGCTGCTTCTGTCGCAGGGACACAACCTGCTGGTTGCCAACACCGGCGTTGAGGGAATAACGCTGGCGACGGCAAGCCTGCCCGATCTTATTTTATTGGATGTGATGTTGCCGGGTATGGATGGCTATGAGGTCTGCCGGCGCTTACGTTCCGATCCGCTCCTGGCCGAGGTACCCATCATCATGCTGACGGCGTTGGACGACCGGGACTCACGCCTGCGTGGGATCGAGGCAGGGGCGGATGATTTTATCTCCAAACCCTTTGATCGGGCGGAACTGCGGTTACGCGTCCGGAGTATCATGCGCCTGAACCGCTACCGCCGGCTGCTTGCGGAACGTGCCAGATTTGAACGGATTATCGAATTTTCGCCCGATGGGATTGTGATTGTCAATGCTGAGGGAACTATTCTGCTGGCTAATCCGGCTACGCTGCGGCTGCTGGGCGCACAAAAACGTTCTCAGGTGGTTGAGAAGAATATCAGTGCGTTTATTGTTTCGGCGCAGTGGGAAGATGTGTTTGACTGCCTGGATCGTATCGTCACCGATACCGGGCATAGTGCGCGGCTGGAAACGGAGTTTACCCGGCTGGATCATAGCCATTTTGCCGTTGAGATGAATGCCGGCTATTATATCTGGGAAGATGAACCGGCAGCACAGATTGTCCTGCGGGATATCAGCGAGCGAAAGCAGGCCGAAGCGCAGATCCAGCGGCATATTCAGCATCTGACGGCGCTACGCACGATTGACACGGCCATTACATCCAGCACCGACCGCCGCGTGACGCTGAATATTATTCTCGAGCAGGTTGTCAATGAACTGCATGTAGATGCCGCCATGTTGCTGCTGCTTGAACCGCACAGCCAGATCCTTGAAGTTGCAGCCGGGCGCGGGTTTACAACCGGGGCGATCCGGCAGACCCGGCTACGGCTGAATGAGGACTACCCCGGCCGGGCAGCCCGGGAACGCCGGATGCTGACCGTCAGGCATCCGGACGAGACGCAGCCGATGAGCAAGCGGTCGGCGTTGCTGCAGAGCGAATGTTTCTCCACCTACTATGCGGTGCCGCTGATTGCCAAGGGACAGGTCAAAGGTGTGCTGGAGCTTTTCCAACATAATGCCGGTACGCCCGATGCAGAATGGTTGGGCTTTCTTGAAGCACTGGCGATGCAGGCCGCGATTGCCATTGATAACGCCAACCTCTTTGACGATCTGCAGCGGGCCAATACCGATCTGACACTGGCCTATGATGCCACCCTGGAGGGATGGGTACATGCGCTCGATCTGCGCGATAATGAAACCGAAGGGCATACGCAGCGCGTTACCGCGGCAACCGTACGACTGGCGCGCACCATGGGGTTTAGCGAAGCGGAACTGGTACATGTGCGGCGGGGGGCGCTGCTCCATGATATTGGCAAGATGGCGATTCCTGATAAAATTCTCCTGAAACCGGGACCGCTGACCGATGAGGAGTGGGAAATTATGCGCCGCCATCCGGTGTATGCCTATGACTGGCTCGCGCCGATTGCATTTTTGCGGCCAAGCCTGGATATTCCCTACTACCATCATGAGCGCTGGGATGGGAGCGGCTACCCTCGCGGACTGCGCGGCGAAGAGATTCCCCTGCTGGCGCGGATCTTTGCCGTTGTGGATGTCTGGGATGCCCTACGTTCGGATCGGCCCTATCGCCGGCAGTGGCCCGAAGCGGAGGTACGGGACTATATTCAATCACAGGCCGGGACGCAGTTCGACCCGCAGATCGTCGCGCAGTTTTTGCAAGCCGACCTTACCAGCGATGTAATGCTGTGCCTCAATGGAGAGTACCGGCAACCGGGTATGACCTCGCCCGATCCCGGTGAGGTTTACGACGCCGGCACGATACCAGAGGTAGGAAATAAGGAAGATGGCACAATGCTATCGTATTGCTGTAACCGGGCATCGTAACCTGGGAGACCCTGATACCGTTCAATTTGTCGCCTACGCCTTCCAGTTGTTGCTGACGCAGGCGCAGCAGGCCCATCCGGGAGGCGTCGTTGCGCTCTTTGGCGTGGCCGCGGGTGCCGATATGCTGTTCGCCGAAGCTGCGCTGGCACTGGGCATTCCCCTCGATGCAGTTATTGCCTACGAGGGCTTTATCGCCGACTTTCCGCCAGGACCGCTGCGCGAACACTACCTGCATCTGCTGGCGCATTGCCGCAATGTCTCGACACTGCCATTTCGGCAACGTTCCGATGCGGCCTACATGGCGGTCGGATGCCGGTTAGCCGATAACTGTGATCTTCTGCTGGCAGCGTGGAGTGGTCAACCGGCAGCCGGCCACGGTGGAACGGGCGATGTTGTCGCCTACGCCCGGCATATTGGCCGCCCGGTTATCCATATTGATACGACCAGGCATAGTATCCGGCATCTGCCGGCGCGAATGGAGGCCCAGGACCGGAAGTGGGGCGAGTGCCACTGCCGGGAACAGCTTTGGCCGTATGTACGTGAACAACAACCGGAAATGCAGCGCGCCGGGTGCCTGCAGCAGTGGCGCAACCTCCGGCGCGTATTGAATTTGATCCAGCAAGATGTATCGCTATCATAAAAATAGCAGGTGTCTATGCTCAGGCGAGAGCAAGTACCGGTTCACCACCAGTACGCGATTCCGTCAGGCCGAAGAAAGCCGGATACGATAATGCACGAGACTATCTACATACTCTATATTGATCGGATTCCGGCAGAACGGGAGCGCATCCGCAGTGCATTGGAACGCGCAACCGCCGATTTTGTAATTGTTGATGTTGCGTCATACCCGGAACTGGCGGCACATCTAGCCGGCAATCACTATGATCTGGTGCTGGGGCATTTTGCCACAGCAACTGACTTCACCGCCATTCCTATCGCGGAGTTTCTGCGGATCAATCCCGCGCGGGTACCGCTGCTGATCCTTACTGATCCGGATCTGGAACATATGGCCCTGGAAGCCCTGCAGCAGGGCGCAACGGATTACCTGATCAAAACCTCACAGTATCTGGACCATCTGCCATTTGTGATTCGGTCGCTGATCCAGCGCCGGCGCACGCAGGACGAGTGTCAACTCCTGCGCGCCGCGCTGCAGCAGGTGCATGCGGAACGGGAGCACCATATTGAAGCGCGTACCGCTCCGCTCGCCCACACCGTTATGCTGCTGGAAAATGAGATTGCTGAACGTAAGCGCATTGAGATAGCCCTGCGCAAGAGTGAAACCAAGTTTCGCACGCTATCCGAAACCCTTCCGGTGGCTATCTTTATTGCGCAGCCATTGCCGGGAGGCTTGCGCTTGCGCTATGTCAATCCGGCAGCCGAGGCGCTCTCGGGGTACACACGGGAAGAGTTGCTGGCATTGCATTCCTGGGACGGGCTTGATTTCGATCTATTTACTTTTTTTGATGGTAGAATGTGGGCAATACATGATGGTGCTCAGGTGCCTGCCCGGTACGAGTTGAAAACGCGTAACAAGAAAGGGAACCTGCTCTGGATTTCCCTCTCAGTTGCCGTTATCGAGTTTGATGAACAGCTCGCCATTATGGGCACGGCGGTTGATCTCACCGAGCGCAAACAGGCCGAGATTGCCCTGCATGCCGAGCGGCGTCTGCTGGCCCGGCGAGTTGCCGAGCGCACTGCCGACTTAAGCGCCGCCAATGCCGAGTTGCTGCGCGCTGTCCGCCTCAAGGATGAGTTTCTCGCCAGTATCAGCCACGAACTGCGGACACCGCTGAACGCTATTCTGGGGATGGCCGGGGTATTGCAGGAAGAGGTTTATGGTGGCCTGAATAGCCAGCAGCAGCATGCGCTGCAACAGATCGAAGTGAGCGGCCGCCGTCTGCTCAATATGATTAACGATATGCTTGATCTCTCCAAAATCGGTGCCGGGAAGGTCGCCCTGGTGATTGATAATGTGGCCCTCAAGCCGGTATGCCAGGCCAGCCTTGCCCTGTTCCAACAAGAGATCCGGCAGAAGCAGTTGCATGTCACCCTGGATTATGATGACGCCATTCAGACCTTGCCGGCCGACGAGCAGCGCCTGAAGCAGATTCTGGTCAACCTGGTGAGCAATGCGGTGAAGTTTACGCCAGAGTCGGGTACGATTGGTCTGCGGGTCGCGGGTGATGCGGCCGGTCATGCGGTACAGATTACCGTCTGGGATACAGGTATTGGAATTGCCGCAAAAGATATGGCATGCTTATTCCAACCATTTGTGCAACTGGACGGGCGGCTGTCAAGGGCGTACGGTGGTACCGGCCTGGGATTGGCGCTAGTCTATCGCATGGTCGAAATGCACGGCGGGAGTGTCACCGTCACCAGCAGCCCCGGCGAGGGAAGCTGCTTTACCGTTGCCCTACCCGGGAGCAGGGATATCGCCCCGACCAGGGGTAAATCTCTGCCGGAAGAGCGCGAGGCCAGCATCCTGACCCTGACCGACTGGCAGGTTTCCCCACAGCGACCGGTTATTCTGATAGCAGAAAACAACGAGGGACAGCTTGAACATATATCAAACTATTTATCCGCGGAGCGATACCAGATCGTAGTTGCACGCACCGGGGCCGAGGCAGTTGCACGCGCGCATGAAGTCCATCCCGATATTCTTATGTTGAGTATGCATATGCCCGATTTTGATGCCCTGGAGACCCTCCACCGTATTCGGGCCGATACCAGCCTGGGTCCGGTTTTCATTACCGTCCTGACATCGCTGGCGCTGCCCGGTGAGTATGATCGCTGTCTGGCCGCCGGCGTCAATGCCTATTTTCGCAAACCAGTTCATTTACCCAACATCGTTACTATTATGGAGTTACACCTGCAACAGGCCAGGCGTATCTCGGTAAAAGCAGAAGGTGCATAGTGTGAACAGCGTACCAATTACAGATAATCTTCAGAGAGCGGCACCCGATGTTGCCGAACGTACCAGCACCATCTTGATTGTCGATGATGAACCAATCGGGCGCGAGACCCTGCGGGCCATGCTGCTGACGCAGGGCTACAACCTGGCAACGGCGCGCAGTGGGACGGAAGCGCTGGCAAAAGCCGTCGAACTGACCCCCGATCTGATTTTCCTTGATGTTATGATGCCGGAGATGGACGGGTTTGAGGTCTGCCGGTGTCTGCGGGCCGACCCGGTCCTGGCGGAGGTACCGATTATTATGGTCACTGCGCTGGATGATCGAGACTCGCGGCTGCAGGGGATTGAGGCGGGCGCGGATGACTTTGTCTCCAAGCCGTTCGACCGGGTTGAACTGCGTACGCGGGTGAAAACCATCATGCGCCTGAATCGCTACCAGCGCCTGTTACTCGAACGCGACTATCGCCAGATGGCCGAGGAGCATATCCGGCAGCGCAACCGCGAGTTAACGCTGCTTAATCGGGTGATTGCAGCGGCGGCGACCGCGCTGGATGCGCAGGAGGTTATCAACATCGCCTGCGAGTCGCTGGTGCATACCTTTGCGGTCTGCCGGGCAACAGCGCTGCTGCTGGATACAACACAAACGCACTGGAACGTTGTTGCCCGTTCTGCGGCGGCGGCCGCCCCCCACCCATGCGGCTCCTGCCTGGAACAGATCCAGAATGGCGCTGCCGACACCGATATGCACCAGCCTATCGCCCATGTGCTGCAGACGAAAATGCCCCTGAGCATCACCCGGCCTGCATCTGACGCGGTACTCTCCCCCGACGCACCTCTCGCCCCGATGTACGCCCTGATGGAGCGGTCGGGCCTGGCTACCTGCCTGATTGTTCCCATCCTGATGCGCAACCAGGTCGTCGGGTTGATCGAAATGGGCGCGGTGGAACCTTGCAGTTTTAACGACCAGGAACTGCTTCTGGCGCAGAGTGTCGCCAGCGCGGTCGGCCAGGCAATGGAAACGGCGCAACTCTACCAGCAACTACAGCGCCACGCCGATAACCTGGAAGAGGTTGTTGCGCAACGTACGCGCGAGTTAGAACTGGAGCGCGACCGCACCCAGGCCATCCTCGAAGCGCTGGGTGAAGCCGTCCTCGTCACCGACTTTGAAGATATCGTCCACTACTTCAACCCGGCCGCCGCCGCCCTCACCGGCTATTCCAGCGATGAGGTGGTCGGGCAGCATGCCTACAGCCGTCCGGGTGATGGACCGCTCCCCGCCATCTCGGAGGAGATCCAGCAGATTGTGCAGGCCGGTCAGACCTGGCGCGGCGAACTGGTTAACCAGCGGAAGGATGGTACGCGCTACGACGCGGCAGTGACGATTGCCCCCCTGTTTGATCCGCACACGCCGGGGCAGCCAGTGGGTTACGTTAGTGTCCAGCGTGACATTACGCCGATTAAAGAGGCAGAACGTCTGAAAGATCAGTTTGTCTCGAATGTCTCGCACGAACTGCGTACGCCCCTCTCGATTATTACGCTGCTCAGTGGCAACCTGGATACGCTCTACGCACGCTTAAGCGACGAACGGCGGCAGCGCATGATCCGGGATATTCGGGAGCATACCCGGGTGCTGGATGATCTGATCAGCGATCTGCTCGAAATTGCACGGATCGACAGCCAGCGGATCTCGATGAAGCGGCAGCCGCTGAACCTGGTAGACCTGATCGGCGAAGAGGCCGATAAACAGGTGCCCCTGATCCAGAAGAAGGCGCAGTCCCTCTCTGTCACTGGTGTTGACTATCTGCCCGTGTCGGGGAACGATGGTCAGTTGCGCCAGATTTTACGCAATCTCCTGAACAATGCCATCAAGTACACGCCGGACAGAGGATGTATCACCTGTGAGTCGCGCATGTTGACGGCCGGTGAAGCGGAAGAACCAGTCTGGCCCGGCAGCCATGCGCTGCCACCAGGCACATGGGCGGCGGTGCGGGTTATGGACACCGGGATTGGTATTTCCGAGGAGAATATGCCGCAGATATTTGAGCGTTTTTACCGTGTGCAACCGCAGGGAAACATATCGGGGACCGGGTTGGGCCTCGCCATTGCACACGAGTTGATAACCCTGCATGGCGGCACGATTGCCGTTGCTTCCACTCCCGGCGAAGGGAGTACCTTTGCAGTCTACTTTCCCCTGTTAACGGAAGAGGTTCGCACCTATGAACAGATCTATTCTTGTTGTTGACGACCAACCGGATCTGCTGGACAGCCTGGCACTGACACTCGAGGCGGCAGGCTATGAGGCGATGACGGCAAACGATGGGCTTGAAGCATTGTCCCTGCTTCAGGCACACACTGTTGATCTTATTCTGGCAGATATCGCCATGCCCCAGATGAATGGCTACCAACTGTATGAGCGTGTACGCGCCAATCCCCTCTGGACAACCATCCCGTTTCTCTTTTTGACGGCACGTTCACTCGACAGCGATATCCGGTATGGCAAGGAGCTGGGCGTTGATGACTACCTGACCAAGCCGATCCAGCCGGAAGATCTGCTGGCCGTGGTGCGGGGGAAACTGCGCCGGGCCCAGCAGATTACGCAGCCCACAACGCAGGCAGCCCCACAAAACAGTAACGGCTCCAGTACGCTAACGGCGGGCGAGTTGCAAATCGATCCCGGCCAGCACCGTGTCTGGAATAATGGGCAGCCGGTGAAACTCTCCGCGCGGGAGTTTACGCTGCTGGAGTATCTGGCCCGGCGCGTCAACCGGCTGGTGTCGCTGCAAGAGTTGATCCGGGTGACGCATGATCTGGATACCGACCATGCCGAAGCCGGGTCGCTGCTGCGCCCGCTGGTCCGTTCGCTACGGCGCAAACTGGGCTACGAGACGGGTGAGATGGGCTGTATCGAGAACGTGCGCGGGATTGGCTATCGCCTGAATGCGCCGGAGTA
>DAOTVB010000268.1:0-39806 GCA_034436755.1 Chloroflexaceae bacterium | reverse complement strand
GGGGAACGTCGCTCTCCGGCATCTCGGTTGGTGCTGGGGGCAGTTGCGTCGGCGGTAGACCGGGGGCGGCAGGATCGGTAGCAACATCGGGTGCGGGGGGGACGCCCGGCTGGTTGACCTCCGCGGTGGGCGGCATAGCCGGCGTTGAAATAATGCCGGTCGCCGGCGATACCGATCCGGGGGGTGCCGCCGGTAGCGGCGCGGTCGTTGGGCGACTACCGTCATTTGTTCCAACCATTGGCTCCAGGCGGATCGCCTGAGCATGATCCGGCAGCAGATGCAGCACCGGCTCCGTTGCCGCCGTGCCGCGCACAAATAACCCGACCAGCAGCACAATTCCAACCATCAGACCGAGTAGGGCCGGCCGGCGCATGCGGCACAGCCGGCGTTTTCGCTGGACAAACAGTTGTCGCATTGCTCACTCCTAGCAAGAACATACTGAGAGATACATCTAGTCTCCCCAGGATAAGCATACCATCGGTTTACCTGGACGCATAGAGAAGAAAAAGTCATACCTGTGGTTGACTTATGGTCCGGTTACATACTGAGTAAGCCCGTCCGAGCGTATAGAATAGCAGCCTGGAACAAATAGGATTTGTAGTATTAAATCCGGTGATAATGTTGATTAACAGGATGTATGCGGTCCACTGCGGGCGCGTGTATTTTGCCTCCGGTAGGGGAAATGCGCGCGACAGCTACTCCTGGATAATTGAGAACTCCGCCTCAGATGCCGGTTCGCGCACATGCTTTCGACCATGCACAAACAGCATATAGTTGAGGAATGCCGCCACTGCGTAGAGGGTCGCCGTAGCAACAAACAGGGGCGTAAAGCCGTACGCCGCCTGCACGCGCACGCTGATATTTGGCCCAAAGATATAGCCAATCGCATACGCGCCGTTGATCAACCCGATCACAGTCGGACGGGCCGCCTCCGAACTCTGCTCCATCGCATGCGCATCATAGAGCGGTGAGGCCATATTCATCAGCGTGTTCCGGACCAGCGCAAAGCCGATGGCAATCCCCAGCACGGGTGACATTCCCAGCGCCAGCAGGCAGGGCACGGCCAGCGCCTGCGTCAGGGCCACACTGCCCATCTTGCCCAACCGTAGCGAGAGCCAGGGCGCGGCCAACGTCGCCATCCCGGTGGCAATATGCACCGCCGCGAAGATGCCCCCTAGCGCTTCGTTCGAGACACCAAAACGCTCTCGAAAAAAGAGATTCAAATAGGGGATAAGCAGGGCGGCTCCACAGGAAATAATCAACGGTGTCACCATAAACCGCGCGACACTCCAGGGGCGGCGCAACATACTTCGCCAGGGCTCCGGCACACGCCCGGTGAGCATGGCCGCACTGCGCCGTGCGGATGCTGCCATACGCCGATGAAGTGGTGGCGTTGCTGCGGCACGGTCTTGTCGCTCTGTTGCTGCATCGTTTGCATGGTCGCGTAGCGCCGGCCCATCGGCGGTTGTTGCTTCCGATTCACCGTAGGGCTGTTCGTCCCGCACAAACAGCAGCGGAAGGGCCGCAGCCAGCACACAGAGCGCCGCCAGTGCAAAGGTGGCCCGGTAGGCCGCGCCGCTGTCAGGAGGGACATCGAGCAGACGTGCGCACAGCCCCGGCAGCAGGCCACCGACGAGACTGCCCAACCCGGCGACGCCAATGTTAATCCCCTCGCTGACACTGAAGAGAAAATCCCGCTCGGTGCTACGACTATGGCGCATCATAAAGGGGGCTTTGCTGACCTGGAGCAGCACCGCGGCCGGACCAGTCAGCGCGGTGCCCAACAACAGTGGCAGCGCCGCCGGCCAGAGCGCCACCGCCAGGACAGACCCGGCATAGAGGAGCGCACTTGCCAGTAGCGCCATCCGCAGACGCATAGTGCGGGTTATCAGCCACCAGAGCGGTAGTGTCAGCAGGCCCGCCACCACCACAGGCAGGCTGGTCAGCAGACCCAGAAAGGGCAGGTCATAGCCCAGCGCGGGAATGGCAAGGTTGAAGAAGAGCGAACTGATTGCCAGCCCAAACGTCAGCAGAGCCATATGGATAAGATAGAGACGGGCCGGCCGCTGGAGCGACCAGATGCGGGCAACTGGCATGTGGCCTCTGGCAAACGTGCTACATCACGGCATTATTCGTCATCACCACGCGCGTACACCCCGATCGCGCCCTGGGTCACCTCAGGCGCATGCTGCACCCGCAAGATCTGACCCTCCTCGTTATACTCAGCGGTCAACCCCCGGCTCAACCGCAGATCGAAGCCGTGGGGATAGTGTCGGCGCGGCAGATAGATCTCGGTCGGCGCGGAAATTGCCGGGTCAGTAGCATAGCTAAAAACAAACGTATGCGTATCTATATCAAAGCTCATACCGAGGGGCGTCCCGGCAGTCGCGCGGGGATAAGGTCGTACTAGCGTGTCCACATGCACCCGCTCCTGCCCATCAGGATAGACAACGCTAATATCTTCCTCATTCCAGTGCTCACTACCCACCATATAATTCCAGGCAATCCAGTTCACCATTGCCCGATCAAACAGATCCAGCGTTGCGGCATAGAGCTTGTGTGCCCCCCGCAGGTAGTTGAGCACCCCAAACTCACCAATGATACAGGCGGCCCGCAGGCGCGCGGCAACTTTCAGATGCAGTTGGAGCATCCCGCGCAGCCGGGCACTGGAGCCGTAGAACCGCCCCAGAAAGACCGATACGCCATCGTAAATATGTGGCGCATACACCAGTCCCTTAACCTGGTGCAGCGACAACTGCTCTTGCTTTCCGTCCATCAGGGAGGGTAGCCCCATTAAGATACGCGGGCTGGGTTCCACCAGGATCAGGCGATAGGGATCAACGGCGCGAATCGCCCCGGCAACCTGACGATAGAATTCCGGCAAGATCACACGATCAAAATGTCCTGATAGTAAGTCCGGAAAGAAGCGTGTGGAGGGCTCATTAAACAGATCATAGCCAAGCACTCCCTCGACATCGGCAAAACAGCGGGCTACTTCTTGCCAGACACACACAAAACTATCCCGAATAAAATCGGCGTTATCCCAGAAGCGCTTGAAAGCATAATTCACATCACGATCAATGAGATAGTACGAGAACCAGAAGCGGCCGGGACGCCGGGGGCGGTGTACCGGCGGATGTGCCCATACCGGCGCACCCGAACCGCCCAACTCGCGGCTAAACAGATCCTGGTGCATATCCACAATCGTATAGATGCCCCGCTGCCATGCTGCCCGCGCCAGAGCGACCATTTTTTCCAGGTATGCCTGGTTATACTCGCCCCGGCGGGGTTCCAGCGCCTCCCATACCAGCACCAACCGGATACAGTTCATGCCCCAGGCGGCCAGGCGGTCCAGGTGCTGCTCGTGAGGAATGGGCAGATAGGGTGGCGTCTTGGCATCCGCCGAGAGATTGAAGCCGCGCAACAGCAGCGCCCGGCCCTGGGCATCACGGATCCAGCGCCCATCCAGGCTGAACTTGCTTCCGGGCAGATTGTCGGTAGACCAATCGGTGAGTAGAACATTATTCGCGTCGGACGGTCTGATTGATTGTCCAGGGAGCGAGATTTCAAATAAACGTAAGCGTTTCATGCTTCTCTTTTTATAGTGCATTGCGCGCAATCAAGTCACGGTACCAGTAGGCGCTGCGCTTCCAGTTGCGCTTGAGCGTGACATAATCCGTGTACCAGAGACCAAAGCGCATATTGTAGCCAAGATTCCACTCAAAGTTATCCATCAAGGCCCAGACAAAATAGCCGCGAACATCAATGCCTGCGCGGATCGCCCGATGAATCTGCGCCAGATATGCTGCGATATAGTCGATCCGTTCCTGGTCATCGACACTGCCGTCAAGGTTAACCCGATCCTCGTAGGCCGCGCCATTCTCAGTAATATAAATTGGCCGATCCGTGTAAGAGTGAACCATGTCGATCACATCATAGATGCCCGACGGGTAGACCTCCCATCCCATTTTGGTCGGGACACCCGGTTGCGGAACCTGGCGCGCTCCCATTAACCAGTCGGTCCAACTGGCCCGATTGACTGTGCGGCTGTAGGTGTTGATACCGACATAGTCAATCGGCTGGGAGATCAACTCCAGATCGCCGTCACGAATACGGGGGGCCATAAACCGACGGGCAAAGTGTCGTAGCATATCTTCCGGGTATGATCCATGGAACAGCGGCTCCAGAAACATACGGTTCATTGCCCCATCAACCCGGCGAGCGGCCGCAATGTCGCGGGGATGCTCCGTGGCGGCCTGATGCGGCCAGAGCAGCAACACAATACCAATGATCGGATCGGGCATACCCCCAACCGGGTGCAGCGATGCCGCGCGAAATGCCTGGACCGCCAACCCATGCGAGACCAGCACATGGTGCGCAACTTTCAAGATATGCCAGGGCCGGCGGATACCCGGCGCATGCGAGCCATTGCCATGCCCGAAGAACGCAGTACAAAAGGGCTCATTATGCGTTGTCCAGATCGGCACCTCGCCGCCGAAGGTTGCGAACATATAGGCGGCATACTCGGCAAAGCGCTGGGCCGTGTCCCGCCGGGTCCAGCCGCCGCGATCCTGCAATGCCTGGGGCAGATCCCAATGGTAGAGCGTGGCAACCGGAATAATATTGCGCTCGTGCAGGGCGGCAATCAACCGCTTGTAGAAGTCTACCCCGCGCTGATTAGGCTGACCGCTGCCATGGGGAAAAATGCGCGGCCAGGAGAAGCTAAAGCGATAGGCTTTCAGGCCCATGTCCGCCATCCCGGCCACATCCTCGGCATAGCGGTAGTAGTGATCGCAGGCAACATCGCCCGTATCGCCGCGCCAGATCTTCCCCGGCGTATGGCTAAAGCGGTCCCAGATACTCTCGCCCTTGCCGTCAATATTCCAGGCGCCCTCGATATGGTAGGCGGCCGTTGCCGCACCCCAGAGAAAGCCGGGTGGAAACTGAAGTTGCTCGGTCATTCCTCGATCCAGACTAAATTGCTGCTGCTGCTGACTGGTGCATTATACACCGAATACGCCGATCATGGACTCAGTATGAAGGCTGTGCCCCAGGTTATGGCATACAGTTACACGCCTTACGTGGTTCCTGACCCGGAAGGTAAGGATAGTTCCGCCCGGACGGAGGCGAAACACTCCGTTCGCGGGGAACCGCGTAACGCGCGTAACGTGACGCGGTCGCTCTGCGGGAAGGAGCGCGCGCCGCCGGCCGGGTGAAAGACAGCACAGCGGGGATTTGCAACTGCCGGAACAATAAGTTTGTAAAAAGTTGACGAAGTAGGCTAAAAGGGTTATGATCTGCGGTAGAATCCCTCAATATGGTAGCTAAGATGTCGTATACCACAACCGGAGCCGGCTAAGGAGGATCGGCAGGTGAACGGAGCGTTGGCTCACAGCGGTGGTCATTCGCTCCCCGAACAACCGGGTGATGGGACGTTCCCACACAGCCGGCACCTGCGCTCCAATGATGTCGTCTAGACTTGCCAATACCCGGCATGTCGCGTACCATCCGTACTGTTTGCCATCCGCTGAATGAGCACAACTCAAGAAGGAGCTATGGGTATGACTATGAAAGACTGGACCAAGCAAGCCGAGGATATGATGCAGGCGTGGACCGCAGCCCAGAAGCAGATGCGCGACACCTGGCTGGAAGCGATCCAGAATATGAGTGGACCCCAGGCGGGCGAGATGTGGACCAAGGCGACCCAGGCATGGGAAGACTCGGTCAAGCGGGCGCTGGATGCCCAAGCCGAGTGGACGCGCCTCTGGGTGGAGAGCTTTACCTCCTCGCCCGGTACATCCAAAGAGGCGACAGAGTGGGCCCAGCAGGGGCGCGAGATTATGAACCACTGGGCCGAAGCCCAGAAGAGCCTCTGGGAGGGCTGGTTCGACATGGTCAAGAAGATTGATGCCTCCCAGATTGCCGGAAGCTGGGACAAAGAGCGCGGCCAGAATCTGATGCAAATGTGGCAGGATACCACCCAGAAGGCGCTGGAGGCGCAGTCGGAGTGGATGCGCCGCTGGTCCAGCCTGGCACCCGGAAGCACAACCGAGAAGAAAAAGTAGGAGCGATGCTCGATCGCCTACCTGGATGAAGGGAAAAGTTTTATGACATGGAATGATCAGGTCGGCTCCATGATGAATATCTGGGGCGAGACTCAGAAACAACTCTGGGAAAGCTGGTATGAAATGATGCGCAACGCCCCGACATCAGCGATGACCTATACCAGCCTGATGGATCAGTGGCGCAAGATGGCAACGCAGGGCATTGAAGCCTGGACTACTGATGCCCAGCCCATTGCCCAGCGGATGTCGCGGCAACTCCTGGCAAACCAGTCGGCCATGATGCGGTTTGTGGAGTTGACCTCTGATGCCTGGAAGACCATCTGGCCCCAGGTTGAGAGTGGCGCTGACTGGCAGGCAACTATGCGTAGCTATGCTGAGGATCTCAGCAAGCAACTGGCAGCGGCCCCGGCCAGCATGTTGAAGTCCTCCCAGGATGTCGGCGAGATGTGGCGGCTCTACCTGGAGGAGATCCAGGCCGTCAGCCAGCCATGGCTGTCATCCCTCCAGCGCGCGCCCTGGCACATCGGTGAGGCGATGACCGGCTCCGGTAGCGGGTCGGAATTGATCGAGATGACCAGCCTCTACTGGGATGCCTATGAGCGCACTTTTGGCAGCCTGGTGGAAAGCCCCAGCTTTGGCTTCACCCGCGAGATCAATGAGAAGATTGCCAAAGCGTTTGATGCCTGGCTGGACTTCCGCCAGGTCAGCGCCGAATATCAGGCAGTGCTGGCCGGTTCCTGGGGCGATATCTTCGAGAATGTGATCAAGACGCTGGTCAATCGCGCCCAGAATGATCAGCCGGTCACCGGCGTGCGTGAGCTGGTCCGCATCTGGACGGATACGGCGGATAGCTCCCTGGAGGAAGTCTTCCGTACGCCGGAGTATGTCGAGATCCAGGGACGGCTGATGGATACGGCGATGAAGTACCGGCTGCAAGAGCAGCAGGTCGTCGAGCTGATGCTGAAGACGACCTATGTGCCGACCCGCAGCGAGGTGGACGAGGCGCATCGCAATATCTATGAGCTGCGCAAAGAGGTCAAGGCACTCAAGCGCGCGATGAAGGGTGGCCCTCCCGGCAATGGGACCGACAGCAGCGTATCCGATCTGCGCAAAGAAATTACCGCTCTCAAGCAGGAGTTACAGGCCGTACGCGAGGCGAATGGGCAAGGCTAAACCCGCCGACGTGTTGTTTATCGTCGTCACGTCGCCCGCGCAGAACAGATGATCATGTCGGCGGCGTGACCAGCCCGATCGAATGGAAAAATTCACACCGCACAATGCGGGTTACGTTAGAATGGAGGAGTCTGCAATGACTACGTTTCCGTTGCAAATCAATCCTGAAGATGCCATCCACGAAATCACCGAGATGAACCGCCAGATGGTGGAGGGTGTCAAGATTCTGAGTCGGCTCAAGCATGATGATGTTCAGGTGGGGACCGCGCCCAAGGAAGCGGTCTACCGCGAGGATAAACTGGTGCTCTATCGGTACAAGCCGGTGGTGGATAACCTGTTCCCGATTCCCATTCTGATTTCATACGCACTGGTTAACCGCCCCGCCGTGGCCGACCTGCAGGAGAACCGCTCGCTGGTGCGCAACCTGCTCAAGCTGGGCATGGATGTCTACCTGATCGACTGGGGCTACCCGACCCGCGCCGACCGCTGGTTGACCCTCGACGACTATATCAACGGCTACATCCACAACTGTGTGGAGTTTATCTGTGAAAAGCATGGCCTGGATCAGGTCAACCTGCTGGGGATCTGCCAGGGCGGTGCAATGAGCCTCTGCTATGCCGCGCTGCATCCGGAGAAGCTCAAGAACCTGATCACCATGGTGACACCGGTAGACTTCCACGCCCGCGAAGAGGGCAAGGAGCAGGGTCTACTGAATACCTGGGGCACCAATATGGACCCGGACCTCATGATCGAGGCGCTGGGCAATGTGCCGGGTGACTTTATGAACTTTGGCTTCCTGATGCTTCAGCCGTTCCAGTTGAACTTCCAGAAGTACACTGACATGCTCGATCTGATGGATAGTGAGGAGAAGCTGGTCAGCTTCCTGCGCATGGAGGAGTGGATCTTCGATAGCCCCGATCAGGCGGGCGAAGCCTACCGGCAGTTCCTGAAGGACTTCTTCCAGCAGAACAAGCTGATCAAGGGCGAGGTTGAACTTGACGGGA
Organism: Chloroflexaceae bacterium; assembly: GCA_034436755.1. GTDB lineage: Bacteria > Chloroflexota > Chloroflexia > Chloroflexales > Chloroflexaceae > CAKZQX01. The sequence goes on along the minus strand of DAOTVB010000268.1, from coordinate 31,564 downwards.
AGCGGGTTGACCTGAGCAATATCACCATGCCGGTGCTCAACATCTATGCCGATAAGGACCACCTGGTACCGCCGCCCTCCTCCACGGCGCTGGAGAAGTATGTCGGCTCCAAAGACTACACCGCCAAAGGGTTCCCGGTGGGGCACATCGGAATGTACGTGAGTGGGAAGGCGCAGCGTGATCTCGCACCGACGATTGCCAATTGGGTACGCGAGCGCGGCTAAGACAACGCATCAGGTACAGTCACTTCCGGGTTGCTGCGATACAAATTCGCGCGGAGTTGTACCTGGCGCTGGTATGATATAAGGGTTGCGACAAACGCAGCGAAGCGTCTCACTACTCACCGGGTGAGACCTTCGCTGTGTTGCATGAACGGACTTGCATAGTAAGGAAAGACCTGATGTTCACTCCCAAAATGATGGAAGCCTGGTTCAATCTGATGTCGGAGGCGATGCGTGGCAGCGGCGACGCCCAGCAGATTATGAAGAACCTGAGCAGCACAACCAGTGTCTCCGAAGAAACACTGCGCATGATGGCCCGCTTTATGCCGCCGGGGATGATGCCGATGCAGCCCGAGGCGATGAATGACTGGCTAGAGGAGTGGTGGCGGATGATGGGAGTTGTGCCACGCCATCGCTACCTGGAACTGCTGGAGCGGTATGAACTGCTCCGCTCACGCCTGGAGGAGTCTGAGAAGACCAGCCGCCGCCTGCAGTCGATGCTGGGGGAGAAGCGCCAGGAAGAGGCGCAAAAGGTGCTGGATTTCTGGGGCAATACCCTGGAGGAGACGCTCAAGTCCCAGAACGAGTGGATGCAGATGTGGATGCCCAAAACAACGGGCAGCAGCAGCACAACCGAGCCAGAGGAACCGGAGAGCCCCCCCAGCAAAGGGAAAGGCGATAAGGGCAAGAAGAGCTAGTGCCCGCACAACTTCACCAGTGCCATGCACCAGCATTGCTCCCTACGGCCATCTGAACAAGCGTGTGAAGAGTCTCGTCCCCGTTGTCACGAGACTCTTTGCTCCTCCCTGGAACTCCTGTCACTTGCACCCGCTCCCCATTTCCTCGCAAGTGGAGACTTTTTCGCCAGAGCGCATGGGAATGCGGTTGGCGAGACCGGCAGTGACCGCCGCTCCCGAAACCATGTCCCTCACCAGGACGGAGTGCGAATGTTTGTGAACAAGATCGGAATCTTCCGCCCAACCGGAGGCGATATCCCCCACCAAACACAGGATCACTGATACATGTCAGCATTGGCCGTTTCGCGGTTTTCGCTCATTTCGTGTTGTTCGTGGTCCAAACTCCCACCGCGTAAGTCCTGTCATTGATCAAACGCCAGAATAGAGTATACTGCACAATGAGATCCTGGAGGTCGAATACCGGGGGTGTGACGAATAGTTCTGCATTCTATGGATGTGCGCCTGCCTGCATGCGGCGGCTCCAAGCCGCCGCTCCGCTGCGCGTGGGTTGGAGCGGCGGCTTGGAGCCGCCGTTTCTGCCAACGATGCGTGGCGTTGTGCAAGAACATACGTCACACCCGGATACCGGCTTCCGGTGGCCGGCAGTGTGATAAAAACGTGTCATAAAAATGGGGGCTATCATTATGGAATACCCGCGACCGGAAACGCCTACCCCGGCAACAGCCGATTCCGCCCGACAGCAGCGGCGATTGCTGCTCTGGCTGGCGCCGGCCCTGGGCGGCCTGATTATGCTGATGCTCTGCGCCTTTGGCAGCGTCCTCTATTTTGTCCTCGATGGATCAACGCTTCTCCAGGGGCAGGCCGAACCGGACCTGCCGGCCCCACCGGAGTCGCCCCGCCCCGCCGAGGATATCCCGCTACCGGGGGGACCGCTCATGATTGTTGAGGATTTTGAACAGCCCACCAACCGCTGGGACCAGTCACGCAGCCGGGTGGTTGACGGTACCTACGAGTTACGCGTTGATACGCCCAACTTTGATAGCTATGGGCTCTTCCTCAATGCGCGCGGGCCGATCCAGGACTTCGATCTGGCGGTTGACGCCTCGCAGGTCGCGGGCGATCCCACCGCCGAGTATGGAATTCGCTTCCGGCAGAGTGGTCCGGGGGACTACCTGATGTTTTCCATCAGCGGGTCCGGCTACTACCGGCTGGTCCGCGTCACTGATCAGGTGTATCAGTCGGTGGTGCCCTGGACGTTCGATAGCGGCATTAATACGGGGCCGGATGCCGCCAACCGGCTGCGCGTGGTGGCCCGGGGCGACAGCATTACCGCCTTCCTGAATGGACAACAGGTGATCGAAACCACGGACGAAGTGATTGCCGGCGGTCAGTTAACCCTGGGCCTGACCACCTTTGACCAGGGCGGGCTGGTTGTCCGCTTTGACAATATGGCGGGAAGCGCGCAGGGGCAAAACCTGGCCGAGGATTTTAATGACCCGGAAGATGTCGCCTGGAGCATTGGCGGCGCAACCATCCGCGAGGGCGGCTACGCGCTCTTCGCCGGGGGTGGAGTGCAATCGTGGCAGCAACCACTACCGGCGGGCGTATCCGAGGTGGAGGATTTCATTCTGGAAGTAGATGCCGCACTGGAGCAGGGCGCCGCTGAGGGCGTGGGCTATGGCGTGATGTTTGGCGACGGCGGTTCGTTCGATTTTTATAGCCTGTTTATCTTACCGGATGGCAGCGTTACCCTGCTGGTCTCGGATGGAGCGGGCAACCGTGTGGCACTGCTGGAACCCACGCCGGTGGATGCGGTGAACACGGAAGTGGGCGCGACAAACCATATTCGCGTCGCGGTCCGCGATAATGTGATTACGATTGCGCTCAACGACGAGGAACTCCCCGCGATTGAGAGCCCCTTCCTGGTGCAGGGCGAGGTGGGCATGATTGTCACCAGTTCCGATACGGGGAGCGTGCAGGCCCGCTTTGACAACTTTCAACTGCGCGCCATCTCCGAGAATCAGCAGCAGGTGTGATACCAATTTGATTTCCAAACGGTAACAATCAGATCAACCACGAAGCACACGAAGGAACACGAAGGAACACGAACGGCTGCAATGTGGGTGCGCTCGCGTGTATCGGTCAGGTGTACTGCTGCACGCGCTGCGTGGCCGGTGTGGGTTTCTGGCACGTTTGGCGGCAAATTGGTATGAGCGGCAGATAGTGCAAATAGTTCGCCGCGCCCGGCGGGTCGCGCACGACTCGCCGGGCGTGGTGCTTCGCTCATTTCTCCTTCGCGCGCCGGGATCATCCCCTGATCCCGACTCATCTCCACCAATTCCACCATCCCCCACCATCGTTTGTTCCTTGTTCTCTGTTTATCTGTTCTTCCGCCTCATTTGTTCTTACACCACATCTGCACACAGTTTGCACCGAAACTGCAATAAAATCACACAAAGCAACCCGTATTATAATGAAAAGAATAAACAAACAGTGCCGACACGATAATGCACTTTTGATAACTGTTAACCGCGAGATAGCCCGGCAGATACTGCCCGGCATAGACCGGCGATCAGTACTATTCGCTCCCAAACGGCTTGTGAATGGAGTACGTTGATGAACCTCACCGATACAGAAACTATTGCTGCACTCCAGGCGGAGAATGCCGCTCTCAAGCAGCGTATTGCAGAACTGGAACATACCGCCGCAGTCGGGCATACGCTCATGCAGCACTTCCCGATGGGCATTATTATGACATTTGATCATGAACTGCGCTACACCGATGCACACTGGACCGCCACCCGGCGCGGGGGCTTGAGTCGCGCAACCGTCGTTGGCCGCATGCTCCGGGAGGTCGTATCGCCGGATCTCTGCGCTATCCTGGAGCCGCACTACCGGGCGGCCCTGGACGGCATTCACGGCAATGCGCAGGTGGCGTTTGCCGACGGCGTCTATGATGTGCATGTGTTGCCGCTGTATAATCAGCAGAACCGGATTATCAGCGGGATGGTGCTGGCCTACGATATCACCGACCGCCTGACCGTCGAAACCAGTCTGCGTGAGAGTGAAGCGAAGTTTCGCACCCTGAGTGCCGCCGCGCAGGATGCCATCATTATGATCGACAGCCGGGGGCATATCCAGTTCTGGAATGCTGCTGCCGAACGGTTGCTGGGCTACAGCAGCGCCGAAGCTCTGGGGCAGGATCTGCATCGCATGATCGTCCCGGAGCCGTTCTACGCGATGTACCGCCGGGGAATGACCGAGTTCTGCCGGAGTGGGCGGGGGCCGGCGATTGGGCAGACCGCCGAACTGGAAGCGCTGCGCAAAGACGGCTCAGTCTGTCCGGTTGAGGTTTCGCTCTCGGCGGTGCAGATGGGTGGCGCATGGTATGGCATCGGCATTCTGCGCAACACCACTGAGCGGAAACAGATGGAAGCGGCGTTACGGCAGAGTGAGCAGTTACTACAAAACCTGATTGATCATATGCCCGCCGCCATTCTGATCAAAGATGTCGAACGACGCTACCTGCTGGTCAATCGCTGTTACAAACGGTTAGTCCCGCTGAACCTGGAAGAGTTAGTCGGCCACACCGATGAAGAACTGCTGGCCCTGTTTGTGGAAGACCCGCAGGTGAGTGATCCCGCTACGGTCGCATATATGCGCGATATCATCGCAACCTGGCGCACGGAAGACCAGGCCGTCCTGACCAGCGGCCAGATCATCGAGAGTGAATTACAATTGCCGGTTGAAGGTGAATTTCACACGCATATGGGCATCAAGTTTCCACTCTATGACGAAGCCGGAAACATTAGTGGTTTGGGGGTAATCTCAACCGATATTACTGAGCGCAAACGGATGGAAGCAGCGCTGCGTGAAAGCGAGGAGCGCTACCGCACCCTGGTCGAGAACATCAACGATGTTATCTTTACCCTGGATAGTGCAGGTGTTTTTATTTACATTAGCCCGGTTATTGAGCAGATCGTTCAGTATACCCCCGATGAAATCATTGGGCAGCCATTTACCCGGTTTGTCTACCCGGAGGATCTGCCCGGTCTGCAGGCCAGCTTTATGCACACCCTGCAGGGCATACGGCAGCCGTTTGATTTTCGGGTGGTGGCGAAGGATGGCCGCCTGGTCTATGTTCGCACCAACAGCCGGACCATCCTAGCCGACGGTCAGGTTGTAGCCGTGACGGGCGTCATGGCGGATATCACGCAGCGCAAGGAGATGGAGCAGGCCCTGCGCGCAAGTGAAACCCAGTTGCAGGCCATTTTTGATTACACCCTGGTCGGCGTGGCATTGATGGATACGCAGTGGAATTATCTCAAAATCAACAACCGCTGGGCCGATATGCTGGGCTATACCCCCGAGGAAGTTTATCAGGGGCGCGCACTGGACGTGACCCATCCCGCTGATGTTGATACCAGCCGCGTGCATCAGCAAAAGCTGGCGCGCGGCCTGATCGAGCACTACCGCCTGGAGAAGCGCTTTATCCGCAAAGACGGCAGTTGTTTCTGGGCCGATGTACTGGTGACCCTGATCCGCGATCCGCAGGGCGACCCGGCCTTTATTATTGGTACGGTGGCGGATATTAACGAGCGCAAGCAGACCGAGGAAGCCCTGCGCGAGAGCCAGTCGCTGCTACGCGGGTTTCTGGATCACTCACCCGCGATTATGCTGGCGAAGGATGTGCAGGGTCAGGTCATCCTGCATAACAAACAATTCCAGACCTTCTGGCGTTCGCAGAAGTCCTTGCTGGGAACGGTATCATCAGACTTCTTTGCGCAGGAACAGGCCCACACCCTGGCAACCCAGGATAAACAGGTATGGCAAACGGGGCAGACGATTGAAAAAGAGATCACTATTCCACAGAGAGATACACTACATACCTATTTGCGTACGGTCTTCCCGATTACTGACGCCACCGGGAAGATCTATGCGGTCGGCAGTGTTGCCACCGATATCAGCGAGCGCAAGCAGGCAGAGGAGGCGCTGCAGCGGGCCAATGCTGATCTGACGCGCTGGGCCGGCGAACTGGAGCGCCGCAACTATGAGATTACCCTGTTGAGCGATATGAGTGATCTCTTGCAGATCTGCCGGACCAGCGATGAGGCTGCGGCGGTGATTATGCAGATCATGCCCCAGATGTTCCCCGGCGTATCGGGTGCGCTCTACATCATTACCGCCTCGCGCAACTACGCCGAGGCGAGCGCTATCTGGGGCAGTCTATCACCCCAGCAGATCTGCGCCCCGGATGAGTGCTGGGCTTTACGGCGGGGTCGCACCTATCTGCTGCAGGATACGCAGCATGTGCTGACCTGCGAGCATCTGGCAACCCCCCTGCCGCAGAGTACGCTCTGCGTGCCGATGATGGCCCAGGGCGAAACGCTGGGGGTGCTCCATCTTTGCCTGGAGCAGGGGCCATTTCCGGAAGCACTCCAGCAACTGGCCGTCACCGTCGCGGAACATATCGGGCTGGCCCTGGCAAACATGCAACTGCGCGAGACGCTGCGCCACCAGGCCATCCGTGATCCGCTCACCGCACTGTTCAACCGGCGCTACATGGAGGAGTCATTAGAGCGCGAAGTGCAGCGGGCTACCCGCCACCAGACCGCGCTGGGGGTGATCATGCTCGATCTGGATCATTTTAAGCGGTTCAACGACTCGTTTGGGCATGCCGCCGGAGACATGCTGCTGCGCGAACTGGGGCGGATCTTGCAGTCCCACCTGCGCCGCGAGGATATCGCCTGCCGCTACGGGGGCGAGGAGTTTACCCTCATTATGCTGGATACCAGCCTCGATACGGTGATCCAGCGCGCTGAACAGATCCGCGCGGCAGCCAAGCAACTGGCCCTGACCTATCGCGGCCAGGCACTCGGCCCGGTGACGCTTTCGCTGGGCATTGCGGTGTTTCCCAGGCATGGCACCACCGGCGAGCGGCTGGTACGCATGGCCGACCAGGCGCTCTACCGGGCAAAAACCATGGGCCGGGATTGTGTCGTCGTCAGCACAGAGCATTTGAATAGCAGTTGATCGGCAACAAACGACCGACCATGGCACGATTCTTGCGGCTATGACTATTCGGGAAAGCGTGCGGCTTGCCGCCGTACCTGCGAATACCTCCGGAGGGGGCCGGTCAACCCGATTGGCCGGGATGAGTAATCCTGTACTATAATGGTGCCTGCAATCCGCTACAACAACTTATGTTATCATGACGTACTCACGCGCATCGGAGGCTACCAGTTGTGTGCGTTGCGCCCGCCCACGCGTGTGGAATGTTATAGCGCAGTGTACCGCTGAGCAGATTGCTTACCTCCCGTAGTGTCCCTACGGGAGTCCGTTCGTTGGTGGAGTACGCTCTGTTCTCCGTGGCCGGCCGTCCCGGTCAACCGCCGTTGACGACCAGGAAGATTTGTAGACTCAAGGGGAGGTTCTTAGTGGAAAAACAGTGGAACGACGCCGTTCGGATGGAGTTTCATGTCTCCCGGAAGGCGCGCGACCGCTATCAATTTGACGAGTCGCTCTTCGCATTTAGCGGCAATGTTATTTTTGCCAACTTTCGCGCCGCCCGCGTCTTTGCGCAGAAGATGAATGAGCAGCGCGATATTCTCAACCATCCGGAGCAGGCGGTCCAGGCCAGCCATATCAATGCCATGGGTCTGATTGATGAGATCCTGCACTATGTGGTTGCGCTCTACCGGCAGCAGAAGAATCCCCAGGTGCTGAAGCAGGCGCTGGAGTGGCTCAATGGTCGTTTCGGCCAGGAACATATTGACAAGGTACTCTACACCTTTGCCGACGAGTTCCCGCCCCTGCGGGTCTATCGCGGGGAAATTGCCCTTGACGCGTATATGCAGGGCGAAACGGCCGGTGTGCCGCATACCCAGGTCGAGAAGGAAGAGTTGCTGCTGCTCTGGCTGGCCAATATGAACCCGGCCTTCGCGCCCTACCTCGAACTGTTTGACGATGCGCGCCTTGATGCCGAAACGGTCTACCCCGATGTGTGGGGTAGCCTGCGTGAATTCTTCGAGACGCAGCCGCGCTTTGGTCCCGAAAACCAGAACCTGATCGATATGCTGCGCGCGCCCGCCCTGGCGCATCCGCACTCGCTGTTTGATCAACTGGAATATCTCCGCACCCGTTGGGCCGATGTCATTGGCGAGTTTCTCTACCGCCTGCTCAGCAGTCTGGACTTCATCCGCGAGGATGCCCGGATGTTTCACCCGGCCAGCCTGGATCCGGGGCCATCACTGGTGCCTGACTATGGCACGCTGGATGTGGAGTATGAGCGCTTTAGCGTGGACCTGGACTGGATGCCCCGGCTGGTGCTGCTCGCCAAGAATATTTATGTCTGGCTGGATCAGATCTCGAAGCAGTATCAGCGCCAACTGACGCGCCTGGATGAAGTTCCCGACGAGGAGTTGGATCGGCTGGCGCGCTCGGGCTTTAGCGGGCTCTGGCTGATCGGGATCTGGCAGCGCAGCCCGGCCTCGCAACGCATCAAGCAGATGTGCGGCAACCCTGAGGCTGAGGCGTCGGCCTACTCGCTCTTTGATTATGTCATCTCGCCCCTGCTCGGTGGCGAAGAGGCCTTTCAGAACCTGAAGGACCGCGCCTGGCGGCGCGGCATCCGCATGTCCAGCGACATGGTCCCCAACCATATGGGCATCGACTCGAAGTGGGTGGTTGAGCATCCCGACTGGTTTATCTCGCTGGACTACAGCCCCTTCCCGGCCTACAGCTTCAACGGGCCGGATCTCTCCTGGGATGGGCGCGTGGGTATCTACCTGGAGGACCACTACTACAGCCGCAGTGATGCCGCCGTGGTCTTCAAGCGGGTGGACCACTGGACCGGCGACACCAAGTATATTTACCACGGCAACGACGGCACGAGCATGCCCTGGAATGATACCGCGCAGTTGAACTTCCTCATTCCGGAGGTACGCGAGGCGGTAATTCAGACGATCCTGCATGTCGCGCGGAAAACGCCGGTCATTCGCTTCGACGCCGCCATGACCCTGGCGAAGCGGCACTACCAGCGCCTCTGGTTCCCGCAGCCCGGCACCGGCGGTGATATTGCCTCCCGCTCGGATCATGGGCTGACCAAGGAGCAGTTTGATGCCGCTATCCCGCATGAGTTCTGGCGCGAAGTCGTTGACCGGGTCGCCGTCGAAGCGCCCGACACGCTGCTGCTGGCCGAGGCCTTCTGGCTGATGGAGGGCTACTTTGTGCGCACGCTGGGTATGCATCGCGTCTACAACAGCGCCTTTATGAACATGATGCGCGATGAGGATAATGCCAAGTACCGCTCGGTGATGAAGAACACGCTCGAGTTTGATCCCGAAGTGCTCAAGCGCTTCGTCAACTTTATGAACAACCCGGACGAGCGCACCGCCGTTGACCAGTTCGGCAAGAGCGACAAATATTTTGGCGTCTGTGCCATGATGTGTACCATGCCGGGCCTGCCGATGTTTGGTCACGGGCAGATCGAGGGCTACACCGAGAAGTATGGCATGGAGTACAAGCGCGCCTACTATGATGAGTCGCCCGACTGGGGGCTGATCCAGCATCACGAGCGGGTGATCTTCCCGCTGATGCACCGCCGCTACATCTTTGCCGAGGTGCGCGACTTCTTGCTCTATGACTGCTTTGCACCAGAGGGCCATGTCAATGAGGATGTGTTCGCCTACTCGAACCGGCACGGCAGTGAGCGCGGGCTCTTCGTCTACCACAACAAGTTTGGGCATGCGCGCGGCTGGATCAAGTCCTCGGTGGGTTATGCGGTCAAGAATAATGGTGATCGCCACATTACCCAGCGCAGCATTGGCGAAGGTCTGGCGCTAAACGGTGATGGTGCGCACTACGTGATCTTCCGCGACTATATTAGCGGGCTGGAGTATATTCGCAACAGCAAAGACCTGTGTGAACAGGGGCTCTATGTGGAGCTTGACGCTTACCAGCACCATGTCTTTATGGACTTCCGCGAGGTGCGGGACAATGAGTGGAGCCACTACTACCACATTATGACCATGCTGAACGGGCGCGGCGTACCCAGCGTCGAGGAGACGCTCAAGGAGGTCTTCCTGCAGCCGGTGCGCGAGCCGTTTAAAGCCCTGGTCAACCCGGAGGTCTTCCGCCGCCTGATCGATGCCCCCGTGCGCGAGCCGGGCAAGGAACTGGATACCGCCCTCCTGGAAGAGGTTGATCAGAAGTTCCGCACGCTGCTCAGTGCCATCAAGGAGTTCACCAACACCACCGGCGACGAGGAAGAGATTGCGCAGATAACCCGGCAGCGGCTGGAGGCGGTGCTGCAACTACCCATCCTGGAAGAGCGCTTCCCCATGCCCAAGTCGCGCAAGTACAAAACGGCGCTCAAGGCGCTGGACGCCCATCTCAACGGCGACCCGGCCGCGTGGGGTACCATCTTTGGCTGGCTGTTTATTGCCCCCCTGGGCAAACTGGTCGATGCCGAAGACTTCGAGCAGCAGAGCCGCAGTTGGATGGATGAGTGGCTACTGAGCAAGATCGTTGCTGATACGCTGCAAACCCTGGAGGTGGACGAGGGCGCGGCCTGGCGCTCGGTGGGCACGATCAAGATCATGATTGACCATCAGCGCTGGTTCGAGCTGGATGTGCCTAAGAAGAAGCGCACTTACCATGTGCTTGAGGCCGGACTGCGGACCAATCTCGTCCGCCAGTATCTGCAGATCAACCGGCACAACAACGTCCTCTGGTTCAACAAGGAGGCATTCGACCGCTGGCTGGCCTGGATGCTGCTGCTGGCCGTGGTAGACAGCACGACCACCCCGGAGCGCCCGGCGGACACCGTTACCGAAGAGATCCTGGACCGCTACGATGTGGTGCAGAAGCTCGAGCAGGCCGAGGAGCAATCGGAATACCAGGTCGAGAAGCTGCTCGCCGCCGTCAACGGGGCAACCACCCGCAAGAAGACGACCGAGACGACGTAGCACGGCGGAGGGAATATGTGATCGGGGACAGGGTGCTTATAGCAATCCCTGTCCCCCGATAATCGTAGTACCGCTTTAGCAGAACGGTGCATCGAATGCACCCTACGGCTGGCTACTCCCGCACGGCCCCAACGTTGGAGTTCCGGCTTCAGCCGGTTGACGGCCGCAAACCGGCTGAAGCCGGGACTCATGGGCTATGTATTCGGATTAAAAATTCAACGTTCATCAGGCGGTTCCAGTCCGGCACAACCGCCTGAAGGCGGCACTACGAAACCAGGCACGGACTACGGACTACGGATTACAGACTACGGATTACAGACTACGGATTACAGACTACGGACTTCAGACGACAGACTTCGGACTACGAACCCCATGCAGATCCTGTTTCTCGCACCCTACCCACCTTACCCGCCACGCAGCGGTGGCGCGCTACGCGTCTACAACCTGCTCAACGGGTTGGCGGCGCAGCACAGCGTTACCTGCCTGACCTTCGCGCTCGATGCTGCCGCCGTTGCCGCGTTGGAGCCACTACGCAACTGCTGCCAGGTTGTCACCGTACCCGGGCCGCCGACGCGCAACCTGCGCCAACGTGCCTGGACCACCCTGACATCACCACTGCCGGATATGGCCCTGCGCAATACCGCACCGGCCTACACCGCCGCGTTGCACCAACTGCTGACCGACCAGTCGTTTGATGTCGTCGTGGCCGCGAGTATCGAAATGGCACCCTACGGCCTGGCAATTGACGCCCGACATCCGGCCGGCGCCAGGCCACACCTGCTCCTGGATGAGTTTAATGCCGAGTATGTCTTGCAGCGGCGGGCCGCCCTGACCGATCTTTCCCTCCCGATCAGCAGCCCACGCGCGCTCGTGCGCGGCCTCTACTCGCTGGTGCAGTGGCGCAAACTGGCCGCCTACGAACGCCGGCTGCTGCGCACCTACGACCAGGTTCTGGTCGTCTCGGCGGAGGATCGCCATTCCCTGCAGCGGCTCGATCCCGCCGCGCATCCGCCCATCATCCCCAATGGCGTAGACACACACTACTTCCAGCCGCAGTCATCGTCCGTCCGAGCACAACCGCCAACACTCGTATTTACCGGGAGCCTCGATTTTCGCCCAAATATCGACGCCGTTACCTGGTTTGCCCGGTTTGGACTGCCGCTGGTGCGCGCGCAGCAGCCGGAGGCCCGCTTTGTGGTGGTTGGGCGTAAACCCGCGCCGGCAGTGCAGGCGCTGCACGACGGCGTAGCCGTTGAGGTGGTCGGCGAGGTCGCCGATGTGCGGCCCTTTATCGCGGCGGCGGCAGTCTACCTGGTGCCGATGCGCATCGGTGGCGGCGTGCGGCTGAAGTTGCTGGAAGCACTGGCAATGCAGGCGCCTATCGTCAGCACCAGCATGGGGGCAGAGGGGGTGGAAGCTCTGCACGCCGGGGAACATCTGCTGCTGGCGGATACGCCCGCCGCCTTTGCCCAGGCGATCCTGCGCCTGCTGGACGACCCGGCCCTGGGGCAGCGCCTGGGGGTGGCGGGGCGCGCCTTTGTGCAGGCGCACTACGACTGGCAGGTGATTGTGCCGCGCCTGGAGGCGGTGATTGCGGCGACGAGAGGCGCGGAGTAATGATCGGGCGCGAAGCTACTCGCTCGTTGGCGGTTCCAGAGCCTGGCGCAGCGTTTGCAGAAGCGTTTCATAGCGGTAGGGTTTATGAATAAATGCCGCCAGACCCGCGCCCACAAACCGATTGACTGCCTCCTGTTCGTTGTAGCCACTGGTGAGGATCACCGGCACATGGGTGTCAATCGCGCGGATTGCGGGCAACACCTCGTCCACAGCCTTGCAGGGCATAGTCATATCCAGCAGCACGGCCCGGATCGCGCCGGCATGGCGGGTAAACATATCAACCGCTTCGCAGCCATCCCGCGCAATCAGCACCTGAAACCCGGCCATCTCCAGCATACGCTGGGCCACAGTGCGGACGGTCTCTTCATCATCGGCTAACAGGATGGTGCCCTGCCTATTCCAGGCCGGAAGACCCGCCGGCATGGTTGGCGTGATTGTCACCGACTGGTGTGCCACCGGGAAATGGGCGCGAAAGATAGTGCCCTGCCCCGGCGTACTTACAACCTTAATCGTTCCTTTATGTCCCCGCACAATGCCCAGCACAACGGCCAGACCCAGCCCGCGCCCGGTAAATTTTGTGGTAAAGAAGGGGTCAAACATCTTCATGCGAACCTCTTCCGTGATACCGCTACCGGTGTCGGCGACTTCAATATAGACATACGTCCCTGCGGGCAGACTCTCGGCAAAAAAGCAGTCAGCCAGATAGGCGCGGTCGCACTCAATCATGCCGGTGCTGATTGTGATTACGCCATTGTGATCACCAATAGCTTCAGAAGCATTGATGGTCAGGTTCAGGAGTATTTGATGAATCTGGGCCACATCGCCCTCGATGGGCGGCAGATCGGCGGCCAGTTGATAGGTCAAAGCACAGCGCTTTGCAACCGAAACCTCCAGCAGATGGGCCATATCTTTGACAACCCGGTAAAGCTCAAAGGACTTGATCACAAACTTGCCCCGCCCGGAGTAGGCCAGCATCTGGTGGGTCAGATCCGCTGCCCGGCGCGCCGATACCAGGATCTGCTCGACATTCTCACGCGCCGGATGCTCCGCCGCAAGATCCATCAGCGCCAGGTCAGCAAAACCAAAGATGCCCATCAGCAGGTTGTTAAAATCGTGGGCAATACCACCGGCCAGCACCCCGAGGCTCTCCAGCTTCTGGGTCTGCTGGAGCTTCGCCTCAAACCGGCGGCGTTCTTCCTCGGCATGTCTCCGTTCGGTAATATCACGCAAGATCGAGACATGCAGACCGGGACTAAACTGCTGCGCGCTATACTCGGTAATCCGCACCTGACCAGTGGGATGCACAAACGCAAACTCGCCGCTCCTGCTCCCTCCGGTGCGATACTCCGCGAACTGCTGCTGTACGCTGGCGTATTCATCCGGCACCACCAGGTCGGAAACGGACATGCAGAGCAACTCTTCCCGCCGGTACCCCAACAACTCACAGGCGGCATGGTTCACGTCAACATAGCGGCCCGCGTCATCGGCAACGACAATTGCATCGCGGCTGAACTCAAACAGCAACCGCAACCGGGCCTCACTCTCGCGCAGGGCATCCTCGGCCCGGCGACGCTCCGTAATATCGTGCGTAATCCCCAGGATCTGCTGGATCTCCCCCTGGTTATCCAGCAGCGGCACATAGTTGACCGTAATATCAAAGGTCTTATGCGGCAGAGCAATGCGACACTCGCCCTGCTGGTGGGTACGCGTGGCAACCGAGCGTTGCAACAACGGCAGGTAAGGATCGGTCACTTCGGGCGGGAAAATCTCCTCATCGCGGCGCCCCAGGATGGCCTGCTCCGGGAGGCCACTTGTCCTGATCCCACTGGCGTTGATAAACTGAATACGGCGCTCGGCATCGTAGATCACAAAGACATAGGGAAAGTTGTCAACGGCCAACCGGAACCGTGCCTCGCTCTGCCGCAGGGCGATCTCGGTATCCGTGGCCGACGGTACCTCGGTAAAGGTTACCACCAGCCCGGCAATATGGTTGTTCTGCGCATAGTAGGGCAGGATACGCCGCCGGTACCAGCGGTCCGGGTCAACCTGGATCGCGCGATCAACCGGGTCACAGGTATTGCGCACGCGTATAGCATCGGCCGGCAGGTCCGGGTCATCACCGGGCTTGATGACCTCAGCAATCGGGCGACCAAGATCCGCATGGGTCAGGGTGAGCAAGCGGGAGGTAGCCGGAGTGAAGCGTTTGATGGTGAAGTCGGTATCGAGGAAGATCATTGCAATATCCATCGTATCGAGCAGCGCTACCAGTTCGGTATGCATCGCGGCGAGTTCCTCAACCCTCTGCTGAAGCTGGATATAGTCCATCCTCTTCTTCCTCTCCGACTAAACCTCTGCGTGACCAACGACGGAGACGGGGCAAATCGGATGCCGCCCCGCCTGCGTCTTCCTCCTTGCTCATTATCTCAGTGTACTGTAGAAATGTCCGGATTGCCAGATAATATTTAATGACACGAGTTACGCGGTGGTTCCACAAACTGGACATTTGCCCAGATGGACGCCCGATTCGCCTGCGGCAGCATGGTACTCTTCTCTTCCGCCCGGCCGGAGGCGAAAAGAACTCGCTCACGGAGGACCGCGTAACTCCTGTCACTGACGAATCGTTGCGCCGATCTCCCGCTCCAGCGCCTTGATAATTTTGTTGCGCACCTTTGCCAGCGCCTCATCGCTCAACGTGCGGTCGTATGCCCGGAATGTTAAACGGTAGGCCAGGCTGCGTTTGTCCGCACCAAGCTGCGGCCCGGTGTAGACATCGAACAGGGCCAGCGCCTCCAGCAGTTCACCCGCGCTACGCCGGATGATCGCGGCCACCTGCGCGGCGGGCATGGTATGCTCCACCACGACCGCCAGGTCTTGCCGGGTGGCCGGGTAACGCGAAACCGGCTGATAGGCGGGCGGCTGTACCAGGTGGAGCAGTGTCTCCAGATCCAGTTCAGCGGCGGCCACGCGCGGGTTTTCAATCCCCAGTCGCTCACACACGTCGGGATGCAGTTCGCCCAGCACCCCAACCCGCTCACTCAGAAGTTGCACCCGCCCCCGCTGACCATCGCCCCGACGCGCATCCGGGCTGACGGCATCCGTTGCATCTGCCGGACGCTCGATCAGGATTGCGGCGGCCCGACCGGGATGGAAGCGTTCATCATCGGTGAGCGGCACGTAGGAGATTGCATCATCCAGGTGCAGCCGTTGCAGGAGCGTGGTGATAATCCCTTTCAGATCGAAGAAATCGAGCGGGTCGGTGATGGCCGCGTGCCAGGTCAACCCGGTGCGAGGACCGGCGATGGCGATTGCCAGATGGCGCGGCTCGTCGGGCAGCCACACGCCATGCACGCCCGGACTGCTCAACGGCAAGAAGACGCGCCCGGTCTCGAAGAGCTGCACCTGATCGCGCTCACGCAGGTTGGTCGCCAGCGCCTGCAGCAGCGTCGGCAGGATGCTGCGCCGCAGATATTCACGATCAGGCGAGTTGGGATTGCTCAACTTCAAGTAGCGGTCAGCAACCGCCTCGGCCGGATTGACCTGGGCCACGGCGGGCATACTGGTGAGCGAGTAGGTGATGACCTCGGTCAACCCACAGCCCGCCAGCACATCGCGCACCTGGTTTTCCGCCTCCAGATCGGGGTGGGCATCCGGGGGCGGGATCTCATCCGCCAGGCGCGTCATCGGAATGCGGTCATAACCGTAGAGACGGGCAACCTCCTCGCACAGATCAGCCGGCAGGGTGACATCCTGACGGAAGGAGGGCACCTGCACCACGACCGGCGCTTCCGCGCTCTCCGCGCGCAACTCACACGCAAACCCGGCGGCGTTGAGAATATCGGCGATCTCCCGCGCGCTCAGGGCAATGCCCAGGATGCGTTGCACCTCACGCGGCGGCAGTTCCAGTGTCAACGGCTGCCAGGGTTGTGGGTAGACATCAACCATGCCCTGGGCCACCGTGCCCCCGGCCAGGGTGCGCATCAACTCCAGGCAACGGCGCTGCGCAATCGGCGGCAGATCGTAATCTACGCCCCGCTCAAAGCGGCGGGAAGCCTCGCTGGGCAGCTTGAACGCCTGCGCGGTACGCCGGATCTGCGCCGGCTGCCAGATCGCCGCCTCCAGCAGCACCCGGCTGGTTGTGTCACGCACTTCACTGTCCGCGCCGCCCATCACCCCGGCAATCGCCAGCGGGCCATCCGGGTCACAGACGAGCATGGGCGGGGCCGCGCCATCCATCACGGCGGTCAGATCGTGCTGCTTATCATCCAGGGTGGTCAGCCGTTCGCCGGGACGGGCCACCCGCGCAATCAGGTGCTGCGCCTTCACCCGGTCGGCATCAAAGGCATGCGTCGGCTCGCCCCACTCCAGCATCACATAGTTGGAGATATCGACAATATTGTTGACCGGGCGCATCCCGGCGTGCGTCAGCCGGCGCTGCATCCAGTGGGGGGACGGCCCGATGCTGATGCCCTCGATCAGCATGGCGGTAAAGCGCGGGCAGAGTTGCGGATCTTCAATCGTCACCTGAACGCGGCCTTCAAGCGGCGGGCCATCCATCTGCACCTGCGGATCGGGCAGGCGCAACGGCGCGCCGGTAATGGCGGCAACCTCCCGCGCCACACCGACGATTGAGAGGCAGCGCGCCAGGTTGGGCGTCAGGTCAATGTCGATTACCACTTCGCCCATAAAATCACGCAGTGGCATGCCAACCGGGGCATCCGCCTCCAGGATCAGAATCCCGGTATGCTCCTCGCTCAGGCCCAACTCTTTCTCGCTGCAGAGCATCGCATTGCTCATCACCCCCCGCACCGGGCGACCCTTCAGCGTCGTGATCACCCAACCCTCCTGATGACCGTCGTAGAGCCGCGCCCCCTCACGTGCAAAGACACCCTTAAGTGGATGGGGCAACCGGCCCTGCCCTTTGTAGGGGAAGAGATTGGGCGCGCCGGTGACGACGGTGTGCGGTTCCGGCCCGCCATAGTCCACATCGGCCAGCACCAGGCGGTCGGCATTCGGGTGGGGGCGCACCTCCAGAATATTGGCGACGACGATCTGCTCCGGCTCCCAGGGCAGTTCAGCCCCTTCGAGGCCGATATAGGTCACGCCGGCAACTTCCAGCCCGGCAAGGGTGATCTGGTGGGCCAGTTCAGCGGGTGACATGGTGATATCAACAAATTCTCTCAGCCAGCTTAGTGGCACTTTCATAGTCGCACCTTTCGCATAACACCTATCAGCATCTCAGATGGCAGATAGCGGAAATTCCCATGCCGTCGGTTCGATCACAGCCGTTCATGCGTGGTCCGGCTCCCCGATGGATGAACCTGCCGGGATAGCATATGATTGGTGTAATCATGTGGAGAAGCAGAGGTGAGCCGCCATCCATGCTCAACATGAGCCAGGGATAGCGCTCCGATACGGGACTGAAGACGGGCCGGCCGCCTGCAGTCCCCCGCGAAAGACAAACCACCAGCGGCTACCAAACAGGCGTTTATGATGTTGTGAAATGGTATACACGTTGGTTTACCCGTGTCCCAATGGGGAGAATATCGCGCACTACTGAGCAATTGATGCAGTTGGGGAGTATAGCCCAGGCATGCACGACTGTCAAGGAATCGCAAAATTCACCTACTACATGCGATAGATAAAGCAAGAACCTGTACTATAATACAAGGCACCAACAGAGTGTGCGTTCTTGCGGATTGGCCGGCAGAGAACGGATTGCTGATGCGGGAGCGACTATATGTGTCACCCAGATTGAGACGGACCTTATGAACAAAAACGCCAATGCTGATTTCCAACGACGTCGTGGTATCGAAATTCTTGACCTGACCGGCTACGCATCGCACGAACCTGTCTGGTTGTTGTCTGACGGTACCTACATCGTGGGGGCCACGCGCCTCAACGCGATTGTAAAAGCCTGGATGATCGGGACCGTTGCCGAGGTACGAATTGTACAGAACGTGCTGGCGCGCGAGGCGGCCGTGCGCCTGCAACTGGCGGCGGCACGCGTTGTGGCCGAGGGTCAGGCCAACAGCGATACCGGCCCCAAGAAGTTGTAGCTCCACACTGCTCACCTGTGCGCTGGTGGTATCCTGTTGGGCCAGTTGTTCGTCATGTAGAAAGCAGAGACAAACAGAGAATAACCAGATGTACGCTAGAGACGCGCCCAACGCACGTTGTTCTCTGTTCCTTTGTGCGCTGTTTACTCTAACGACACAGAGACAGAATGTCTGAACGCGCATATTTGACACGCGTTACGCGGTTGCTCACCCAGAAGAAAAAAGCGTCCCATGCTGCCGCCGGCGAGTCGGGCCATTACCGGACGCAAACGCCCAGTTTGCAGACCTACCGCGTAAGTCGTGTATTTGAGGAGTAATCATTTTGGAGCTCCAATCCCCACCAACATATTCACCCCGGGCAGAACGCGGTAGACGCAACCGCCAGTTGCGCCGACTACTCGGCATACTGCTCCTGATCGGGTTTATCCTGGGCAGCGCCGGCATGCCCCGGACAACCGCCGCCATGGAAGCGGACGAACAACCGCCGGTCGCAATACGCAAGACGCTGACCACGACCCCGACACCCACCCCGGTGAAGCCCGTTGACTCACCGGAGGCCCGGTCGATTACGCAGCGGCTGGCCTGGGTTGCACGCCAGATTGTGCTGACCAGACCCACCGATGACGCGCAGGCCACCGAGCGCGCGCGTCTCCACCCACTTATCTCCACCGCGACCGCTTCCCCGACGCCGACACCAACACCCGCTGATGCACCGTTTGTGCCACTCACCACCATACCGCGCCCGCCCGCCGACCCGGCAGCCTGGAACCCGGCAGCGCCCTACCGCTTTATCGCGGAAACCGGGCACAACCTGGGCCTGGCTTTCCAGACGTTTTATGATGCAAATGGTGGCGTAGAAATTCTGGGGCACCCGATCACCGAGGTGCTGATCGAGGCGGAGAGCGGCCGCTATGTGCAATACTTTGAGCGGGCGCGCATGGAACTGGACCCCGCTCAGAATGACTCGGAGAACTCGCCGCAGGTGACGCTGACGCGTACCGGCGCACTGCTGACGGAGGATTACAGCGGCCTGGCATTTATACCCCGAAAGAATATTCCGGTGAATAACGCGGCCTTCTTCCCGGAGACAGGCTACCGGATCAGCGGGAAGTTCCACAACTTCTGGAAAGAACACGGCGGCGTGAGCAGCTTTGGCTACCCGATCTCCGGCGAACTGACCGAGAAGATCGGCGGAACGCAACGGCTGGTGCAATACTTCGAGCGGGCCCGGCTAGAATACAACCCGCGCGAGGCCGGCACCCCCGATGCGATCACGGTCGGGCGGCTGGGGATTGAACTGGCACGGCAGCAGGAACTGCCGTGGCAACTGCTCGCTCCGGCGGAACCGATCGTCAAACTGAGTAGCGCCACTACCACCTTTGGCGACTCGGCCGGGACATACAACGCCGCCCTGTCCGCCTCTCGCCTGAATGGACAGGTGATCGAACCGGGGGCAACCTTCTCCTTCCTCGAAGCCCTGGGCGATATTTCCACGGAGAGCGGCTACACCGCCGGTGCAGCAATTGTCGCCGGCAGAATTGTCCCGATTGTTGCCGGCGGCATCTGCCAGACTTCGACCACCCTCTACCGGGCGGCCTTCAATGCCGGGCTGGATATTACTGAGCGGCACGCCCACTCGCTCTACATTGCGGCCTTCAACGATGTGGTCAGCTTTGACGCGGCGGTCTTCTCGCCGGGCCTGGATCTGCGCACCGTGAATGACACGCCCTA
The DNA here is from genome assembly GCA_034436755.1 of Chloroflexaceae bacterium. Classification (GTDB taxonomy): domain Bacteria; phylum Chloroflexota; class Chloroflexia; order Chloroflexales; family Chloroflexaceae; genus CAKZQX01. The sequence goes on along the minus strand of DAOTVB010000268.1, from coordinate 11,273 downwards.
TCCCATCCTGGTTGTGGCAACAAGTTCCGGGGGCAGCATCACCATCGACCTCTGGGGGCAGGACGATGGACGCACAACCGAGATGATCCCACCAGCGATTCAGGCCGAGTATGCGCCCGGAGCAACCTCCTGGCGCTACGATCCGGAACTGCCGGCCGACGCGACGGAGCAGGCGGTCAGTCCCCGCAACGGCATGGAAGTTGTGCTGGGGCGGGTGGTCACAACCGCTGACGGCAAGACGCTCCATCGGGACAGCTTTTTCACACAGTACGACGCGGTTGCGGGCGAGATCCGCTACGGCGCGGATGTCACCCCGCCCGAAGGAGCCGTCATCGTGGGCGATCTGCCGCCGACGCCAACACCCACCGCCGAGCCGACAGAGGAACTGCCAACCGCAACGCCGGTACCGGAACTGCCGACCCCGACGATGGTTGCCGAGCCACCGGCCGAGGGCGCAGAACCCACACCCATACCCACCGTGCCCGACAAGCCCGATTGGACCGGGCGCGATACGCCCTGATATGCCTTGATAAGAGTCGGTATGCATGCGCAACCCCGGTGGGAGATCTGAAACCTTTCGCCGGGGTTTTATTAACAGGAGTTACGCGGTGCTCGTTCAAACCGGGCGTTTGACCCGGTGGACGCCCGCTTCGCCTGCGGCAGCATGGTACTCCTTTTTTTCTTTCTTTCAAAAAAATTCACAACGTGAATTTTTTTGAAAGAAAGATCGGGTCTCTTCCACCCTGCCGGAGGCGCTATCCCCCGCCCAACACGGGATCGCCTGATCCATGGCAGCAGTGGCCGTTTCGCGGTGTTCGCGCATGTCGTGGTCTTCGTGGTCCAAACGCCCACCGCGTAACTCCTGTTATTAACGTACCGTGCTGCTGCAAAAGATCTTCGCCTCTGCTTTTTTGGAAGTAACTATACAATTGACAGCAAGTAGAAGAGGGGCTACAATGAAGATACCGAATTGTAGCCGTCGGCGGTATCCGTTAGCCAGGCTATGCTGACCGGGAGATCCGGCGTGCCGATAGAAACAGCACACCGTCCCGCCCGGCAGGATGACCGCAATAACTGCAACTGAGGAGCAATGTATGATTCCCGCAAACTATCAGGATCTATTGAAGACGAACGCCCTGGTGCATGTCGCCACCATCGGCCCCAAAGGTGAGCCGCAAAACAACCCGGTATGGTTCGAGTGGGACGGCACCCATCTGATGATTAGCCAGACGAAGACGCGCCAGAAGTACCGCAATGTGCAGCGCAACCCGCACATCGCGCTCTCCATGGTCGATCCTGAAAACCCCTATCGCTACCTGGAGATACGCGGCACGGTGGACCGCATCGAGGAAGACCCGAACAAGGATTTTATCAACCATCTGGCGAAGAAATACCTGGGGATGGATGCGTATCCCTGGAACCAGCCCGGCGATGAGCGGGTGATTATCTACATCAAGCCGGAGCACACAACGCATATGGGGTAGCGCCATGCCGGTAGTGCCGCCTGATCAATTTGAATGTTAAGTCCGAACATCACTGGATCGGAGTCCCGGCTTCAGCCGGTGGATGCCTGATCCGGCTGATGAACTTTGAACACTCAATCCGAACATCACTGGATCGGAGTCCCGGCTTCAGCCGGATCAGGCGTGCCCGGCAGTCCGCCCCGGCAGGCATGCATCCGGCTCAAGCCGGGACTCCCGGTCATTGCATATCCGGGCTAGTTGTGCAACCTTCATCAGCCGGATCAGGCGTGCCCGGCAGTCCGCCCCGGCAGGCATGCATCCGGCTCAAGCCGGGACTCCCGGTCATTGCATATCCGGGCTATTTTTTAATGAACAGGGCAAATATCTGCTGTTCTCTGTGGCTATGACAACAAATCGGTATGACAGCACAAACACCGTCACCAGAGTCGGGTCAAGCGCAACATCACCCAGGTATAAACATACTGGTAGCACGCATCAGGTTCTGGATGCACATACTACCAGTATCAGCTATAATAGATCGTACACTATGATCAGTGCAAAATCAGCATTGCTATTGGGAAAAGAATGTATTCAACCACAGTCATCGAACCGGGTGATCAGTGGGAACTCGACGCGCCTGCCGCAGCCCTGCGACGCGGCGAACTTCCCCTGACACCGGCATTTAGCAGTCTCTTTACATCCGGCGACATCCGCGTGTTGCTTGACACGCCCCAGGGCTCTGCGCCAGTCAGCTATGATGCCGCACAAAATATGCTGCACGGAACTCCGCTACGTCGCCTGGCGGATCAGGCCGGAGCGCTGCGCCTGGAGTGTATCGCGCCCGATCCCATCACGCTGCGCCTGCAGCCGGTTGCCACCGAGCAGTTGACCGTTCCCACCACCGGGCTGACCACCGACGAAGGCGTGCCGCTGGCATTTGAACCGGGGGATAATGCCTTCTTGCAATACGAACCCCGGCAGCGCACCGATCTGCGCCAGTTTCATCTGGGATTGCAGGCGATCCAGTTTGGCATGGTGGCCGGCTTTGACGAACTGCTCGCGCTGCCGCTGCTCCGGGATGTTGAACTGCTGGAGCATCAACTGCGCACGGCGCGCATGGTGTTGAGCCGGCTACGGGGGCGGGCGCTGCTCTGTGACGAGGTGGGCCTGGGGAAGACCATCGAAGCCGGCATGATCCTGCTGGAACTGGTCGCGCGCGGGCTGGTGCGCCGCACGCTGGTACTGACCCCGCCTTCGCTGGTGGAGCAATGGCAGGGCGAACTGCGCCGCAAATTCGGGCTCGACAGCATTACCCACGATGATGCGCTCTTTCGGGAGCAGGGTCAGGCCGCCTGGGAGCAGCACGAACGTATCGTCGCCTCTTACCACACTGCGAAACGCGAACCACACCGCTCCGCCATCCTGTCCCACGAGTGGGATATGGTCATCATTGACGAGGTGCATCACTTTCGCAATGCCCGCACGCAACTCTGGAAATTCGCCGCCGACCTGCGCAAGAAGTATGTGCTGCTGCTGACCGCCACGCCAGTGCAGAATAATCTGGAAGAACTCTTCAACCTGGTGACGCTGCTGCAACCTGGCTTGCTCAGTACATCGCGCTCGTTCCAACGCCAGTTTGTAGATCGCAAGGATAAGCAGACCCCGCGCAATATTGATCAACTGCATGATCTCCTGGCCGAGGTGATGGTACGCAATCGCCGCTCCACAGTCGGGCTGGCGCTGACCCACCGCATTGCCCGCACCGAGATGGTTGAGTTTAGCCCGCCGGAGCGGAAACTCTATGAGGAGGTCTCGCGCTTTGTGCGTACGCATCTGCATCAGGGCACCGGCACGCGGATGCTCAACCGCATGACCCTGCTGACATTGCAGAAGGCGCTGGGCAGTTCCAGCTATGCCGCCGCGCCGATGATCGAGCGGCTGGCCCTGGACGAGCGCCTGTCGCCGGAACTGCGTGCGCCCCTGACGGAACTGGCCGCCACCGCGCAGAGCATCACCCACAGCGCCAAGATTGACCATCTGCTGGCGCTGCTACCAACTTTCTCCGACAAACTGGTGATCTTTACGCAGTTCCGCGACACGCAAGAGCGCCTGGGCGAACGACTGCGGGCGGCGGGCGAGGCGGTGGTACTGTTCCATGGCAGCCTGTCGCGGCTGCAAAAGGAAGAGGCCATCCAGCAATTTCGCGGTCCCGCGCGCATCCTGATCAGTACCGACTCGGGCAGCGAAGGCCGCAATTTGCAATTCTGCAACGTGATTGTCAACTTCGACCTACCCTGGAACCCGATGAAGATTGAACAGCGCATCGGGCGCTTGAGCCGTATCGGGCAGCAGCGCGATGTGCATGTGATCAATCTGGTGGCGCGCAACACGCTGGAAGCAGCCATGCTCTACCTGCTGGATGCCAAGATTGCCATGTTTGAACTGGTCATCGGCGAGGTAGATATGATTCTAGGCAGTCTGGAAGAAGATCAGGAGTTTGAAGAGATGGTCGCCGAACTCTGGATGCAGACGCAAACCGAGCAGGATTTCCAGCAGGCAATGGAGCGCCTGGGGGAACGACTGGTTGCCGCCAAACAGTCTTACCTGGAACAGCGTGCCTACGAAGATACACTGTTTGGTGAACGTTTTGCCCCACCGCAGTGATTGTCGGTTAGAAATGGTAGCACGCAATGGATAGGAATCACCGTTCACCCCTTGAACAGTTTTTTCGGGACTATGTGGAAACCAGCGGCGGCATCTGGGAGGAGATCGAACCCCAGGTCTACGATGTGCTCTGGTCGGATGCCGAGGAGCCGCAGCGCATAACATTCGACTCGGAGGCATTGCCTGAACATCCCACGGCACAACTGCTGACCTTTGGCCTGCCCCTGCTGGATGCTATGCTGGAAGAAGCGCAGCAGCGCGGGCAGGCGGCGCGGGCCTACCTGGACGGAATGCATATCGAACCTTATGGGATCGAAACCCAGGTGGAGCGCGATCTGACGCTGCCGGGCAGTGTCCGGATGGAGGTCGATCAGGTACGCACGCGCTATGTGCGGCATACGCTCTTCTGGTTTGAGGCGACCTACCTCAGCGACGAGAAGGAGCAGGCGCTCTACACCGCGGCCGTAGATCGTTACTACGGACGACTGGTGCGCCATTTGGAGCCGCTTGACAGCGAGCAGTTGAGCGCGGAGCGGCTCTGGCCGCACCCCGACGCGCCCGCCCTTCCGCTTGATCAGGCCTACCTGCTGGCACGCGAACGGGTGGTGCGGAATGTACTGGTCGCCGCCAACAGCCACCAGCGCGAACGGCAGACCCGCCTGGGCAAGCAGATCGAGCGCATGGAGCAATACTTCACCGATATGCGCACCGAGGTTGAAGAGCGCATTCAGAAGGCGCCAGCACGCGGCGACGACACTGCCGGCCTGCTGCAGCGCATCGAAGCACTGGAGCGTGAACGCGTGCTGCGCATTGACGAACTGCGGCGCAAAGCGGTGACGCGGGTTCACCTGCGGCTGACTAACCTGCTGCATCTGTTGATCCCACGTCTGTTTTTGCGTACTCGCCTGGTTCCCACCGGCAAACAGCAGCACGCCGCCGAACTGCCGCTGACGATCACCTGGGATCCACTGGTGGGCAAGACCGATGCAGTAGATTGTCCGACTTGCGGCACGCCAACGTACGAACTGAGATTGAAAGCACGCGGCGCATATGGCTGCCCGGCATGTCAGTAATATGCGTTACGCGGTCGGTGTTTGGACCACGAACAACACGAAATGAACGAAACCCGCGAAACGGCCAATGCCGGCATGCAGCAAGCGATCCCGGGTTTTGACGGGGGATATCGCCTCCGGCAGGGCGGAAGATTCCATGCTTTTTCACAAAAATTTTGCATAAAGTGTAAAATTTTTGTGAAAAAGAAAAAAAAGAGTACCATGCTGCCGCAGGCGAAGCGGGCCGTTCATCCAAAACAAACGCCCAGTTTGATCACCGACCGCGTAACTCCTGTAAATGACACGAGTTACGCGGTCCCTCCCCCGGAAGTCGATATCGCCTCCGGCAGGGTGGAGGATTCTCGATCTTTTTCACAAAAAATTCACGCTGTGAATTTTTCTGTGAAAAAGATAAAAAGAGTACCATGCTGCCGCAGGCGAAGCGGCCTTCAGGTCAGGCACCAGGCCGAACCCGGCGCCACCGCGTAACTCGTGTACATGAACCGATGCAGCCACACCGTTATCATGCAGTACCATAGCGGCATGGTATACAATGTGCAAAGAATCGTTCCGTAGGTCGATAAATCTGATAGAAGAGAGAGGTAGTACTTTGGCCGCAGACTTCACCCCAGTCACCAGCACTGAGGCAATCGACCAGATAATTTCCGCGTCGAACCAGCAACCCATCATCCTGTTCAACAATGATCCCTACTGCCCAATCAGTCGGCGGGCATACCGGCAGGTCGAAGCGCTGGCGCACCCGGTAGCGCTGGTGGATGTCTCCCGCGCTACCGACGTAACCCGGTATATCAGCCGGCACACGCAGGTCCGCCATGAGTCGCCGCAAATTATCATCCTGCATCAGGGGAAAGCGGTCTGGACTGCATCACATGGGGCGATCACCCGGCAGGCTGTTGAGCAGGCCTTCGCGCAGGCCGGACAACTGGCCGAAGAGTAGTACAACTATTAGAGTTGCTGCAACGAGTTAGCCTGCGCCGAAGCGGGACACAGGCTAACTCGTTGCAGTTGCCCGATCGAGCAGTTGCGTCATAAGTGTTTTTTCGGAATTGAAAACAGGGCCACATCCAGAGAACTACCGCGCGTTCCTACGGCAGCACCAGATCCGCCAGTACGGGGTAGTGGTCCGAGCCGACATCCGGCCCCAGCCTGTACGCCGTCACCTGCCACTCCGGCGAAACCAGCACATGGTCCAGCGGCACGCCGACAAGCAGACTGCCATACCCCCAGGTTGGAAAGGTCGGCCGAATGCCATAGCCATGCGCCGCATAGCGCAGGTCGGTTGTGTTGACGAGTTGACGCATTGATGCGGACCAGGGCGTGGCATTGAGATCTCCCAGGAAGATCACCGGCCCGGTCTCCTGGGCAATCAACGCCTGGATTGCAGCGAGTTCACTATCGCGGCGGAAAGTGCCGTCGGCACCGAGCGGCGGAAAGGGATGCGCGCCATACAGGGTTATCTGGCGCTCCTGCCAGGCAATCGTCGCCTGGATCGAGGGATGCCGGTTGATTCCCAAACGATGGGTCTGCGCCGTGCGCAGGGGATAGCGACTGAACAGGGCAATGCCAAAAGTCCCCTGCTGGGCCGCATCATGCAGATAGGGATACTGCTCCGATAGCGCCTGCGTCACCTGTACCAGCATCTCGGGCTGAATTTCGGAGAGCAGGATGATATCAGCGTCGGCTACCCGCAGATAATCAATCACGGCCTGGAGTGTCTGGTTATACGCCAGGATGTTGCTGGTCAACACGCGGAGGGGATCAGTTGGCGGGTCGGCGGCACGCGCCAGGGGCAGGAAAAAGGGACCGAGCAGCAGCGCATTGACGAGCAGTGCGGGGAGCAGCCACGCGACATGGATGCGCCGCTGCAAACCGATCAGACCCGCCAGCGCCAGCAGCAACAGACCGGCGGTATACTGGATGCGAAAACTGGCCGTAATATCCAGGAACCAGTGGTGGGAACCCAAAAAGCCACTAAAGGTCAGGATTGTCAACAGACCGGCGAAGCCGGCAAAAAAGACATTGACGAACCGGCGCATGTAACCTCCGGGGTGAGACTATCTGTTACAGTTACCCTGGTATTGTACCAGAGCATCTGCGCAGATTGACGCGCGGTTCCCGGCGGTTGTTACTCCTCGTCTTCCACTTCCGGCCGCTGCTTCCGGGGCAGACCCACAATTCCCAAAATTAGAAATGGGACACCAACGGCAAAAAAGGTGCTATCGACGCTCATTCCCAGCACCAGAAACATCACACCTATGGGAAAAAACGCCGCACCCGTGGTCCACGAAATGCTCGATTTCATCTGCGTTTCCTCTCTCCACTGTTTGTGGTTCTGTCAGAGAACCACGCCTGCCAGTCCGGAGCTACCCCTTCGTCTGATCCGCACGCAGGTTCGTAACCTATACTTCCAGCCTACACCAGAAACACTGCATGGAGAACTGTCATATGCGGTAAATTATAGATACGACAAATGCGGTAGCCATTGCCTGGTCAGATGGCCGGGATTGATACAGATATGTTGTCATAGCCACAGAGCACACCGAGAACACAGAGATGATGAACGGGAATGTGCCGCCGCTGCGCCCGTTGCACCCGTTCCCGTTGATTGCTGGGTTGCTGGCATATTTGGTATGAACGGAACTATGGTAATATTGAAAAATCCTAAAGAGAGGAACGCCAGCAATGCCAAGCCCCCATTACCTTAAAGCCGGCGCTGCTACCGGCTTTTCAGCTATGCGCCATGCAGATATCAGCATTCTGTGGATGTTACACTACCTGATATCCGTTACAATAGTGTATCTATGCTATAACCTGTAACCTGTAACCTGTAACCTGTAACCTGAGCAAAGGAATGGAATGGAGAAGCTGTGGAAACACCCCACCATCAGCCGATATCGCTTGCTACGCCACAGGCGCAACGCTCCGGGTTGGGGAGCCTGGCGCGGCGCGCGGGAATGCTGGTTGCCTGGGCGCTGCTGCTGTTGCTGCTCTGGGTTGCCGGCGATATTGCGGTACCGGCGGCGCTGAGCCCCTGGACGGGCCGGTTGCAAGGGTTTACCACTGTGTTTCTGGGGATCTTTATCGAGGCGCTGCCCTTCCTGCTCTCCGGGGTGCTGGTATCATCTATCCTGCACCTCTACGTTTCGGCGGAGCGACTACAGCAGTTTACGCCGCGTAACCCGCTGCTGGCGGCACTCAGCGGCTCGCTGCTCGGACTGGCGTTGCCGGTCTGCGAGTGCGGCTCGATCCCGGCCGCCCGGCGGCTGCTCCAGAAGGGCGTGGCCCTGCCGGTGGGGGTTGCCTTTGTGCTGGCCGCGCCGGTGGTCAACCCCATCGTGATCATCTCCACGGTGGTGGCCTTTGGCGGCTGGGAGATGGCCGCCTGGCGCGTCGGGCTGACGCTGCTGTTTGCTGTGCTGGTCGGGTTGCTGGTGGGAACGGCGGTCAACCCGGCGGCGGTGCTGGCTCCCGGTGTTGCTACCCCGGAACACGATCATGCTCACACCCATGATCAGACCTGCCGGCACGATCATGACCATGTTCACCCGCCGCCCGATACCCCGCCCGCCAGTACAACCCGGCGCGTGCTGACCCATGCCCGGAGCGAGTTCTTTGAGATGGGCCGCTTTCTGATCATTGGGGCGCTGCTGGCGGCGGCACTGCAGACGTTTATCCCGCAGCAGGCGCTGCTGGCGCTCGGCAATGGGCCGATCATATCGGTGCTGGTAATGATGGGGCTGGCGGTGCTGCTCTCGGTCTGCTCAACGGTGGACTCGTTTATCGCCCTGTCGTTTATCAACACCTTCACCCCCGGGTCGATCCTGGCGTTCCTGGTGTTCGGCCCGATGATCGATATCAAAAGTACGTTGATGCTGACCACCACCTTTCGCCGCCGCATTGTCGCGGTGATTGCGCTACTCTGCTTCCAACTGGCGCTGCTGGCTGGTCTGCTCATTAACTTTTTTGGCTGATAGGCTGATTGGCTGATATGTTGCAATAGCTCTGGAGTAAGCGATGACCCGACCTTTGTCATCACCAACCCCATCAACGCCGGCGACCGGGGCGCAGATACGCCCGAACTACCTGGTGCTGCTGGAGGTGTTGCTGCTGAGCGGCACCGGCGCACTGCTGACCGTGAAGTGGCTGCGGGGGGCGCTCGATTTTTATATTCACCCGCGCTACACCGGGCTGGTGCTGCTGGCCGCGCTGGTGCTATTTCTAATGGGAGGCGCGCGCCTGCGCGACCTGTTTACGCCGCAACTTGCGCAACGCCTCTCCGGGCTGCATCTGCTGCTGGCACTGCCGCTGCTGCTGGGCCTGCTGGTACCCGCCCGTCCGCTCGGCGCGGAGACACTCGCCGGGCGCGGGCTGGATCTGACGAATGTGCCCCTCAGCACCCAACCGGCAACCGGCGATCCGGCAGAGTGGAACCTGTTGCAGTGGGCAACCGCACTGACGGTGGAGGGCGACGAACTGCAGGGCGAAGCGGTTGATCTGGTGGGCTTTGTCTTTCACGATGAGCGCCTGAGCCGTGATGCCTTCTACGCCGCCCGCTATGTTGTCACCTGCTGCGCAGCCGATGCGGCCGCCGCCGGGCTGCCGGTCCTCTGGGAAGGTGGCAACAATCTGCCTGCCGATACCTGGGTGCGGGTGCAGGGCACGCTGGATCTGGTGACGCTGAACGGGACAACTGTTCCGGCGATTGCCGCAACCAGTGTCGAGCCGGTGGATCAACCTGAGTTTCCCTATCTTTTCCCCTGATTGCCTATGTCGTACAGCGTTCGTATTGCCGCTTTTTCGCTGCTGCTGGTTCTGCTGACCGCGCTGGTCATCTGGCGCGGCGCGGCAGCGCGGGAGGTGTCCGTGCTGACCCAATCGCCCACAGGTGAAGTGGTCGCCGTCGGCACACCGATCCGCATTATCTTCTCGCAGCCGGTTGACCAGCGCTCGGTCGAGGAGCGCTTCACGCTCACGCCGGAGACGACCGGGAGCTTCTTCTGGGATGGGCGGAGCGTCACATTTCAGCCGGATCAGCCGTTGCGGGCCGGGACCAGCTACCGCGTGAGTTTGCAGCCGGGGATTGCCGACCGGGCCGCCCGCACTACGACGGAGCAACCGATTGGCTGGACGTTCCGCACCCGCAACCCGCGCCTGCTGCTGCTACGCCACACGCCGGACGGCACGAGCATCCTGCTACTGGGTGAAACCGACGGCAGCAACCCACGGGAGATCCTGCGCGAACCGGACGGGATTGTGGATATGATCGCTGCCCCGGATGGTAGTCAGGCCATTCTGGTGGTGCCACGCACGGCGGAACGCATGGCACTGCTGCGGGTTGATCTGCAGGATGGCCGCCCCCGTCCGCTGGTAGACACCCCCGATCTGAGCGCCGCTGCGCCGGCCTGGTCACCCGACGGCAACCTGATCGCCTTTGAGCAGCGCCCGCTGGCGGCGGGAACACCCGGCGACCCGGCGGTCTGGCTGGCGCAGCCGGATGGTACCTCGTTTGGGCCGGTCACGGAACCCGGCCAGATCGGGACAGCGCCGGTCTGGTCGCCGGACAATCGCAAGCTGGCGTTTCACGATGCGGCTACCGGCAGTGTAACCGTCTACAACTTCACCAGCACATTTCAGACCTTCCCCGACAGCCGCGACATACCCGTTACCTGGGCGGCCGACAGCAGCGCGCTGCTCTACGTCGGCGACGCGACGGGCCGGCTCCGGCGGGCCAATCTGGAAACGGGGGAGACCACCGGGTTGCCGGACGCGGCGGTTGCGCCGGTCAGCGCGGTAGCCTGGTCGCCGGATGGCGCATGGCTGGCCCTGGTTCAGGGAGAGAATCCCGGGGCGGCGGGCCGGCTCTGGCTGCTGCGCCCCGATAGGAGCGAACAACAACAACTTTCCGGACCCGCTGCTGCCACCGACAGCGGGCCGGTCTGGTCGCCGGACAGCCGGCAACTGGCCTTCCTGCGAGATGATGGCAGCGGTATGCAAGCGGCCTGGCTGGTTGATCTGGACACGGACGCGCCACGACAGGTAGCCACAGACGTGGCGCGGGTGGTGTGGCTGCCGT
>DAOTVB010000267.1:0-25498 GCA_034436755.1 Chloroflexaceae bacterium | reverse complement strand
GTAACTTCCCGTTGCCCGCATCACAACCCACGCGCCGCCCGTGGCGACCGTCAACGAACCCAGGACAAACACCCCGACCAGCGCCGCCCGTGTCACATCTAGGCGACCAGAGTCAAGGCTGATGGGTGGCTCAACCGGCCGTTTGACCTGCGTGCGTTCTGTGTGTCTGAAGTCCATACCCCCTCTTTCGCCCGCTGTCCTGGGATCTGTCCTGTCCTGGACAGCACTACAATCGAGTGCAAGGTTTTGCTGCACATAAGGCCCGGCCCGCCCGCTCTGCTCCCTCAAGCTCAAGCGCAACGGGGAACCCCCGTTCACCGCCGCCGTGGTGCCCCGCTTCCGTGAATGCTGCCATCCCGGTCAAGGCCCTGAACAGCAAGCCTTGACCGGGATGGCCCCGAGCATCACGAGCGAGGCGACCGACGGCGACGGCGAACGGGGGTTAGGGGGAGTGTGGTGGGTGCAGGTTCTATGACAAGCTGCCCATAGCAGAACCATTTCTGCTCCCCTTCATACCTGGGGTTGCGCCCTTCACGCGGTGATTCCAGTCGGCAGCTATCACCCAAGCTGTCCTGCAGGTGACTGCGCGCCGCTTCACACGCTTCTTTGGTTTCAGCCGTTAGCCGGATTTTGATAACCATACGTCCCTCCTATCTGGCAGATAGAGGGAGGGGAAGCAGGTTCAGGTAGAACCTACACAAAAGCAGGGTAAAGTGGTACACTATCTCTAGTGATTAGTCGCACTTTTGTAGAACAGGTGAGCGCTCTTAATCAGCGGGTTGTAGGTTCGATTCCTACACGGCTCACCAGAATGATCAAACGCCGGGCACCGATAAGGTGTTCGGCGTTTCGTGTATCTATATTCTTGCTTGTTTATAGATTCACCTAACGCCGTAAGGAACCGCCTATGCGTGTCCGTGAATTGGAATTCCATAATTTTCGTTCCTTCCGCAACAGACGCCAGATCTCGTTTGTTGACCCGCTTACCAATGGCGTACGTCCGATGACAGTTATTGCAGGCACGAATGGCAGCGGTAAAACAACCATCCTGGATACAATTCAGGAGTTGTTGTCCCTATTGCAAACGGTAGAAACGACAACTTCGCGTAAAACGGACCTGCAAGATGGCCTGGTGTATCTGGAGTTGGAATTTGATGCCGCCGAGGTGGCAACGTTTTTTCCTGACCCGGCAACGCAGGCAGTCGTCCCGACAAATAGTCTTCAGACAAACAATATTTGTATTGCCAGAGGACAGCGCGCACTGGCACCTGAACATCTGGCAAAAAACCGGCCGGACGGAACCAGTATATTTGTGGACCATGCTTACCCTGGAGCACTCACCGCACAAGTTGAGCGCATGGAGCGCGGCGAAATTCCTCTCCAGGGTGGCCTGATTTATTTTCCCGATGATCGCCGGATTGGGCATACAAACGGTGGCCCGATTGAGCAACCATTGCAACAAACAGAATGGATTGCGCGCTATGGCGAAGCTGACCGCTGGCAAGGCAGTCTGGAGCAACTCTGGGTCTGGGAAAACTATCTGGATCTGGAGCAAGGTTCACAAGAAAAAGCGCGTCTAAAACCATTTGTTTCAACCGTAGAAACCCTGCTCGGTCCCGGACGAACTATCACCATTCGGGAGGGGCGTGTGCGCGTCCCAGCACCCTGGAGCGCAAATGGCGGTACACCAGCACTGATGCACCTGGATCAACTCCCATCCGGTGAACAGCAGATCCTGCTGCTGTTTGGCGAGTTAGCGCGTCGTCGCCGTCCCGGAGCGATCCTGCTGATTGATGAGCCGGAAGCCAGCCTGCACCCGACGTTGCAGCGCCGCGTGGTTCACCAGTTGCGCGCATTTGCGCGCGAGTGGAATATGCAACTGATCATGGACACCCATTCGCTGGAGATTTTACGCGCCGTTCACGAAACTGAGCGGATCATCCTTGACCAGCTTGATGCAACCCCGGTTAGAGCTATGCCATGACGGTCATCTCCACATTGATAACCAAATATGGAACTGTCCATGCAACAGATTCGCTTATAACTAAACCTACCGAAGCGAATAAGCGCGAAATCGTTGAAGACCAGAGATCAAAGATTGTTGAGGTTCGCCGTTTCCGTGGGGCTATGAGTTATTGGGGCGCGGCTTATATTCCCTCCTCAAACGGTAACGTTTCCATGCTCGACTGGCTACAGAAAGAAGTAGAGCACGCTAACCAATATCCTGACCCTGAACAATTCGCACAAGCGGTTGCCAGAAATCTCGGTCGAGTTCTCTCGTCTGAGCAAGGTATCGGTATACATTTCACGGCATATGAGTACATAGAAAATTACTGGATTCCGGAGTTGTTTCTTATATCAAACTATGCTGATCCAGGCTATCAAGCACTTCGTGCATTGGATGTAAGTCGAGAGACCTACAAGACAATCTCGAATGAAGAACCGAAACCTGAACATCGAGAGAAAGAATATCGACTTGCAGTACACCGAGATCTCCAAATTGATGGGAATCTCATATATAACAACGGAGATCCAGATTTATTTAATCCTATAGCTAATGCACTCCTTGACACCTTAAAGAGCCTCGATAGTCGAGGTGTTTTGAAGAAAACACCCGATTTAGAATTCTTTCGTCGTCTGGCAACCTTACCTATAGAATTTATAGCCAACCTTCAAAAGAAAGATTTCTGTGAATTTGCAACCAGAAGGGTAGGAGGTAAATTACACAGTCTATCAATCACACCAGAGGGGATTTATTTTCCTGATAAAGGCAACCAATGATATACTCTCTTTTGGGTGGTTCGGAGTGTGGATATTGCCGAAACCACCGTCCACGAATGGGACCACGAATACTCGAATGGGCATCTGCCCGATGGCCGGCACAGCCGCAACACCGAGGTTTGTATAAGCAGTGCGGTCGTCTGGCGGCCACCTGACGACTGGCGAGCCTGCCATTGCATGAATAGCGTCATACCGCCTGATGAAGTTCCGGAGCGGCGGCCCGGAGCCGCCCATGCTGCCGAAAGAGTATGGTATCATCCCGGACAGTTCGTCACATCTCTGTTTCGTACCACTGACAAAGCCCAACGAATAAATACTGGCTACACCCATTGGAGAACGACCACCATGCCAATCTACTTCTACAGCACACGCACTGCCTACGGTGTATTCTCGAATTTCTCGCCCCACGCCATTGCGTGCAAGGGCGTCCGCTGGCCGACGACGGAGCACTACTTTCAGGCGCAGAAGTTCGCCGGTACGCCCCACGAAGAGGCGGTGCGGCGGGCAAAAACGCCGAAGCAGGCGGCCCAGATGGGGCGGGAGCGGACGCGCCCGTTACGCGCCGATTGGGAGGCAGTCAAGGACGACATTATGCGCGAGGCGGTCCGCCTGAAGTTCCGCACGCACCCCGACCTGCGGCAGTTGCTGCTCGACACCGGCGATGAAGAGATTATTGAGAATGCGCCCGGCGATTACTACTGGGGCTGTGGTGCCGACGGCAGCGGTAAAAATATGCTGGGGAAAATCCTGATGGAGGTACGCGCCGAGTTGCTCGCGGAGTCAGGCTGATGCGGACAAGCGGCCGATGCTCCGCCAGGTCAGTGACCGCATAACTTGTGTCGAGGATGTTGCAACATGACCAGGCCTGCCTGTACAGCCGGGAAGGGGTGTGGCATAATTTATTAGGAGTTACGTGGTGGGCGCTTGGACCACGAACACCACGACATGAGCGAAACCCGCGAACCGGCCAATGCTGATAGCTATCAGACGATCCCGCGTTTGGCGGGGGTTATTGCCTCCGGCAGGGCGGAATGGAACATTCTTTTTCAGGAAATGTGGCACGTTGTGCCACATTTCCTGAAAAAGAAACAGAAAGTACCACGCTGCCGCAGGCGAAACTGACGTTCACCGAGTGAAACGCCTGGTTTGATGAAACACCGCGTAAGTCGTGTAATGTAGGGAAAAGTAGCGATAAAAACGAATAGAAGGGAACCCAGGCAATCAATGGATCGTGTCTATGTTATGCAACTGGTCCGCTCGTTTCAGTGCGGGCAGATTACCCGGCGCGAGTTTCTTACCCGCGCGGCCGCCGCGCTTGGCAGTATGGCGGCCGCCACAACCCTGCTGGCCGCCTGTGGGCAACCCGGGCCGACCGGAACCGGGACGACACCACCGCCCGTCGTTGACCCGACTGCGACCACTGCGACCACGGCTGATGCAGCGGACACCGACAGCACGGAAGGCCTGATCACGGAAGAGGTGACTTACCCCGATGCCGACGGCGCGACGCTGACGGGCTACCTGGCGCGGCCGGAGGGGGCTGATCCGCTGCCCGCTGTCGTTGTTATCCAGGAGTGGTGGGGCCTGAATGAGCATATCCGTGATGTGACGCGCCGCTTCGCGCAGCAGGGGTTTGTCGCCCTCGCGCCGGACCTCTACGATGGGCAGGTTGTCACCGAACCGGATGAGGCGCGCAAACTGGTGATGGAACTGGATATGATGGAGGCCGTCGCGGAGATCCGGCAGGGGATCGATTTTCTCCAGCAGCAGGAGTATGTCGCCGGTGAAGCGGTCGGCGTGGTTGGCTTCTGCATGGGGGGCGGACTGGCCCTGAACACGGCCCGCGCTGAGGAAGATCTGGGCGCGGCGGTCGCCTTCTATGGTCGTCCGTTAGCTCCGGCGGAGGCGCAGGAGGTGCAGGTTCCGGTGCTGGGGCTATATGGCGCAGAGGATCAGGGCATTCCGGTAGACGAGGTGCGCCAGATGCAGTCGGCCCTGGAGGAGGCCGGCGTCAAGAATGAGTTCCAGGTCTATCCGGGTGCCGGGCATGCCTTCTTTAATGACACGCGTGACAGTTATGCCGCAGATGCCGCCGCGGATGCCTGGGAGCGCACCCTGGCCTGGTTTCGTACTCATCTGCCTGCGGCGTAGGGTTCAAGATTGACAGAAGTTATGTGGACTGTTCCAGTCCTGGTGCCAGACCCGCCGGACGGTTTCGCCTCCCAAAAAGGTAAAACGAGTACTATGCTGCCGCAGGCGAAGCGGGCTGCCATCGGGTGAAACGTCCGGTTTGCATGTCAACCGCGTAATGCGTATAACAACAATGAACAATGATTGATACAACCCGCTTCATCCTGGGCGTGGCAATCAGCACGGGCATTGGTGGACTGGCCTACTGGCGGCAGTCACTGACCGCCGGCGGCTGGCTGGGAGCCATCATTGTCGGCACGTTGACCTTTGGGGCCGGCGGGTGGGTCTGGGGGCTGACGCTGTTTGCCTTTTTTATCAGTAGCAGCCTGCTCTCGCACTACCGCGAGGAGGTCAAGGAGCAGCGCGCCGCCGAGAAGTTCTCCAAGGGCGGGCGGCGCGATCTGCGGCAGGCGCTGGCGAATGGCGGGGTGGGCGCACTGCTGGCACTGCTCTATGGCCTATTCGGTGAGCCGCTCCTGCTCTTTGCCGCATTTGTCGGGGTGATGGCAACCGTTACGGCGGATACCTGGGCCACGGAGTCGGGCGTGCTGAGCCCCCACCAGCCCCGCCTGATTACGACGGGCCGTCGGGTTGAGCCGGGCACATCCGGCGGTATAACCCTGCTAGGAACCGGCGCGGCGGCGGCAGGTGGCGGCTTTATTGGGCTGGCTATCCTCGGATTTATGATCATTGGGCAGATGCTTGTGGGGCAACCCGTGACAGTCGCCGGGTGGTTGCTCCCGGCAGCACTGCTGGGCGGGTTGGTCGGTGCGCTGTTTGACAGTCTGCTGGGCGCCACGGTGCAGGCCATGTACCGCTATCCGGGCGGCAAGGAAACGGAGCGTCCGGTTGGGCGGGATGGCACGCCCAACGCCTTTGTGCGCGGATGGCGCTGGCTTGACAATGATCTGGTTAATCTGTTGAGTTCGCTGGTGGGTGGGCTGGTTGCAGCGATTGTGGCCGGTCTGCTGGCCTGAGAGGGCTAGTCGGACCCGAACAGGACATACTGCCAGTAGTTCAGGCTGGCCTGGAACAGGGTCTGCGGCTCGAAGTCCACGGTAGCAACCGGTGCGCCATGCGCGACCAGTCCATGGTCACGGGCCATCTTTAAATCGAGCAGCAGTTCGCTCGGCGCACTGACAATCAGGATGCTCTCGATGCCCTGTTGCCGCGCTAGCTCGGCAATGTTTTGAAAATCCGCTACATTATCCTCCGGCTCCTCTACCGGCAGCAGCGCATGTTCGGGCAACCCCTCCGCAACCAGATCGGCCTGGACTGCCACCGGGTCATCGGCGACCAGGAGCAACCGGCTGGCAAGTCGCCGCTGGTACAACTCCTGCGCATGCGCCAGATGGGCATTGGTAAGGGTGTCAGCGTGCAGAACCACAATTGCATCCGCCGGGCGGGTTTCATCGCGCTGGCCCTGCACAACGATCAGGCTCCCGACCAGCACCAGTGCCAGCAGGATCAGGGTGGAGAGGACCGCCAGTATCCGCAGGATACGCAGTCCGACTGCGACACTGGGCAGGCGCTGCCGCCCGGCTGGTTGTTTCTGCTTCTCATCTGAAGGTTCTTGCTTATTCACGATAACTCATTCTGTGATAGACGACGGGCCTGCACATTCATGGCGCTGATGGTCCGGTAGAGCGCGGTGGCATCAAACGGCTTGACCAGTACCCGGTCGACCCCCCGGGTACGGGCATCTTCGGGATCAAGCTGTTCACCCCAGCCGGTAATTAACAGGGTGGCAACATCGGGATCTTGCTGGCGAATCTGCTCCAACAGTTCCCACCCGGACATCCCCGGCATACCCAGATCGGTGCAAACCAGATCGATCTGGTACGGCTTGAAGAGATCCAGTGCCTCGGCCCCGGATGCTACGGCGGTCACCTGGCATCCCCAACGCTCAAACAGTTGGGTCAGTACGCGCTGTACCATCAGCTCATCTTCGACAATCAGCACCCGCAGTGCGGACAGATCAACCGACTGGCGTGCCTCTTTCGGCTCGGACTTTGGCATAGTTGCAGTCTGCATCGGCAGGGTGACGGTAAAGGTGCTACCCATACCCGGCACACTGCGCACCGTGATACTCCCGTGATGGCGCTGAACAATGCCGTGGGCCACGGCCAACCCCATCCCGGTACCCCGCGCGCCTTTGGTCGTAAAGAAGGGATCGAAGATGCGTTTCTGGATATTCGCCGGCATCCCGATGCCGGTATCACGTACCTCGATCACGACCATGGGTGTCGTCACTTTCTCCCCCGCCGGGTCGCTGCCGGAATACGGGCGCGCATCCTGCTCAAATGTCCTGATGTGGAGTTCACCGCCATGCGGCATTGCATCGAGTGCGTTAAGGATCAGGTTCGTCACCAGTTCCCGCAGGACGGGCGCATCGCCAATAACGGGGGTCTGCGCAGACAGTTCACAGACAACTTCAACCGAAATACCGCAACTCTGCGCCGCATCACGCCAGCGCGGGCGTGTAATTGCCAGGCTCTCTTCGATAACACTGTTGATAGCGACAATATCATCGGGGGGGGAGTGGTGGGTCTGGGCAAAATCCTGCAACCGGCGGACCATCGCCGCGCCGTCGAGGGCGGCACGCTCAATGACCCGCAGCCCCTCGCGGATTGTCGCGTCCATCGGTTCAAGCAGCAGCAACTGCGCGTGACCAAGGATTCCTGCCAGCAGGTTATTAAAGTCATGCGCAACCCCACTGGAGAGTTCACCCAGCGCGCGCAGGCGCTCGCTCCGCAGCAACTCCTCCTGTGTGCGCTGGAGTTCATCGTAGCGCGCAATATTCTCCAGGACGACCGCAGTCTGCCCGGCCAGTGACTCTAACAGATAGACATCATCCTGACTGAACTGGCCCACACTAGCGCCGTGGACATCAATGACGCCCAGCACCCGATCCGCTCCGTTAATCGGCACAACCAGTTCGGCCTGGGTTGCCTCCAGCAGCGGAAGTGCAACATAGTCCGGTTCGCGTGCGAGATCATTAACCAGCACCGCCGCAACCTTACGCATAGCCTGCTCTGCCAGGCCTGCCCCGCCAGCCAGGCAGCCGGTATCTTGCAGATCTGCGACCGCGTGAACCTGCCCGGCGACGGCTTTGATCACCAGATTGCCATCCTCGACCAGGGCCACGTTGACCTGATAGTAACCGAAGGTTGTATGCAACAGGTGTGCCAGTTCGTCCAGGAGAGGTTCAACCGCATGCATGGCGCTCAGGCGAATGCTCAGGCGGTGGAGCGCCTGGAGTTGTTCGGTGCGAACCTGGGCCTGCTGATAGAGTTGCGCATTATGAATTGCCACGGCTACATGATCGGCAAACGCTTCGGCAATCTGCCGGTCATTCTCGCCAAATGCATCGGGCTGCCACTGATCAATCGATAACAGGCCAATGAACTGTTTGTTGGCCCACAGCGGCACTCCGACCCAGGAGCGAATAATCTGACTGTCGGGAACATCCTGCCAGCGCGGATCTTGCTGCACATCGGATATAACCACCGCCCGGCGTTGTCCGGTCCTCCGCCAGTCAAGCGAACCGGGCCCGACATACAGAATGAGATTGTGGATATCCGATTGATGGCCGCGACTGGCAACCAGTTTAACATAGTCCTCATCGCGGCTCAACCAGATGGCGGCCGAGTCATAGGCCACAAAGCGCGCGAGTTGTTCCAGCACAAAGTTGAGAAGCACTTCCTGGCTAATCATCGCATTGCAGGCGGCGGCGAGTTGCCCCAGTGACTCGCTCAAGTTACGACTGCGCTGCTCCTGCTGCGTCAACTCAGCCTGTGCGATAGCAATCGCAAGCTGGTCCCCCACGGCCTGCACCAGATCAAGTTCATCAGCGCGCCAGCAGCGGGTGCGGGCCTGGGCAAATAGCCGCAGCCAGGATAGCAGACGCCCACGATAAGAAATCGGGGCGGTAATCCAGGCGCCCGCAGCAGTCAGCTTGCAGACAGCGGCGGATCGATCCGCTGTTGCCATCCAGGATTGATCCGACCATTCCGGGGCCACTGCCGCTGCCGGTTGTCGCCACTCATTCGTCAGATGAAACTCGCTGGTGTGGCCGGTAGTTACCCGGCGATACAGCGTACAACTGGTTCCTTGCAGATTACTGGTCAGATCTCGGAGTGCCAGGTCGATAACCGCATCAGCGTTGCCCATATCCCGTACAGCATGATTAATCTGGTTCAGCAACCGTTCCCGGGCGGCCGCGCGCCGCAGTTTGGTAGCGGTCTCAGCATTGTCGATGGCAATTGCCGCATGGCTGGCAAACACCTCCATCATCTGCACGACGGTCTCGCTGAAGAGGGCATACGAGTCATACTGCGATAGATTAAGGACACCGAGTATCCGGTCGCGCACCTGAAGCGGTAAGGCAAGGATATTCGATATCGGCGCCGAAGGCCAGTGGTGGTAACGCGGATCGGCCGCAGGATTACTCAGATGGAGGGGCTGACCGGTCTGCGCGACCCAACCAGCCAATCCCTCACCCACCCGCAAGCCCACATCCTGATAGACATTACGGGAGGTGCCAATTGCCGCACTCACCGTTAACCATTCCCCCGCTTCATCCAACAGCATCACGGTGACAGACTCGGCTTCACTCAAGTCATGCGCCGCATGCAGGATACGCCGCAACACTTCGTCCAGATCTAAGGATGAACAGACCAGGCGATTCAGTTCGAGGACCGCCGCCATTGGATCACGCTGCATTGGTACGGTGTTCGTCATAGTTGTTATCCTATATTGCGGCAGACATTACCCCAGTTCGTTGACCATTATACGAAGTCCTCCCGGATAGTGCAATGGTTTCATCCAGAACAGTAATAAAGTTCTATTGCCGACTGCCGGATGAGATACTATACTTACTTGTATTCTACCTTGCAGAGCGACAAACAAAACGTATGTTTTTTCGGATTGCATACTTTTGTCTTCAGAATAGCGATCTGGCGAAGGTATTCGCTGACGGAAGCGGGATAGCCTCCCAGTAAATAGGAGGGAACACTTCTAACGTATCACGAAGAAACGATAGGCTTGCGTTGTTCGGGATTGCTTTGTCCTCCGCTTGCTCGATCCGGACCTCTGCCTGACCAGGGTTTGGGAGAAGCGCACATCGATACCTATCATCAATGAAAGAGGCCGACAATGGAGATGGAGACGGCACAGCTCCAACTCGAAGATCACTTCTGTCGTGTCTGCAAAGCGCTCAGCAGTCCTGTACGCCTGCAGATTCTGCGCTATGTCCTGGCACATCCCGGCTGCATCGGCAATCAGATTCGCTTGCATCTGCCGGAAGGAGGTCCGCGGGCCCAATCGACACTCTCGCAGCATCTGCGGGTATTGCGTACCGCCGGCCTGCTAGAAGCGGAAGAAGATGGCCCGGCCGTGTGCTACTTTGTTAATCAAAAGTGTCTGGCCTGGTTATGCCACGAAATTGCCGGGTTGCAGTAGGTACCCGCTCCATCCGCCGGGCAGAGTCACCGCGCTGGATGCCAACGTTTCCATGCAAGAATCGGCTATAATGGAAACGACCATAGCGTAAGTATTGCAAGGTGGAGGAGCGCCCATGCGACTCTCTGAAGACAAAGTGCGCCGCATTGCCGAGCGGCTTCAGGATGAACTGGCGCAGCGCGGATTGGTTGCGTACAAGGAACGTCCCGGGGCCCGGCCGGGCGAGGGGCGGGCCGAACGCGTTAAACGGATCTATGAGTTTATTATTGCCGATCTGCGGCAGGAAGATGAGCTTGACGCCGAGGTCGAACAGATCCTGGACACCTACAGTCGTGGACTGAAAGGGACGGAGCGCGATATTCTCTTTCGGAAACACAAAGAGGAACTGGCCCGCAAGCGCGGCTATGTGCTGTGATACGGCGCAATCCGCATGGCTGCCGCGCGTTCACATAACAGGAGTTACGCGGTGATCGTTTGGACCACGAACACCACGACATGAGCGAAAAGCACGAACCTGCTGGTGCTGCCATGGATCAGGCGATCCGGCGTTTGGCGGGGGATATCGCCTCCGGCAGGGCGGAAAATCCTCGATCTTTTTCACAAAAAAATTCACGTTGTGAATTTTTTTGTGAAAAAGATCAAAATGTACCCCGTTGCCGCAGGCGCATCGGGCCGTTTGTCCCGGCAGACGCCTGGTTTGGAACCGACCGCGTAACACCTGTCACATAACACAACTTACGCGGTGGCGTTCAAACCGGACGTTTGAACAGATGAAAGCTCGTCTCGCCTGCGGCAGCATGGTACGTTTTCGATCTTTTTGGAAAAAAGTGGCTCGGAGAGCCACTTTTTTTCCAAAAAGGATGTCCGATTCCACCCTGCCGGAGGCGAAATGTCCTTTCGAGTCAGTGACCGCGTAACTCGTGTCACATAACACGAGTTACGCGGTCCCTCCCCCGGAAGTTGATATCGCCTCCGGTAGGGTGGAAGATTCCTTTCTTTTTCACAAAAAATTTGCACTCTGTGCAAATTTTTGTAAAAAAGGATAAAACGTACCACGCTGCCGCAGGCGAATCGGGCTGTTCATCCAGGCACATGCCTGATTTGCCTGCGCACCGCGTAACTCCTGGAACATAACGGCTATTCAGGTGGGATAACGCTGAAATAGCCGATAGCGATATTCTCGCTGCTCAACCCCTGCCCGGTCAGTGCCCACACCCCCGGTGGGTCGCCCTCATTGGTAAACACGTTGATGGGTGTTTCGCCAAACAGGGTAACTTCGCCATTGGCATCCGCGACACCCAGTTCCGGCGCTTCCTGCACCGCCTGATCGGGGAAGGTCAACCAGACGCTGACATCTTCGCCCGGCTCAAACCCAAAGAGGGTAACGGCGAAGGTGGTGCCGGCCGGACCTTCGGGTGGTTCCACAATTGCGTTGATATTGTCCGGACGAATCAGATTGACCGGGGCCGGGCGCTCGGTCAACTCGTAACGCCAGGTGTAGTAGTGCTGCCCGATATTGCCCAGTTCCACCTGCCACTGCGGAGGGTTGTTCGGGTTGTAGGTGAGGATGCGGCGCTCATAGACCTGGACCAGCAGATACTGCTCAACCCCGTTGACCAGGGTCTTAACCCAGTAGGGCTCGCTGGCCGGGTGACCCATCACATAGAGCCAGTCCATCAAGAGATCCTGGCGTTCCTCGCCGTTGATCTCCACGGTGCCCACCTGCTGCAGAAAATTCCAGAAGACCTCCGGGATGTTGTGGCTCAACACACCATCGTAATAGACCAGACGCGTACCCGGGTAGGCCGCCGCCAGTTCCGGCACGCGCTCTACTTCGCCGGTAGATGTCACCGCCTCGGCCACCAGGTCGCCAAACCGGGGTGGTGCTGCGCTATCCGCCGCAATCGGGCCGATCGGGTCGGACAGGATCGGCTGGAGGCGGCTGTCAAGCATCACGGTCGTTACGCCAAAGAAGTCAGCATAAGTTGGCGCTTCCGGGTTGAACTCCGGGTCAGGATCGCCCGCAATCGGTATCTCGGCCCTGGCCCGGCGCTCAAACCGGGTGTCACCGACCTGCATACGCCCGCCGATCATCTCCAGGCTCAGAAGGCCGCTGGTGACATACCAGGGGCTGTTCGGGTCATCATTCGGGTTAGAGATCTCCATCCGTCCCTTGTCCCAATACTGAACCCGGCGGGTGCCATCGACGCCTTCGACATACCGCTCGTCGATAGTCGTAAACGGGGCCGGTCCCCAGAACCAGGCGCGCTCAACGTTGCCATTGGCAACAGGTCCATCTGTACGTTCCCACACGCGATTGAAGGCACTCTCATCGTAGGTGACCGCAGCGACGGGCAGTGCCGTCACAAACAGCATCACCAGCAACACGACCAGGGGAAGCATCCTTTGCATCAAACCCACTCCATCCGTTAAAAAAGGGCGAGAAACCAGAAAACAAGCGAGCGATGACGAAGGTTGCCAGTGGCTAAGGTGTTCGTCATCGCTCGCTCGTCATGAGATGGGCAAGGTTCGTGGTTTGTTAGCGCCAACCACGGGCGCGGGCAAGTTCGTTACTCAGCAATCCCAGCAATACCCCGTTTGACCCATGGTCCTCCAGGCGCGCACGCTCAAACCACTGGGATGTTACAAAGACGCCGGGGGCAACTTCCTCGACCTGGGGCGGAGAGAGCGGTTGCCCAAAGAGTGCCAGGCTTTCTTCAAATGTTTTGCCGGGCCGGCCGTCAAACTCCAGGCCGTTGCTGCGCCAGTAGCTCAAGAATGGCTCACAGACGGAATGCCCGGTTCCTTCGAAGAAGACGCATCCCGGCTGCGGAGCGGAGCGGGGGAAGGTAAACCAGTTGCGTCCCTGGCTTTGCAGCACCAGATCGCCCAGGCGGCTCAGTTGAACATTGTAGGGAGCCGAATTTTCCGGATGAAATTCAAAGCGGTGGCGCTCGAAGTATTGCACCACATAGTCACGGCCATCGCTTCCGCGCTCCAGAAACTCCTCGCTCGTCGGGTAGCCAAAGATCGGCAACCCACCGTGGCGCTCCCAGTAGCGCTTGAACTCACCGCGCAGAGTATGCCCGGTTTCGGGGAAGAAGCGCTGATCAGGCGTATCGGGAATGGGCGGCACTGGGACAAATGCCGGCGGCGCGTTACCCGGCGTGGGATTGACCGGTGCAGGTTGGGGTTGAGCCGGTTGCTCGGCGGGTTGCTCCAGCGGGCAACCGCCATAGTTCTGCGCCAGTTGGACTGCGCGGAGGGCGTTTAATCGGCCCCAGCCATATTCGGGGTCTTTGCCGGGCGCGCCTTTGTCATCGGCGCTGGCCTGCAGGATGCAGGCGACATCATAGTTACTCAGATCGCTGCGCAGCGTCCAGATCAGACCGGCAACACCGGCAACATACGGACTGGAAAACGAAGTACCGTTTGGCGGACCATACGTACCGCCCAGCACCGTCGTCCAGAGCCCCACACCCGGCGCGGCCAGCGCAACATAGTCGCCGGTATTGGAAAAGCCGGTGATTGTGTCGGCATTGCCCGTGGCACCGACGGCCAGCACTTCCGGGTAGGCTGCCGGGTAGCTCACCGGGTTGCCTGCCTGACGCTCATTCCCGGAGGCCGCCACAATCAGAGTGCCCCGACTGTGAGCATACTGTACGGCATCGCGCAACGTCTGGCTGTCCTGCGAGCCACCCAGGCTCATATTAACAATCCGTGCGCCGTTATCCACGGCCCAGCGGAGGCCGCGCGCAACGCTGGCATCGTCACCACCACCACGCGCACTCAGCACCGTGACCGGCAGAATCCGGCATCCCCAGCACATGCCGGCAATACCGGTGTCGTTGTCGGTGTTCGCCGCAATCAGGCCCGAAACGGCCGTGCCATGCCCGTTGGTATCTTCGGAACCATTCCCGCCATTAATGGCGTTGTAGCCAGGCAGGATCTTGCCTTCGAGATCCGGGTGGTTGGTCGAGACGCCAGTGTCGAGCACAGCAACAACAAGTTCGGCTCCGGTTGTGACATTCCAGGCATCAAACGCCTGAATGTTGTTCAGTGCCCACTGCTGCGGCACAGCGGGATCGTTGGGCGTACGCATCGCCGTACGGATAGCGTTCGGCTCGGCAAAAACGACGGCCGGATCAGCCGCAATCTGCACAGCTAATCGGGCAGCATCGATAGTTGTGTTCAGGGATACACGATAGGTATTACTCGTATCGTCGATAGGGTCGGCATGGTAAGCTCCCAGCATGCGGAGCATCTTGTTCAGGTGACTTGCCTCGCCGGTTGGGGTGAGGGGCACACCAACCGGGCGGGCCTCCGCAGAGAGGCTAATGCCTGGTTGGAGTTTAACCAGAACTTCACCTGCGCGATATGGCGCGGCGTCGGGCGCAGCCGCATAGCCGGCATGCGGAACGACGACAAAGGTGAGGAGGACAAGTACACACAGTACGAGTGGAATGCGGTTCATTGAATCTCCTTAACGCGAAGGGTAGGGTTGTAAGGTGGTCTCACTGGTCCACACAGGTTCCACGTACCATCCTTGGTGGACGGGGCTGCATCACAAAAAGAATTATAACAGGGAAGAAGCACTCTCACAATACGAAAACCGGTTGAACATACCGGGAATTTCGCCGAACTGCGGCCCTCGGGATAACTCAATCCGACAGATATGGCTAAGTTCGACTGGGAGCGATGACGCATTGCGTAGCGGACAGTAGGGCGGTATAATCCTCCCATCTTGTATAAAAGTTATAAGGCGACAGAGAGAACGTACTCACCTGATGATGTCTTTCCAAAAACTCCAGGGCAAAATTCTGGCATCGATCTTGCTAGGAATTGTTGTGTTTGTTGTGCTCAGCCTCTTCAGTGACCTGCAAGAGGTGGGCGCCAGCTTTAGCAGTTTTCGCTGGATTACCATTCCGGCGATTTTGAGTTTTACGCTGCTCAACTATCTGCTGCGCTGGCTCAAGTGGGACTACTATCTGCGGCGGCTGCATCTGGGTCAGGGTGTCAACTACCTCGACAGCGGCCTGATGTTTACCGCCGGGATGATTATGTCGGTAACGCCGGGAAAGATCGGCGAGGTCTTTAAATCCTACTTGCTGCGGCGCGTCAATGGCACGGCAGTCAGCATCTCCGCACCGATTGTCCTGGCCGAGCGTCTGACGGACGGATTGGCCATGCTGCTGCTGATGGCCCTGGGGTTGACGCTCTATCCACCCGCACGTCCGCTCTTTGTTGTGCTGCTGGTTCTGAGCATTGTCGGCATCGCGGTTCTGCAACATCGGCCCCTCTGTACGCGCCTGCTGGATTGGATCGAACAACTACCCCTGGGGCGCAAAGCCGCACCAAAGCTCCGTAATGTTTACACCAGCACCCGGCAGTTGCTGGACTGGCGCATACTGCTGATCGCAACCCTGCTCAGTTTTGTGTCCTGGGGATTTGAGTGTATCGCCTTCTACTATGTCCTCACGGGATTGGGCCTGGAAGGAACAGCGCTGTTACTGCTCCAGGCAACCTTTATCTTCGCCGCCAGTACGCTCTTCGGGTTAGTGTCGTTCTTGCCGGGCGGTCTGGGTGCGTCGGAGGTGAGCAGCGCGGGCCTGCTGATTGCTCTGCTGGGGATGAGTGCCAGTGGCGCCACGGCTGCGACGATTATTATTCGCTTCTGTACACTCTGGTTCGGTGTCTCCCTGGGAGTTGGCGCGCTGCTCTGGTTCCGTCATCGCTATCGGTCGACCGAAGTGCTTGAACCGGAGCAGGCTGTGCTATAATCGGCGCTATTCCGATAGCTACCATCTGTTTGCGAACCGAGGATTATTCTATTTGTAGCACTCGTGGAGAACGTGTGTATGGCTTCTATTTTTTCGCGCATTGTGCAGGGTGAAATTCCTGCCGCCAAAATATACGAGGACGATCAGACACTGGCTTTTCTGGATATTAATCCGGCCACACGGGGGCATGCCCTCGTCATCTGCAAAGAGGAATACCCGGACCTGCTGAGTGTTCCGCCCGACCTGCTGGCAGCGGTGGTGCAGACAACGCAAAAGGTTGCCCGCGCCATTACGGAGGCGCTCAAGCCGGATGGCTACAATGTGATGCAAAACAACGGTAGCGCCGCCGGTCAGGAGGTATTTCACTATCATGTGCATATTGTGCCCCGCTGGGAAGGGGATAACGCGGTCCGCGCCTGGAAGCAGGGCACAGCCGATACGCAGGAGTTGCAAGAACTGGCGACACTCATCAGTCAACAGGTTCAGTCGGTTCAGTAGTTGAACAGGATGCGCCGAGGCAATGGATACGCACAGCCTCTTTGTGAAGACGGCCCGGCAGCACGGTTTTAGTGTTGAGGCTGCCCAGCGGGTGCTTGATTTTGTCGGGTCCAATCTAGCTGAACAGGGAAGTTCCCCGCAGGCGCAATTTTATGTCTATCGTACTGGCGGGGGCGCCGGCGGCGCGGCGGGCGGTGGTGAACGTTCCCGGATGTTGCTGGCGTTTCCCAGTGCCGATGCTGCGCTGGCATTTGCGCAGCATTATGGGTTAGGCCCCTCGCCGCGCCTGTCGAGTATGCATATCGATCAGCTTCTTGCCATCCTGTTGCAGCGTCCGGCTATCGGCACGCTGCTTTTTGTCAATGAATTGGCGGAAACTCCTCCGGGAAGGCATGTACCTCCCGGTCTCCAATTATATCGTTCAGTTGTGTTAGCTATGTTACAAGGGAGGTAAGCCATGGGCAGCCGGTTTGATGAACTGCGGATCTTTTCCGGAAACGGGAATCTCAACCTGACCCACGCCATCTGTGATCGTGTGGGGGTACCATTGGGTGATGCGACGGTGACACAGTTTGCGAACGAGAATATTTTTGTCAGACTGAATGAGAGTGTCCGCGAGAAGGATGTGTTTGTCGTTCAATCCCTCTGTCCCCCACTGAGTGACCGGATTATGGAGTTGCTGATCATGCTCGACGCCTGCAAGCGCGCCTCGGCCGGTCGGGTCACTGCAATTATTCCCTACTATGCCTACAGCCGTACAGATAAAAAAGACCAGCCGCGGGTGCCGATTACCGCGCGCCTGCTGGCGGATATGATCCAGGTTGCCGGGGCGCACCAGGTGGTCACGATGGACCTGCATGCCGGGCAGATCCAGGGGTTCTTCAGTATTCCGGTGGATGAACTGAGCGCCATGTCGCTGCTGGTTGCCTACTTTGCCGAGAAGGGCTGGGATAATGCGATCATCGTTTCGCCGGATATGGGTTTTGCCAAGCGTGCCCGGAATTTTGCCGAACATCTTGGCGTGCCGCTGGCAATTGCCGAGAAGCGGCGTATTCAGGATCTGGGGCGCGGCAACGGTGCAAGCTCGTCCCCCGATGTGATGAACCTGATTGGCGATGTTGAGGGCAAACGCTGCATTATCGTGGATGATGAAATTGCCACGGGCAAGTCGATGCTGAAGGTTGCCAATCTGCTGCTTGAGCGGGGCGCGCGGGAAGTGTATGCCTGCTGTTCGCATCCGGTGCTGGCGGGTGATGCCGCGAAGTATCTCCGCGACAGCCCGATCCGCGAGGTCGTCACAACCGATACGCTGCCTATTCCAGCCGAGAAGCGTTGGCCGGGACTGACCGTATTGACGATTAGCAAGCTGCTGGCCGAGGTGATCCAGCGCATGCACAGCGGAATCTCAGTCGATGTTATTTTCCAGCGGCGCGGCCACCCGGCGTTGACGCTGGAGTAAGCGCTCACCTGCGTTGCTAAGGATATCCGGTCCTGGGGGCGCACCAGAGCGATGGAGCGAGGTGTGCCCGCGTTATCAGGTGAAGGCGGAGTGGGGAGAGTGATGGATGCCGGATGTTATCCATTGTCACCCATCACCCGGTAGTCGCTGACTGCATCAGCCACCGGTACGCGCAACCGCCTGTGTCAGTGCGCGGCGCGTGTAGACGCTGATCATCGCACGGCGGTATTCCTCCCCCGCGTGAATATCCCCCAGTACATCCATTGTGCTGCCGGACTGTGTGGCCGCAGCAGCAATGGCCTCGGCTCCACCATCGCTGCCAACCAGGAGCGACTCGGCGGCGGGTTGCCGCTCGGCTCTGACCCCGGCACCCGTGATGCCGATGCGGGCTGCTGTCACTTTGCCGCCGACAAATTTGACATAGGCCGCTACACCGACCACTGCATAGCGGCTGGCCGGGTGGGGCAGTTTGACATAGGCTACGCCTTCACCCGCGCCCAGGGTGGGCAGATCCACACGCGTTAAGACCTCCTCCGGCTCAAGCGCAGTCATCAACAGATCAACAAAAAAATCCTCAGCACTCAGCGTGCGCGTGCCATTCGGTCCCATCAGGCTGATCTGCGCATCAAGCGCCAGCATAACGGGGGGCCAGTCGGCGGCGGGATCGGCGTGGGCAAGGGAGCCCCCCAGGGTGCCCCGGTTGCGCACCTGGATATCGCCAATCACTGCGGCGCACTCCGGCAAGATCGGGCAGGCGGTACGCAACGCATCGGAGGTTGCAATCATATGATGGGTCGTCAGCGCACCAATGCTCACCCGGTCGGTGACAACAATGCCGCGCAGTTCGGCAATTTTACCGATGTCAATCAGCACACCCGGCGCCGCCAGGCGCAGCTTCATCGTCGGGAGGAGCGAGTGGCCCCCCGCAATGATTTTAGCCTCATCGCCATACTGCTGGAGCAGGCGCACCGTCTCAGCGACACTCGTCGGCACAACATAGTCAAAGCCGGCGGGAATCATACGCTCTCCTCTGGAACACCGCTGAAATTCCTTACGCTTCGGTCAGTTCAACCGGTTCAGGTTCCTCACCCCGGAGCTTCGCGGCCGCATACTGTACCGCGCGGACGATATTCTCATAGCCGGTGCAGCGGCAGAGGTTGCCCTCCAGCCCATGCCGGACTTCGGCATCGGTGGGGTTGGGGTTCTGCTGGAGCAGGTTGCATGCGGACAGGATCATACCCGGCGTACAGAAGCCACACTGGAGGCCATGCTGCTCCCAGAAGCCCTCCTGCAGCGGATGGAGTTGACCATCCCGGGCCAGACCTTCGATGGTGGTGATGTCGGCGCCATCAGCCTGCACTGCCAGCAGCGTACAGGATTTCACACTCATGCCGTCAACCAGAACGACACAGGCACCACACTGGCTGGTATCACAGCCGATGTGCGTTCCGGTCAGGTTCAAATGGTCGCGCAGATAGTGGACCAGCAGTGTGCGCGGCTCAACATCGTCCTGATACTGCCGGTTGTTGACGGTGACAGCAATCTTTGTCACGGAGAACCTCCTCTGGTGAGATGTGGATAGAGCATTGGAAACCAGCAACCGAGAAACCCCAGGGACAGGACCAGATATCATGTATTCTTTGCGTTTGATCGTCGCCCAAACATCAGCCCGATCACAAACGCGGCTGCGACCCAGAAGAGCCAGGGGCGTGCTTGCAGAAAATCGGTAAGGATACCGCGTACAAGCTGACCTTCAGAGAGGCGTTCCGCTTCCGGAACACTAATGGTGCGCCAGTCGGGAGGCAGGTGCGCCCCGGCCTGCGCCGGCGGTGAGGGGGATACGGGTGGGCCGGATGGTGGCGGGGCGGACGGAGACGGCGCGGCTTCCGGACTGGGAGCGACCGCCTGGGTTAGTGCGGGTTGGGGCATACTGTCGGCAGGCTCCGCCGATGCCGCATGACTATCCTCAGTTTCCGCATCCGCTTCCACGCTGGCGTCTGCCGGGCGGGTGCGCGCTTCGATCTGCGCTGCCAGCGCCTTGAGGCTCTGGTTGATCAACGTCTTGGCCGCGCCATCCAGGAGGCGCTGCCCGACACTGGCAATCGTCCCGCCGACCTGCGCCTCGCCTCCATAGTCCATAATCGTCAGGACAGCGGTCTCTTGGCGCAGATCAACACTCCCTTCCCCCTTCAAAAAGCCGTTGCTCCCCTTGCCGTCAATCGTCAGGCGGTAATGGGCAGGTGGTTGCAGATCCTCGATGCACACGCGCCCACTGTAGGTACCCCGAACGGCCTGCATGTGGATGTTCAGGGTGGTTTCAAACTCATGCTCGCCTACCTGTTCCAGTTTTTGACAACCTGGAATAACCCGTGCCAATACTTCGGGGGCGTTCATGGCAGCCCAGACCTCTTCGCGTGGCGCGGCAAAGTTATAATTACCAGCGATCTTCACCCTGCGCTCCTTTCGTCAAGCAATGTGGGCAGACCGGCGCAGCCGTATGCCAGGATAAGAGTTTAGATGTTGTAGATCTTTTATTGGTTATTGGAGAGAGATATGGAGTCACAAAGATACCTTTGTCGTAAATTATCATACTCATACGCACCCGATTTGTCAAGGTTTTTGTACGATATTTGCACAGTCAGGTGCTGAGAGATGCAGCCGAGATCCAACTGTGCTACCGCACTCTGTCGGCAGAACCTCCGATAACAAATTCCAGATCCAGGGACGACAAATCACGCTTGCTTGCCGATCATGCTGCTCCCTGCTATACTGCAAGTCTACCAGTGCTA
The DNA here is from genome assembly GCA_034436755.1 of Chloroflexaceae bacterium. GTDB lineage: Bacteria > Chloroflexota > Chloroflexia > Chloroflexales > Chloroflexaceae > CAKZQX01. The sequence continues at coordinate 4,538 of DAOTVB010000267.1, read as the reverse complement.
TTAGTACAGCGCGGTGGTCATCTCCTTGTCATTCACACGCGTTACGTGGTGGGCAGTCAAATGAGACACAGATTTCTGTCAAGACCGTCTTCGCCTGCGGCAGCGTGGTACTTTTTTTATCTTTTTCACAAAACTGTTGCACTTTATACAACAGTTTTGTGAAAAAGCATGGGATCTTCCGCCCTGCCGGAGGCATTATCCCCCGCCAGACGCGGAATCGCCTGATACACATCAGCATTGGCCGTTTCGCGGTGTTCGCTCATGTCGTGTTGTTCGTAGTCCAAACGCCTGCCGCGTAACTTGTGTTATTGAGTGTCACCAGTCCGTGCATGTTGTACACCGAAGTACAATCGTCAAATCTGTGGTACATTGGATGCACCGATAGCGCCCTGCTATGTTGGTCTGAACGATATCTACCAGGAAGAGACTCTGTTATGACAGCGACGCATCACGAGCAGACGCTCGATTCGACTGCATTTGTTCCCGCTGAGACGACGCCCTATTTTAACCGGGAGTTGAGCTGGATTGAGTTCAACCGGCGCGTGTTGGCCGAGGCGTTTAATCCGCGTGCGCCCCTGCTGGAACGGGTCAAGTTCCTGGCGATCTTTGCCGCAAACCTGGATGAGTTCTTTATGATCCGGGTAAGTGGCATTAAGCAGCAGATTGCCGCCGGGGTGCAGAAACGTACGCCCGACGGCCTGACGCCCAGTGAACAACTGGCCGCAATTTGCAGCAAACTGCTGCCGCTGCACGATGAGGAACGCGACCTGCTGATCGAGGATCTGCTGCCCAATCTGGCGCAGCAGGGTATTTACATTCTCAACTATGACCAACTGAACCCGGCCCAGTGCGAGTTTCTCGCGGACTATTTTGATCGCCATATTTTTCCGGTCCTGACACCCCTGGCAGCCGATAGCAGCCGTCCCTTTCCCCATATTTCGAACCTCAGCCTGAACCTGGCGGTGGTGATCCAGGATGAAGCGGAAGGTGAGTTGTTTGCGCGGGTCAAGGTGCCGGAAGTGTTGCCGCGCCTGGTACCGCTGCCAACCGAACTGGCCGATGACACGGGTGAGGTGCCTACGGGCCGCCAGCACTATTTCATCTGGATTGAGCAGGTGATTGCCGCCTATGTCGAGGCGCTCTTCCCGGGAATCGAAGTTGTTGAGGCCTATCCGTTCCGCGTTACCCGTAACGCCGATGTGGAGATTGCCGAAGATGAGGCCGAAGATCTATTGCGCACAATTGAACAGGGCGTACGTCAGCGGCGCTTTGGTGAAGTGGTACGCATTACCGTGGACGATACTATGCCGGAGCGGATCTGCCAACTGCTGATGAAGAATATGGGCATCGAAGCGCATGACCTCTACGCGGTGCGGGGTCCGCTGGGGCTCTCTACGCTGATGGATCTGACCGGGCTTGATCGTCCCGATCTGAAGAACCCGCCGCACTACCCGGAGATCCCGCCCCCGCTACGCGGCCATGTCGATATTTTCGCAGCGATCCGCCAGCATGATATTCTGCTGCACCATCCGTATGACTCGTTTGCGCCAATTGTCGATTTTATTCAGACGGCGGCGAATGATCCGGATGTCCTGGCGATCAAGCAGACGCTCTACCGGGTGGGGAGTAACTCGCCGATTGTGCGGGCGTTAATGCATGCGCGCGAGCAGGGGAAACAGGTGGCGGTGCTGGTTGAGCTGAAGGCGCGCTTTGATGAGGAGAACAATATTATCTGGGCCAAGGCGCTGGAGCGGGCAGGTGTGCATGTGGTGTATGGTCTGCTCGGCTTGAAAACCCATTCAAAGCTGGCGCTGGTGGTGCGCAAAGAGCATGATGGTATCCGGCGCTATGTGCATATGGGCACCGGCAACTATAACGCCGGCACCGCGCGGCTCTACACCGATATCGGTCTGCTGACCTGTCGCCCGGACCTGGGAGCCGATGTTTCCGACCTGTTTAATTTCCTGACGGGCTACAGCCGCCAGCGTAAGTATCGCAAATTGCTGGTCGCCCCCGTGAATCTGCGCGAGCATCTGACGGGCCTGATTGAACGGGAGACGCAGCAGCAGCAACAGCATGGCAACGGACGATTAATCTTCAAGATGAACTCGCTGGTGGACCCGCGTATCATTGACGCGCTCTACCGGGCATCACAGGCCGGGGTGCGGATCGATCTGATTGTGCGGGGCATGTGCCGGCTCAAGCCGGGCGTGGCTGGTCTGAGTGAAACCATCAGCGTGCGCAGCATCATTGGTCGCTTCCTGGAACATAGCCGGATCTACTATTTTCACAATAATGGGCAGGAAGAGACCTACCTGGGTAGCGCCGATATTATGGAGCGCAATCTTGATCGGCGTGTCGAGCAGATTTTTCCGCTGGAAGAGCCCGGTCTGCTGCGGCATGTGCGCGATGATCTGCTGGAAATCTATCTGCGCGATAATACCTGTGCCTGGATTTTACAACCTGATGGGAGTTATGTCAGACTGTCCCCCGAACCGGGCGGGGAAATGATCAATAGTCAAGATCCGGAAGTGATGCGGTTTAATCAGGGGCACGGGGAGGAACTGTAGCGCATGCGGCTGTTTATTGCGCTGAAGTTGCCGGCGGATGTCCTCGATGAACTGGCTGCGGTCCAGCAGCGGCTCCGGCGCACGGAGGCACATCCGGTCAAGTGGGTTGCGCCGCAGTTGATCCATCTGACGTTGCAGTTTCTCGGCGAAGTTCCGGAGGAGCAACTCCCCGCCATCCTGCAGGCATTGGAAGAAGTGCGCACTACGGCAGCGCAGCGCCCACCGCTGCAGTTACGACTGGCGGAGGCCGGCGCATTTCCCAATCTGCGCCGGCCGCAAACGCTCTGGGTGGGCATCGCCGGCGAGTTGGAAGGGTTGACGCGCCTGTATCAATCGGTGATCAGGGCGACGGAACCGCTCGGATTTCAGCCCGAAACGCGCCTCTTTCGTGCCCATCTTACGCTGGGCCGGGTGCGCCGTGAAGCTACTCCCGCACAGCGCGCCGCCCTCGGATCAGCGCTTGGTTCGCTATCACCGCCCCGATCAATCGCCTGGCCGAGCGGTCATCCGCTCCTCTTCCAGAGCACGCTAACTCCCACTGGTTCGATCTACACAGAATTGGGGCCGGCATAGCTGTGTGCGCCGGTTTTCATCCACTTCTCACCGTGTCCCGTTCATCTTATGGTAGACTGATGCATAGTTCCCACTGCGCATGTCTGCTGCTGCGTTGTGTAGACATGCGCGCTCAGGCATATGTGGATGTAGCCCGATGTTAAGTAAGGATTGGTCCATGTATCTGCTACGAAAGATAGCACTGATTCTGATTGTGCTCTTGCTCTTCTGGCCGGCTACCGCCGATGCCCAGGACGAAGACTGGCGCGATCTTGCAACTGACTATTTTGTCATCCTCTACACGCCCGACGACAGCGACACGGCCCAGGAGTATGCTGGTTTTGTCGATAATATTTACGAGGAGTTGGCGGCGGTGTTTAACCACCGCACCGCAACCCCGCTCACACTACGGCTCTACCCGACAATGGAGAGTTATCACGCGGTCAACCCGCTGGCACGCAATATGCCCGGCGTTGTGGCCCACGCCGACTTTCGCAAGCGCGAACTGGTGGTGGTGCTGACCCAGACGGCAGGCCAGTCCTTTGAGGGGGTGCAGAACAATGTGCGGCATGAGTTGACCCATATTATCGCCGCCGATCTGAGTGACAACCGCCTCAACACCGGCTTCCAGGAAGGGATCGCCCAGTATGTCGAAATCCCGACGGATGAACTGAATGCCAAGATCAACGCGCTACGCATTATGCGCGATCAGGGGCGGCTGCTCGCCTGGAGCGATTTTGAAGATCGAGATATGATCTATGGCAAACCCGAAATCGGCTACCCGCAGACGCTCTCCTCCGTGGCCTTTCTGATCGAGGAGTATGGCTTCGGCAAGTTCCGCGAGTTCCTGACGATCACTGCGCGCAGCAGCGGCTACCGCTCGGCGCTGGAGCGGGCCTATGGCATCTCCCCCGCCGATCTGGAAACGCAGTGGCGGGACTGGCTGCCGTCGTATATTGCGGAAGGCTACCGGCAGAGTTCACTGACCGGCTATGATATGAACTACCCGCGCCAACTGCTGCAACAGGGGCGCTATACCGAGGCCCAGGAAGAACTGGAGCATGCCATCGAGATCCTGAATGCGAGTATCGAGGGTGTACCGGATACGCAGCAGCAGCAGGCCTTTACCGAAGCTGAGGAACTGCGGACAGCGATTCAGCAGGGGCAACAGGCCGAACAACTGGCCGGCGAAGCCCGCAGCGCGTTGGAAGCAGGTGACTACCAGCAGGCTGCCCAACTGGTCGAGCAGGCACAGGCGCTCTATGCCGGGATTGGTGACTCGCGTCAGGATGAGGTGTTGCGTACCTATGCCGACCGGGCCGCGCGCGGCGTACGTGCCGAGACGCAACTGGCGCAGGCCGGTAGTCTGGTACAGACCCTGCGCCTGCCCCAGGCCCGCCGGGCGGCCGATACCGC
>DAOTVB010000266.1:0-20888 GCA_034436755.1 Chloroflexaceae bacterium | reverse complement strand
CGAACTACAGTTCCTGCAAGCGATTACCGCATGTGCCACAGAAGCGTGGATTACCCGTCCAGGCGGTACCGCATGCGGCACATGTGCCCCCCGCAGATGGCTGCTGGTCAAATGGTTGGGGTTGCGGCAGTACACTGACCGCGCCGGCAACCTGCCCAGGGGCAATCGGTGCAGCGATTGGTGGGAATGTTCGCCCCAGTGTGCTGGTCATCCCCTGCTTGACCACCTGCCGATAGACACCATAGTTCACCAGACACATCAGCGGGAGAACCAGTGCGCCTAACACGGGGATCGGCTGAAGACCAATCAGGCAGAGGTTGATGATGCGAACGCCCCAGCGGGTAAAACATCCCGCGCTCCGGGGAATATACCCGCGCAGGCTGGCAATCAGACTGAGCCGGTAGTAGATGATTGCCGGCACCAGTCCGATCAGCGGGATCATGCCCAGGACAAACGTGATAATCGTTGTCCGGGTTAGTTTGGTATCCAGCGCACGGATGAAACTGTTTGCCTCGCTTATATCGCCGAAGGTGATTGTGCCGCAACTCGCGCAGGTCTGCCGGATCGCTTTTTCCCGCAGGCGTGAGGCGCAGCATGGACAGCGCTTGCGGGCCATCAGTTGCAGGCGGTGCGCCGTAGGTTCGCTCACCAGGGCATCGCGTGCCTGCCCAAACAGCCCGACCTGGCGCACCTCTTCCCGTGCCAGGTTGCAGGCGGGACAGAACGGTGCCGAGGGATGGGTGGGTGTAGCGCAGTTGGTACACGGAACATACATCCGCCGCTCACGATGCTCGAAATATTTGCGGATGAAGAAGAGTGTTGCGATTGTCAACCCGGCCAGGATCAGTGCCAGCGTGGGCAGGATGAAGAGAATGAAGATGCCAATGGCGGTCCATCCGGTTTCGGTCCAGTGCATCAGGGTTTGCAGGCCCAGCGTGTTGTCTTCGTCCAACTCCTCGACTTATTTTGATTACAGATGATTTATCTCTGAGGAATTATGCTGATTTTTAACATTTTATTTACTCTTTTCATCTGCCTGACTGATGTAGTAATCCTCTTCTCGGGCGGGGATTGCTATGCTGCTCTTTGCCGTGGACGAACGACCACCGACGAACGACGAAGGTCTGTCCCGACAAAATGGCGGCCGTCCTTGCGCTGGTGGGCCGGCACGCGCTGCCAGAGGTTATGCTCCCGGATATGCGCGAACAGTTCGGTCGGTTGATCGGGCAGGTTTGTGGGCTAAGGGTGGAGTGGGGATCTCTCAGATGCAGGCTTTTTGTGGTAGGGACGCGCTTCTGCGCGTCCGCAACCCGTCCTGGTGCGGGAAATGTTCTGGAGCGGCGGTCTCTGTCGGTCTAACCAACCACATTCCAATGCGCTCTGGCAAAAAAGTCTACATATGAGAGGGAGCGGGGAAGAGGAAGTGGTGGGGAGGGAGAAAGGGCCTTCTCTCCACCTCCCGCAGATAAGAAATCTGCGGGAGGTGTATTCAGAACTCATCCCGCTCAATCGGGTCGGCATCCAGCCCGCTGGGGGCACTTGGACAGTCCTGCTGCAGGCCCGGTTCGCCTTCCTGCGCCCGGGCTACCGATGTGGCCTGATCGCCAGTCGAAATCTGGCCGATCAGTAGCGGAAAGAGCAACAAGAGTCCGAGTAGTAATGGGCGCGTTACATGTTGCCAGGAGTGCATAGATATACCTCTTTTTACTTTCAAACACGGCGTAAATCAACCTGTTTTCACAGCCATCAGAAGAGCATAGATCCACTCCTTTCCTGTTTCAAAGCGACCGGGACACCATACCTTCACACCAAATATGAACGTTGCGAACATAGTCCGGACATGGAATGTTCAGGAGTCCCGGTTTCAGCCGGTGCATGCTTGCCGGGACAGTGGCATCCTGCTGGGAACGCCTGATCCGGCTGATGAACGTTGCGCACATAGTCCGGATATGCATGACCAGGAGTCCCGGCTTCAGCCGGTGGAATGTCTGCCGGGATAGGGCATACTGTCGGGAATGCCTGATCCGGCTGATGAACGTTGCGCACATAGTCCGGATATGCATGACCGGGAGTCCCGGCTTCAGCCGGTGCATGCTTGCCGGGACAGTGGCATCCTGCCGGGAACGCCTGATCCGGCTTCAGCCAGGACTCCCGATCGCTGATGTCCGGATGAACAGTTCAAAGTTCATATGTCGGATTACGCTATCAGCGCGTAGCACCCGATCTGCTTTTAGCGCTGAAGATACGGCAGATAAACCTCCTGGATCTGAATGGTTATCGAAAGACCGCTGGGCACACGGTCAGGTGGGGCATCAGCGATGTTTTCCGCCGCCGGATCGGTCAGGGCGGTGAGAAAGTCCAGCAGATCGGTGTATTCCGCATCGGTGAGCGTCTCGGTGGGTGTGACGGGGGCGATTGTGGAGATTAACTCATTCAGCACTGCCGCGTCATCCTGGACGGTATCTTGAAGTTCCGGTGGCAGATGTTGCGTCGGGTCATAATTGCGCAACGACTCTTCCGGCTCCAGGTGATGGCGCACCGCGTCTTCCAGGGTACTGAAGGCACCATTGTGCATGTAGGGTGCGGTCAGGGTGATGTTGCGCAGGGGTGGTGTCCGAAAAGCGAAGCGTAAGCTCTGATCCTGGTTCAGGCAGGGAACGGCCTCACGCAGGCAGGGTTTGTCGATGATCCGGCCCCGTCCCAGATCCAGCGGTGCTTCCTGGCCTTTGCCGGGACCGATCTGCGGGACGGCAATATTGTAGTGCTCCTGGTCGGTCAGCAGATTGCCACGGTGACAGCGTGCGCAGTTGGCCGTGCCATAGAAGAGGAGCGCGCCCCGCTTGGCGGCGTCTGCGAGCGCCTGATCATCCCCCGCCAGGTAGCGATCCCAGGGGCTGCCGGTGAACGTAAAGGTGGCTCCCTCGAAGGCGGCAATTGCTTCGGCGGCGTGCTCAACCCCCAGTTCATCTACGGGGATATACGGAAACGCCAGTTGAACCTGGTCACGATACTCTGTGATGGCGAGCAACCGTGCCATTACCGCATCCCAGATCGCCTGGTGATCATCGTCGTCGATCTGGGCGATTTCATTGATCTCCCCAAAGATATCGCGGTCACCCTTGAGGCCACGCAGTTCATTCCGACCGATAACCGGGAACATGGCCTGCACCGTCAGCACATTCGGGATATCCGCCGGCAGTGCATCACCAAAGGGCGTGCTGAAGGTGCCGTCGGCATTCTGCTCGGCGCGGCTATCCCAGAACATCGTGCGCCACTCCGGTGACAGCCGGTTAAAGACTTCCGGCGAGTGGCGTGGCACAAAGGGGCGTCCTGCGCCCAACGCCCGATCCGGCCCCAATCAGCGCCCACCGTTTCCGGGCCTGCTCACCACTCCCGGCATCACGGTGCCGCTGGTTGAACATCTCTATACCCTGGCAGCCGACTACTACCGGCTGGCTCCCTGGCAGTGGTTGAGCGATAAGCACCCGATGGAGATACGCTACCCGCCTGATGCCGAACCGCGCTATGCTGTGGTGATGGGCAGTAGCCGCGAAGTATATGGGCTGGCGATCTACGATACGCTGGAGGCACTACGGGTCACTATGATGGGACTGGATCCGGCACAACTGCGCCGCTTGTTTTCCCATATGGCACTCATATTTGACGAGGCCCGCGTGATGAGTTTTGATGACCTGGATGCGCTGGAATACTATGGCTGGCCGCTGGCCGCGCCGCATGCCCATCCATGGATGATACGCACGGTGCCCAGTATGCCTCCAGGCCCACCCAACGCGGATGATCTGTTCTGGCTGGAAGGTGCGCTAGAAGCTATTATGACGCACGTGCGACGGCGCAGCCGCAAACCGGCACGCATTGCGCAGCCTGCCGATGTCACCATCAGTGTAGCGCCGCTGGACGGCATGGCAAAGGTGGCCCTGCGCCTGCCGGTGCCGCTCTTCGACGACCCATAAAACTGGATAGCGCTGGCGTGGTGGTAGCTGGGCGCCAGGGCTGGCCCCAATCGGCAGCCTGCCTGAGATCGAAACCCACAGCAGCAGGCGGCAGCGCGTCAGGAAGACTAGTACAGCTTCCAGGAAGAAACCCGTCATTTCAAGAGCAGTTGTACCTTCCATACAGGCAGAGTATTTGTCGACACTTTTCCAGGGACGTGTACTAGGGGTTGTCTTCCTGCGAGCGGGTCGGCATCCAACGGTGGTCGGTGATAGGACAACCAACCGCCGCAAAGATGGCATGCGCCGCTTCGTCGGCAGGCATGTCCACGCCAATAAAGGGAGCCAGCGCTCTTGCCCGTGGTGCGAACGGCACGATACTGAGCACGGTGCGGTAAAGCACCCCCGTGGGACTCTTATGCGTTATGGTCGGCACCGTTGGCCCCCTCCCCGAATGCGTCGTCACTTCCTCCCACAAGCGCGTAAAATGTGGGAGCTGATGATAGGCGCGCAGTTGCCGCACATACCACGCTTCCTGACACTCTTGCAAGGGCAGGGCAAACGTGCGCAGCACGCATCGGAGATTGGCTTCGTACAGCACCCTATTGTCGGCTGCGGCTCCATGATACAGAAGGCCACAGGGCGCGAAGACCTGATGGATCACGGTGCGCTGCGCCGGAGGAACCCCATCAAAACTGGAAATACCCGCCAGTCGGGCATAGTGGCTATTGATGGCGGCTATCTGCCAGCCACGGGTAATCAGGAATGCAGGCAACGGCAAGGTCTGCAGGAGTTGATGGGCCACCGCGAGCGTGTGCTGCTCTTCATCATCCTGGAACGCGGGGGCCATCGGCACATATTCAGCCGCCAGCAGCAAATCATTGGTTTCGCTGCTGGTGCATTCCAGGTATGCGGCAAGTTCGAGCACCAGGGCGCGGCTGGGGAGGCGGCGTGTCCGTCCAGTGAGCCAATTCTTGTAGTTGGGAAATCGGTCGCGGAGTTCCTCCTGGGTGAAGCGCTTGCCCAGCGGATGGGGACGATCATGCCATTGGTCGTATCGTCGGTAACGTATGGCTTCAACCTCGCCCATCAATGCCCGCACCACCGACCGCTGGTCATACGGATCGATTGGGAAGCGAGCCATGATGCCTCCTTTCTGTCAAGCCCCATTGTGGGATTGGCTTTCGTGCGGCATCGCGGTATGCTGCTCGTATATACGATACCTGTTCCCGATGCCATTGCAGCCCACACTGCGCTGGCACGCTTATGCTCAAAGGGGTCCTATGCTGAACTACCAACCCGACTGCGCGCACACGACCCGCGATGTATTTGCCACGGACATTCGTGGGCATACATATCGCGGCTTCGATGCAGGGGACGGCCATGAGACCATCCTGTTTCTGCACGGCTGGCCCGACAACCAGTCGGTATTTCGCCATCAGTATGACCATTTCCGTCGCAAAGGCTATCGAGTCGTCCGGTTCGACTGGATAGGTCACGGAGCCAGCGACAAGCCGAGCGCCCTTGCTCATTATACCATCGAGGCCCTTGCCAACGATCTCGCAGAACTGATTGCCAGACGAGCCCTCGGGCCGGTGCATTGTGTCGCGCATGACTATGGTGCTGTGGTCGCCTGGCATTTTGTCACCCACTATGCGTCCCTGCTGCGCAGCTATAGTGCGCTCTCGATTGGTCATCCAGCCGCGGTGCTCCGCCATCTCTCGCTCACGGGCCTGATCAAAAACTGGTTCTTACTCTTCAATCCACTCCCGTGGGCCATACCGCTCTATCGGATGCACCGAGGGGCCTTCTTTCGGTGGGCAATGCACCAGCACCCGGATCGCGATCATGTCGTTCAGACGTTTCTGACCGAGCCGAACCCGTTCTATATCCAGGTGTGGGAGCAAGCCAATCCGCTCGGCTCATTGATACGAACGTATGGACTAAAAAGGCTGCGGCAGATACCCAGGGTGCGCGTGCCGACTCTCGGCCTGTGGGGTGCCCGGGATGCCTATGCGGTACGTGGGCAGATGGAGCATTCCCAGCACCTCGTGGCTGCGCCCTGGCGGTTTGTGCCACTGGAGAAGCTGGGGCATTGGTTGCAGCTCGAAGCCCCCACCGTCGTTAACGCGCACCTGGAAGCCTGGATAGTGCAGCACGGAGTTGCCGCCGCGCCCGCATCCGGGCCGCACGAGGCCACACCCAACCAGTGATACCAAATCGATGTTTGAACCGCAAAGCGCGCTGAGGACGCAAAGAAGGCACAGAGCGACGCTCTATGTGGCTGGCATGCGCGGTGTGTGACCTTTGCGATCAGTGCGGTCTCTGCGGTTGGTTGCAGAAGAGACCACGAATTCCTCTGAAAATAATGTCGGGTTGGAAGATGGTGGCCTGGGCTACCGAAACACACTGCTGCACTCAGGCAGCCGCTTGTCCAGCAACCTTGGGCTCCAGCGAGACATCATAGCCCAGTTTTTCCAGACGGCGCACCAGACGCCGGTGATGTCGGTGGCAACCGAGGTCAGCTTGATATTGGCGTCCTCTAACACTTTCTGCAAGCGATTGACCACACTATTGCGTTCGCGGATGAGATTGCTCCGCTGGCGAGTCAGATCGCGCAAGGCGCGCTGGGGACGCGGCGGCACAAAGCTGGCCCGCAGCAACCCATGCCGGAGCAGATCCGCAATCCACTCGGCATCATTGACATCGGTCTTGCGTCCTGGCACGTGTTTGATATGTCCCGCATTCACCAGCAACAGTTCCCCACGGCCCTCCCGCACATGATAGACGGGACGCCAGTAGTCCCCGGTGCTTTCCATCGCCACGGGGAGCGGAGAGCGCAACGTTTCAATGAGCGCCACTGCCTGGGTGAAAATGGTCCGTGCCTCTTCGCGGTTGTTGTTGCTCAGTGCAAGTAAACCGAGTGATGTCGCACAGCGATAGCCAATCTGCGGGAGGGCATGCTGCTGCGCCAGGGTGTGTGCTGTGCCCAGGGCCGATTGGGCAACGGGGATATCTCCAGCCAGTCGAGCGGCGTCACCGGCGAGCCATTGGGCAAAGATAAGCCAGGAAAGCGGCCCTCCTGCGGCCAGCATCCGCGCAGCCTGAGCGGCAACGGGCGCAGCCGCCGCATATGCGGCCAGCCCGTAGAGTCGTTGTGCTTCCAGAATGAGCACAAACGCGACACAAACATCGTTGCCTGCTGCCGCAAAGAGTTCACGGGCCTCGGTGAGCAAAGGGCGGGCGGTCTCGAATTGACCACCCAGGAGCGCGGCTCGCCCATGGTGCGCACGCGTCCAGGCCAGCTCAAACGACATTTTGAGGCGGGCAAGCACAGGGGCCAGGCTGGTATAAATGGCGATGGCTTCCGGAATGAGGTTCAGTTCCAGGTAAACATCGGCCAGTTCCCGTTCGGCCAGTGCCTCTTCGTGGGGCAGATCAAGCCGGGCATACCGCCGCCGCGATTGCTCTAAATAGCGCAGTGCTTCGGCATATTGTCCCTGGTCCAGCGAAAGGCTCCCCAGATTGCGCTCCACAATCGCCTGTGTTCTGGCTGCCCCGAGTTGCTCGGCACGCGCAAGCACCTCGGTATAGAGCGCAGCAGCAGCCTGTACCTGACGCTGCTGTGAGTAGACGTTTGCGAGACCGATGTCTGCCTGCAAGAGATAGAGGTGGTCGTTTTCTTGCACAAAACGTTCGCGGGCGGCGCGAAAAAACTCTGCTGCGATGGCATACTGGTCGCACTGGTCATAGATATTGCCCAGATTGAGTTCTACCCGTCCGGCAGCGGCCTGATCGTTGACAGCCAGAAAGGTATCGCGGGCTGACAGTCCTGTGGCAATGGCTTCATCGTACCGGCCAAGCATACTCAAGGCCAGTAATCGCCCAATCTGCGTAGCAGCGGCAGTTTGCAGTTGCTGGCAGGCGAGAAACAGGGCAGATGCTCGGTCAAAGTGGGTGAGTGCCGCCTCCATCTGGCCGTTGGCCAATTCCACAATACCGTGTGTCCAGGCCGCCAGTGCGGTCAATTCTGGCTGGTACACCCGGGTCTCCAGGTGTGTTAGCAGATCGGCAGCAGCCACAGCCCGAATAGGATCACTATTCCAGTAAGTTCGACAGATATCGGTGAGTGCCCATGCGAGTGGTTGCAACTCTCCGGGAGTGATCTGTTCGAGCAATACGGTGCGCTCTGCTGGCGGTGCATCGAGCATGCGTGCCGCTAGATCGCTGTAATCACCTGAACACATCATTTCTGCGATTGTCCTACCTCCAGCGACTCGATGGTGATTGCAAGGTCGGGCAAGCGGACTATCAGGCGATAGCTGCCTGCCGGCACCGGCGGCAGCACAAATTCACCGAAATCATTACACGGCACGCTGGTCAGCGGTGTTGTGCTGCCCAGTTCTACGGTTCCCACGATGGTGTCTTCGTCATCTGGGCCAAGCACCTGACCGCTGATCTGCCAACTCCCATCGTGCGGCGCAATCCGTAGATCAATGTCGTAGGTATCGGCATTGTAGAGCACCTGCCGAACCTCTGGCCCAATGCCACTCTGGCGCACGCCATATGCCTGGGGTGTCCGGAAGCTGTCAAATTGGAGCACGGCGATTACCTGGCGCAACACATCGGCTCCGGCATCGATGATGTCTTGCATTGGCGAAGATGCCCCGGTCACTGGTGGGGCGGGCTGGAAGATGCGCTGTGCCTGAGAGATCACGTGACCAGGCGCATCTTCGGTCGTGTCCTGACGCATCAGGGCAATCAGTGCTTCAAGGCGAGCCAGTTCTGCCGCACGCTGCGGGTTGGCTGCAACTTGTGCGCGCAGGGCACGTTCGTCTGTAGGGCTGAGGAGTCCCTCGGCCAGGTCAACCAGCAGTTCATCGGAGATATCAGGGATGTTCATCGGGTAGCCTCACATACAATTCAAGGGCTTACCAGCACACGGGCGCAATGTTCAGTTACTCAAACAGATCCGCAAGCGCCAGGAAAAATACATCAAAACCCCACCTTTTCTAAGGATTGGCGCAGCTTTTGCAAGCAGCGTGCGCGGATTGCACCCACACTGCCCACACTCATCTGGAGGGTACTGGCAATATCCTGGTACGAAGGTGGATCGGCCTGATAAAAAAGCATGGTCAGCATGGTGCGGCAACGGTCATCTAACATCATCACCTGCTGGCGGATGATGTGCTGCTGTTCTAACTGCTCAAGGTGTTCGTCAGGAAGGAGCGCAGTATCGGGCACCATATCGAGCGGTGATGTGTCCTGCTCATCACGAACCCCTGTCACAGAGACGGCATTTGCGGTACGCTGCTGACGGCTGATACGCCACGACTCGCGCCGGGCGGTGGTGGCAAGCCAGGCTGCCAGTCTATCCGGATGCTCCAGCCGATGTACGTTTTCGAACAGAGCCACAAACACCTGTTGGAAAACATCGGCGGTCTGTTCGTTATCCAGACCTGCCCGTCGGGGAATGCTATACACCAGCCGTTGGTAGCGTTCTACCAGCAGTTCCCATGCCTGTCCATCGCCCTGCCGACAACGTTCAATCAGGGTCGTATCGGTTGGTACCCCTCCTTCAAACGTCATGGGTTTTCCTTCTTGGGGTGCGCGCACGCTCTGTTCGCTGCCTCGTGCATCTGCTCTGAATCGTGTGTTTTATCGTTATGAGCGGTACTATACCATCGATAGTGGTGTCTGTCGAACAGAGATACCGGCCCAGGAACACACAAGGCAGACCGTGGAAAATCCTTCCACAGTCTGCTGTGTGCGGCTGCCGTCTTATGTGGTATTTATCGCCTGATACTCGGTAAGAAGACCCGGCAGGGCGCTGCCTGCACTCGCGTGTTGTCCAGTGCTGCGGCAGCATCCAGACGATTGAGCGGCGCACAGATGGGAGCGGCGTTGTTCCTGATCCGGTCGGCCACGCCTGCCGCATCGAGCGTGGGGAACTGGGCACGAACCAGTGCGGCTGTTCCGGCAACCAGCGGCGCAGCCATTGATGTACCGCTCCAGGTGCCGTAGTTGTTGTCGGGCACGGTGCTCAGAATACCAGTACCGGGAGCACTCAGGTCAACCCAGGCCCCCCGTGTTGAAAACTGTGCCAGTGTATCATCCTGGCTGGAGGCACCAACGGCGAGCAGTCCATCGGCATCTTCCGCAGCAGGATACTGGCGTGTCTCGGTGCCACTGTTGCCTGCACCGGCCACAACAACAATACCGCCCTCTTTCACACAGTCATCATCATCTGCTTGCGGTTGAGCAAAAATTGTAACCCTGTCGTCGCCCGTGTCATCATCGGTATCGTCGCCCGTGTCATCATCATCGTCAACTTCGCAGGTCACCTCATCCAACAGTTCATCGAGCAACTCGGTCGGGCGCAACGTGGACAGGCTCAAATTGACAACATCTGCACCATCGTCGGTCAGTGGGTCACCGTCCGGATCAACGGCATAGACCAGCCCTTCAGCCAGCACCCATAGATTGCCAACTCCTTCGGGATCAGCAGCATAAACGGCAGATCGGTGAACAGGTTGTACAGCGTGTACAGGTGAAACAGCCCGTTCCACAGTAGCCCGTTAATGAGCCACGCCCAGTGTCCGTGCGTCTGCTCCATCCGTGGCAGCAGATACCCGCGCCAGATGATCTCCTCGCCGAGCACGCCCACGATGCCCCAGATCAACCAGAAGCCGAGCAGCCAGACGTTCCCCGCCATCGGCACGCCGAAAAAGGTGGCTGTGCCCCCGTCCTGCACGCTGGCCTGCGGGTTGGCAAACAGGGCCGGGGCGGCGGGCGCGGGCGGGAATATCTGCGTGAGCAGGGGCACCGTCCATTCCAGGGCCAGCCCCAACCCCACCATCAGCGGGAACGCCAGCGCCATCCACTTCCAGTCACGGCGCGGAATAGGCACAAACCGGAAGCGCCGTGCAAAGGTGCGCCAGGTGTTTCCCGGCTGCATCAGATGATGTACCACCAGGGCGAGCGCCAGCGGTTGATAGGGCACGAAGATCGCCAGCGTCCAGGCCCAGATGAGCGGTATACCAGCAGCGAGCATCGACGGCACCAGATAGTATGTCGCCAGATAGATCAGCACACCGGGCACGCCGAACAACAGGACCGTCTGCCACAGCGGGATGGACGGCGGTGCGGATGCATTGTCCTGGTGGTTTGTCATGCGTGCTATCCCTTCTGCTCCAGTGTTTCTTACAGTCTACCGCGTCTGGATCGCCCTGCAATCTGCCAGGAGTGGTAGTGCGTGGGGGTACGCGCCAGGGAAACACGCGTACCCCCTCCGGCTACCACGACCGGGTGATGGCGGGCAGGATGTGGGTTGCTATCCTGACGTGGAGAAAGATTGAACGAAAGGAAAACACGCATGGTTCGATATATCTCGCAGATTGGGCGCTGGCTCTGGCGCGGCCTGCGGTGGCTGTCCACTGGTGCGGCAGTGCCGGCACTGCTCTTTGTGGCCGTCTGGGTAGGCCAGAGCACCTGGCTGGCCTGGCGTCTCCAGAACGATAGCGCGACCGTCCACGCGGTAGAGGTGAACGATCAGCTTGACCGCTACGCAGCGATGTTCACGCCCGTGGGGCTAATCGTGACCGGCGTGGCGGGCAATGCGCGTGACGCGGCGCGACGCGCGGCGGTGCGCGAGATTGCGCAGCGCGGCGGTTTGCAGACGGGTGCCGACTACGCGGCGGCGGCGCTGGTCTTTCAGCACGGCGATACGCCCGCAGACTATCAGCAGGCCAACCGCTACGCCGAGCGGGCCATCGATCTGGGCAGCGAGCGCGGGTGGCAGCTCTACGCTCTGACCCGTGACCGCTACCTGCGGAGCATCGATGAGCCGCAGCAGTTCGGCACGCAGTACCGCCTGGAAAGTGGCACGTGGCAGTTGGTGCTTCAGCCCTACGACCCGACCACCACCGACGCCGAGCGGGCGCGCTACAACGTGCCGCCGCTTGCTCATCTCCAGGCGGGGCCACCCGGCGGCCGGAACAGTCCGCTGCTGCTGCTGCTGGTGCAGGTGCTTGTGCTGGGGGGTCTGGTACGGCTGACGTGGCTGGGCGTACACTGGCTCTGGCGACGCAGCACGCGCCACGAGCAGGCCGCCGCTACGGCGTCGGAAGCGGGGTTGAGCGACGCACTAGCGTAGCGCAGCAAGCAGCGCCTGGGCCGCGCGCATATCCGGTGTGTCCAATCCTTCACTGAACCAGTTGATGATGGCGGTCAACTGGTCGCGCGCTGGTGCGTGCTGCCCTTGCTGCTGCCACAGCCGGCACAGGCTCACCGTTGCGCGCAGTTCCCAGGAGCGGGCATGCTGCCGGCGGGCCACAGCAATCGCGTGATGGAACCTGCTCTCTGCACCGACACTATCGCCCATTGCCGGCAGCAATGCCCCCTGCAGCCGATAGATCTCCGCTTCGTACCAGCGTTCATCGGTGGCGTTGACTGCCTCTAGTGCCTCGTCCAATGTTGTGCAGGCATGGTCATACTGCCCGGCCTGCGTGTAGGCTGCGCCGAGCAGCGCCAGGTTGATCGGCTGCGCCATCGTGCGCCCCATCCTCTGCGCCAGCCCGATTCCCTGCTGAATCTGGGCAATACCTGCCGCCGGTTGTTCGCCGGCCTGCGTGATCCCCTGCGTAACCCGGCCGCGCATCTCCAGTTGCGTAAAGCCATATTCGCGGGCGATTTCAATGGCGACTGCGGCATAGTCGTGCGCCGGTTCGGCCTCGCGCCGCAGGCAAAAGATCAGCGCCGCATACGCCAGCGCAAAGCAGCGACTGAAGGGATGCTCAATCTGTTGGGCCGTGGCGAGCGCCTCCTCAATCCGTTGCCGCGCCTGGTCCGGGTAGCCCCGCAGCCAGCAAAGTTGCGCCATGTAAATGAGCGTTACGGTGTACGAGTCAACCGCAAATGCCCGCAATGCAAGTGGGCGCTGCTCCGGGTTAAAGGCCCCCAGTGCCTGTTCGATGTACCCGTAGGCATCCTGCACCTCGCCCCGCCACAGTAAGGTGCTGCCCATCGCCAGGTAGGGCATCTCCGGCAGGGGTACGCTCTCCGGCGCAGTCTGGGCAATCTGGAAACACTGCCGGGCCAGATCGTCTGCCTTGCGCAACTCCCCCCGGAGGTAGGCGTAGCTCCAGAGGCGGGTGAGGATCATAAACAGGTGTGGAGCATCACCGATCCGTTGGCATAACTCCTGGGCGCGTTCATGCGTCGTAATCGCCTCCGCCGCGCCATAGCCCCGGGTTGCCATGTAGGCCCCACCCAGCGTCATCTGGAAATCCAGTTCCTGCCGGGTGCGTGCCGGGGTTTCCGGCAGCCGGGGTAGCAGCGCCAGCCCCACCGTGAGATGGGCAATTGCCTCAGCATAGGCCGCGAGGCGCAGGGCTTCCTTGCCGGCCTGCAGTCGGTAGGTGACGGCCCGTTCCATTTCACCCGCTGCCATGGCGTGATAGGCGATCTGTCCGGCGACAGCTTCCGTCTGTCCGGCATACCGGGCTTCTAGCGCTCCTGCAACCTGCCGATGCAGATGGCTGCGCCGGGCCCGACTCAGTCCCTCGTAGATGACATCGCGGATCTTCTCGTGGCTGAAGGCGTACCCGACCTGCTTATGGTCGGGCAATTCCTGAATGAGTTGGCGGTGTAGCAGTTCATCCAGTGTATCCAGCAGATCATCGGTT
This sequence comes from Chloroflexaceae bacterium, assembly GCA_034436755.1. Lineage (GTDB taxonomy): Bacteria > Chloroflexota > Chloroflexia > Chloroflexales > Chloroflexaceae > CAKZQX01. Next base: position 7,252 of record DAOTVB010000266.1, on the reverse strand, counting down.
GGGATAGTGGACGCCGCCTGTAACAGGCCATAGGTGAAGTGGCGACCAATGACCGCCGCGAGATGCAACATCCGGCGCGCCGCCCCACTCACTGCCTGACAGCGGTTTTCAATAACCAGTTGCACGCTGGTCGGCAGACTCCAGTGTATGGCGGTCAGATCAATGTCCGGAGCGGGGTGCCGGCGGTGTGATCCATTTTCGTGTAACAACCCCTGGTCGCGCAGGCTGCGTAACGTTTCGACCAGAAAGAGCGGGTTGCCTTCCGTTTCGGCATAGAGCCGTGCGATGAAGGGTTGCCGGTTCCATCCGGGAGCCGTTTCCTGATCAATCAGCGCCGCAACTGCGTCCCGCGAGAGCCGGGGCAGATCCAGCCGGAATACCGGCCCTGCCGGTCCCGGCTGCTGTTCCAATGTCGTCAGGAACTCGAGCGCCGCAACATCTTCCGTGCGGAACGTCCCCAGGATCAGGATCGGTTCCCGGCTGATCTGCTGCACCAGCAGATGCAGGCACTGCAATGTTGACGGGTCACTCCACTGCAGATTATCCAGAAATAAGACCAGCGGATAGCGGGCGGCCAACGCGCGGCAGCACTCAACCAGCCCATGCAGCAACTGCCGGCGTTCCCGTTCGGGCGATATCTGCTCCAATGTCGGCAGGTCGGGCACCAGTTCCCGTACCTCGGGGATGAGCAACGCCACATGTGCCGCCCAGGGGCCCAGCATCCAGCGCGCCTGCTCCGGATCAAGGTGACGCAGCAGGTAGGGCCGCAGCGCCTCGCGGATGGGCTGGAAGGGCAGATCGCGTTCGATTGCATGGCTGGTTCCTCGCAAAACCTGGATGCTGCGATCCGTTGTCTGATCCAACAATGCTTCAACCAGCCGCGTCTTGCCCACACCGGCCTCCCCGGTGATAGCAACGAAGCGTCCCTGGCCGTTCTGCACGGCTTCCAGGTGCGCCAGTAACTGGGCAGTCTCTGCCTGTCGTCCCACGCATGTGAGCGGCGTATGCGACTGCTGCCGGCCGGTAGCGTGCGGGCCGGGGAGCGCCTGAAACAGGACCGGCGCATCCAGGGGTCTGTCCTGCAGCATCCGGGTGTAGAGCGTCTGAGTTGGCGGAGTGGGATCAATCCCCAGCGTGCGGGTCAGCGCCTGCCGGCAGCGCTCGTATGCGCGCAGTGCCCGGGCGCGCTGCCCCAACCGATAGTGGTAGACCATCACCTGGCGGTAGGCATGCTCGCGCAACGGATCTTGCGCCAGCACCTGTTCACACAGGGTAACAGCCTGATGGTGCTGGCCCAGACGGGCGTGGCACTCTGCGAGTTTACATAATGTTTCAAGGGCCGCCTCGCGGAGCTGGTCGCGCGTGGTCAGCGCCCAGTCGGCATACGGCTCCTCCTCCAGATAATCGCCATGGTAGAGGTCGGCGGCCATGCGCCAGGCGGCAATCGCCAGACTCCACATCTGGCGCCGCGCCCAGTGCTGCCCGCGGGCCACGGCATCCCAGAAGGCATCTACATCGATCCAGCAATCGGGTGTCACCTGGAAGCGGTAGCCCTCGGCATAGGTACGAACGACGGACGCCTCGGTGGGCCGATCGCGCGCCGGTTCCAGCATGCGGCGCAGATGGCTGATACTCACGCGCAGGCTATTGGCGGCTGATTTGGGGGGAAGTTCCGGCCAGAGGCGTTCCATCAACCGCTCCTTGGGAACCGTATGCCCGCGCTCGGTGAGCAGCAGCAGCAGCAGGCGGGTTTTCTGGGTGGGCCATGCGTCGGGCGGCAGCGGTTCACCATTGCGCCAGATCTGCAATGGCCCCAGGAGACGAATTGTCAGATAATGCATACCGTTTTCTTTATCTTAGAAGGCGAAACACCCGTTGCAGCGTGCGGTTTTTCTTTTCTTAGGTTCTTTGCTAGACTTATATAATGCCACATGCAGAATGAGAATCAGCCCGGTGCCACTGTCCCGCACGCCGTGCTGATCGTCCCGGCAAACATTGGCATGGGTGAATTTGAGCAACTTTTGTGCCAGTGGGTGTGATTGAGCCAGATCGCACAGCGGCATCACTGAGGATCTCGCCCTGCGTGCTGCTCTCGACGCTGCGATTGCGGCCCTGGAGTCTACCGCGCCGTCACCCACCACCCCGACCCAGCAGATCGATAATATCGCATCAAACCGTAGGGGCGCAGCATTGGCTCCGCACTGCCGGATAGCAATATGCTGGCGCGGAGCAGTTGCGTGGTTGAGAGATTTGTTCGCGCCAGTGAGTCAATGCTGCGCCCCTGCTGCTGTCGCATGCAGAACCACATTCACCAGGGCCATTGACACGTCAACGTACATCAACTATGCTTAGGAATACTGAAGACGCAGGTGGCAGCATGGCTGCCGCACTCCACACCGGCGGAGGAGGTATGACGACACCCGCAACTGCAACCATACCCGCAATAGAGACCGAATCGGATGAGACCGATCCCTTTCGCTATGGCCGGCGCTTTGTGCAGCGCGAACTGCCCGACGGCACGGTCCAGATCGATCAGATACCGTTGACTCTCGCCGATCTGTTGCATCCCGAAGAAGGTGATCAGGTGACCCACAGTACCGCGCATCAACGTCGCGTACGTTACCTCTGCAATGTCTTTGCCGCCCGTCTCGCACACGACCCGACGGCAGTCGTGCTGGATGATGTGCGGATCAAATGGGACGTGCCCGAACTACAACCGCATGGCCCGGATATCATGGTCATCTTTGGCGTACGCGAACAGAAGAACTGGAGCACCTTCGATGTGGCGGAGGAGGGTACCCGCCCGGCACTGATTATCGAGGTGACCTCCCCGGAGACCGGCGGCAATGACCGCCTGATCAAACTGGAGGAGTATGACCTGGCCGGCGTGCCGCTCTACATCATCGTTGACAGTGTACGGCGGCAGGGGCAGTCCTTTCTGCGGCTGCTGGGCTATCAGCGTGTGGGGATGGCCTATACCGTGCTGGCTCCCGATGCGCGTGGCCGGCTCTGGCTGGAACCACTGGGGCTCTGGATGGGTCTCCAGGAGAATGAAGTTTACCTGTTTGACCAGGACGGAACCCAGATCGGTGACTATGCCGAGGTGGTTGCAACCCTGACCACCGAGCGCCAGGCTCGTACCGATGCCGAAGCCCGGGCCGCCACCGAGCGCCAGGCCCGCGCTTCGGCCGAAGCCCGGGCTACCAGTGCCGAAACCCAGGCTGCCACCGAGCGCCAGGCCCGCGCTGAGGCCGAGGTTCGCCTGCGTGAATTGGAAGCCGAACTGCGCCGCCTGCGCGGAGAGAGCTAACTGGTTGGTAGGAACGCACTGCAGTGCGTCCCTACCACAATATCCTCACTTCTCATACCAGTTTGCCATCAAACCAGCAATGAGCTGGAATGGGGGCACGAAGCGCAGAGCAGCTTGGGGAAGATTCGCTTGCCGGACAACGACTGGTTTAATGAACGTTGCATGTTTAATCCGGACATCGTTGAACAGGAGTCCCGGCTTCAGCCGGATCAGGCGTTCCCGGCAGGATGCCCTGTCCCGGCAGGTATTCACCGGCTCAAGCCGGGACTCCCGGTTAGTCATATCCGGACTATTTTTTCACAGTTCATCAGCCGGATCAGGCATTCCGGGCAGGATGCCCTGCCCCGGCCGGCACCCACCGGCTCAAGCCGGGATTCCAGGATGGCATATCCGGGCTTTTTTCAAACTTCAGAAAAGTAGTAAAGAGCCGCAAAGGGATTTGTTCTTTGTTCTCCGGTTCTTAGTTCTCAGTTCAGCCCGGTTCTTAGTTCTCTCGAGTTCTCAGGATGGTGCATAGAATGCTCCGTTCTCCGGTTCTCAGTTCTCCCTCCTTCATAGATGAATTTTTATTCATCTTCAACCGCCTTGATTGACTTGACAGTAACAACAACTTCTGTTATTTCTACTCTCCACTGAAATGTGCATGGGGTCGCCGTGATCCTGCCGCCCGGTGTCTCTCTCCGCCGCATTCCGTACGCACGACGCTGCATTCTTGTTCACAATCATAATCACAGGAGTTTGCCATGCCACGCAAATTCGCTATCCTGATGCTCCTCCTCGTCATCTTCATCAGTAGTTCACTCTCACCTTCCTCACAGGCGCAGATCCTGCGCGAGTCCGAATTTGGCGTCAATAGTCATATCGCCTCACGCTATGGAAATTATGATGTTATGAACTGGCCGGCCGACGTGATCGCCGGCAGTGGTGCCGGATGGGTCCGCGAGGATTTTCACTGGTTCTGGATTGAACCGCAGCAGGGGAATTTCCAATGGGAATATTATGATCGCATGGTCGATCTGCTGGTGGGGCACGGGCTACATATCATCGGCGTGCTGGGGCATCCACCGGGGTGGGCTACCTACGAGCCCGGCGATGATCCCTCGGGGCCATCGTTCTATGCGCCGGACCCGCAGCGCTTCGCCGAGTTCGCTGCCCAGGTGGTGATGCGCTATCGCCACCGCATCGTTCACTGGGAGATCTGGAATGAGCCGGATAATCCGCAGTTCTGGCTGCCCCAGCCTGACCCGATCGCCTATGCCGAGCTGTTAAGTACGGTCTACCCGGTGATTAGCGCGGTCGCCCCGGAGTCGAATGTCCTGATCGGTGGGCTGAACCCCTTTGACAGCAGCTTCTTGCAAACTATTGCCGAGCATGGGGCCTGGTGGGCCTTCGATATTATCAATATTCATCCCTATGTCGATCCCGCTACGCCCGAAGCCCAGGGCGAGATTGGGACGGCATCGATCAAAAGCATTGAACGGGTCACCAGTTGGGCCGACGGCAAACCCATCTGGGTGACAGAGTATGGCTGGAGTAGTCTTCCAACCGATCGTGATCCCGCCGGTCAGGCCAGTGAAGAAGACCAGGCGAATTACATGGTGCGGGCGGCGGTCTTGCTGCGCGCGGCGGGGGTCTGGCGCGTGCTCTGGTACAGCATCAAGGACGAGGTGCATAACGGCTATGGCCTGATGCGCTTTGCCGGGAACTATGACGACTACAGCCAGCCCCGGCCGGCCTACACCGCGTTTGTAACCCTGAATCGGCAGTTGGGCGGTGCCGACTTTGAGCGGCCCCTCGACGAAGTCCGCCTGGTCAGTGGCGGCGGGGTCTATGCCTACCGCTTCCTCCAGGATGATGCAACAGTCGATGTCATCTGGGCTTTGGAGCCGAGTATCATCCAGGTGCCGACCGGGCATGCGGAAGCCGAGGTCTACAATCGGAACGGCAACCACTGGACGGTCACGGCGGAGCAGGGCGCGCTCCGGCTCTACCCGGACGAGAGCCCGATCTATGTGCGCCAGCCCCGGAAGTAGAAGTACTGTCTCATCGCGCGCGCCTACGGCAGTCACGCCGGGCAACCATACAGGTCGCCCGGCGTGTTTATTTTGCATTTACCCATTTTGGAATGCAGCAGCCATGCTGCCGCCTGATACCGATTTGTTGTTATAACCACAGAGCACACAGAGAACGCAGAGATGATGAATGGGAACGTGCCGCCGTTGCGCCCATTGCGCCCATTCCGTTGATTGCTGGGTTGCCGGCAAATTCCTCTGAAAATAGGCTGTATCCAGCACGCATGTACTGACAGCCGATTTTCATGATAGCTAGTGGCTCGCAGAGCCATGATTATTGGTATGACCCTGTGGAGTGCGGCAGCCATGCTGACGCTATGTTCGCGCTTCTGTGGTACACTGACCCGAACGTGCAGACCTATCAGGACCGGCAGGGGCATCAGGTTGATCCCGCCGGTCGCAACCGATGAGGAAGTTGTCGCTATGCAACGATTGAAAACCAGTGCCACGATCCTGCTCCCACCGCTGGCGGTGTTTATGCGCAAGGGGAAAGGGTTGCATTTCCGGGTTAATATTTTCCTGACAATCCTGGGGTATATTCCGGGGCTGGTGCATGCCATCTGGCTGGCAGCCCACCCGGATGAGCAGATCCGCGTCATCCCCGCGTCACCCCCCCCGGATACTTCCGCTTCGGCGGAAGAGCCACCGCCACCAGATAGTACATCCACAACGGAGGATCAACCGGCTGTGTCATAGCGCAAGGAGGAACTCGCCATGTCACCACGGAACTATGCCACGCGGGTATGCCTGTTCCTGTTCATCCTGCTGGCATTTGCCACGCCGTCCACCGTACCGTCAGCAGTAGCCCGGCCCGAGATCGGGCAAATCCGGTTTGATGATCTGGAGCATCCCCGCCTCAACACGCCGGCGGAGCAAGCCGCGCTGGTGGAATACATTGTACAGCGCATTGCGCGGCGTACCGGCAATGCGCCAGCCTTTCCGGCAGCCCTCCGGGATGACACCTCTCCCCGCATCATCTTCCTCTCCGTGAGTGATGGCACCCACCGGGCACATGTCACCCATGGCGCGGGCGCAACTATGCAGCATGCCGTGGAACAGGCACTGGCGCGGATGTATCCCTTGCTGGCAGAGCAGGCCAATCCTTCCTGGATCAAAGTGGACATTGTACAGACGGTTGTTGCGCAATCCAGTAGAGCGGTGCGCTATCCCCTGGAGCGGGAGCGCAGCCTCTACAGTCTGGCCTTTGACGCATCCTCCGGCCTGGCGTTTCTACCGGGGGAACTGGTTGCGGCTACCCTGGTGGATAGCGACCAGATGTTACGTCCCTACAACATTACCAAATACCTGCGGGATCGTCCACCCCAGGCCGCGGCCTATGCGCGCCTGATCAATGCCGACAGCGTGGATCTCTACAGATATACGACGCTCAGTCTCTTCTGGGACAGCGAACAGGAGACGGTTATCCCGCTCTATCGGGGGCACCGCATGTTCGAGCAGGTTACGGCTGATGACCTGCTGGCGGCAGCAGCGCAGGGCGGCGCATACCTGACCCGCTCCGTACGAACGGATGGCTCGTTTGTCTACGAATATTTACCCAAAACCGATCGCGTGACCGACGATTACAACATCCTGCGCCACGCCGGGACGATCTACTCCATGCTGGAACTCTACGCGCACACGGGTGATCCGCTGCTGCTGGCAGCGGCGGAGCGGGCGATTACCTACCTTGTGCAGCAGGTGCGGCCCTGTACCACGCCCGCCGGAATCCTGCCCTGCGTGGTACAGGATGGCGCAACCAAGCTGGGTGGTAATGGACTGGCAGTGGTCGCACTGGCAAAGTATACCCAGGTGACGGGGCATCGCCACTATCTTCCATTGATGCGCGGCCTGGGACACTGGATACAGAGCA
>DAOTVB010000265.1:0-5346 GCA_034436755.1 Chloroflexaceae bacterium | reverse complement strand
GGCGCTGATGGGGGCCGGAGCCGTCTGGATGGTCGCACCGGCCGTCGTGCCGGCAGCCCAGCAAGTGTCAGCCTATGCAGTGGCCCATCCTGCCGGCACCGCGACGATGACCCGGCTTACGCTGGCGGGCGGCATTCTGGGGGCAGCCAGTGATACCGTCATGGTGACCCAGGCACTGCGGGGCGATCCCGATGCGGTTGGCGATCTCATCGTGGCCCAGCAGCTGGCCGCCATGGATGGCGGACTGCCGTTTGGTGATGTCCTGGCGGCGGGGATGCTGGTTTCGCGGCGTGGTCTACCTGCTGACTTCATTACTTTGTACCACGGTACAAGCTCGAACAGAGCTGCAAAAATTGTTGGGAGTGCCTATTATTCGCCACGAGGGTTTAGACGAGGAATTGATGATGCCGTTTATTTTACTGGAGGAAACCCTCCATTTGATCTTCAATCGGCAGAATCCTGGGCAGTAGGTGCCATCAACAGCAGTAGTCAAGCCCGTTCATTCACCGTAATCAGGTTTGATATTCCTGGCAACCTTGCTCGAGATTTAGGGCTTATTGATGAGGCGGGCACGCTGAAGCGCATTCCTGTAGGGCAGTACCGCGATGCGTCATTTCAGGATTTACCTGATCCATATGAGATAGTGCTGACCGGGGATCATATTGATTCGTTCAATCAGGCACTTCTTGAAGGGCATGTCATATTCCAGCGCTATCGGCTACAGCATGGAGGGAAAAGATGACAAAACACCTGATGCTTGAACTTAATCGCAAACAGATTCCGCCTGCGGTCATGGCTGAGTTTGCCAAACATCGGACAACAATCGTCGGCGAACTCTTTAACGCCATTCGCGAAGAACAGTTAACGGAAAGGCAACTGACAAATGCGTTGCGTGTCCTTTGTACACTCAGAAGTTTTTGCGGGTTTCGGTATGATGAAGATCTGCTCACGATGTGTCTTCTCCTGATGGATAGCAATACATTATCTGTAAGAAGTGAAGCTACGAGTATCGCGATTGCGCTGACGCGGGTCAACGTATATACAGTGTTCAAAATACCATCAGGCCAATATGATATAGTTAGACCATACGTCGAAAAAGCAGTGCAGAAGGGATTGCACCCCCCTGAAGTTCAAGCCCTTGCGGAAAGCTTTTTAGCGGGAGAATTCTAACGCCGTCACGTAACACGAACAAGAGATAATCATATGCATTTTTCTCGGCATTTCGTTTAGTATCGGAGCATGCCGAGAGGTGGACCTAGGTGCAGCACGCTAGCTCCATCTGCATGCGGCTGTCCTTGCACTGGCAGCGCCCTTGTGAGGTTAGGTGGCGGGATAGCTTCACCGGCGGGCCCACCCGTCTGCAGTCGCTGAACCGTTACGCTTACACGGAGAATAACCCGGTCAACTGGACCAATCCGAGTGGGCGGTGTGTTGGCTGGCTCTGGCGCGATCCCACCTGCCAGTTTATTGGGCGGGACCGGGTCGCGCGCGGCGACCTGGAATGGGCGGAGGCGCTTGATCCGCTCCAGGTCGGGCTGGATGTCGTCGGAATGGTGCCGGGCTTTGGGGAACCGGCCGACGGCCTCAATGGCGGGATATCCCTCTTGCGGGGGGATCGCGTCGGTGCAGCGCTCTCCTTCGGGTCCATGGTGCCCTTTGCCGGCTGGGGCGCTACCGTCGCCAAGTGGGGGCGGCGCGGGATGCGGCTAGGTGATGCCGGGCGGGGGGTGCGGGCGGGACCAGCAGCGGCGCGTGGGCATATCCCTGGAAGACATGCCGACCGGGCATCCATACTCTTTGGCAAACGACCCCCGGGTGCTCGAAGTTCAATCAGACCGACCAGATATCACACCAGAGTTGCATATAACAATAGTTTACCTGCTGGTACAGGCGGAACAACCCGTAGCGGTTTCATCCAGATATCTCCACATGGCACCGATTTAGATCGGACACAGGCACTCTACCATGAACTCGTGCATCGTCACTTCACCCCACGCCATGGTCCGTTTCTCAACACCAGGAGGAATGCCAGCATGTGGGTGTATAATTATTCGCACCTGGCAAGGTACACGGAAGAGGCTCTTGCTGAAAGTATTGCCCAGCTTCGAACCAGAGGTAGTTTCCTCCAAGGCATATCTCATCCGTTCAGTCCTTACTATAAGATTTCAAAAACACGGCTGTTCATGGAAGGTACTGCGCTCAGTACAATTGTGATAGCTGGCGGCATTGGAACGGGAACATATGTCTTGCCACCGGTCATAGATGCCTGGGAGCAGCACGTTGGTACTAATCCGTAAGTAATTTTGAGTATACGCTGGAGGATTTATGGGCTTTTTCGAGAAGTTCTTTCACCGCTCACCTCCCGTCATTTCAGAAGAAGCGGCGATCCTGATAGCCCGGCAGGCGTGTGAGCGATTACATTGGTTCTGGAGTGAACCGCTGAACATTACGTCGAGAGGGGGTACCTGGGTCATCAAGACGAACACTAACTCAAGAGGTGCCAATGCACGGTTTGTTATTGATCAGCAAACCGGCAATGTCATCGAAGCGACATTTGCACCACGCTGATCGTCATGGCTTCATGATCTGCGCAATAACCCCGTTCCTGGTACACTGTCTGCGGCGATGATACCGGAGTCGCTACCAAAGACAACGCTACTCTCAGCAGTGCCTGTGAGCCGGGCGCTGCGATAGCGTATCCGGGCTCATTCGGAACAAGTATGAACATGTAGGTACTTGCAATAAAAAATATCAACAAATCTAACCATCAGTTCTGATCGTATGGTCCGCTTCCTTACCGAAGAGCTTGAAGCACAGGGGTATCGGGTGAAGAGCGCAACCAGCGTAGTAAGCAGCCTTGTCGCCTATCACAACACCGCGCCCGATCTTATTCTGATCATGGAACACTTTATTGCGGGAGCACCCGAAGCGATTGTCCTCTGCCGCCACCTGCGCGATATGGCGGGTCCAGACCTGCCCATCGTCTTCATCGGCGCGGGGGGGCGCGCTGCTGCTGCGGATTTGGGTATTGCCTGGTTTGATCTGGTCGGCGGCATCACCGAAGCCTTCGCCCATATTCGCCATCAACTGCCCCCACCCGGGGATGCAGACAGCACATCTGGGTAGGCATCGTAGCGGATGGGGATACTGCAGCATGGGGCGCTACGGTTGACCAGTCAGCGATGGCTTCTGGCACAGCCTACGCTGCTGTATCCATCGGCGTGCATATCGCAGCTATGCCGCCTTTGGCGCACCGCAGGCTCAGACGGGCAGCGCGGCCAGTGCCCTGGGCTTCACGGGCGAACTGCAGGACGGGCCGACCGGCCTGGTGTACCTGCGGGCGCGCTGGTATGATCCCGCCCAGGGGCGCTTCCTCCAGCGCGACAGCTTCACTGGCGGGCCCATGCGCCCGCAATCGCTGAACCGTTACGCCTACACCGAGAATAACCCGGTCAACTGGACGGACCCGAGCGGGCGGTGTGTGGGCTGGGTCTGGCGTGATCCCACCTGCCAGTTCATTGGGTGGGACCGGACCCTGCGCGGCGACCTGGAATGGGCGGAGGCGATCCCATGGGCCGGGGCAGGCGTAGATTTCTCGCCGGTTGGTGGGGATCTGAAAGGCTTCATTGAAGTCTTCACGGGCCGGGATCTGGTAACCGGGGAGGATCTCGGTGCGTGGCGCTGGGCCGGGTTGGTTTTCCTCAGTGAACTGCGGCACCTGCGCCATGCAGATAACCTGGCCACCCGCTGGATGGTCCGCTCCGATCTGGCCACCACCCGGGCTCTCGCCCGATCCGCTCCCGTTGATGCTGCCACCGTTGAGCAGCTCATCCAACCGCGCGGGCTCACCGGGAAAGCGGCCAACTGGTGGTTGAACCGGCGCGGGCTCATAATCCTCTATCGCGGGCAAGTAGCCGGCATCGACGAGATCCTGAGCCCCTGGGCACGCAAACATGGGATGGCAGCATCCAGAAATCTGGTGCGACGTATGCATGATGCCGGGTATAGCGATGAAGCGATAGCTAGCTTTACTGCCCGTTTTCATACGGAGCGAGTGAATATCGCTGGGCTTGGAGAAGCACGCTGGGGTGCTGCTGGTATTCCCACAACCCGTATTCCCGGCGTAGCCGCACCCTATGCGGGGAATACGGGGAGCATTGCCATCATTCGGACGCAACGGACGCTTCCCATCCGACCGTCTGACCCCTGGTATCCCGCAGAGCAGGAATGGGTATTTTTCCATACCATCCCCCAGGACCATGTGCTGCCCATGACCATTGATCCATCCACCATCCCCTGGCTGACCGCGCTTGATGACGATTTTAGACGGCTGACTGTTACAAAATCCGGAATATGGGAATAACATACCATGCGATACATACTGCACGTTATACGGAAAGGCATACTGCACGTTGTACGGAAAGGTGGTGATACGATGACAGCGCGTATCACTGCGGCACAGGTCTACCGGGACGCTGCCCGTATTCGTTGTTTGGATTTGGGCTACCGTGAACCAGACGATCCGGGAGTGGATGCGCAGCTTCACCTGTATACCTACCTCAAGCACAGGTACCAAGAAGAACATGTGCATCTGCAGGACAGTATCACGCAGCATCTTTCCGATGAGGATATTGAGACGGACCGCATTGGAGTTGCCATACTTGCGGTCGGCATGTTGGCATTCGGTCATCTCGAGGCAACCGAAGATATTCTCCAGGGACTGCTGATCCTGGCACATCATGATGAGTTTAGCAAGATCCCGTATCTGCTTGCAAACAGTCTGAAGGCCTTGCTGCCGCTCCCTGCGGGGATGGAGCCACGCACGCAGCCGCTGGTGGTGCAGGCCTGGCTCCAGGCCCACGCCGATCGCCTGGTGTGGGACGAAGCAACCGGGAAGTTTGTCTTCAACGAGGCGGCAGCGTCCTAACCCTGGTCGCACCCTACGCCGCCGCATCACCGACGGCCTGGTCTATCGGGACGACCATTTGCCGGGGTAGGTTGGCGGGGCCGCGCTTGAGGGCGGCCCCGCCGATGCCGCCCTCAAGCGCTGGCGCACGGTGCTGCGGGACGTGGTAGAGGGCGGGAGCGCGGCCGGCGGGGCCCGCATCGTGACCAATCTGCTCACCGGCCAGCCCTGGAACCACGACCTGGGCGCAGCATTTCGGTCCGGCGCGTTTGGCGGCGTGGGTGGCAGCGTGGTACGCCAGCTCGGTGGGCGGCTGGGCGATGCCGGGCGGGGGGTGCGGCAGGGACCAGCAGCGGCGCACGGGTTAGGGGCATTCCCCGGCGAGCAGATGCCGGGGCACGCGGCGGTCTCGTTCACTCCGGCTGCGACGGTGGGCATGC
>DAOTVB010000264.1:0-7107 GCA_034436755.1 Chloroflexaceae bacterium | reverse complement strand
GCCCTGCTGGATTTCGCTACCCAGGACGATCTGCGTGCCTGGCTGGACCAACTGCCGGGGGCGTCCCCCACGAATGCTGCCGGAGCAGCGGATCAGGCGGGCAATTGATGTCGTGTTGAAAACACACACAATCCTCATGTCTGTTGCGTCCCTACCGGGGTTACGGAGCCGCAGCGGTCCCGGGCCGCAGCGGGGCGGCGTGGAAGATGGGCAGGCCATGGTCGCTGGTGTACAACTGCACCGGCAACCAGTCCTGGCAGGGCGCCAATTCCGGCGCGGGCAGGCTTTCGTGAAAGCTCCAGACCAGCACGGCCGGTGACTCCAGCGTGCGCAAGTGATCACACGTCAGATCCTCCGGCTCCAGCGTCTGCAACTGGTCAGGGTGGCGCATGACATACCTGACCGACTCCTCCTCCGGCATGCGCGCCTCCCACTTTTGTCCAACCAGATAGACGGTTGTGTCGGCCGGCAGCATATCGGCATACTCGGCGATCAGCCGTCCCAGTGGCGTATTCTGGTAGGGCAGGTTGCTAATGTAGACCTGGAAATAGCGCTGCATATTCAACAGCAGGATCACCGCCAGCAGCACCCCGATCACCACGCCGGTGGTGCGCCGGCTGACCCACTGCCGCAGCAGGTGCAGCAGCCACCAGAGCCCACTCGCAACCAGGATGTAGGCAATTGGGGCAACCCCCAGCGTGCGCGAGGCCGACGGTATCTCATCCGGCTGTTCAAGCACCAGGATGGAGGGAACCTGGAGCAGTAGCAGCGGCACCAGTAGCACGGGGCTCAGGTGGCGGCGTTGCGGCAGTAGCCAGAAGACCAGCCCCAGCAGGAAAAGCACGCCGCTGATGCGATCCAGATGCGGCAGTTCGTGCGGATTGCTGCGAAAGACCAGGTCGCCCCGGACATGGAATGCCAGCAGTGCCCGCAGGGTATTGCCGACCAGCGCCGCAACCGCGCCTCCTTCGGGAGCGATTTTGCGGCCGATATACCCGGAAGTGAAATTCTCCGGGTCGAGTGAAACGATGCCGACAAACGGCAGTGCTGCCAGCAGTGTCACCAGCACAAACCAGTAGAGGTCCGTCCAGCGGATGGGTTGCCCGGTCAGGCGTAGCGCAACCAGCGTGGCAAACGTCACTCCCGGCAGCACAAACGACTGCGGATAGACATACAACCCGAGGGCCGAGACAACCGCGCAGGCGATGACATCAACCCGGCGGTTCTCCTGCACGATGCGCAGCACCAGCCAGAGTACCGCCATCACCAGCAGGGGCACCAGGATCTGCGAGTTGCCCAGACGGCTAAAGATCAAGAGCCAGGAGGAGATCCCGGCCACAAACAGCGTCAGCAGCGCAAAAGAGTGGTCGATCAGTCGGTGCGCACAGGCCAAGGTAAAGAGCAGTACTCCCAGGCTAACAATCACCGACGCCAGCTTGAGCCCAAAATAGTTGATGCCGGTCAGCCCGACAATCGGCATAATCAGATAGTGGTAGAGCGGTCCCGCGCTAAGCACAAACCCGACCGACCACTCGCCATCCTGGATGCGCCAGAGGTAGCGGTAGATCAGCGCGATATCGTTGTAGACCTCGCGCTGGAGGGAGCCGAGTTGCACCAGTCGCACAAACAGGATCAGTGCAACCGTGGCAAAGGCCGCCAGCATAAACCGCACCTGCGCGACGGACAGGATCAGCGGGGAGGTGAACGGGCGCGTAATGGTATGCACAAATCGGTGGGATTGTCGGGAATGTGTCTCAATGGAGCCTGAACCAGGCAGCGTTTTGGTTTCTTCTCCCATAAAACAGCATAGCTCCTATGGCTGAGGGCCGGTCGTCTCGCACGCTTCCAGCGCCCGGGCAATCGCCTGCTGCAGACGCTGGTCGTCGCCATTCTGCGCCTCGAAGATACTATCCAGGTATTGCCGGGCCTGCTGCAGCGTGGTGCAGGCCTGCTCCAGGCCATGGCTGCCGTTCGCGCCGGCCTGCCGATGCCGCGCCAGATACGCCTGCCCCAGATAAAATGTGGCTTCGGCCCGGTTGCGTTGTGCGCCCAGCACATCGAACAATTCGACGCTGATTTCGAGCAGGTTGATCGCTTCCGGTATATTGCCCAGATCCAGATTGAGCAACCCCAGTTCCGTACGGGCCTGGGTGTACAACAGATCACCATCGCTCGTTGGATCGTCGGCCTGGATCTGCTCGGCCAGCGCCATCGCCTGTTGCAACTCGCGCCGGGCATCCGTCACCCGATCCCCGTTCATGCGCCGGTAGAGTTTACCTGATCCCAGGCGGGCCAGCAACTGATCATAGGGAGCATCGGCCTGCCGCGCCAGTTGGAGCGCCTCGTTGTACAGCTCCTCGGCCTCCTCCATCTGCTCGCGTGTCCCGCGTGCCAGCATGTCCGCCAGTGCGCGACGGGCCGGGGCGTGCTGCCGGTTGAGGAGAACTGCCTCGCGGAATGCCTGGATCGCCGGGTCCGTCTGCGCCGCGTCATACTGGCTCAGTTGCTGCAACGCTACGCCCAGATTGTAGAACGCCGCCGCATCTTTCAACCCGAGTTGGGTAGCGGCGCGGTAATCCCAGGCGGCAGCCTGGTAATCGCGCTGGTCCAGGTAGAGGTTGCCCCGCAGCAGCCGCGCGCGATAGGCATTGTCGCTATCGCTCACCCGTTCCAGCCGGACTAGAGCATCGGTCAGCGTCTGGGTCGCTTCCGCAATCATGGTCAGCTCTTCCAGGACGTGGGCCAGATTGATATAGCCCGCTATCAGATCAGGGTTCAGACTGAGTGCCAGTTCGAGGTTGGTTTGCGCCTCTTGTAACGCCTGATCGCGTGTTGCGGTGGGGCGGCTCTGCTGCTTCCAGCGTTCATAGTGGGCCAGCCCCAGATTCACTCGGGCGTCGGCAATACGAAACTGCTGGTCAATGGCAATCTGAAAATGTTTGATTGCACTATCGAACTGGCCCAGGTAGGTCATCTGGACATAGGCCAGTTCAAAATGGGCCTCGGGCAAGGCTTGTAACGCAAGTGATTCTCGATAGTTTTGCACTGCCTCATCATAGCGCCGGAGCTTCCCCAGTGCCCGGCCCCGCTCCAGGTAGGCGCGCGCGCGCTCCCATCCCTGGCCGCCCCGCTCAATGGCCTCGCTGTAGTCGGCAATCGCCAGTTCATACTTGCCTTGCGCAAAATAGGCCAACCCGCGATACAGGCGACCGGCATGATAATTGGGGAAGGTACGCAACAGTTCGTTGTAAGCCGCAATCGCCTCTTCCGGTACGCCCTGCATCAGCTTGAGATCGGCACTGGTGCGGCGGCGCTCCACATCCTCGGGCAGCGCTTCATACTCGTGCGTGCGCCAGTAGCGCAGATGAAACAGGTTTGGGTCAAGTCGAAAACTGGCGGCCAGCACATCCAGCCGGGTCTGGATCTGCTCAACTGTCAGGCCCGGTTTCTGGTCCGATTTCGCCTTCATCTGCTGGGCCAGTGCATACGCCAGCGCAGTAGGGCGGGTGTTAGGCTCCATCTCCGTCGCGCCCGTGGGAGATTCATAAACATCAAGAAAATCCGTAGCCGTGCGCAGGCCGGTCGCCTGAATGTCGTCCATCGTAAGCTGATCACCACGCACATGCAGGAAGAGCAGCGCCTGATCCATCCAGTCAACAATCTGTTCAACCGGAAAGCGTGTGCGCAGCAGCAGATCGACAATGCGGGCAGAGGCGAGATTCTGCAGATTCTCAATGCCTTCGAGATGGAGCCGATCCTCCTGAAATGCATTCAATCCATCAAGTTTGCTCAGGGGGAAATCTTCTTCAAACCCGCTGTGCTTAAAAGGAACATTGAGAATCTTCGTCCCGATACGCTGAATAAGCCGTAGCCCGATGGAGGGGAAGATCCCGATGGTGAAGGCGGCAATCAGATAGCTATCCCGAGGAATTGGTACCGTACCCTGCGTCTGAACCATCAGCAGTGTGATCAACCAGGAGAGGATCAGCACCGACAGGTAGCGATAGGTCAGGCTGGCATAGTAGCGGGGCTGCAGATCATCGGTGACATACTGCCGCACCAGTGAGCCTATGCCAAAAACATATGCACCAAGAAATGCATACGCCGATAGATTGGGGTTAGGAAACAGAAATTGATCCGCAGCCTGGGAAAGCGGCTGCGCAGGGTAGAAGACCAGCAACCAGCCAACAATAGATAGCAGCGTCGCAACAATAATCGGTGACTGGAAGAGTGGTGCCAGTGGCAGTGAACGTGCCTCCGCCAACCATGTCAGGCGTGTTTCGGCCCCATAGAGCGCATTAAACTTATCACGATAGAGTGCAGCATTCTCGGGGAAGCCCAGACGACGCAGGTTTTGCCGGTATTCGGCGTAGAGAATTGGCAAACGGCCCAGGCTAAAGTAGCTGTAGATAATCGCCGGGAGTAGTCCCGCTATCAAGATGATAAAAACCCGCGCCAGGTTGAGAAAAAGCACCTGGTCGAAGATGGGCAAGCCAAAGGCAAGTACTACCCAGATCAGCAGAAACAACCCGACTGAAGAGAGGAAGCGCAGGAATGTTGCAACCGATGATCTTACGAATTGCATCTGTCCTTGCAACCGTGACGGCGCTGTCTCCGCGTCAGGCCTGGGTGCGTCCGTGGGCTGCGCATCAGGTTCAGCCGGCGGGTCCGGGCGTGCCGGGGCTTTCTCTGGATCTGGCCCGGAAGCGGCTGGTCGCTGTTTATCAGGTTCGGCCATCATGTCTGGTTATATGTCAGCCAAGAATCCTGCGACCCATAATCTTTATTGCCGGCGAAACCTGCGCCATGGTTGTTAGCCGGTGCAGCAGCATCTGGCGCGATGTGGCGGGCAGGAGTTGCGCCAGATCAAAGAGCACCTGGCGCGCGGCGTGGGCATCAAACGCATCCCCGCGATCAATCTCCGCCTGCAAGCTCTGTAGCAGTTCCTCTACCCGTTGCGGCTGTTCCGTCGCCGGCTGAAACTGCGGGAGGAGCGCGGTGATACTGGCGGAAGTGGTCGCGGTGGGCGGAGTGGTCGCGGTGGGCGGGGCAGTTTGTTGAAAAAATGTAGCGGAACCCAGGTGGGATACGACCGTTGCCTGCACATTGCGACCAATGGCAATCCCCTGGCTCTGGCTCAGGGTACTGCACCCGATAATATTTTCGTCAGCAAAGTCGGTATGCACATATAAATGCGAACCGTGATAGCGTGCCTCACTCATTTGCATTAGCCTCCAGTTTAACAAACAACCGTATACACAGCTAGAACCGCTCCTATCATCGATTTATCACATTTTTTATTGTAACACATGTGGCAACTACAACCATCTCCCCCCACCGCCCCGAAATCCCTGCCATTCGCCGCATCCCGTAGGGGCGCAGCAGTGGCCGGGAGGATATCACCTGCCGTTCTCGCGTCCTCGCGTCCCCGCGTCCCCGCCTCCTCGCCTCCCCGCGTCCCCGCCTCCTCGCCTCCCCGCCTCTCCGCCTCCTCGCGTCACCCCATCACCCCGTCACCCCGTCACCCCATCACCCCATCACCGTCCCCGCCTCCTCGCGTCCTCGCGTCCTCGCGCCCTCGCGTCACCCCTCCGCCAGCGTCTCCAGCACGCGCCGCACCAGCGCTGCCGAGTTCGCATCAATATCCCGCGTTAGCTCCTCCGCATTCCGCTCGCCCGCCCAGATGCGCCGGGTGGCGTCGGCAATCTGCCAGCCGTTTGCCTCCAGTTGCGGCAAAAGCTCCTCGATTTCGGCCCGCTGCGACGCAGCGCCCTGCGCAACGGCGGCGATAGCCCGGATCAGCGCGCCATGCTGCTGGTCAATATGCCAGCGGTTGCCCGCGAACTGCGCAAAGGTCTCGCGCGCCCGCCGCCGATAGGCCCGCACCTCTGCACGCGCCCTTTCGCGGCTTTCGTCCCTTTCGCGGGTTTCGTGGTCCAACGCCCCTTCCAACTCGGCAATCTCCGCCAGGATGTTGAGAGCATTCCAGGGCGTACCGGAAGCTATATCGAGCTTCTCTTTGATTGCCAGCGCCCGCTGCGCAGAGCCGCGCGCCTCCGCCAGCCGCTCGCGCCCCATCCGCCCGGCGCGGACCTCGGCCAGCAGCAGGCCGGCGAGGTTGTTGAGGTGGCTGGCGTGCAAAGCACTACCGGGATGAACCCGCTCATCAATCTCCAGCGCCCGTTGATACCAGCCCGCGGCCTCGGCGGGGCGACCCGCGCCCCTGGCGACAATAGCGAGTTGGTTGCTGGTCCGGGCCGCGCCTGCCGCATCACCCCGCCGCTCCTTCAGGGTCAGGCTCTCGCGGTAGCAGCGTTCGGCCTCGGCCCACAGGGGCGCAGCATGCTGCGCCCCTCCGGATCGGGCCACGGATTGGGCCTGCTCCTCGGCAACCATGCCAAGCTGGTGCCAGGCGACGGCCTCCATCGCCGGTTCACCCATGCGGCGGAAGAGTTCCAGCGCCTCGCGGTAGCGCCGGGTGGCCTCGGCGTAGTCGCGCTGCCGCAGCGCCAGGGTGCCGAGTTGCCCCAGGACCACACCTTCGCCACGTTGGTCACCGCCGATGGTCTGCTTGACCTCCAGCGACTCCTCATACGCCGCGCGCGCCTCGGCATAGCGCCCCTGGGCGGTCAGCACGTCGCCCAGGTCCGTCAGCAGAATGCCGCGCTGCCGTTGTAGGGGCGAAAGATCTTTCGCCCGTTGCGCATCGGGCGAAAGATTTTTCGCCCCTACCGCCCCTACGGGATCGGGTTGCGCCGCGATCAACCCGTCGATGACATCCAGGGCGCGGCGCAACTGGGGCTCGGCCATGTGTGGCTGCCCGCCTGCCGCCAGGCAGCGCGCCAGCCGGTGCAGCGTCACGCACTGCTCGTAGGAGCCGGGGCCGCGCGGGCGCGCCCGCCGGTTGGGCCTCGATGCGGGCCAGCAGCGCGCTGAACCGGTTGTAGGCCGTTTGCAGATCGCCCCGGTTGTAGGCATCCTCGCCCTGTCCATCGGCGTACAGGTACTCCGCCTGCGAGAGCGCCCCGTCGCTCTCTTTCTCCAGCGCATCAGCCGCTTCCGCCTGCTTCCCGCGCAGGTCGGCCAGCTCGCGCCCCAGGCTGAAGA
>DAOTVB010000263.1:0-12402 GCA_034436755.1 Chloroflexaceae bacterium | reverse complement strand
GCACGCGCCCGCAGCACCTCCTCCGTCCAGATGCCGGTGTCAAAAACGGCATTGGGGTGCAGCGTGTTGACCCGTATCCCGTCCGCGCCCCACTCCAGCGCAGCGACCCGCGCCAACTGGTTCAGGGCCGCCTTGGAAGCCGAGTAGGCCGCCGCGCCCGGTCCCGGTGCGGGTACATTCTTTGAGCCGATGACCGCAACTCGCCCGCCCCGGGGGGCCAGCTTGAGCAGCGGGTGCGCCTCACGCAGCAAAAACAGGTTGGCATCCAGGTTGACCCGCATAGTGCGCTGCCACTCCTCCGACGATAACGCCGCAATCCGGCGGCTCGCCGGGAAGATGCCCGCGTTCAGCACCAGCATATCCAGCCCGCCAAAGGTTCGCACCACCACCTCGAGGGCCGCCTCCAGTGCTGCGCCGGCGGTGACATCGCACTGCAAGCCCTGGAAATCCGGCCGCGCCGGCAGTTGCGTAATCGCCGGGTCGATATCCAGCCCAACCACGGCCGCCCCGCGCGCCAGGAACGCCTCCACACAGGCCCGCCCAATCCCCGAGGCGGCCCCCGTGACCAGCGCCACCTCACCCGCGAAGGGTGGCGGGTTGCCCTGCTTGCGCAGCTTGGCCTGCTCCAACTCCCAATACTCCACGTCAAACAGATCCTGCGCCGGCAGCGCCTGGTAGGCTTCCAGCGCGGTGGCTCGCAGAATAATCTCCAGTGTGTGGCGGTAGATATCCGCAACGATAGCGGCATCCTTCGCGGTGCGCCCGATGGTCGCCATGCCCAGATCGGGGTCGAGAATCACGCGGGGGGCCGGATCAAGCATCGTCAGAGGCTGTTCCGCCTGGGGTGCATGCGCGGCGAAGTAGCGCTCGTAGGCCGCGCGGAACCTCTGGACATCGCGGCCCAGCAGCGGCAGCCGCTTGGTGCGAATCACATGATCGGGCGTGGCCGGCCCCTGCTGCGCCAGCGTTGCCAGATCAGCACGGCGGGCAAAGCTCAGGCAGTCCGGGTCGCGGTGGGTCGCCAGGATCAGCGGCTGCCCGGCAACCGCGGAAATCTCGCGGCGGAGCGTGGCGATCTCCCGGCGCAGCGGCTTTTCGTCTGGTTCCACCGCCGGCAGGCTGATCTGCCAGGCGTTGTGCCGCGCCAGATACTCCTCGGCGCGCGTCACCAGATCGATCATGCGCTCATAGGCTACCCGTGCCGTCTCGCCAAAGGAGAAGATGCCATGCTTGAGCAGCACCATGCCGATGGTGCCGGCATGCGCTTCGCGTGGGAAGATCTCGGCACACAGACGAGCCAGCTTGAAGCCCGGCATGATGTAGGGAATGATCACGACTGTGTCGCCGTACGCCGCCCGGATATGCTCCGCACCGTTGGGTGTGTTGGTCAGCGCGACCACCGCGTCGGCATGGGTGTGATCGACAAATTTGTAGGGCAGAATGGCATGCAGGATGGCCTCCACCGAGGGTGAAGGCGCGGCGGCGTTCGTCATGTTGCTCTTGAGTTCGTTCGCCATCTGCGTATCGGTGAGCGTCTCCAGTTGCGCCAGCCGCAGCAGATGGGCCATCCGCACGGGGGCAAACCCCGGTGCCGCGATGCTCTCCAGATCCCAGCCGCTGCCTTTCACATAGAGAAGGTCTTCCGCCTCACCAAAGATATTCGGCTCGCGGAGCTTGACCGAGGTATTGCCCCCGCCATGCATCACCAGCGCCGGCTCGCGCCCCAGCAGGCGCGAAGTGTAGACGCGCTGCTCCAGGTCGCCGGGATAGTGTGCCGCTTCCTGGTCATTCCAGAGACTCTTCATTTCCTCCCCCATTCCAGAGTTTTGAACTATCGGCCATTGGCTGCCCATCACTGGTAGGATAGGTGACCGCTGCGGTCGGCATGACCGGCGTATCGGTCGCCATACAGCACCTCCTGCTATCGGTTGTCTGGGGTGCATTATACCTGATAGGGGAATGCGGAACGAGAACTGAGAACTGAGAACTGAGAACTGAGAACTGAGAACTGAGAACTGATGGTAGTTGTCCTGTGTCTGGTTGCTGTTTCGGGTTACAATGAGGGTAGACAGATTTGTTTCATCAGAGGAGGAACCTGTGGCAACCCTGACAATTGATCTACCCGAGACACTGCTTGATGAACTGCGCCGGCGGCATATTTCGGATGCGCATGTGCGCCGGCTGGTTATTCATGCGCTTGAGGCATGGCTGCGCGCTGAGAGTAGTTCATTCTCAGACGACACACCACGCCTGGATGAACAGCATGCCCTGACCCAGATGGAACAGGCTGCCCGCGACCCGCAGTTCCTGGCCGACCTGTACCAGACAATGAACGATTTTGCTACAGTTGATGCAGAGTGGTGGGAACCCGACGAATGATATATAGCAATCCTAAAGTGGTTGTGAACTGGTTCTTCGGGATGCGCTTCCAACCGCCTGAAGGCGGCACTACGACACATGTAGGATTGCTATACCAGTGGCATTTTTTCTCGCTTTGCTTGATCCAACTACGGGATCAGAACAGGCCGGCAGGCGAACTGTTCTGATTATTAGTCGTGAGCAAATGAATCAGATTCTGCCAGTCGTCAATGTTATTCCTCTGACATCGCGTAAATCCCCACATCGCACGATTTATCCGAATGAAGTCCTGCTACCGTCGAGTTCGACCGGATTGCGCACAGACTCTCTCGCATTATGCTACCAGATTCGGACGCTGGATAAGATGCGTCTGGAACGCGATTTGGGCGAACTACTTGATGTACATCTACGACAGGCTGTTCTGGTTGCCCTGCAATTTCAGTTAGAGATGTAACATCCACCCCCTGGCCCACATCATGTGGCGTGCGGCAGAAGAACGGTGCATACAATGCACCCTACGGCTGCTTTTTGGGATGGATCGCGTCCCAATGGGATCGGTAGGGGCAACCCCCAGTAGTTACCCTGGATAACGTTTTCCGCGTCAGAACGCCATCGGCAGGCACGGGGGCCTGCCCCTACGAAAAAATCTTACACCTGAGAGGAGCGGGAGTCCCGGCTTCAGCCGGTGTGTGGCCGGACCCGGCTGAAGCCGGGACTCCTGGGGCGCTGTCCCGTATCAGTGCAACCATTATGGACGTGTGACCAACGCGAACCACCTTTTCAGACAGTCTCTAAATACCCCGTCGTGCCCGACTCGTATATTTTCCCCCCTGGCCCACATCTTGCAACCTCTGTAGCAGTATTATTCACCGCAATTCCCCACGCGGGCTAGCAAGGTTTCCAATGGCTGAAGATAACTATGCGGAGAAGTATACCGATCCAGAATTGCGCCGGAAGATCAAGGATGCGTTGATGCAGTCGGACAAGGGCGGCAACCCCGGCCAGTGGTCCGCCCGCAAGAGCCAGTTGCTTGTCCAGGAGTATGAGCGGCAGGGCGGCGGCTACCGCCAGTCCGAGAAAGACCCGGCAGCGCGCTCGCTGGAGGCGTGGACCCGGCAGAACTGGCAGACGCAGACGGGTGAAGCCGCAGCCCGCCAGGCGGAGGAGACAAAACGCTACCTCCCGGAAGCAGCCTGGCAACGCCTCAGTCCGGAAGAGCGGGAACAGGCCGAGCAGAGCAAGCGGGCAGCCTCGCGCCACGGCGAGCAGCATGCCGACTATCCGCCTGCGGTCAAACGGGCCTACCGCGAAGCGGTGTACGGCGAGGATACCCCGCCCTCCCGTGACGAACTCTACCAGCAAGCACAGGATCTCGATATCTCCGGGCGTAGCCGGATGCGGAAGGACGAACTGCAGCAGGCGGTCGCGCAGGCCGAGGCAGCACAACCCGAACAGCAGACCCGCGACGAACTCTACCGGCGGGCGCAGGAGCTCGATATCCCGGGGCGCAGCCGGATGCAGAAGGAGGAGTTGATCCAGGCCATCCGGGAACACGCGCATACATCTGATGAGAAAGATGATTAGCGCAGGTGATACCTTCTTGCCGGCTATTGCCGGGCACCGCTCCGCCCAAAGTCGCATACTCACCTCGGTCTCAAGCTGTTCGAAAAAAGCAGAACGTCATTCTATACTTCAAGCATAGAACACCATTCTGTTGATGCTGCGGAGAAAAAATAGTAATGACCGTCACCCTGGATCGTCCCGCCGTTCTGCTGCGGGTTGAAGCGCTGGCCCTGCTCCTGGTAAGCCTGCTGCTCTACCGGCACCTGGGCGCAAGCCGGCTCCTGTTCGGGATTGCGTTTCTGGTGCCGGACCTGGCAATGCTGGGCTACCTCGCCGGCAACCGGATCGGCGCGCTGGGGTATAATCTGCTGCACAACTACACGCTTCCCGCCGGGTTGGCGATTGTGGGACTGCTTGCCGGTGGATCAACCCTGCCGGTTGCGCTGGCGCTGATCTGGCTGGCCCATATCACGCTGGACCGCGCCCTGGGCTTTGGGCTAAAATACCACGACGGGTTTCAGCATACCCACCTGGCGCGGGTCTGACGCACAGATCGGGAGGAGACGATGCCCTACCGCACCCCGGCCGATGTTGCGCGCCGCAAAGCGGAGATGCGCGCCGGCATCCTGGCAGCCGCGGCCCGGCTTATCGCCGCTAACGGCTACGCAGCCACAACCATCCAACAGATCGTGCGAGAAGCGGGAACCTCGGTTGGCAACTGCTACTTCTACTTTCCCGATAAGGCCGCGCTCTTCCTGGCACTGCTTGAAGAGATCAGCGCGGAGATTGGGCGTGCTGTCGATGCGGCGCTGGCGCAGGTGCCGCCGGGTCCGGCGCAACTGGCGGTTGCGGTCTACACGGGTGTGACCGCACTGCTCGAGCGGGGCGATCTGGCGCGGGTGATCCTGGTGGAGGCCAATCAACCGGCCTTTCGCGCGGTGGCGCTGAACCATTTTACTGCCCGTGTTCAGCGTTTCTTCGGGGCGCATCCGGAGTTGTGCGGCGCGGGGGGGCCGATTTTTGCCGCGTATGCCTGGCAGGGAGCCATCTTCAATGTTCTGGAGGGAGTAATCACACAGAATATACCGGGCGATCCGGCGACGATTGGTCGCCAACTGGCCCGCTGGAACCTGCAGGCAGTGGGGCTGCCGGTAGACCAGGTTGAGCAGGCGCTGGCGGTACTTGATGGTTGAGCCGGTGTGTATGCACGGTTGGGGCCATTTCTCAACAACACGAGTTACGCGGTTGCTCACCCAAAAGGAATCTTCGCCTCCGGCAGGGCGGAAGATCCCCTTTCTTTTTCACAAAAAAATTCACGTTGTGAATTTTTTTGTGAGAGACTATCTGAAAAGATGATTCGCGTCGGTCCCACGGCATGCTGGGTGCCCTGCGACACCGGACAGCGCCCCAGGAGTCCCGGCTTCAGCCGGTTCCGGCCACACACCGGCTGAAGCCGGGACTCCCGCTCCGGGGCCATAGCCCCATGACCAACCCTTTTCAGACAGTCTCTGAAAAAGGTAAAAAACATACCATACTGCCGCAGGCGCATCGGGCTTCCATCGGGTGAAATCTCCGGTTTGCATGTCAACCGCGTAACTTGTGTCAACAAGTGCCATTGACGCCGGGCAGTGCCCAGAGTATCATGCGAAAAACCATATACGGCCGTATGATGGTTTCGTCAGCGAACATAACACAGGCCGCAGGTGTAACACCTGCGGCCTGCATGCTTCGTTTCCTACTGCGGCACTACTGCGGCAGTTCGTTCGGGCGCTCCACCAGTGTCACCGTCAGGCTGATCTGGCGGTTATTACGCAGGACGTTCAACTCCACCGTGTCGCCGGGCTGGTACTGCGTCAGCACATGGCGCAGCGAGTTGTCCCGCGCGAGTGAGGTTCCGCCGATCTCCACGATAATATCACCCGGCTGCAGACCCCCGGCAGCGGCCGGTGTCTCCGGCACCACATCACTGATCAGTGCGCCGTTCTGGATGGGCAGGTTATTCAGGGCGGCGATTTCGCCATCGATCATGGCATAGCTAATGCCAAGGTAGGGATAGACCACTTCGCCGTCGGCAATCAGTTGCTCCGTCACCCGGCTGAAGATATGGCTGGGCACCGCAAATCCCAGTCCCTCGGCCTGGGGACCGGCCATAAATCCGCTGCCCCGCACAACCAGCATATTGATCCCGATGACCTCGCCCCGCAGGTTAATCAGCGGCCCGCCACTGTTGCCCTGGTTGATCGCCGTATCGGTCTGGATCAGCCCCTCCAGATCGCGGCCAACCGAGCGGTTCAGCGCGCTGATCACCCCGGCGGTCACGGTGTTACGAAAGTTCCCCAGCGGGCTACCAATTGCCAGCACCTGCTCGCCCGGTTGCAGGATCTCCGAGTCACCGACGGCAGCAACGGCCGGTACCTCGACGTCTACGCGAATAACAGCAATATCGGTGAGCGGGTCACTGCCCACCAGTTCGGCGCTGTGGCGGCTGGTGTCGGCAAAGACCACCGCCAGCCGGTTGGCTCCGTCAACGACATGATGGTTGGTGAGAATATAGCCATCGGCGCTAATAATCACACCACTGCCGCTGCCCCCTTCGCGTGAGTTAGGGTTGTTGAGCACAGTGACAACGGCCGGAGACACCTGCTTGACGGCAGCAACCATCGCATCCGACACATTGCCCTCTGCCGGAGTCAGCGGCGGCGCGGCGGTGGGAACCTGGGCCGCCGCCTGCGCCGCCTCATTCGGCACAGCAACGGTCTCGACAACCATAGCCGATGCGGGCAGCGCGGCAATGCTGCGCTGGGCCACGAAGTAGCCGGCCACACCACCCGCCAGCATTCCGCCCGTGATACCAATAAACATCGCCAGCAAAACAAACAGAATGAGCCCGATGCGTGTTGTCCGTTCCATCTATGTTACTCCTTTTTTATATCTGTAGTCCATAGTCCGTAGTCCGTAGTCCGTAAGAGAATTCGCTGATTTCTACGATAAATTGTATGGTTATTTGTACATAGCAATGGAGCGCAGTACCTGGTCCATCGCATAACGCGTGCCACGGATATCTGCTGAGCTAGACCACACGTCAGGGTTGCGCCGGGCGGGGACATTCCATATCAGAACGGCCTGCGGACGCGCAAAAGCGCGTCCCTACCTGTCCCTGTCCCCTGTCCCTGTCCCCTGTCCCCTGTCTCCTGTCCCCTGTCCCCTATAAACCTATCAACCTACACCGATTATGCCACAAACATCTGAGACCCGCTTTAAGCGGGTGTGAGAGGCGGATGAGAAGCGGAACAGAACATGGGCCATATACGCGCTCAATTGTGACACTCCCTGTCACAGGCCCATGCTACACTGAAAGCATAAGAGTTCCAGGACACGGGAACAACGTCCACCGTCAACACTGAAAATAACAGCGAATTGGGTAAACGAGTAAGAGAGGTGCGTAATGACGACAACCGGAACCGCCTTTGTTCCCACCGGCGAACCTTCCGAACGCCGTAAATTCCAGCTGACGAACCTCGACGGTAACAACAACAAGTATTATCTCGTGGAAACCTGGGATATCCCCAACGGACAGGTATTCTTTCGCGCAACCTTTGGGCGGGTCGGCGCAAACCCACAGGTAGACGAGAAGCTGACCACACCCGCCTGGGTGGAGCGCAAAATTCGGGAGAAGACGAAGAAGGGCTATCAAGAGGTCACGCTCCACCGGCCGGCGGTCGTGGCGGCCGCGCCCGCGCCGACGACCAGCACGCCCACGCTTGCGCCGCAGGTCCAGCAACTGGTAGATAACATCTACACCGAGGCGGGGGAGAAGATCGCGTCGTACCTCTCGGTCGGAGTGGATGCACTCTCGCAGGAGCAGATCGACCATGGGCGCAAGCTGCTGCTGCTGGCCCAGCAGCAGTACGCCGACTGGCAGCGGGCGCAGGCGCAGGCGCAGGCCGAACTGCTGGCCAATACCGTGCAGAACTACTACAACGCAATCCCCACCAGACTGCCCAGCCGCATTGAACGGCAGCAGGTGGTGCTGGATTTCTGCAAGGCGTTTGATGAGCAGGAGGACCGGCTGAACCAGCTTGAGGCCGCCATTGCCACCCACGCCGTGCAGCAGCACAATCCGCAGGTTTCGCACTACGACGCGCTCGGCGCGGAGATTGCCCTGCTGCCGCAGAACGACACGATGTACCAGCAGATCTGCGACTATATCGCGCGTACGGTGGTGCATGGCTATCGGGTGAAGGTGCGGGACATCTTCACGGTGACAATTGGCGATGAGCGCCGCGCCTTCGAGCAGAACAGCGTGGGACGCAGCCGGGTTGAACTGCTCTTCCACGGTACCGCCGGCCAGAATGTGCGCCACATTATGCGCACCGGACTGATCTGCCCGAAGACGGCCTCGAATGGGCGCATGTTTGGTCATGGGATCTACTTTGCCAACAAGTGCTCCAAGTCGGCCAACTACTGCGCGGTGCGCCGGCGTGGCGTGCCCCACTTCCTCTTCCTGGCCCAGGTCGCCATCGGCAATCCCTTTGTCGCACCGGAGGCGATGTCGAACCTGCGCCGGCCGCCACCGGGATACGACTCGGTCTGGGGCAAGGCCGGGCATACCGGCTCGTGGGGCGGGAAGCTGCTCTACGATGAGTTTATCATCTACCACGCGGCCCAGCAGACGCTGAGCTACCTCGTAACGTTTGATCGCTGATACCGATGTGTTGTCATAGCCACAGAGGACACCGCGGGCGCAGAGATGTTGAACGGGCATGGGCTGCTCTGCGCTGCGTGTCTCCTTTCCGGGACATTGCTGGTTTGCTGGCAAACCGGCATGAACATTAATTATTACACGTTAACGCAGAGAGGTGTGACATGCAACTGGGTGACTGGGTTGAATTCGAGACGATTGTAGTGAAACAGCCAACCGCAACCGGCAGCCGTCCGACAACAACAACACTGGCACGCAAACGCCGGGGCATGGTCATCGGCGAGCGATCGGTGTACGATGTGACGAGCGGCAGCCCGCCCGGCCTGTCCAACCGCCGGAAGGTGCTACTGGTGGCGGTATCGCTCCACCGGGCCTACCGCGTCTTCCCCAATGATGCGCGCCCGACCACGCCGCCGCAACCACGCCGCCGCCGGGCGCAACCGGCGCAACCCGCGACGGCGCAGGCAACCGGATTTTCAGCCAATGGCGCAGGCACAATGAATGGTACACATGGAAACGGAAATGGAGGTGGCACCATGGCCCGCACGCCGATTGCCCAGAGTGACCTGGAACTGCTGGTCGCCGATCAGATCAACCAGCAGGCCAATACCAGCAGCACCTTTACTGCCTACGACATCACACAGGCACTGCGCATAGCCAATCCCGGCCGCGAAATCCTGCACGACGAAGTGCGCCGCGCAGTGCATGCCCAGATGGAAGCGCTGGTTGCCACCAACATTTATGCTCGGGATGATGTAACGTTTGGGAATAGTCGGGCCACGCGCTATATGCCGGCGTAGCCCGTACCGTGTGGGGGCGCAGGATGCTGCGCCCTTACTTCTCCAGAATTGCCGCGTAAAACTCCAGCCCGATCCCTTCGTGATCTTCTTCCGTCACATAATCCTCCGGCAGGCCCAGGAAATCCTGAATTCGCATCAGCCCGTTTTCGGGCACATGCCAGGGCCGGCTCCACGCCAGCAAATCCTCCCATGCATAGAGCCGAAAGACTTCACCCGACTGGTGGAATACATCTACAAATCCTTCCAGGCCCGGCGATGTCATCTCGGGGAGTTTGGTCTCATAGGTAATAAAGATCCGCGAACCGGGAGCTGCCCAGTCATATAGCTCGTGGAAGAGCCGGATAATTTCATCCGGTTCGAGAAACACGGTAATGCCGTTAAGCCCGATTGCCAACTGCCGTTCACCCCCCAGAAAATCGCGCACCTGCGCCGAATCCAGCAATGAACGAGCATTGCGGATATCGTGCTGCAGATAGAGCACATTCGGGAGATGTCCCACTAATTTCTGTGCCTCCGCGCAGGTGTAGGCATCACGATCAGAGTAGATCACTTTCGCATGTGGGAGAACATGGTGAATATGGTCATCCGTCGGCAGTCCGGAGGCAAAATCGACAAAGTGGGTAAACCCCGCATCCCAAAGCTGGCGAGCGGCCTGCTGGAGGAAGGCGCGCAGCATTTTAACCCATTTGGGCGTCGATGGCATAAATGAAAAGATATACTCGGCGGCCGCCTGGTCCGCCGGGTAGTAATACTTTCCACCGATGCTGTAGTTGTAAATGCGAGCGGGATGGGGAACTTCGGACGACGCAGATCCTGCCGTGAGGGTAGATGGTTCCATAACGTGGTCTCCTTTGCATATAGGGACAGCAGATCAATCCGCCGCATGGCACGCTGCCAGTGGCAGCCGTATTGTAGTCAGAGTCGGATGCATGCGCAAGTCCGGCAACAGACGTAACAGAGAAAAACTATGTTTCGTGAACGTTGTGCTGTTACGCAGACGTATTCGTCAGGGAGTTGGTGGGGAATGCTACTGCCATACAAGTGCATGTCCCGCTTGCAGGAGTGCCGTAACATGGGTATGCTGCCTGCCGGGACTGCGCAGTTTTGTGATACCAGGTTTTCGGATATGTTATACTGCTCGGTGGAAAGCTGATCTGCTCTCTACACAGAGCCGGGTTCGTAGCCACTTGCGCTACCTCTAGTTGAGCATGCCGCAGCAATGCAGAGAATGCAGAGGGATATAGAGCAAACAGAGAACAGAGCAGCAGCAAACAGTGTATTTTTATCACCTCTTTAGCAGATGTCGTGTTTATTATTTATATTTTGCAAATTTGTTCTTTCCTATGTCTCGCGAGTACTGATCTCTGACATCTGAAATTATTTATAGTGACAGCATATGACAAAGCACCAACCAGACGCGCTGATGAGCTACACGCGCGTTGACGATCAAAAAACCGATGGGTATCTGACGACCTTCTGTGAAAAACTCAGCGACGCGGTGTATCTCCACACCGGGCAGCCCTTCTATATCTTCCAGGATATCAAAGATATCGCCTGGGGCCAGCCGTTCGAGCAACGCATTGACACGGCCCTGGCAACCATCACCTTTTTTATTCCCATCCTGACGCCGAGTTTTTTTCGGAGTGAATTCTGCCGGTCTGAGTTAGAGAAGTTTCTAGAACGTGAGAAACACCTCGGACGTAACGACCTGATACTCCCAGTGTACTACATCCGCGTGCCAGCGCTGGAGGAACCGGCACTATACATGCAAGACCCTCTAGCGCAAATTATCACTAACCGCCAACGTATGGACTGGCGTGAGTTACGTTTTGAACCCTTTGACTCACCGAATGTACGGCGTATGTTAGCAGAAATGGCCGAGCAGATTGCTGAGGCTCTGAAAGGGTGCGTTCCACTGGTATCACCCCCGCCTGTGTCCACACCATTGCCAACCGTCCCAATGCACCAGATGCAGCCAACCCCGCCGCTCGCCGTATCTGTCATTCATCCTGCAACTTCCGAATCGCAGCACACTATAAAGGCAACCGTCGTACCACCGCATAAACCAGAGTGGGAACCGCAGCATGAAACGAACGAGGCGATCCTCCCGCCACAGAACAACGCAGCAACTATTCAAGTGTACACTGCCAAAACTCTCAATCACCTGCCCCGTAACCTGTCAATGCTACTTGTAATGGTAGCGCTTCCCCTGCTGGTCGCTCTTGTAGTTTTTGCTATTTGGGAGTGGTCAACGAGAGTAGTAGCGATCATTCCGACGACTCCACCCGTCACGGCAACAAGCACACCCACCCCCACACCTCTTCCCGATTGGGTTCCAGGACTAGTCGAAATCCCCGCTGGTACCTTCATGATGGGCAGAGGAGATAATGAAAGACAACAATGTCTCTACCCTGAACCTCTGGAGATACCACAATTCACACTAGAATTGCCGAAATATAGCATTAGCATGACCGAGGTTACTAACGCTCAGTTCAGACCTTTTGTAGATAGTGATGGCTACACTAATCCAGAATATTGGACTGAATCAGGCTGGAATTGGCGCAAAGGAGAGGGTATTTTTCATCCGGAATTCTGGAACAACGCACAGTGGAATGGCGATGAGCAGCCGGTGGTAGGCATAAGCTGGTACGAAGCGGTGGCCTACGCCCGCTGGCTAAGCGCGCAGACCGGCCACGACTTCCGGCTGCCGACCGAGGCCGAGTGGGAGAAGGCTGCGCGCGGCCCGAACGGGCTGATCTGGCCCTGGGGTGATGAATGGAGTACAGGGCGCGCCAACAGCATAGAAGCGGGCATTAACAAAACTATGCCAGTGGGCAGCTACTCCAACGGAGCCAGCCCCTACGGTGTCCTGGATATGGCTGGCAATGTCTGGGAATGGACTGCCACGATCTGGGAGGGAACCGATTCCTACCAAGTTGAGGATGAGTGGAGTGAAGCATATTTGGCACAGGATGGTGG
>DAOTVB010000262.1:0-26894 GCA_034436755.1 Chloroflexaceae bacterium | reverse complement strand
ATGGGGTGATGGGGTGATGGGGTGATGGGGTGATGGGGTGGTGTTTTTACCACGAAGCATACGAAGTAGATAAGGATATGTGACTCACGGGAGTCCCGGCTTTAGCCGGTGGATGCCTGCCGGGGCCGTGACCGCCTGGAGTTGCGGCATGGGCCAGTGTACTGCCGGTTCCGTCCGTGGTTCACCGAATATTCAGCTTCACCGAGATGTGAGCCTGGACCGGCTGAAACCGGGATTCCAACATCGGGGTCGTACTGTAATCAGTTCCCTACTGCTACGCGCCATATTCGGGCTATTTTTAAAAACATATTTGTTCCTTCGTGATCTTCGTGGTCTTCGTGGTTTGTATTTTCCATCGGTTCATCGGTTGTAGGAAAGCGTGTATATGGAGCGATCGCAACTAATCATTGACCTGGCGGCAATCCTGGCGGCGGGATCGCCGTTGATCTTTGCCACGATGGGCGAGACCATTAGCGAGCGGGCGGGGGTGGTCAACCTCTCGCTGGACGGTACGATGCTGCTGGCGGCGATGGTCGGGTTTGCGGCCGGGCTGCACAGCGGCAGCGTGATTGTGGGATTTATTGCCGCCGCGCTGGTCGGCATGCTGGTGGCGCTGCTGCTCTGCTTCCTCAGCCTCTCGCTGAACCAGTCGCAACTGGCGGTCGGCTTTGTGCTGGCGCTGCTCTGCACCGATCTCTCGTCCTTCCTGGGTGCGCCCTACGTGCGTGTGCCGGGGGAGGCGGTCCCGGCCATGCCCATCCCCTTTCTCGCCGATCTGCCGCTGGTCGGGCCGCTGCTGTTTGACCACGACCCGGTGATCTATGCCGGCTTCCTGCTGGTTCCGGCGGTCTGGTGGTTGCTCTTTCACACCCGCGCCGGGCTGGTGCTGCGCGCGCTGGGGGAACGCCCGGCGTCGGTCTTTGCGCGCGGCGTGAATGTCACTGCGCTGCGTTACGGCTATGTGCTGCTGGGGGGTGCGCTGGTGGGTATCGCCGGGGCGGCCTACTCGCTCGATCTCAAGCAGGGCTGGAGCTACCGGCATATCTTTGGCCTGGGCTGGATCTCGCTGGCGATTGTGATCTTTGGGGGCTGGCGACCCTGGCGGGTGGCGCTGGGCTGTTACCTCTTCGGGGCGCTGCAACTGCTTGCCAGCCGTTCGCAGAACACGCTGGAGCAACTGCCGACGCAGATCTTTCAGGTGACGCCCTTCGCGGTAATGATCTTCGTCCTGGTGCTGGTGAATACCAGCAGCAATCCCGCCGTAACACGCTGGGTAGCCCGCCGGCCGGAGGTGTTACGCCGGCCGTTGCAGTGGCTGATCGCGCGCCTGGCTACGCCCGCACCGGCGGCATTGGGCAAGCCGTTTGAGCGACCATAGCTCCAGGGCTACGTCAGGATCGCCGCCAGGGCTGCATCAAGATCATTCAGGTCGGGGAGGGTGGCATCGGGCTGGTGGGCCGCCAGTTCCTCGCAGGTGTAGGGGCCGGTGGCAACAGCGACTGTGCGGGTGCCGTTGAGTTTGCCGCAGCGGATGTCGTGCGGCGTATCGCCCACCACGATGATATCCTGTCCGGTGAAGGGGCGCCCATAGTGTTCGGCGGCGCGCTCGGCCGCGATAGGCACCAGTTGCCCGCGCTCGTGATGATCATCACCATACGCGCCGACTTCCAGATGCATAAAGGGCAGCAGACCCAACCAGTCGAGTTTGAGCCGCGCAATCGGGGCCACATTGCCCGTCAGCGGAGCCTGGATTGCGTGGGCCTGCAGGTGTGCCAGGAGCGCCGTTGTTCCCGGCAATGCCCCACCCGAGGAGATTACGTCAGACTGCCGCTGTGCAAACGCCTCCACATAGACCGTAATGAAGGTCTGGAGTTGTTCAAACACTGCCGTGGGCGTCAGATCGGGAAACGTTTCCTGAATAATCTGGCGGTCGGTTTTCCCCGAATAAAACGCCCGTTCGCGCCGGGACAACGGGCCAAAGACCTGTGTCATCGCCTTACGCATGGTCTCACCGGCAATCCCGCCCGTGTGAACGAGCGTTCCATCAACATCCCAGAGAATAAGTTTATGCATAGAACTGGCGCTCGTGTGGCTATGGTGTAATCCCCATCACGCGCTCGACCTTGCTGTTGCAGTGGCGGCGCACCGTGTCCAGCAGATCGTCCAGATCGATCGGCTTGGAAAGATAGTCGTTGAAGCCGGCCTCCTGGGAGCGGGAACGCTCCTCCTCTCCCAGTCCGCTCATCGCAATCGCGGGACAGCGCGCATATCCGGGCAGTTCGCGTAGACTATCCAGCAGTTCCGCCCCATCCGCATCCGGCAGCATCAGATCGAGCAGCATCAGATGGCAGTGCTGGTCGTGGGCCAGATTCAGAGCCATCTGCCCATCGTTAGCGACAACAACTTCGTAGCCCTGACTGCTCAGAAAATGACAGAGTACCTGTTCCATCAACGGATTATCTTCCACAAGCAGTATCTGCATTAAAATTCCTTTCATTGAGTCCGGGAGACACCATCTCCACGTTTACGCTCCCAGCAGGAATAGTGCCAGACAACTGACGCCCCGGAAGTGACTGCACCCGGGCAGCCGAATCCTCCCGGTTGCCGCTGTGCCAGGCAACCAGACTGAGGGGGGGAGCTAGTTTGGTCAGTGGGAAAAGTTGACCGGCGACTGGTCCGGTGAGTGGGGAGGGAGCCGTCAAAGCCGAAGTGAACACTCCGCATACTACTGGGCGGGACGCTATCGGGTTGCGCCCGGCGTCGCGCCGTCGTCACCGGTGCATACGGGCCAGGTGCAAACGCAACAGTGCGACATGTTGTACATAGCAGCCAACTGCTACATTGAACCAGACCAGTGGGTAGACCCACGGCGACCTCCCGTTTTCCGACTAGGTAAGATGTTTGCGCATATACACCCACTCACGCTGCCCAAAGATGAGCCGGGTCAGCCACGAGCGCCGCACATACATATCGCGGAACCCCAGGCGGCGGTAGAGGGTACGCGCCCCCATATTCGCGCCGCTCACATAGAGCCCCAGGTAGTGTTTATGCCGTGACTGTGCTTCCTGTTCGGCGCGAGCCAGCATAGCGCCGGCAATGCCCTGTCGCCGGTAGTCATTCAGCACCGCCACATCGGTAATAAACCCTTCGCCCCGACCAATGCGATGGTCCAGCAGCGATAACGCAAACATTGAACGAATAGCGCCCCACACCCCCAGCACCTGCTGAAATGCCAGCTCTGCGGCCCCGCTGTTGTCGATTCCCATCTCCCAGGTACGCAGCGTAGTCGTACCAACGATCTGACCGTCCAACTCGGCCACAAACATTCCCCGCAGTGCCTGCATCCCCTGCCGTCGCCAGGACGCTTCCAGGGCGGCCGCGCCACGGGTCATCCCATTTGTGCCAAAGGCACCGCCGAACTTATCGGCGAAAGCTTCGCAGTGCAGGGTCAGGATATCGGTAATATCCTCCAGGTTTGCCAGGCGAATAGAGAGCCCTGTCGGTGCCCGCGCCGCTGGAGAGGAAGGGATTGTAGTGCTCACAACGGAAACATATCTCTTCAAACGGCCATCTGATTCCGAATGACCTGCGCTGGTCTCTGAGCGATCATGGTGCTACGACTCCTGAGTGGTTAGCTCGGCGACACGCCGGTCCAGTCGGGTCGAAATATCCCGATACATATCGCCGCGCATCTGCGCCGCCTGCAGCCGCCGCCGCAGATCCATGATCCATACAACTGCGCTGATGAGCAACAGGGTTAGCAGCACAACAACTCTGTTCATTGGATCCTCTCCGGTGGGTTACACCTTATGTATCTGCGTATTCTAGCGCAGACAGCATAATCCTTCAAGTGATACACGTTACGTGGTGAGCATGCAAACCGGGCGTTGCACCAGATGGGAGTTAGATTCGCCGGCAGCAGCATGGTGCGGGTTTCTTCCGCCCTGCCGCAGGCGCGATCCCCCGCCAGATGCAGGATCGCCTGATGTATGTTCTGGCAAGTAAGTACCGTCACCCGTCCGTGCCGGCCGGCAGTTCGCGCCGGCGCCAGGCGTGGTAGAGTACGATACTCCCGGCCACGGCCGCGTTCAGCGAGGCAATCGTCCCGCGCATCGGCAGACGCACCAGGAAGTCACAGCGCTCGCGCGTCAGGCGTGCCAGCCCCGGTCCCTCGGCCCCGACCACCAGCGCCAGCGGCATCACCAGGTCGACCTGATCATACACCGTGGCGCGGGGATCATCCTCAACACCAACCACCCAGACCCCGGCCTCTTTGAGCAGGGCGATTGTCTGCGCCAGGTTGCTGACCATCACGATTGAGAGATGCTCCGTCGCCCCGCTGCTGGCGTTAACCACGGCCGGTGTCACCCCGACCGCGCGCCGCCCGGGCAGCACCACTCCATGCACGCCGACTACTTCCGCTGTGCGGAGCAGCGTGCCCAGATTCTGGGGATCTTGAATATGATCAAGCAGGAGCAGGAGCGCCGGTTCGCCGCGTTCGGTCGCCAGGGCCAGGCAGTCGTCAAGTTCGGCGTAGGGGTAGTCGTTGGTCTCCAGCAGCACTCCCTGGTGATTCACGCCCCGCAGACGTTTATCAAGCAGATGCCGCTCGGTTGGCTCAACCGGCACGCGTGCCTGTCGAGCCAGTGTGGTCATGTCGTCGAGAATGTCGCCCTTCTGGGGCGTTGCGGCAATCAGCAGCCGCTTACACCTGCGCCGCCGCGCGCGCAAGGCTTCCCGCACCGCATTTCGTCCATACAGCAGTTCGGTCATACCATCATTATAACGTAGGGGCACAAGCTGGTGCGCCGGAAAAACCCAGTGGCACACCAGCTTGTGCCCCTACGGCCTAAATCCCCAGCGCATCTTTGATCCGGCCAAAGAAGCTATCATCCCGTTCGCCCCCCGGCGCTGCACCCTCGAGCGTTTTGGACAACTCCTGCAGCAGCTTGCGCTGATGATCGCTCAGCTTGGTCGGTACCATCACCCGCGCAATCACCACCTGGTCGCCGCGACCGCTCTGCCGGAGGTAGGGCACACCCTTGCCGCGCAGCCGGAAGGTCTGCCCCGTCTGCGTCCCGGCGGGAATCTTGAGCGGCTCTTCGCCGTCTACGGTGGGAACCGTCAACTCATCACCGAGGGCAGCCTGGGCCATATTCAGCTTGAGTTCCAGGATGATGTCGTTGCCGTCCCGCAGGAAGTAGCGGTGGGGCTCAACATCCAGCGCAACATACAGGTTGCCGTGCGGACCACCGCGCGGCCCGGCCTCACCCTCACCGCTGATGCGGATCTGGGAGTTGCTATCGACGCCGGCGGGAATCTTCACCGGAATAGACCGTGACTGGCGGACGCGCCCCTCGCCACTGCATGTGCGGCAAGGAATTGGTATCACATGGCCGGTGCCGCCACAGGCATCACAGGTGGTCACCGTCACCATATTGAAGATCGGCGCACGCTGGCGGATCTCGCCGCTCCCGCCACACTTGGGGCAGCGTACGGGATCGGTGCCCGGTTCCGCGCCGCTCCCGCTACAGGAGGGACAGGTCTCCAGGCGGCGGAACTCGATTTCTTTTTCGCAGCCGAAGATTGCCTCTTCAAAGGAGATACGCAGGTTGTAGCGTAGATCTGCGCCGCGTTGCGGTCCTCCCCGCTGGGTACGCCCTCCCCCGGCCATGCCCCCGCCGAAGAAGGCATCAAAGATCGTGCTGAAGGGATCAGCGCCGCCAAAGGGATCATACCCGGCTCCGCCGCCCCCCGGCATGCTATGCCCAAAGCGATCATACATCGTCCGCTTCTGGCTGTCGGAGAGCACTTCGTAGGCTTCGTTGATCTCCTTGAACTTCGCTTCCGCGCCGGGGTCTTTGTTAACATCCGGGTGATACTCGCGCGCCAGCCGGCGAAACGCCTTCTTTATCTCTTCGGGTGTGGCACTGCGTTGCACGCCCAGTACCTCATAATAGTCACGTTTCGTCCCTGATGCCATAGTTTATCCTTACGTTAATCGACCTTGTAATCACCTTCAACCACGTCCTCGCCCTCGCCCTCAGATTTACCTGTGTCGCCCGCTGCACCATTGGGCGATGCGCCTTCACCCTCAGTATACATTGCCTGCCCGACCTGCTGCAGCGCAACAGAGAGTTCCGCCGTCTTGTTGCGGATAATCTCGCTATCATTGTCGTCGAGTACCGCCCGCAACGCGCTGATCTTGTCTTCAACCTCATTGCGCAGCGCCACATCAACCCGCTCATCGGCTTCGCGCAGGGCTTTCTCCGCCGCGTAGATCATGCTATCGCCCGCATTCCGCACCGCAATCTGCTCGCGCCGCTGCCGGTCTTCGTCGGCATGCTGCTCGGCATCCTGAACCATGCGCTCGATCTCCTCGGACGAGAGCCCCGACGAGGCGGTAATGGTGATGCGCTGCTCTTTGCCGGTGGCCTTGTCCTGCGCCGAGACATTGACGATACCGTTGGCATCGATATCAAATGTTACTTCAATCTGGGGGACACCCCGGGGCGCCGGCGGAATGCCGGACAGTTCAAACCGGCCAAGCGTTTTGTTAAACCGCGACTCGGCACGCTCGCCCTGCAACACATGAATCTCGACACTCGCCTGGTTGTCGCTGGCGGTTGAGAAGACCTGGCTCTTCTTGGTAGGAATGGTCGTGTTGCGCTCGATCAGCGGGGTCATCACCCCGCCCAGTGTCTCGATCCCCAGCGTGAGTGGCGTCACATCCAGCAGCAGCACATCCTTCACATCGCCGCCCAGCACACCCGCCTGGATCGCCGCGCCAATCGCCACAACCTCGTCGGGGTTGACGGTCTTGTTGGGCTCCTTGCCAAAGAACTTGCGCACGGCCTCCTGCACCGCCGGCATGCGCGTCTGCCCACCCACCAGAATAACTTCATCAATCTGGTTGGGCTTCAGGCCGGCATCGTTCAGCGCCTGCCGGACGGGGGCCATGCTGCGCTCAACCAGATCGGCGGTCAGTTGCTCCAGTTTGGCCCGGCTGAGCGTGTAGTTCATATGCTTGGGACCGCCGGCATCCGCCGTGATAAACGGCAGGTTGATCTCGGTCTGCAGCACGGTACTCAGTTCCATCTTGGCCTTCTCCGCCGCCTCTTTCAGCCGCTGGAGTGCCATCCGATCCGTGCGCAGGTCAATGCCCTCTTGCTTGCGGAACTCATCGGTCAGCCACTCGATGATCCGCTGGTCAAAGTCATCACCACCCAGATGTGTATCGCCACTGGTGGCCTTGACCTCAACCACGCCTTCGCTCAGATCGAGAACCGAGATATCGAAGGTGCCACCACCCAGGTCATAGACAGCGACGACTTTATCTTCTTTTTTATCCAGGCCATAGGCCAGCGCGCTGGCCGTCGGCTCATTGACGATGCGCAGCACCTCCAGCCCGGCAATCCGCCCGGCATCCTTGGTCGCCTGCCGCTGACTATCGTTAAAGTAGGCGGGGACGGTAATCACGGCCTGCAACACGGTTTCGCCCAGGTAGGCTTCGGCGTCGGCCTTGAGCTTCTGCAGCACCATCGCCGAGACTTCCGGGGCGGCATACTCGCGCCCGCCCATCATGACCCGGATATCGCCGTTGGGCGCGGACACCAGCTTGTAGGGAATCAACTCTTTATCCCGCTGAACCGTCCCCTCACTAAACTTGCGCCCGATGAACCGCTTCACCGAGAAGATCGTATTCTCGGGATTGGTCACTGCCTGGCGGCGCGCAACCTGTCCCACGGTACGTTCACCAGATTTATTAACAGCGACGACCGACGGGGTCAGCCGCGCGCCTTCAGCATTTGGTATCACCACCGGCTCACCGCCCTCCATCACTGCGATGACCGAGTTAGTAGTACCAAGATCAATGCCGATTACTTTTGGCATGAATAAACTCCTCTAATGTATGCAGGTTACGTGCAATCCGGCAACATCCTGATCTCTGTCCTGATTTCTGGAGGGCAGCGGCGACAGATGCACCGCTGCCGGAAAATGTGCCGGTCTTAAAAAGCACAGGTTGCCCGCGCCAATGGTTGCGCGCCAGCGCAAACAATCTTTATCTTTAGCCCTTCCCAACCTTGACCATGGTCGGGCGCAGTACGCGATCATGCTGCATATAGCCCTTCTGCAGCTCTGCAATCACTTTGTTTTCCTGGTTCTCGGCCTCTTCATACATTACTGCATCATGGAAGTTGGGGTCAAACTCCTGGCCCAGCGCATTAATCGGCTTGACTCCTTCGCTCTCCAGGACCGTGCGCAGCTTCTGCTCGATCAGTTGCATCCCGGCCCACCAGGATGTTTCGCTCACTTCGGGCGGTACATTTTCCATGGCCCGCTCGATATCATCAATCACGGGCAGCAGCTTGGCAATCAACCCGGAGCTGGCGCTGCGGATCAACTCGGTGCGCTCCAACTCGGTGCGGCGTTTATAATTCTTGAAGTCCGCCGTGGTGCGCAACCACTGATCCTTATATTCATTCGCCTGGGCTTCGGCCTGTGCCAGCCGTTGTTGTGCTTCCGTGTCAGTCGCTGCAGCGGGCGCTTCTACCACTACATCTTCTTCAACGATTTCGCCCTCGATGGGCTCCTCCGGGGTGGTTGTTGGCTCGGCTGCCTCGGCTGCTTCGGGGGTCGGCTGCTGACCGTTCGGCCCATTTGCTTGCGTTTGTTTCTGTTCCTCGGTCATTGCTCTCCTCAATACTAACTCTCTACATAACACCACTTACGCGTTGAGCGATCAAAACCGGGCACGTACTCTCCGTGAAGGCCGGTTTCGTCTGCGGAAGCATGGTCCTTTTTCTTTTGCACAAAAAATTCACAACGTGATTTTTTGTGCAAAAGATCTGGTTTCTTCCGTCCTGCCGGAGTCGCCATGTTCTTCCAGGTCAGGGACGGTGTAACTCGTGTGACTTATAGAATCACAATATATCATGCGTTATCAAACGGGCGTTCGTCAACGCCGTATAGCTCGCGTAAGAGATCGCTCATCACGGATGAGATATAGCGCACGGTGGAGATCGAGCGCGGGTAGGACATGCGCGTCGGGCCAATCACACCAAGCACCCCGGCCACAGCCCCCTCCACCCCATAGCGTGATAGCACAACGCTATACTGGCGCATCTCGTCCTTGCCATGCTCGCCACCGATCACCACCTGCACCCCGTCGCTGGCAAGCACCTGCGGAATCAGCGCGCCCAGGATACGCCCGCTAGTGATAATCTCCAGCGCCTGGCGCATCCGCTCGACCGCCTGGTCCGCATCTTCGGACTTGATCAGGGCCGGGATAAACTCCGGCTGGCTGAGCATCTCGATCAGGCCATCGCTGTGGATCTCTTTGTTGATCTGATCTTCAAACTGGCGCATGGCGCGGGCAGTTAACTCCAGCACATACTGCTCAAACGGGGTAAACTCAGCCCGCTCGCGCTGCTGATCCTGCGCCAGCA
Organism: Chloroflexaceae bacterium; assembly: GCA_034436755.1. GTDB lineage: Bacteria > Chloroflexota > Chloroflexia > Chloroflexales > Chloroflexaceae > CAKZQX01. Next base: position 17,445 of record DAOTVB010000262.1, on the reverse strand, counting down.
GTGCCTCAACCTGCGATGTCAGCAGACCGGCACACTGCGTGCTGATCCGGCCCGAATCACGCCGCAGATCCTCCTGGCTCAGTGCGGTATCCAGGGTCAGCGTCTGCTGCTTGACGGTCCCATCATGCAGCACCAGCACCATCAGCACCGTTGTATCATGGATGGCGATCAACTCCAGATGCTTGAAGCGCGACTGATAGGCCCGCGGTGGCGTCACCACCGAGGCCGTCTGCGCCGTTCGGGCCAGTACCGCCCCGGCCAGTTGAATCCACTGGTCCAGTTCGCTACGCACCTGGTAGAACTGATGGCGAATGGTGCGCTGTTCCGCCGGTGAGAGCGGCGCGCGATCCATCAAGTTCTCCACAAAGAAGCGATACCCCGCGTCGGTTGGAACGCGGCCCGCAGAGGTATGTAAATGCGTCAAATAGCCCAGGTCTTCCAGCGCTGCCAGGTCGTTGCGCACCGTTGCCGGTGAGACGCGCAAACGGTACTTGCGCACCAACGTTTCCGAGGCGACCGGGGTAGCACTCTCGATAAACTCCTGGACTACCAGTTTCAGTATCATTTGACGACGTTCGGTGAAGATTGCCGTCATTGCACGACCTCCGTCACCGCCATCGCCATGCCTGTTCTGCTCCACTGTAAGCTGACAGAGAGCCGTAAGGTATGCCTGGTTGCGACCGCCGATGGCTGGTGGGCAATCTCTATCACCGCATACGCGCTACGTACTCTGTACCAGAATGTGCGCCGACAGATCCATCCTGATACATGCAATCATACCCCCTCGCCTGACGATGGCCTGGTCTGAATCGCTCGTTCGGGCTTTAGCACTCTTTGTGTGCGAGTGCTAAAAGAAGAGATTAAAGCAGTGGCGTGCTAAATTGCACGCCATGCGTTCGCTATTGTACCATGAGTCAGAATGATTGTACACTCACGAACAAAGTATCCAGCAGAGTAGCGCAGGCATCCTGCCTGCGCCATCTCTGGGATGCCGCTGCTACTCCCCGCCGGCGGCGGCCTTGAGCAGTTCCTGGATGCGCGGCACCATGGCGGCCGGGTTGGGATGCAGTCCCTCCAGCAGCAGGGCGTTGTCATAGAGCTGCTCCGCGCTGGCGGCCACTACCGGATCGTCGGCGTTGGCGGTGGCACGCTGGGCCAGTCGGGCAATCAGCGGATGCGCCCGGTTGAGTTCCAGGATGCGTGGCGCAATTTCGACCTCGCGGCCCAGCAGATGTTGCACCCGCTGCATCTCGCGGCCGGGGGTGTCTTCCGCCGCGACCAGACGAGCGGGGCTGTCGCGCAACACTTTGGAGGCGCGGACCTCCTTGACCCGGTCACCCAGCGTGCTGCTAAAGCGCGCACTCAACTGGGCAAATTCCTCTTCGCTGATGCTGCTCTCGGCACTTTCCGGCTCACCAGGCAGTTCCAGGTTCGCATCGTCGATATTGCGGAACTTCATGCCCTCGTACTCGTGCAGCCCGGTCAGCATAAAGCTGTCCATCACATCCGTGAAGAAGATCACCTCCAGGTCGCGTGCCGTGAGCGGATCAAGATGGGGGCTGTGGCGGGCCGCTTCCAGGTCGCTTGCCGGCACATAGTAGATCTCCTGCTGCTCGTCGCTCATGCGGCTTTTGTAGTCGGCCAGCGTAGTCAGTTGCCCATCCGACTTTGTGGTGTGGAACCGCAGCAGTTTGAGCAGATCATTCCGCCCGGTATAGTCCGTTGCGATGCCCTCTTTGATAAACACCCCGAACTGGTCCCAGAACTTTGTATACTTCTCCGCATCTTTCTCAGACAGATCATTCAGCTCGCGGATCAGGCGGCTGGTCAGGGTCTTGCTGATCCGCTGCATCACCGGGCTGCTCTGCACCGACTCACGCGAGACATTCAGCGGCAGGTCTTCGCTGTCTACCACACCCTCCATAAAGCGGAACTGGTTCGGCAGCAGGTTCTTGCTATCCTCCTGGATCAGTACCTTGCGCGAGTAGAGCTTGATCTGCCCTTCGATGCGGCGCTCAATCAGGCCGCGCTCACGCTGGGCCGGCACAAACAGAACGGCATGCAGATCTACCGGCGCGTCGGTGGAGAGATGAATATGCAGCAGCGGCTCGTCCATATCCAGCGTCAGTTGCTTGTAGAAGGCGGGATATTGCTCGGCCTCAACCTCGCGGGGTGGCCGCCGCCAGAGCGCCTGCTGCTCGTTGGCCTGGCGATCCTCGATATAGATCGGGTAGGAGACAAAGTTCGAGTGGCGCTTGATCGTCTGCTCCAGCCGCCAGTTGTTGGCAAACTCGGCGGCATCCTCCTTGAGATGCAACACAATCGTTGTACCCCGCGCGGCGCGCTCACCCGGGCCCACTGTGAAGGTATCATCGCCGGTGGCCTCCCACTGCGCCGCTGCTGCATCCGGACGGTAGGAGCGCGAGGTCACGGTGACGCGGTCGGCAATCATAAACACCGAGTAGAAGCCAACGCCAAACTGACCGATAATGTCAGTCGTGCTCTGCTGAGCCTCTTTGGCGCGCTGCAGGAAGGCCCGCGCCCCGGATTGGGCAATGGTACCCAGGTTCTCGATCATCTCCTCGCGGGTCATACCGATGCCGCTATCCTCAATCGTGATAGTTTTAGCATCGCTGTCGGCGTTGATGCGAATGGCAAGTTCGGCATCCGGGTCAACCAGATCGCGGTTGGTCAGCATCTCAAACTGGATGCGGCTCAGGGCGTCGGAGGCATTCGAGATCAACTCGCGCAGGAAGATCTCCCGGTCGGTGTAGAGCGAGCGGGCCAGAATGTCAAGCAGTTGGCGGACCTCGGCGCGGAAGGCCACGGTTGCCGGTGCGCCGGGTGTCTGGGTTTCCTGTTCTGCTGTCATTGGATATAATCCTTTCGCTTCAATTCGTCTCAGCAATCAGCCTGTCAAAATAGGACCAGCCCGGACCAGAGCGCCGTCCTGATACGGGACAGACCCTGCCGGGCCGGCCGGTACCGCACGCTCTGGTGTGCGGGAGAAATGGACTATTCTCGCTTTATTTTCAACCCATCTCTATCTGCATCAACCGGTTATGGCAGTTCTTCTATGCTAAAACCCTACCTATTATATTACGTTCATGAAACAGGTAACGATAGAACGATGTTAGCGCTCTGTTAGCGTGATGTTAGAGACTGTCTGAAAAGATGGTGCGCGTCGGTCACACGTCAAAAATGGTTGCTCTAATCCACCGGACAGTGCCCCAGGAGTCCCGGCTTCAGCCGGTTCCGGCCGGAACCGGCTGAAGCCGGGACTCCCGCGCTAAGGCCGTGCGGGAATGATCGCCATTCAGCGTCTCCACGGTGAGAACGAATCGCGTTGTAGTGCTACTCCAGCACGCCCTCAGCCTGGAGATTCGCCCGCATCTGCGCGGCAACCGGCGAGCCTTCCCGGTAAAACACGCCCGGTTCACCCAGCGGCGCAGGCACGGTCACAGTCGTCCCGTGCTCGGGTGAGCCGTAGGTTTCGCCCGACCAGAGATGCACCCAGCGGCCGGCCGGCAGATAGACCGTCACGCGGCTGGTCTGGGGATCGAGGACCGGGGCGATCATAAACTCGCTGCCAACCATAAATTGTTGGTAGGAGAGCGTGTAGACATTTGGGTCGTCCGGGTAGTGAATGAACGGGTGCCGCACGACGGGCAGCCCGGTGGCGGCGGCCTCCTGCACCAGTTGTTTGCGGTAGAACGCCCAGGCCCGGTAGACGCGGGCAAAGCGATCAAAATGGTCCAGCGTCGCATCGTCGCTGTAGAACTGCGCATTGACGGTGGGACGGTTGCCCTCGTGGGTGCGATAGATCGTCGTGAAGGCGTTGAGTTCCATCCAACGTAGCAGCAACTCTTTGCTGCGATGGTAGTTGCGGATCGGATGCGTAATCGTCGTGTAGCCCCCGATATCGCTATGGTTCAGGCTGAAGCCGGACATGCCGCTGCTCAACAGGCCAATCACGGACGTTTTGATGCCGTCGTGCCGGTCCCAACTGACCAACTGATCGCCCACCCAGAAGAGTGTGGTATAGCGCGGGCTCTCGCGGTAGCCGGAGCGCATAAAAAAGATAAACGATTCGCTCGCTGCCTGCGCTTCAATCACTTCGCGGTTAAGCTGCGCCCAGTCTTCGGGATACTGGTTGTGATAGTCGGACGCCGGGATGCCGGAGTGCAACTGCGCATCGTAGGGCAGCCCCTCGCCAAAGTCGGCCATCCAGCCGCTGGCCCCCACCGCGATCACCTGCTCCCGGATGACCTCTTTCAGCCAGGCGCGCGCTGCCGGATTGGTCAGGTCAACCAGCCCGGCGGAGAAGTCGGTGATGCGGATAAGGTAGGGTTCGCCCGCCGGGTTCTTCACCAGAAACCCCTGGTCGGCCGCTTCCTGGAAGAGGTTCCGCTGATGGTTCGGGTTGGCGGCGACATCAACCAGGAAAGGATTGATGTAGGTCATCATTTTGATATCGCCGGCCGCCAGGTCGGCCCGCAGGTTTTCCCACTCCGGGTAGTGCGTTCGGTCCAGTTCCCAGTTCCACCAGAGTTGCTGACCGAAGCTGGTGGTGCGTGGACCTACCCAGTCTTGCAGCCAGAAGGCGGCGACCGGCGTGTTCCGCTCCCGCAGCATCTCCCAGACTGTGCGCACCCGCTGTGTGCCGCCCTGCATCCCCACAATCGCGCCCTCAAGCATCCAGTCAGGCAGGGGACGCATCCGCCCGGCATAGCTGGTATACTCGGTAATTAGTTCGGCGGGCGTTTCACCATAGAGAATGCGTCCGCTCATCTGATTGGCAAAGAGCTGAATATGCACCCGGTCGCTACGGCGCAGATCGAAAACGCTGTAGGCATAGCTTTCCAGAAAGACTGAGCGCAACTGGCTGGTGATGTAGTGCGGAACACCCGCGTAGGTGGTGTGCCAGTCGCCCCCGGCCCGCGCCTGCAGATTAGCCCCCAGCGTGACCGGCTGGGCTCCGCGCCCGATGCCCTGTTCCATCACAAAGATCGGCAGGCGACGCCCCTTGAAGTCAACAAAGGAGAACTGCTTGCCAAAGCCAAAGAAATGCTCAGCCGGGTTGGAGGCATAGGTCAGATAGGTGCGGTTGTAGGCTTCATCGCCAACCGTGAAAGTAAAGCCGAGTTGGTTGGGCGCGAGCGCCATAAATGTGAGGGTGTAGTCCACCCGCTCCCGCCGCTGCCCGCAGACCAACTGCCCCGCGATGGTCAACTCCTCGGCACTGGTCGTCGTCAGGTTCTGAATGCTCTGATCGGCACAGACCTGCTGCAGTTGATCTTCGATAAAAAAGTGACTGCGCGAGTCCGTCACCGTTTCCGTTCCGCGCGCCGCCGCTACAAAGCTGCTGCCGGGGAGTGTACTCCAGAGAGCCTGGTCCGGCGCACGCTGATGCGCGATGGTCAGGCTGCCTCCCTTTTCCAGGCTCCAGGTGAGGATAAACGCACCGATGTCATAGCTTGCCGGCTGGACCTGCCCGGCATCAAAGCTCAACGTGCCGGTGATCTGGCGGTGGGCATACTGGCGCGTTCCCCAGCGCAGGCCGGGGATAAAGAGGGCAAAACTGAGTAACCCGATCAGCAGCGGGAACATTTTTCGTCGCATAGCAATCTCCTGGAGCAGGGCACAGGTGACAGGGTACAGGGCACCAAATTTGTAGATGTGGCTTGATAAACTTTGAAAAAATAACCTGGATATGCCATTCCGGAGTCCCGGCTTTAGCCGGTTAAATGCCTGCCTCGGCAGTGGCATACTGCCAGAAACGCCTGATCCGGCTGAAGCACGCTGCCAAAATAGCCCGGAGATGAAATGACCGGGAGTCCCGGTTTTAGAGACTGTCTGAAACGGGTTGGTCATGGGGCTACGGCCCTGGAGCGGGCGTCCCGGCTTCAGCCGGTGTGTGGCCGGAACCGGCTAAAGCCGGGACTCCTGGGGCGCTGTCCGGTGTCGCAGGGCACCCAGCATGCCGTGTGACCGACGCGAATCATCTTTTCAGACAGTCTCTTAGCCGGTTGGATGCCTGCCGGGGCCGCAGCCTACTGCCAGAAACGCCTGATCCGGCTGAAGCCGGGACTCCGAGCCACCGATGTATTGTTAAAAAAACCAGCCAAATGTCCCATTGTGATGAGACAGGCGCTGTTTGTTCTGTGCTCCTCTGTTCTATGTTCTCTATCCATGTGTGGGAATTATACCACTGGCACCAATTGTGCTATGAGGTACGGTACGACCTGCGTAAACAGACAGATCGAAGGAGTCCGATGCAAACGAAATCCGCCAACCTGTTAGAGCAACTGCGTTCCAGCTACTGGTTTGTCCCCGCGCTTATGGCGCTGCTCGCCATCCTGGTCTCGTTTGGCACCATTGCCCTGGATGAGGCCTTACAACGCGAGATCATCGAGGAGTTTGGGCTGATCTGGGCGGGTGGGCCGGAGGGCGCGCGCGGACTGCTCTCCACGGTCGCCAGTTCGATGCTGGGTGTTGCGGGTGTCACCTTCTCGATTACCATTGCCACCCTCTCGCTAGCCTCCTCGCAGTTTGGTCCCCATCTGATCCGCAAGTTTATGCGTGATCGGAGTAATCAAGTGGTGCTGGGCACGTTTGTGGCGGCATTTATCTACTGCCTGCTGGTGCTACGCACGGTACGCACAGGTGACGAAACCCAGTTCGTTCCCTTTATTTCCGTAACGATTGCACTCCTGCTGGCACTGGCCGGGACGGGTGTCCTGATCTATTTTATTCACCATGTTGCTTTATCGATCCAGGCACCGCAGATTATTGCCACGATCAACCATGACCTGGAAAATACCATTGATCAACTCTTCCCCGCTAAAAATAAAGCCGGGCGGGCAGCGCCCCAGTCGGAACAGCAGCATCCCGAGCAGGATATCCCGGAGCATTTCGACTATAACTCCTACTCGATTGAAGCGCACGACAATGGCTACATCCAGGTCATTGATTATCAGTCGCTCATGAAGCATGCCACCCAATGTGATCTGGTTCTGCGGATCGAGAACAACCCCGGTAGTTTTGTGGTGCAGGGCACGCCGCTGGTGACAGCCTGGCCCCGGGGCAATATCGACGAGCAGTTGCAGAACAAGATGAACGACGCCTTTATGCTGGCGCGGCAGAGCAACCTGACGCAGGATGTGAAGTTTGCGATCACCCAGATGGCTGAGGTGGCCGTGCGTTCACTCTCCCCCGGTATCAACGATCCCTTCACGGCAATCATCTGCGTGGACTGGCTCAGTGCGGCGCTCAGCCGGATCGCTGAGCGTGAAGCGCCTTCGCCCTATCATTATGATGATGATGGGAAGCTGCGCATGATTACGCAGGTTATCACCTTTGCCGAACTGCTGGATACGGCTTTCGGCTCGATCCGCAGTAGCGCGCTGTCGCTGACCAATGCCATGGTGATTGTCCGGATGCTGGAGGTGATCCAGGTGGTTGCCGGGCGGATTCACCGCGAAGAACAGTATGTGGCACTTCTCCGCCATACCCGGTTGATCGGGCAAGGCATCCGGCAGCAACTGTCAAATATGGCCGATCAGGATACGCTCCAGGAGTATTACGATAAAACCATGCAAGTGCTGGAGCAGCGCCAGGAAGAGCTGTACGGCTCCGGTGCAATGGTGTCCCAGGAGCATACAGAAGCTGATCGCACACCCGAACCGGAGGCCCGCTACCGCTACTCCGGGACGGCGCATCGCTCTTCGTAGCCGCCGGGTCCGTGTGAACAGCAGTCCGCGCGCCGGCTCATCCGGCCGTGCTCTGCCCGGCGCGGGTCGCTGCGTCCCAGGTCTGCAGGAGCCGGGTCATTGCGGCGGGGGGCAACGGATGGCTGTAGAGATAGCCCTGCGCCTCGTCGCAGCCCTGGTCGTGTAGAAATCGTTCCTGTTCGCGGGTCTCGACCCCTTCGGCAATGACCTTGAGTTTCAACCCGTGGGCCATACCAATAATTGTTGTCGCAATCGCCGCGCCGTCAATGTCCGCCGGAATGTCCCGAATGAACGACTGATCGATCTTGAGGGTGTTGATCGGAAACCGCTTGAGGTAACTTAGCGAAGAGTAGCCGGTACCAAAATCGTCAATGGCGATATGAACGCCCAGCGCCTTGAGCTTGTGCAATATGGTGATCGCGGTCTCCGGGTCATGGATAATACTGCTCTCGGTCAACTCCAGTTCGAGATAGCGCGCCTCCAGTTGCGTTTCTACCAGGATCTGCGCAACCTCGTTGACCATGTCCGGATGGGCCAGTTGCCGCGCCGAGAGGTTTACCGCGATCCGTATCGGTGGTAGACCCGCCAGTTGCCAGGCGCGGTTCTGCGCGCAGGCCGTGCGCAGAATCCAGAGACCGAGCGAAGCCGTCAATCCACTCTCCTCGGCAATCGTCAGAAACCGACTCGGCGAGATCATACCCAGGACCGGATGCCGCCAGCGTACCAGTGCTTCCAGCCCGACAATCACCCCGGTGCGCAGATCAATCTGGAGTTGGTAGTGCAGCAGATACTCTTCCTGCTCGATGGCGCGCTGCAGCCCCTTCTCCAGCATCATCCGCTCCATCGCGTAGGCATGCATCGTGGCCGTGTAAAAGGTATAGGCATTCCGCCCGTGACTCTTCGCGTGATACATCGCCATATCCGCATAAGTCAACAGACTGTCCGTGTCATCGGCATCAAACGGGTAGAGCGCAATGCCAATACTTACACTGGTGTACATATCGTAGCCATCAATATGAAAGGGGCGTATCAGTGCTGCGAGTATCCGCTGGGCCACGCAGTCAATATGGTCGGTATTCTGGATCTGTGACAGAATAATCGTAAACTCGTCGCCCCCCAACCGGGCCACGGTATCGTTCTGCCGCACACACTCAAGCAACCGCAGTGCAACGATCTGCAGCAGGCGATCCCCGAAGGCGTGGCCCATGGTATCGTTGACCGTTTTGAAGCGGTCCAGATCCAGAAACATAACCGCGACAATCTGACCATCGCTCCAGGCCTGGGCAATTGCCTGCTGCAGCCGGTTCCGGAAGAGCACCCGGTTTGGCAACTCGGTCAGCGCATCATAAAGCGCCATATGCTGGATGCGCTCCTCGGTCAGTTTGCGGTCGGTGATATCCCGGATGGTCAGCGTCCAGCCCTCGGTACGGGAATGCTGTTCAATCGTTCGGCTGCTAATTTCAAACACCCGCCGCGCCGGCTGATCCAGCGTAATTTCGTGGGAGATACCGGCAGCGGGTGCCGGCAAGAGCAGGGGCTCCAGCGACTGCCCGGCCAGGGTACTCAACACATCACCCACTCCGGACGGGGATAATAGTTCGAGATAGGTCTGCGCAACCGGGTTTGCCAGCACGATCCGCCGCGTGTGATCCAGCAGGATCACCCCATCGGCCAGATGCTCCACCAGTTGTGCCAGATGTTCGTGTTGGGGGGGGACTATCTCCTGGTGCGGTAATCCCGGAACTACGTCCTCGTCCGACTGCTCTGCTTTCCACGCGGGATGATCCTGGTTGTGCATGATTGTATCGCCCTGGCTAACTGGAATTTTGGTGCCGAGGCCATTGATCCCGGGCACGCAGTCCGCAGGAGAAATCTGGGTAAACTGCACGCCGGTTCTGAGGACATATTCCCACTCTCCGGGTCAGTATACATTTCTGCAAAAGAAGATGGGCCGGTCGTTGGCACCTTCTTCTCCATTGACTATAAGAAATTATAAGAAGATGTGAGAAGCTGTCAATATCGTACGAGACATATGGATAGGTAGAAGCTGGTAAGCAGTTGATTGGATAATAGTGCAAGTATTCCCGGTTTTTACCTGTGGCATGGATTTCCGGCGGGGCGAAACGTCTTTCGTCCTCCGCTGTCGGTTCGTCGTCACCAGTTACGCAGCAGTATCGTTTATAATAGAACACACACCAGTCACGTAGCAGAAAGTCATGGCAGGTCTGTATTTTGAAGCAGAGGAGGATTGTTGTGAATTTTATCGCCTGGATTATCTTCGGGGCGCTGGCGGGATGGGTGGCAAGTAAAATCGCCGGCACCAGCGAACGCCAGGGCTGCATTCTCGACATTGTCATCGGTATTGTTGGCGCGTTTATCGGGGGGATGATTGTCCAGTCCCTGACCAATCAGCCGTTTCAAGTCGGGTTCAATCCGCAGAGCTTTATTGTCGCCGTACTCGGCGCGGTGCTGCTGCTGGCCCTGGTGAAGTTTGTCCGCCGTAGCTAAGACCATGACGTGTGGAGTGCGGGAGCATGGCTCCCGCATTTCCATCCGGGAGTCCCGGCTTTAGCCGGTGGAATGCCGGTCGGAACCGCAGCATACTACCGGGAACGCCTGATCCGGCTGATGCCGAGACTCCTGAGCATCGCATGTTCCGGCTGATGAACGTTGAGAACAGAACCCGGAGATGCCCTCCGGGAGTCCCGGCTTTAGCCGGTGGAATGCCGGTCGGAACCGCAGCATACTACCGGGAACGCCTGATCCGGCTGATGCCGAGACTCCTGAGCATCGTTGTCTGGATTAGATTTCATAGGTATTAAGCTATACTCACCAGCAATGCACAACCGTCACCAGAATATATCACAAGTCTGATCGTATGCCCACCCTCGAAGGTACCCTCGAACGAATCACTTTTCACAGCGACCAGGACGGTTACACCGTCGCCCGGTTGATCCCGCGCGGCAAATCCTACCTGGTAACGGTTGTCGGCAAGCTGATCGGCGCGCGCGTCGGCGAGACGCTGGAACTTGAGGGTCGCTGGGTGGAGCATCCCACCCACGGCCGCCAGTTCGAGATCAGCGGCTTTCGGACGGTGCTGCCCGCCACGGTTGAAGGTATTCGGCGCTACCTGGGCAGTGGGCTGATCAAGGGAGTCGGCCCGGTCACAGCGAAGCGGATTGCCGAGACCTTTGGCAAATATACGCTCGAGGTGATTGACCAGGAGCCGGAGCGCCTGACCGAAGTGCCTGGCCTTGGTCCCAAACGCGCCCGACTGATCAAACACGCCTGGCAGGAACAGCAGCAGATCAAGGATATCATGATCTTCCTGCAGGAACTAGGTCTAACGCCGGGACTGGCCGTGCGCATCTATAAGCAGTATGGCGAAGCCTCCCTGGAGATTGTCTGCACCTGGCCCTATCGCCTGGCCGACGAGGTCTACGGCATTGGCTTTCTCACCGCTGACCGGATCGCCCAGGCACTCGGGATTGCGCAGGACGATCCCCAGCGCATCGGGGCCGGGTTGCGTTACACCCTCAGCCAGGCGACCGAGGAGGGCCACTGCTACCTGCCCGCCAATGAACTGATCATCCGCGCCGCCGCTCTACTGGGTGTCACTCCGGAGCAGGCGACCGCGGCCCTGAATGATCCCCTGATCGCGGGCGATATCGAAATCGTGGCATCGCCAATTGCCGAGAACCAGCCGTTGACCGAAGATGCCACCAGTCCGGTCTATCTTGCGCCACTGGCCCATGCCGAGCAGGGCGTAGCGACCGCAATTACGCGCCTGCAACAGGCGACCTCGACCATGGCCCCCTTTTACCGACAGGCCAACTGGCCCCGCGTGTTTGAACATCTTGCCACCCGTCATGACATCAGTCTCACCGAGCGCCAGCAGGAAGCCGTGCGGATGGCGCTGACCTGCAACATCAGCGTGTTGACCGGCGGGCCGGGTACCGGCAAAACCACGACGCTACGCACCGTTATCGCGCTGGTGCGGGCGCGTGGCTACCGGGCGGCCCTCGCCTCGCCCACTGGTCGGGCCGCCAAACGCCTGGCCGAGGCCACCGGCGCAGAAGCCCGCACTATCCACCGGCTGCTGGAGTTCTCGCCCCAGGGTGGCCGCCACTTTAACCGCAACGCCGCCAACCCGCTGGAGTGCGATCTGCTGGTGGTGGACGAAGCCAGCATGCTCGACATCCTGCTGGCGAACCATCTGCTGAAAGCCGTGCCGCCGGGCGCGCATCTGCTGCTGGTGGGTGATACCGATCAACTGCCCAGTGTTGGGCCGGGGCGGGTGCTACGCGACATCCTTGAGAGCATGGCCGTGCCCAGCATTCACCTGGATGCAATCTTTCGTCAGGCAGCCGACAGTGGCATTATCACCAATGCCCACCGCATCAACAATGGTGAGCTACCGCACTACAAAAACCTGAACGATTTCTTCCTCTTCCCGGCAGCCGAGCCGGAACGCTGTGCCGCGCTCACGGTCGAACTGGTCGCCGAGCGTATTCCCCGCCGCTTTGGTTATGACTCCTGCGCCGATATTCAGGTGCTCTCGCCGACGCACCGGGGACCGGCCGGGGTTGCCGGGCTTAACCGCCTGCTGCAAGAAGCGCTAAACCCGACTACGCCCGGGAAACCGGAAAAGAGCTTCGGCTCCAACACCTTTCGCCTGGGTGATCGCGTGCTGCAACTGCGCAACAACTACGACCTGGATGTCTACAACGGCGATATTGGCGTTGTCACCGCCATCGACCCGGTAGAGCAACTGCTCTGGGTGCGCTTTGATGACGAGCGGTCAGTTGCCTACGATTTTGGCCTGCTGGATGAGCTAACCCTGGCCTATGCCGTCAGCATTCACAAGAGTCAGGGCGGCGAGTATCCGGTGGTCGTGGTGCCCCTGCTGATGCAGCACTACACCCTCTTGCAGCGCAACCTGGTCTACACGGCGGTGACGCGGGCGCGCGAACTGGTTGTGCTGGTGGGTGATCGCAAAGCCATCGCGGTTGCCGTACGCAACAACAATGTGCGTAGTCGCTATACCGGGCTGGCCTGGCGCTTGCGCGATCCGATCTGATAGACTCTCCGGCTGGCTCCCCCGCTGTGGTCGGGACGCGCTGCTGCGCGTCCGCAGCCCGCGTGCGTATGCATACCCCTCACCGCTACATATTTGTGAAATACCCCACAATTAGTACGTTAGTCCCTAAGCTGTCCATTGGTAGATACTTCAAAGATTATAAAAGTGTCAGGACTATTTGACACTAGACAGTCGCTTCAGGCCGCTTTAAGATCAAAAGTACCTGAATGCTGTGACTCTCAGGTCTTACGTTTATCAAAGCCTGACGCAATGTCCACCAGGTGCCGGGCACGCACCTGGTTAGCCGGTTATACCGGCACATCCTGCACGTCAGGCTCTGCCCATATTGCACAACACCTTATCGGGTGTGAAAGTAAGGACGAATGCTATGACAACCCACGTACAGAACAGCAACGGAACAGCAAACGAGATCGCGTTCCTGCAAGGGCGCATTGCCGACCTTGAACGTCAACTACAGGATCAACAAGACATTGAGCAAGAACTGCGTGGGCAGGTGGAGTTGTATCGCCAGACACTGGATGCACTCCCCGATATGGTCCTGATCAAGGGGCTCCAGTCACGTATTCTCTACGCAAACAAAGCCTTTCGTGACTGTTACGGCATGTCCATGGAGCAACTGCGGGATCTAATTGATGCGCCGTTTGTTGATCCCGACTATACGCAGCAGTATGTCAAAGATGATGAATATGTCTTTACACATGAGCAGCCACTCCAGATCGCGGAAGAGATTACCCGGCACGACGGTACCCTGTTATCCGTAGAAACCTCCAAACTGCCGGTGTTTAACGCCGCCGGTCAGGTTGCGCAGGTTGTTGCGGTGATCCGCGATGTCGGCGAACGCAAACGCCTGGAGAATGAACTGGACCACTTCTTCGATCTCTCGCTTGACATGTTCTGTGTTGCCGGCATGGATGGCTATTTCAAGCGACTGAACCCGGCCTGGTCCAGGACGCTCGGCTATACCGAGGAAGAGTTACTTGCCGAACCCTTCTTGAACTTTGTCCATCCGGATGATCGCGAAATGACTATTGCCGCCGCCGGACAGACGCAGCAGGGCCTGGATGTGGCCGCTTTTGAGAACCGCTACCGCTGCAAAGATGGTGCATACAAGTGGATCGAGTGGAAATCGGCGACCTTCCCTGAGCAGCACATCATCTATGCTGTGGCGCGCGATATCACTGAGCGCAAACAGGTGGAGCGGGAACTTGGCGAGAATGAGCGCCGGTTAACCCAGTTCCTGGATGGCCTCCCGGTCGGTGTCTTTGTCATCGATCCCAACGGTCGGCCCTTCTATGCCAACCAGACCGCCCAGGAGATTCTGGGCAAAGGTATTCTGCCGACCGAGGGTGTGGGTGATCTGGCCGAGGTCTATGATGCCTACCTCGCCGGTACCGATACGCTCTACCCGACGGAACAACTGCCCATCGTCCGCGCAATCAGGGGCGAAAAGGTTGTGATCGATGACATGGAAGTTCATCAACCGGGGCGGGTGATCCCGCTTGAAGTAACGGGCATCCCGATTAACGATACCAATGGTCATCTCGCCTATGCCATGATTGCCTTTACCGATATCACCGAGCGTAAAGCGGCGGAAGCGACGCTACGGCAGACCATTTCGCAGGAAGAAATCATCCGCGCTCAGGCCGCAACGCTACGTGAGCTATCTACCCCGCTCATTCCGATCAATGACCAGGTCATGGTCATGCCCTTGATTGGCACGATAGACTCATACCGGACACAGCAGGTGATGGACTCGCTGTTGCAAGGCATCGCCGCCAACCACGCGCAGATCGCCATTATTGATATTACCGGCGTGCCGGTGGTTGACTCGCAGGTTGCCGATGCGCTTGTCCGCGCTGCGCGGGCCGTACGTCTGCTGGGAGCGCGGGTTGTCCTGACCGGCATTCGCCCGGAAGTGGCGCAAACCCTGGTGGGACTGGGCATTGACCTGAGCGGTATTGTCACCCGTGGCAGCCTGCAGAGCGGCATTGCCTATGCCCTGGAGCCACAATAAGCCCGGCTACGTAGCCTAATCGAAGGACACACTATGGATATGACCACCCTTCTGCAAGATCCGGCTATCCGGAAGATCCTCGAAGAACGCGCGCAGGCGCTGGCACGCCAGGAAGCGCTTACCGATGGCGACCAGGGCGAGGAGTTACTGATCTTTCGCCTGGGGGATGGCTGCTACAGCATTCCGGTCGCCTTTGTGCGGGAAGTGCAGCCGCTGGGGGATTACACCCGACTGCCCTCCGCGCCGGCCTTCGTCGTTGGTCTGGTGAATGTGCGGGGGCGGCTGCTCGCGGCACTGGATCTGCGGCCCCTGCTGGAAATGCCGCACACCCCACCGGAGGCTTCGGCTTTCCTGCTGATTGTAACTGGTGATGGCATGGAAGTCGGCTTGCTGGCGGACACTATCGTTGAGATCCGCCATGCCGGTGCCGATCTGGCCCCCACACCGTCCGCCAGTGCCGGGCAGGCAGTCAGTTGGGTGCGGGGCGTTGACTCAACCATGAGCCTGTTGATTGATCCGGCCCTGTTTTTGCACGACCCGCGTCTGACGGTGAATGATGTTATTGAGTAACATAGTTTGAAAGAGTAACACGATGGACGATCAACTCGATATGCAACCTGATATTCTCCTGATTGAAGATAGTCCCAGCCAGGCATTGCGTTTTCGTCTGATGCTGCAGCGGGCCAGCTATCGTGTAGATGTGGCCGCAGACGGGGCCGACGGCTGGCGGCAGGCCTGTGCCCATCCGCCACGCCTGATCCTACTGGATATTGACCTGCCGACCCTCAACGGCTTCCAGGTGCTCTCCCGCCTCAAACGCGGCCGCCTTACGTCCGATATTCCGGTGATCATGCTGACTCATCGCGCCCATGTGAGCAGCGTGTTGCAGGCTATCGAGATGGGAGCCACCGACTACCTCTTCAAAGATGATGTGCCGTACAGCCTGTGTGCCGCGGTGGATCAGCTTTTACAGACGGCGGCCTGCGCAACCTCCTGAATCTATAAATATAAACGGGGCGCGAGGAGCAGCGGCAGCAGGCCGGGCGAATGCCGTGGGTGTCGTTCTTATCCGAACAGACATTGTCTTTTTTAGGAGTGAATTTACAGGCGCATGAGTAGAAATTGTAACCTGAATTTGATCCTTTGCAGGATGCTACAGACCAGATCTTTGAGTATCACTTAACCTATCACTGGAATGAGGAACGGTATGAGTCGTTTCAATAACCTTAAAATTCGTAACAAGATCCTGTCGGTCGTCGTGCTGGTGCTGATATTGAATGTCATTGTTGCCGGGGTCGTATTCTGGGGTATTCAGTCAAGCCAGATCCGCGAGGCCGAAGTCGCCCACGCCAATGCGGTTCTTAGCGCAACCGACCGGCTGCTCCTGCAAATTGTTAATCTTGAAACGGGCGAACGTGGCTTTGCCATCACCGGTGAAAAAGAGTTCCTGGAGCCCTATGATCAGGGTGTTGTAGCCTACAATCAGATCCTGGCTGAACTTGATGAACTGGTCGAGGATGAGGATCAGATTGTCCGGCTGAATACCATTAAAGCGGATGTCGAAGCCTGGCGGGTTGAGGCGTTGGAACGTATTATCGCGCTACGCCACGATGTCAACGCCGGGCGGGCGGATTTTAGTGAGATTGATGAACTGATTTCGCAACGGCTCGGCAAGAGCCGCTTTGATGCGATTCGCGCGGATATTACCGAGTTTCGCCGGGCGGAGCAGGATCTGCTGGCCCAACGCGCGGCCGACTCGCATGCCGCCGCCGCGCTGTTGCAGTCGGTGCTCATCGGCGGTACCGGACTGGCCGTTGTCCTGGGGTTTGTGATCGCCGCGCTGATCGCCGGCACGATTGCCCGCCGAGTGAACCTGGTTGCCGGCGCTGCCACGGGTATGGCCGAAGGTCACCTGGACGAGCAGTATGATCTGCCGGACGGCAAAGATGAAGTGGGTGTGATGGCCGCGGCCTTCAGCAACATGCGCGATACCATTCGCACGCAGATCGCGGAACAACACCAAGTAAACGAAGAACTTCGCGCCGCCAATGATGCCCGGGTTGCCAAAGAATATCTGGAAGAGGTAGTCCAATCCTACAGCGCCTTCGCCGACGAAGTTGCGCGCGGTAACCTGACCGCCCGGCTCACGCTTAATGGGCAGCAGGATGAACTGGGGCACCTGGGGCAGAACCTCAACCGCATGGTCGAGAGCCTGCACACAATTACCTCACAGGCACAGCAGGCCAGTGCCAACATTGCCGCCGCCGCCGCTGAGATCCTGGCCGCCACCACCCAGCAGGCCTCCTCCGCCAGCGAGCAGTCGGCCGCCATCACCCAGACCTCCACCACTATCGAGGAGGTCAAGGCAATTGCGCTCCAGACCGCTCAGCAGGCCGCCCAGGTTGCCCAGGACAGCCAGGCCGCGCTCCAGGTCGCCCGCGACGGCACCCAGTCGGTGGAAGAGACCGTCGCCGGGATGACCCAGATCGGTCAGCGGGTGGAAGGTATCGCCCAGACCATCCTGGCCCTGGCCGAGCAGACCCAGGCCATCGGCACGATTATCACCACCGTGAGCGAAATCGCCGACCAGAGCAACC
>DAOTVB010000261.1:0-23436 GCA_034436755.1 Chloroflexaceae bacterium | reverse complement strand
CATGCGGCGGGCCTGGCGGCGGAGCGGGGGAGCCACCAGCTCAGCGCCCACGATCTGCGGCGGACCTGTGCCCGGAATGCGTATACGAATGGGGCGTCGCTGCTGCTGGTGCAGGCCATGCTGGGCCACGAAGACCCCAAGACGACGGCGCGGTATATCGGAGCTGACGAGACGGACGATGACACCGCGGTGGATTATGTGCGGTATTGAGGGGTGGGCACGGGGTGTCGCTCCGGAACGACGGGGAGCACGACCAGACGCAAGCAACATATGGTGTAATAACGCTTCTCAATGCGCTATGCTCATCATGTGGCAACGGACTGCGTCCGGATGTTGCCCCCTTGCACCGGGTGACCACCGCCCCCAGGCATACCAGGTCATGCCACAGGATCAGTGGGCTCCACGCTCTCCGGACGCGGCGGCTCCGGCACGCGCCCGATCTGGATGTCGGCAAAAGCGGCCAGTGGCGCGGCCAACCAGGACAGCGGGTCCAGGCCCAGATCTGCGATCTGCTGTGCCACCTGCTGCTGCGCCGCCAGCGTCTGCCGGATCGCTGCGTGGTTCAATGGACAATGGACAATGGAAAATACAGAATGGATTACCCAGGTACATACGAAGCTGTTCTCGCGGATGCTCATACTAATTCGGTTTCAAGCTTGCAAGAATCAGATGGTACATGTCAGCGTCTCCGGTAGATGTGCCAATGCATCACGAATATGCGGAAAAAACGTCATGGACCGAAGCGTGTCTGGCACAGCCGCAAGCCGGCGTAGCCCCGCACTCACAGCGTGCTCAACCGCGTCCAGGGACTCATGCAGCACATGGGGGAACTCGTTTTCGCGGATATCATCCCACAGATGTTCCACCGGATTGAGTTGGGGGCTGTAGGCCGGTTGCACGATCAGGCGGATATGTTCGGGCACCTGCAGATCCGCAGACGTATGCCAGCCCGCGCCATCAACCTGCATCACCACGAAGGAGTCCGCGAAATCGGTCGCGACCTGCGCCAGAAATAGATTCATCATCGCGGTATTTGCCCGTGGCAATACCAGCGTGGTCATCGTGCCGTGCGCCGGCGCAACGGCGGTATACGCAGACCGCGACTCACGCACGATCTGGTGGGGCACGGTCGGACGCACCCCGACGGGTGCCCATGCCCGCTGCACGGTGCTGATGCGCCCAAAGCGCGCCTCATCTTCACCCATGACGACGACCGGACGGGTGTCATCGGGCGCACGATCCTGCAGCACTGCGTTCACCTGCGCCGCAAAGGTCGCCTTTCATCGGGCCTGGGCGTCCGGGTCCGTGTGCGGATGCTGTGGACGTGGCGTCATTTTACGCCAGTTGTTTCAGTGCAGCAGGTCGTAGATTGTGCTCGAATGGACGGTCTGACCTACCCGTTCCTCGAAGGCCTGGTGTATCGTCCGCGTGGTCACGACATGCCCCGCCTCGGCGTGGGCAACAAACGGCTCCAGAAACGCCTGTTCCTCCGCTGCCGTCAGATAGGCGTGATGACGCCCCCCACGACCATCCTCCTCAATGCTGGCCGGTCCCAGGCGGTTATAATCCGACACCGTATGGTACACAAACCAGCGTGAGGTGGCCGTATGCAGCGCGATCGTCTCGGCCCGCCGCGTATCAACCATGACATTAGAGATAACCAGCCACTTCTCACGCTGGCGATCATCGGTCGTAGTCTTGAGTTTCTCCGTCACCTCCGCTACCGACAAATGTGGTTCAATCTGCATCTGGCGCCCCATGCATCCCTCCTGCGCACACATGTTGTATGTTCCTTACAAAGGATCACCATACATTTTGCAAGATTGATGCCAAATTGGTATGAGTGACTCTACCGCACAAGTAGCGGCAGGTAGATGGTCCGGGTAGCCGCAGTCTCGGGCGCAGGGGCTGCGCCCTGCCGCTCGTCGGGTACACTGTTCACCGGCACGACGGGCGCAGTCGGCGCAGTCTTGCTCGGTGCGATACCGCCGGCCGTCAGTTCGGCCTGCAAGCCGGCCGGCGCTGACCTGATGTCTGTTGTGAGCCGGTATTCTGCCGCCGTGTAGCCGTAGACCTCCACCTGGTACATCCCAGGTACGACCGCGCCGGCGGGGACAATCACCTGCTCATGCTCGCTGCCCTCCAGGTTGCTTACCCGCGCTGATTGATCCGCCCGCGACGACCAGACATACAGGTCGGCATCGCCATTCAGTACTTCCAGGTTAACCGTCAGGTTCTGACCGGCTGCAACATGGTAGCGATAGATGCGCGTCTGCCGCCGCCCAATGCGATCCTGCGCCGGTGCGTAGTTGACCAGTTGGCGCGCATTCCCGATTGAGATATTATCGGCGTTGTCACGGGCGCGTACCTGGAGATAGCGCATACCCGGCAGTGGTAGCAGCGACCAGCGGTAGTGCTCTGGCGTCTGGGTGTAGGGCAGCCAGCCTGACTGCACCACCGGAATCCACTGCTGGGCGCTTTCGTTGTAGATGTACTCAATCATATGGACCGACTGCATGCCACTGGCATCGGGCGGCGGGTCACCGGCCGTAATATCAACGGTCACATCCGGGGCATCAACCGTCGCGCCGGCCGTTCCGTTGATGGTAATTTCCTGGACCAGCGGCACCGTTCGATCCGCGGCAGGCGGGGCAATCACCACCGTGCGACTGACGACGTTATTGGTCTCGATCCCTTCCGGCACCGCGTTATCCGGGTCAATAATCGCATAGAGGTCGAACATCCCGGCCCGGGGGAAGGTGACTTCCACGCCTGTGGTGCTCTCCACTGCGGTGCGCGGGTCCAGGAAGGGAACCGTCCCGCGGCCCAGCAGGATGCCATCGACAGCATCGCGGCGAAACTCTACCGTCACCTGCTCCAGGGTGGCTTTGCCCCCCTGACGCTGCACAAACACCCCGATCTGCGCAGGACTGCCGGCATGCGGGGCTTCCGGGTTGAGCCACAACGCCTGGTTACTGCCGGTCAGGTCATTATTGCTGTCTTCATTGATCACCGTGTACGCTTCTGCCAGTTGAGTTTGCTCACCATCGGGATTCGTCACCGTCAGATCGTAGCGACCCGGGGATAACCCGGACGGCACAATGGCAAGCAGCGCGGTGCCGTTCACCCGTGAGGTGGTGAGATCGGTTGCGCCCAGTTTCACGGTCGCGCCCACGGCAAAGTTGAGACCCATCACCAGAATATCGTTGTCACGGTCATTCAAACCGGAGTTGGGCAAGACCTGGGTTATCATCAGGTTGCGTGCCAGGACGGTAAAGGCGTTGGGCAGCGTGCCGGTACCACCGTCGGGATTGGTAACAATCAGGTCGTAGCGACCGGCCGGCAGGTTGGCCGGTACCGTGGCGGCGAACTTGTCGGCACTGGCAGGAGCGATATCCGTCAGGATGAAGCTGCCGCCACGACTACTCAGGCGCACGGTGGGGGCCGGTGACGTAGCCAACCCGCTCCCCGCGACGGTAATGCGGGTGATCTGATCATTGAATCCCTCGGCGGGGCTCACCGACTGGATGACGGGAACGCTACCTGACGGCGGGGGTGTCGGAGTAGGTGAAGGGCTGGGCGTGCGTGTTGGGGTAGGTGAAGGGCTGGGCGTGCGTGTTGGGGTTGCCGTCAGGGTCGGCGCTGGGACTGGCGTCGGCCCGGTTCCGACAGCGCTAGTGCTGAAGGGCGTGTAGTTCACCAGCCCGAGGGCGGCATCGTCAATCGCATGGTAGACGCGGTCTTCGATTGCGCTGGTACTGGTTGTGGCCCAGTAGTTATTGGTGGCATCAATATCGGCGGCGCTGTTGCCATTGGCGTTGTAGATATCATAGGTTCCGCCATTGCCGGTATTGTCATAGATATCATTGTAGTTGATCGTCGGAATACCTCCATTGATGTACATACCCGCCACACGCCCATGCTCGGCGCGATTGCCGACAACAGTATTGTAGGTGATCGTTATATTCCGAGCTCGGTTAGCAATTGTAATCGCCCCGCCATCGCCATCGCGCACACTATTGCCGCTAAAAGTGTTGCTGTTCAGTGTCAGATCATTGGAATAGTGTTCGACGTACAGTCCCCCTCCATGATTGCGGGCGGCATTGTTGCGGATATCGTTGCCGGTTAGTGTGGTACCACTACTGGAATAGAGATAGACGCCACCTGCATTTTTGAGCGAGGTATTGTTGGTAATCGTATTGTTGGTGAGTGTGGCAGAACTTTGGTATAAGTATATTCCTCCCCCAAGGGATTCAATGCTACTCAGGTTATTTGCGCTGATGGTGTTACTGGTTAACGTAGCACCGACACAGGTGGAAAGATGAATGCCACCACCACCGTTCGGGGCGCTGTTACGACTGATGGTGTTGTTTGTGATGGTAAATGAATTATCGAAACCGCAATATCCATGTATCCCACCACCACCCGCATTTGAGCTAGAGGAAAGCGTATTACCGGTAATAGTGTTACTATCTATGATGGTGACTAAGTTGCTACTACCAATACCGGTCGAAACAAGAACTCCTGTACCAGTATTATCACGAATAGTGTTACCACGCAGGACTGCCTGATTACTGGATCCTGAACTGACGATAGCTACACCGCCGCCGCGGTTATTTTCAATGGTGTTGTTTGTGATGCGGTAGCGGAAGTTGCCGCGGAAGACATTAAACACCCGCAGGCCAGTGGTGCTGTTGTTGCGGAGCGCCACATGATCGACCCAGGGAACACTATTTTCCGCCCGCAGGGCACCATTATTCTGCACGCTTGCGCCGCCGGCCTTTTCGATAACGGCATGCTGGATCACACTGCCGCCAGTGTAGGTGTCGTTGTAATCAAATTCGGCGCTGACACTGGTCGGGCTGAAGTGGATATAGCCCCAGGTGTCTGTCGTGCCGGCGGTAAACAGAATCGGGTCATGCTGCGTGCCCCGCGCAATCAGCGTTCCATGCACCGTTAGCGTCTGGTTCTTCCCAAAACGCAACGCTGTGCCCGGCTCGATGGTCAGGGTAGCCCCTTCACTGACCACGAGACTGCCTATCACATTGTAGATATCACAGCTTTCCGCCAGCGGCCCAAGGGTACGGTTACTGCTCATCGTTCCAGCAATGTCACACGCCTGCGTCTGCGCCTGCACCAGGGAAAGCATACCGGTCAGATGCAGCAGGATGGTGCTACTGAGCAGAGTCAGCAGCAGGGTCAGGGCGAACAATCGGTTGGGCGTGCTTCCGCGTGTCACGATCGGTTTGAAGCTCGTGGGTGTCATGGACTTCTCCCTCGTTCTTATTCAAACTTTTCTGGTCCAAGGTATGCGCAGGCGTGGCGAACCCACCGCGCCTGCGTGCGTCCTACCGTACGACCAGCGGCAGGTAGATGCTGCTACCGGCGCTGATCGCAGGCGCGGGGGGGATGCCGGCGCGCTCGTCCGGTACGCTGCTGACCGGCACGACCGGCGCAGTCGGCTTGTTCTTGGTGGGCGATTTGCCACCGACGGCAGGAGCCGCCTGGAGCTGTACCGATGGCGCGCCGATCTCGGCAGTGAGCCGGTACTGCGCCGTCGTATAGCCATACACCTCCACCTGATAGACCCCCGGCACAACCTCGCCGGCGGGCACAATCACCTGTTCATTCACGCTGCCATCCAGATTGCTCACCCGCGCCGACTGATCGTCCCGGGAGGACCAGACATACAGGTCGGCATCGCCGCTCAACACTTCCAGACTGATCTGCACTTGCTGGCCATCGGCCACGTTGTAGCGGTAGGTATGCGTCTCGCGGCGCTCAATTTGCTGGGCGGTTGGCTGATAATTCGCCAGTTGCTGCGCTTTGCCAATCGAGATATTCCCGGCCTGATCAACCGCACGTACCTGCACATAGTGCATCCCCACCAGCGGGAGCAGCGACCAGCGGTAGCTGTCGGGTGTCTGCCCGTAGGGCAACCAGCCCGACTGGACCACCGGCACCCATTGCCCGGCCCCCGCGTTATAGACATACTCGATGATATGGATTGACTGCATTCCGCTGGGGTTGGGTTGGGGGTCGCTCGCCGTAATATCCACGGTGGCATTCGGTACACTGACCGACGCACCCGCTGCCCCATCAACCAGGATGCGCTGTATCAGTGGCACGGTGCGATCCGCCGTGGGTGGTCCCACGGTCACTGTGCGACTGACGACATTGGTACGTTCCGTTTCTTCCGGTACCAGATTGTCGGGGTCAATGATGGCGTAGAGATCAACCGTCTCGGCCTGGTCAAAGGTGACTTCGAGCGGAATGGTACTATCCACACTGTCGGGCGGGTCGAGGAAGGGTACGCTGCTCCGACCCAGCACGGTACCATCAACGGTGTCGCGGCGGAACTCAACCGTCACATCCCGCAGGACGGCCTTACCACCAAGCCGATGCACAAACAGCCCGACCTCGGCGGCCTCGCCGACGCGCGGTGTCACCGGGTTGACCCACAACTCGTGGCTGTAGCCAAGCAGGTCGTTGTTGCTGTCGGCGTCAAGTACGGTGTAGGCATATGCCAGTTCGGCCGACTGACCGTCCGGGTTCGTCACGGTCATGGTGTAGGTGCCGGTGTCGAAGCCGGCCGGCACGATGGCGCGCAGGAGGGTACCGCTGGCGCGGGTGGTATTGAGCGTCGTTGGGCCAAGGTGCAGGCTGACGCCCGTGGCAAAGTTGCGGCCAGAGACCATCACTTCATTGTCCTGATCGGTATACCCGGCAGCGGGGATGACCCGGCTAATCACCGGTTCGCGTGCCGACACGGTAAAGGCATTCGCCAGGGTTGCATGCTGGCCGTCCGGGTTGGTGACGATCAGTTCGTAGCTGCCCGGAGCCAGCCCGGCTGGAATAGTCGCCTGCAACACGGTGTCGCTCTCAACGGTTATGGTTTCGAGGTCGTAGCGCCCGGCGGCGTTCCGCAGTTGCACGTTAGGCACGCTGGTTGTATCGAAGCCGGTGCCGGCGATGATGCTGGTTATGGCGGCGTCATGGGAGCCTTCGTTCGGCTCGATAGAACGAACCGTCAGCGACTCTGGTTTCGTATCCTCTCCCGGACCGGCCCCATCCGGATTGCAAACATCCTGCACCAGGGTGTTCAAGATCACCGACAGGCCGTTGAAATCGCTGACCGTGAAGAGATAGTTCGGGTTCGTCGCAATTGCCTTGAGGTGATCCCGATCGGCACCGCCAACCGCTACGGTCAGAATATGTATTCCGGACTGCCAGGCCAGGTGTGCCTCGTCAACCGGATTGCCGGATTGGTTATGCGCGCCGTCGGTCAGAAGCACAATTACCTGCGGCACGCCGGCACGTTGCTTCGCTTCCAGTTCGGTGCGGGCCAGCGCCAGCCCCTCTTGAATATCGGTCGCGCCCCGCATCAGGCGCAGATCATCTATCGCCGATGCGAGGCCGGAGGCGCTGTCGCTCAGGGGAACCTCCAGGCGACCACTCCCCTGGGTGCCGAACTGTACGATGCCGAAGCGTGCGGCGTCAGGGCCGATGGTGACGGTATTGACCAGATTTTGTGCAAAGTCCTGCATCTGGCGAAACCCATTGGTGGAGATACTGGTCGAACCATCCAGTACCAGCATCGTGTCAGGGGCAGTGGTACACCTGGTGACATCGAAGGTAATCTCGGCTGCGAAGGAGGTTGTGTCGGGTCGGTTCCAGTACAGAGTATTTTGCGTGTGGCTGTCTGGTGGTATGTCGGCGCCGATATACTTGAACGTTGCGGGATACATGAGTTCAACTGTTTGGTTGACCGGTTGCTCTGATGTCGAAGTGATAGCATGGATAAAACCGGTAGCGGTTGCCGTCACATCGAAGCGATAATCGGTATCAACCTCCAGACAGGTAGTTCCCGGCCGGCAGCGAATGGCGGTGTCGGAGATTTTGCTGCAGTCGCCGTCAGTGGTAAACCGCAGCCGGGTGGCTGCTCCATACGTAAAGGTGCTGCTGGACTGGAGCTGCAAATTCGAGGAACGGTATGTGGCTGTCCCAAAAACCTCGGGTGCCGCATATCCGGTAATGGTTGAGACAACCGATGTCGATGGGATGTCAGCCGCCGGTTCAACCGCACGCCCGGGGGCCGCATACAGGTGTGGCACGGTTGGCGTGCCGGCCGGCAGTATGCTGAATAGCATGAGGAGTGTGATCCCGAGTACATACATGCGTCGATGCATCATAACGTGTTCTCCCTTCCACGAAACGTTCGTGTTGTCCATCTTCTCAGTTCGACTTTGTCCATTTGTACACAAGCAGGGTCAGGAGAGGTTAAGAACGCGCTTACATCCGGTTTTCTGAGAGCCTGTCTGAAACGGGTTGGTCATGGGGCAATACCATTCAAATAACACGAGTTACGTGGTCGCCCCACCAGGGGTTGGGTTTCGCCTCCGGCAGGGCGGAAGGTGACATTCCTTTTCCCGAAAAATTTTGCGCTTTGCGCAAAATTTTTCGGGAAAAGATAAAACAGTACCATGCTGCCGCAGGCGATATGAGCCGTTCCGGCGCTCAAACGCCCGTTTGGACGGGAACCGCGTAACTCCTGTCAAATAAGCTCGCGCAAAGGCGCCAAGGTCGCCAAGAACTGCATAAACGTTGCCGCTTTGCGGCTTTGCGCGAGCTAATCCGGCCGTATTTGAAAGGTATTGGGTCATGGGGCTACGGCCCCGGAGCGGGAGCCCCGGCTTCAGCCGGTTCCGGCCATACACCGGCTGAAGCCGGGACTCCTGGGGCGCTGTCCGGTGTCGCAGGGCACCCAGCATGCCGTGTGACCGACTCGAATCATCTTTTCAGACAGTCTCTGAGATGCTCCGAACCTTTCTGAACCCTCCTGACAATAGATAGATAAAGTCAAACTCGGAAGTTCTCCTACTGTATCTACGCTCTCTTTTTCAGAAGTCTTTAACGCTACTATCCTGTTGCGGAACCATCGGCCAGATAGCTCTGCGCAGATGTGCTCGCCTCCCTATCTACCGTATGCGCGGATGTCGTTTGATGTGGTGACTGGAATTGCAGGATCGTCGCTTGGGATTTTTTCTGTGGTTTAAATATAGTAAAGTGATAGTATTACTAAATAAATACATATTAAAAACTTTTATCTTGAAATTGACAGATACTAGAGGATCAATTGATCCGCCAGGAATGCGATGACAGATGTATTGGAGCACGGTGCAGCATCTCCTGCGACTCATCCGGCTGTGGCTACCACCTGTCTCACGTGTAGATAACAAGTGATTCATTGCGGTGCAGATCGGCAACATAGCGGTCACTGCGTGCTCCACTAATCCGGCGCATCTGGATAATCCTGGTCGTGGACAGGCAGAACAGTCCCTGTAGGTAGCTTGCCGCTCCGCCAGGATCGGGCTCCACATAGGTAAAGCCAACAATAGCGGTTGCCTGGTGAGTGGGCACATGCCGATCGAACCAGTCAAAGAGCATATCCAGCGTGAGTTTTGGGACGGCAATGGTTTCCCCGACGACTGCTGTCGCCAGCGCGCTACGAATATCCGTCGTAACCTCGTGTGTGAACATCATAGCTGCTCCTCAGAACCATTCGTATGCGTCTGATCATCCGCATACACCGTGTGGGATTAGTGGTAGCTTGAGCATACCTCGGCGATGCTTCGCCCACCCTTCGGCAGGGCTTCCCAACGACGGAGGTTCAGCCGGAGGTTTGGGGAAGGAGGTTGCCGGAGTATTCCCCGCAAATCGTCTGCTTTCGGGTGAAGAATTTTTTAACTGAAGTTCATTAACACAGACTTGACTTTCGCTCGGTAGGTCTTTATCATAATAGCTGGAGGGAAGGAACATGAGACAATGAAGTCAGATTTTACTGATGTTTGTCCATATCTCGCGGCACTTGACGGATACCCGGTTCAGCCGGCGATCTATGTGTTTGCCGGCGAACAATGCCTCATTGGTCGGGCGGTGGGAAGCACGGTCTGCGTCCAGCGTGACGGTGTCTCGCGCCGGCACGCAGTGGTGTTTCGCCACGAGGAGGCGTACCATATCACCGACCAGCGGAGTTCGTGGGGTACTTATGTGAATGGGGAGCGGCTCACACCGCTAGAACCGTACCGCCTGCCCCCCAACGCCCAGATCGGTCTCGGCAGTCCAACGGCCATCCTCCGCTTCTGTGACCCCGACCCGACGCGACCACCACCCGAGACAGCAGGTGGCGCAGCACCGGTGCTGGTCCACGATGACGCGCGCCAGTGCTTCATCCTGCATGGTCAGCCCCTGGAACTGCCCTTCCTGGCCTACCAACTGCTGGTCTACCTCTCTTCCAATCAAGGCACGATCTGCCGCGCGACCAGGTGTATCCGGGCAGTCTGGGACATTGATGAGTATGGCGCTGATGAGCTCATTGACCGGCTGTATCGCCTGATGAGCGAGTTGCGGTGCGCCCTCGATGACCATCAGGCGCATGTCGAACCTGCGCGCCGGATGAGTATCGAGAATCACCGCCGGCGTGGGTACCGCCTGGTTCTCCCCGATGAGCCGGCGGCTTCCTGAGTGTGCGTGAGCGTGGTGCTATGCTGATCTGTCCACGATGTTATCAGTCACTTCCCCCCGACACCCCAGGATGCCGGCGATGTGGCACCCTGGGGGCAGACGTGAGCGCAACGACGCAGTCGGCAGTCGCATATGCCGAACCGGACGATACGACCCGGCCACCGTCCGCGGCGACGGATCTGAAAGGACCGTCACCCGCACTTCCGCCTCCGTCGGGCAGCGTGACTCCCCGGACATCGGGATCACTTTCGCCCGGTACGACCCTTGGTCCCGGCGGGCGCTACCGCATCACCGGGCTCATCGGTCAGGGGGGCTTCGCCGAAACCTTCCACGCGCTCGACACGCACCTCTTCGACGGTCCGTGTGTAGTCAAACGCCTGCGGATGGCAACGAGTCAGTCGGAGGAAACCCGGGCGGCGGTACGTGCGAGCCTCATCCGCGAGGCCGCGCTGCTGGTCGCGCTTAAAACGCCCGGCCATCCCAATATCCCCGAGGTATATGCATATCTGGCAGACGAGTATTGCCTGGTCATGAAATATGTCGAAGGTATCAGTCTGCAAGCGCTGCTTGACCGGCGCAGCAACGGGTTGCCGGAAGATGAAGCGCTGCGCTATGTATACGATACCTGCTCGGCCCTGGCCTATCTGCATGCGCGCCAGACCCTTCACCTGGATGTGAAGCCCGCCAATCTGCTCTGTGACAGCAGTGGACGCCTCTGGCTGATTGACTTCGGCATTGGTCGCTCAACTCAAGCACCGGGCATGGCACTGGCAGGCGGGACACCCGGCTATTCGCCACCGGAGCAGTGGTATGGCCGCCCTGAGCCACGCTCTGATGTCTATGCGCTGGGCGTTACCCTCTTTGTCCTCCTTACCAACCGTCAACCGATGAACCTGGCGCAGGCTCCTTCACCTACCAGTCTCGCGTGTGCGTTGCCGCCGCTGCGCCAGGTGTTGCCAACCGTGCGACCAGAGCTTGAAGCACTTGTGCAACGCGCCACCGATCCCGATCCGACCCGGCGCCCGAGTGCCGCGGAGATGCTTGATGCACTGCGCGTGCTACGAACGCGTATGGGTGTGCCGCGTCCGACCCGTCCCCCCGATCTTGGCGCAATTGTCGGGCGGACGCATCAGCGCGACCAGGTTCAGGCTGCGCTGGCGCGCCGGGGCGGCTGTATGATTGTTGGGATGCCGGGTGTGGGCAAAACGGCACTGGCCGTTGCGCTGACCAGACAATTCGGACGTCCCGACCATGTCTTCTGGCACGCCTTCCAACCCGACGAACGTTTTGAGTCGCTCCTCTGGCACCTCGCGGCCTTTCTGGCCTGGAACGGCCACAGCGATCTCTGGGCGTTGCTCCAGCGCACCGGAGCGGACCGTCCACCATCCCATGTGCTGCTCGACTACCTGCTGGGCCGGCTGCGCGGGCACCCGTATCTGCTCTGTCTTGATGACTTCCAGCATGTTGAGACAGCACCGTGGATGCTCCGTTTGCTGGACCAGCTCGAACCCCTGGCGTCTGCTCACGGCCCACGACTGATCATCACCACGCGCCATGCTGTCTCGTTGCGCTGGCCTGGTGAGCGCGTCGTGCTTTCCGGCCTGGAACGCCTGGCAGCACGGGAACTGCTGGTCACATCCGGCCTTGCGCTTCCTGAAGATACCGCCGACCGGCTGGTTGTTGCGACGGAGGGAAATCCGCAGTTGTTGATCCTGGCGGCAGACGCCCTGCGCCGTTCCGGTCGGCCTGCTGAGATGATCGCGTGCCTGGCGGAAACGGAAGATATCGAGCGCTACCTGCTGCAGGAGGTGGACAGTGGTTGTGATGAGGACGAGCGCGATGTCATGCGCGCGATCGCTGCCCTGCTCGGCGCTCCCGGTCACCGCGAGGTGCTTGAAGCGATGGTTGGTCGCCGGCTGCGTCGCTCGTTGCGGACGCTGCTGGATCATCATTTGATTGTCGTCGGCGAGACCGCGCAGGGCCATGCGTATACCCAGCATGCAATTGTGCAGTCGTTCTACTATAGCGACATGACCAGCAGCGAACGTCGGGAACTCCACCAGCGGGCGGCAGCCTATTTTGAGCGTGAACCGGCAGATCTGCTCCGGGCGGCCCGCCAGTATGTCGCTGCCGGGGATATGCAACGTGCTGCGACCCTGGCAACCCGGGATATCTGGGGCACCGTGAACCAGGGTCAGGCCGGCGCTTTGCTCGATCTCGTCGCTCAGTTGTCGTCCGAAACGTTTGCTGCTGATCTGCGGTTACAGGTGTATCTGGCGCGTGGTGAGCTTGGCACGCTCCTCGGTGAAGATGCGACCGCTCGCGCGAGTTATGAGGCTGCTTTTGCGCTGATTCCGGACCTGCCTGATGCTGCGGTGCGTCGTAGCGCGCTGGCACAGGTATGCCGGGGGATGGGCGAGTTGCTCGAGCCGCAGATGCCACAGCAGGCCCGTGACTGGATCGAGCGTGGATTGCAGGCGCTTGGCGACGAGCATCCTTACGAGTCTGCGGCCCTGCACCTGCGTAGCGGGTCGATCTTGATTGGCCTGGGCGACAACGAAGCCGCCCGTGCCGCCTTTGAGCAGGGCATGGCCGGCCTGCCACCAGACGCGCTCAGCGGGCGCGCCGATGCGCTGACCAACCTGGCAATTATTGCCTGGATGCAGGGAGATACACGCACAGGCGTGGCCTGCTCAT
This sequence comes from Chloroflexaceae bacterium, assembly GCA_034436755.1. Taxonomy (GTDB): domain Bacteria; phylum Chloroflexota; class Chloroflexia; order Chloroflexales; family Chloroflexaceae; genus CAKZQX01. The sequence continues at coordinate 10,215 of DAOTVB010000261.1, read as the reverse complement.
ACGAGGCGCTTGACCTGTATGAGCACAGTGGGCAGCGCTGGAAGATGATCACGATCCGGCAGAATCTGGGTCTGGGCAAGCAGTATGCCGGCGACTGGGTAGGAGCCGTCGCCGAGTTTGAACGTGCGCTTGAAGCCGCGCATGCTCTGGGCAGCATTGTGCGCCAGTCCGAACTGGCACTCAATCTGGGTGTGCTGGCAATCTATCAGGGGGCACCCGACATTGCCCGCGCGTATCTCGACGGCTGTACTGACCTCGCGCGACAGCACCGGCTCCATGAGCAACTCAGCCTGGCGCTTTCCAGCCTGGCCGATCTGCATCTGCGCGCGGGCGATTGGGAGGCAGCATGGGTAGCCCTGGACGAAGCCGCCGCGCTCGTAACGAGCCTCGATCTGCGCTCTCAGTGTAGCGAGATTGCCCGCCTGCGCGCTGAGCTGTTGCTTGACCAGGGTGAGATCGAGGCGGGCCTGATGCAGGCTGAGGCCGCATGCGTGTATGCCCGCGAGCAAGGAAACCCGCGCGAAGCAGGGATGGGGTTGCGGGTGCTGGGCCAGGCTTTGCTTGCGAGCGAGCGCGTTGAGCCGGCTATGGACACGTTCGCACAGAGTGTCACGCTGCTTGATGACCAGGATCCCTACGAGGCAGCGCGAACACGGATGGCATGGGGGGCGGGGCACATGGACGCGACCGGCGTTGCATTGCTCCGGGCCGCGCATACGACATTTGCCCGACTGGGTGCTCGCTCCGATCGCGAAATGACGCGGGAGTTGTTGCGAGCGCGCGGCGAGGAAGACGAGGAAGACGAGGGAGAAGATGCAGAAGCGCATGGATTGGACCGTGTACCTGCTGCTGATCACGATGATGCTGGTCGGCACGGAAACACCATCGCACGCGGAGACGAATCAGCCATTGGAGCGGGAATTTGTGTATGTCCTCGAGGATCGGAGCACGGGGAGTAATCGCATCCACGGCTACCGGGTAGACGGAGCCGGCGGCGAGTTGACCGCGCTCGGCGACCCGGTGGAAACTGGATTTGCCGGCGATGACAACCAGAACATGCTTGTACAGCGGTTAGCGTTCCATCCGGCGACCCGGCGACTGTTTGCTGTGAATGACAGTGGGAGCAATATACTCAGCGTCTATCAGGTTAACACAACCACGGGGGAGTTGACGCACGAACGCAGTCTGGATCTGGGCGGCGAGTCCTGGACCTGTGTGGCGGTGCATCCGAGCGGGTCGCCCGTGATCGTCGGTGGAGCGGTCGGCTCGGACACGGGCATTGTCGGGCGGGTCGCCGGCTTTGTGATCGATGCAAACGGCATCAACCCGGCCCCTGGTTCCCCCGCTGATGCCGGTGCCGCCATTCCCTACTCCTGCCGCTTCAGCCAGGATGGTCACTATCTCTATGCCGGCGGCGATGGCCGCACCGCCATCGCCGGCTTCCAGGTTGATCCAGCGCGCGGCACCCTCACGCCCCTGGCAGGCTCGCCCTTCACCGCCGGGGTGAGCTACCCGGACGCCTATGCGACTGATGACGAAGGACGCCTGTTTGTGGCCGACGGTTCGGGTGGACCGGGACAGGTAACCGTCTTTACGACGAATGGCGGTATTCCTGATCCCGTTGCCGCCGGTCCGTTTGCGACAAACATGCATGATGATAGCGATATGATCCTGGATGGCCTCCGGCATCCCGCCGGCTACTATCTGGTCGCCACCTGGCTGGGCAAGATCGGGGTGTACCAGATAAGCGGGAGCGGGGCGGGCACGATCCTCACGCCCGTGACGGGTTCACCGTTTAGCGGAGGTGGCAGCATCCTTGCCCCGAACCGGGATGGCACCCTGCTGTTCGCCGCCACCCTGGTCGGTGGCATCTTCAGCATGACCGTCAATCCAGACACCGGGAACCTGACCAGGGTAGCGGCGATCGGAACGGATGCGGATGCGCCGCTCACGATACTGAGTGGCATGGCTTATGCCGCTGCGCCATTATCGCCGCCCACACCGCACGGCTACCTCTATGCACTGCGCGATGATGCCGCCGGCAACCAGATATATGGCTACCAGGTCGATGCTACCACGGGCATGCTCACGCTATTGGAAGGGTTTCCCCGTGCTACGGCCGGCAAAGGCGGGGCTATCCCAAGCCGTGAGGGGCTGCGTTTTGACCCGGTCTATAACCGGCTCTATGGTGTGAATGAAGGAGCGAACACACTCAGCGCCTTTGATGTCGATCTCGCCACAGGGAACCTGACGCCCCTGCCAGGCAGTCCGTTTGCGCTGGGGAGTGGTATCTGGAGTTGTGTCACGGTGCATCCCGCTGGTTCTCCGGTCATTGTCGGTGGCATAGAACAGGCAGGACAGACCGGCAGGCTGTTCAGTTTCCAGGTAAGTGAATCCGGGTTGGTAGCGGCACCCGGCAGCCCGCTACCAGTTGGGGGCACCACGGCACAAAGCTGTAGTTTTAGTCCCGACGGCAGCTATGTCTATGTGGCCGGTCCCGACATTGGTGCTTATCAGGTGGACAGCAGCAGCGGTACACTTACAGCGCTGCCGGAGTCACCATTTTTCTCCGGAGCGAAGAATCCGCTTGGACTGACAGTCGACCAGCATAATCGACTGTTCCTGACCGAGTCCTGGATTGTTACCGAGACCAGTGGTATATCACCAACGAGAACGGTGACAACATCTATGTCGGCAAACTATGCTTTTACATTACAGGACGGCAAGCCGGCAGCAGTGGCCGGCAATCCATATACCTGGAAGCTTGGTACGGTTCCGGCTGCCACGCTCATGCATCCCGACGGCTACCATATTGTTGCGAATACCTTGAGCGTGTATGCCGCATGGCCCGGGAGTTCGCTCACTATTGCTCAGATCAACGGCAGTGGCGCTACTACCAGCTTTGAACTGATTTCCAGGGAACCGGGAGTTGAACAGCCCGTGCCAATCGGCCCGGCGGGTCTGTCGGCCCTGGCTACAAATCATACCGGCAGCATGCTTTTTACCGCCAATGATCTCGGTGGGTTCCTCCAGAGTTTTGCGTTTGATTCCATCACGCGCACATTCCATGGCCTGAGTCGCTTGCCTCAGGGCGCCCTTGACGGCACGCCGGTCTCGATTTCCGGGCTGGCCTACGCTCCGCTGCTGCCCGATCTGGCGCTGAGCATGCACAGCACCAGTCACTTTCATGACAACGCCGACATTCACTACACCCTGCAGGTTGTGAACCGCTCACCGATCGCTGCCACGACACCCATGACCCTGATTGACGATCTCCCCGATGGCCTCAGGTTTATTGCTGCCACAGGTCCGGGCTGGAGGTGTGCGCCTGACCGGGGCCAGGTCACCTGTACGCATCCTGGCCCCCTCCCCGGCGGCGAATCGCTCCCCGACCTGACAGTGACCGTAGCCCCGGCCGCCGATCTCATAGCCCCACCCGTGAACCAGGCGCGGGTCTTCCTTGCTGGTGAGTTGGCAACCGGCAATAACCAGGCCGCCCATACACCGCTGCGTACCGACCAGGCGATCCAGTTTGCAGCGCTTCCCGACCGCTTCCTGGACGAGGCGTCCTTCGCCGTTACCGCGACCGCCGGCTCCGGTCTCCCCGTTGACCTCCGTTCTGCGACACCCGAAGTCTGTACGGTGGCCGGCACGCTGGGTATGCTGCATGCAGCGGGAACCTGCATCATCGTCGCCCGCCAGCCGGGTAACTGGGCCTACGCTCCGGCTCCCGATGTCGCGCAGCAGTTCCTGGTTGTTGCACGCGCAGACCTTTTGCAGCAGGTGTTCCTGCCGATGATTGTACACTAGCAAAGGCGGTGTCACATGACCATATTCTCTTTCCGGCGGTCAGTCACCATGCTGCTGCTGGCGCTGGGCATTGGATTCCTGGCCGCCAGTGACCCCCATGCCGCGGCGCTGGTTGCCCGTTCACCGCTGGTGCTTGGCTGGTCGGCAGTCCAGGCTGATCGCACCAGTGCCGTGGCCTGGGGCGACATGGACGGTGATGGCAATCTCGACCTGGCGCTTGGGAATAACTGCCGGGGCGCGTCTTCCAACTGTGCTGCAATCAAGCTCTACCGCAGTACGCAGGGTGACCTGGAGGACACGACCTTCTGGTCGGCAGCGTTCCCTGAGGATGTCCGTAGCCTGGCCTGGGGTGATGTGGATAATGATGGCGACCTCGATCTGGCGGTTGGGATTTCCGGCGCGCCGGTAAAGGTCTATGAGAACATCGGATCTCAGCTCAACGATACCTCACTTTGGGTTGCCGATAGAGCCGAGGCCACCAGCAGTGTGGCCTGGGGTGATGTGGATAATGATGGCGACCTCGATCTGGCCGTCGGCAACGCCGGGCAACCGTTACGTCTCTACCGGAATATGGATGGAGTCCTGGAGCAGACGCCGGGCTGGTCGTCGGGCACGACCGACCAGGTCACCAGCCTGGCCTGGGGCGATGTGGATGGCGACGGTGACTTAGATCTGGCTGTGGGGGCATGGCTCCAGAGCCGACTCTATCGAAATGCCGGAGGGATCCTCGAAACCACGGCGGTCTGGTCCTCACCGGAGCTGCTGGGTGACTTCACCTCCAGTGTGGCCTGGGGCGACGTAGACGGCGATGGCGACCTCGATCTGGCCGTCGGCAATGGTGCTCTGAGTGGCACACCGAACCGACTGTACGCGAATAGTGGCGGTACCCTCAGCGCCAGTCCGGTCTGGTCCTCAACTGAGGAAGACAACACCAGCAGCGTCGCCTGGGGCGACATGGATAATGATGGCGACCTGGATCTGGCCGTGGGCAATATTGGACTCAACGGCGAACCGAACCGGCTGTATGAAAATAACGGCGGTACCCTTCGTCCGGCAGCCGTCTGGTCATCGCCGGAGGCCGATGTCACCAGCAGCATCGCCTGGGGTGATCCGGATAACGACGGTGACCTGGACCTGGCTGCCGGCAATGGGGGCGCAAACACCCAGTTGAGCCGGGTCTACCTGAATCAACTGGGGGTGCTGCCGCCGGTTGCCGCATATACGCTCGCCGGCGATGATGATATCCAGCGCATGGCCCTGGGTGACATGGATGGTGATGGTGACCTGGACCTGGCTGTCGGCAACTATCGTCAACCTGACCGGGTCTATGCGAATGTCAATGGAGTGCTCACTCCCACGCCGGTCTGGTCGTCTGCCGAACCGGGCCGGACAACCAGTATTGCCTGGGGCGATGCGGATAACGACGGTGACCTGGATCTGGCCATCGGGTACAATTTCCAGCCGGTCAATCTCTACCGTAACACTGGCACGACACTGGAAGCCGCCCCGGCCTGGTCTTCAACCGAGCGTGCGTACGTGACGAGCCTGGCCTGGGGTGATGTCGATGGTGACGGTGATCTTGATCTCGCGGTCGGCACAAACGATACGCCCAACCGGCTGTATCTGAATAATGCTGGGCAACTCAGTGCGTCAGCCGTCTGGACCTCGGCGAGTGCCGATTCTGCCACGAGTCTGGCCTGGGGCGATGTCGATGGCGATGGCGATCTCGACCTGGCTGCCGGAACCCCTTCCCGCATCTATCGCAACGACGGTGGGAGCCTGACCAGTACCCCGGTCTGGACATCAACCTGGAGTGATGGAACGACCAGTATCGCCTGGGGGGATGTGGACGGTGACGGCGATCTCGACCTGGCCGTTGGGAACGGGGGCGGGCAGCCCAACCGCCTCTATCGGAACGACGACGGGATGCTGAGCGCCGACCCGGTCTGGACCACGATTGAGGCCGATAATACGACCAGTATCGCCTGGGGGGATGTGGACGGTGACGGCGATCTCGACCTGGCCGTCGGGAACAGCTTCGACCAACCCAACCGCATCTACCTGAACGAGCAGGGCGCGCTGGCCCGGAGTGCCTCCTGGGTTGCAGCGGAACGTGGCCGCACGCGTGATCTGGCCTTCGGCGATATGGATCAGGACGGCAGCCTTGATCTGATCACGGGCACGGGGGCGGGTGAGCCTGCCCGGATCTATCTGAACCGGCGCAACCGCGCCGATGGGTCGGCACCGATCCCCGCCGTGTATGTAACGCAACCGGGGTCAACAGCGCAGGCCGACCACGACGCGGTGGCCGAGATCCTGGATGGACCGACCATTGCTGTCCCGTATGTCCTGCGCCACCCGCAGCGCCTCCCGGCGCGACAGATTATGGTCGATTATTCGCTTGATGGTGGGGGACTCTGGCAACCAGCGCTGCCTGCCGCGGGAACGCAGACCAGGGATCTTGCAACGTCACCGGACGGAACATCCTACACCTTTGTCTGGGATGTCTATGGCAGCGGTATTATGGGTCGGCACGACCATGTCACCCTTCGGGTTACGGCACTGCCCGATCTGCGCGCACCAACAGGGCATGCCCCCGGTCCCTTTCTCGCCAGTGCCTTTGCCGCCACAACTAACTCCTTCCGCATCCGGGGTAGTCAGGTGCGCGTGCTCCACGCGGACCAACCGGTTGCCGGTGCGCTGGTCTACCGGGTGCCTGCGGGAGCGAACAGTGCGCTTGAACCCTACACCAGCTTCGATGGCCGGCCCTTCCACACCGATCAACAGGGCTATTTGCAAGGTAGTGGCACAGTCACGGTTGGCGACCACCTGGTGGCAACGTTCCCGGTCAGTTCGACGAGTATCTACACATTGCTTTATACCAGTGCTGCGCCGACGAATGCCGGACTGGAGAGCAGCCTGGTGCGCATGGCCGGTGTGCAAACCCTCACGGTCTCGCCCGATAACCCACTCATCCTGTTTCACCTCGACATCTCGCTGGAGTGGGATGCACGTGGCGACGAACGCTTTCTCGCGCAGCTCCGTTTCAACCTGCAACGCGCCTCCGAGTTGCTCTTTGACTGGACTGATGGTCAGGTGGCGCTGGGCCAGGTGACGATCTTCCATGACGCCGCCAACTGGGATGATGCGCACGTCCGCATCTATGCGACCAACCGACTGCGCCCGAACGCCAATCAGGGCGGTGTGGTGACACAGGCGCTCACCGATCCCCTGATGACAGCGACAACCTACACACCCGGCCAGGTACATATGGGAGCCATCTGGAACCGGTATGGTGAAGCGTATGGTGACCTGGGGGAAGACTGGCCGCGTGCTTTTGCGCATGAACTCGGTCATTTCCTGCTCTTTCTGGACGACAACTACCTGGGGCTCGATGAAGCGAATCGCCTGATATCGGTAGATACCTGCCCAGGCGCGATGAGCAACCCGTACCGCGACGACTATAGCGAGTTCCATCCAGCCGCCGGCTGGCTGCCGGGATGCCAGAGAACGCTTTCACAGCAGAACACCGAGCGTTCGGACTGGGAGACGATTCAGGCGCTGTATAGCTTTCCCGATGTGCCCTTTCATCTCCGGGCACCGGCCGTGTTTGCGGCCAATACGGGCCCGCATACGCTCCCGTTAGCGAATCTTCATGTGCGTGAAGCACCGATACATACCCGGTCGACCACGCTCGCTGCCCCGATCTTTACGCTGACCCAGGCCGGCAACCGCGTGCTGCCGGGGAGCGCTGCCCGGTCCATCCTGTTCCGCCCCGATGATGGCCGCCTGATTGACCTGGGTAGTCCTACCCTGGATCAGGTAACAGCGCGGGGGGCGCGCAGCGGCGACCGTCTCTGCGTCTATGATTTGTCGGCAGCGCGTCTGGGCTGTGTGGAAGAACTGACTGACCTTACCAGCCAGATTCCCCTGGTCCATCGTCCTGGCTGGTCGCCGGAGGTGCTTGTCACTCCGGTAACCTCCAGCACACTGACTATCGCTGTGCGTAAGGTTCCTGCCGGGCTGGATGTGCGCGGGCGTGTCTTCCCACTTGGTGACGAAGCGACCACAGCGGTGGTATTTGCGCCGGTCGCTGGCGGGTATCGCGCCGATATCACGCTGGCCGAACCAGTGCTGGGTGGCTACGCCCAGATCTGGGTGGAAAACGACCCGGCCCCTCGCCGTGAAGCAGTGGTGGACTACACCCTGGGCGGTAATCCCGGGTCAAAGTTTGGGCGCAACGCTCCCCGCGGCCGTAACCCGGGGTCAAAGTTTGGGCGCAATGCCCCCGCTGTGTCCTCCGACGGGCAGGCGGTGATCTATGGCGACAATCTGACCTTTCTGGAGGGCCAGTTTTTCACCCTTCAGAGCGCCGGCCAGATTCCAGATCCTCCCGTCGGGCGCACACCCGTAGGTCTGGGCTACTGGCTCAGCGCGACTGCCAATGCCCCGGCCCTCGACCAGGCCTCCCTCTTGATCAGCTATCTCAGCCGCGATGTGCCTGCCGCAGAAGAGGGTGGCATTGAAATGTACTACTGGGATGGTCAGAGCTGGACAGCCCTCGAAAGCACACTGTATGCCGAGCGTAATGAGGCGGCGGCCCTGGTGCGTGGTCCCGGGCTCTATACCCTGATGTCCAGCTACCGCGTACCGCTGCGTGAGCCAGGCTGGAACCTGATCGCCTACCCGGTGCCTGGCTCGCGCACCGTTGAGCAGGCACTGGTCTCGATCGGCGATCTCTACACCACTGTGTATGGATACGAGCCCACCGACACGGACCCGTGGAAGGTATTCGACATCGATGCGCCGGACTGGGTCAACGATCTGGCCGAACTGGAATTTGGCACGGGCTACTGGATCCATGTCAACGACAAAGCAACCCTGTACCTTCAGGGTGAGTCGTACCCGGAAACCAATCCAACCCCGGCGTCAGATTCAGTACATCTTGCGGGCGCAAGCGTACCCAATCCCCCCGCAACCTACTATGGCGTTTTGCGGCCTGGACCGGGCTTTGTGCCGGAGGCCGGCACACCCGTTGAGGCCCGCATTGGCGATGTGGTCTGTGGACGTAGCCAGACACGTTTGCGCGATGGGGAGGTTGTCTACAGTGTGGCAGTATCGGCCATAGGTGATGGTGAGCAAGCCGGCTGTGGGGGTCAGGGCCGGTTGGTAACGCTCCAGGTCGGAACACTCACACTATCCACGCTGTGGGATAATAGCCGGGTGTGGCGGGTGGAGCCGAACTGGGTCTTCCTGCCGCTTATCGGGTCGTAAGGTGGCTATCGTCTTTCAGAAAAAGAGTTGGACAGTGCGCCTGGTCAGATGACCGTACCATGCACACAGGCGGGCATTCCGGCCGATCTGCTCCTCCGCACCCTGGCTGGCTTACCCGTTGTCGAAGCCATGGGGGTGCGTGCGGCTGCCGCCCCGTGGTTACGGCGGGAGCAGGATGGGGCTGGAAGCACCTGGGCTTTACGGACTACATCTGTAAAGCCCTGCGCTGGTTGTTGGTAGCTGATAGGACGCGGAAGACACCAACCGAAGCATCGTTTTATGCCTCGTGCAGAGATCTGCACCATGGAAATGGAGTCGAGATATGCCAGTGCGCTCGCTGCACGTTCTGTTCTGCCTCCTGCTCGGCTGGATGATAGGTACCGCATGTACGGCTTCTCCGGCAAGCGGTACGTTGGACGACGCCACACCTATACACCTCACACCAGACCCGGCAGAGACCGATCCGCCCGGTATGCCGCTGGACGTCATCTACGATATCCAGGCTCCCTTTGCCTGGTATGTCTGGCAGGGCTATCAGCGTGATGGGCAACTGGAGCCGGGCGCAAAAGTCAACTGCGGCCCGGCCACGGTCGCCATGGCCCTGCGCTATGGCTCGAACAACATGATCCAGGTGAGCCCCGAGGAGGTGCGCGATATGATCCCGCGTCATGCCGGCACCCTGAGCGGCATGGTCCTGGCCGATCTGGTGACCGCCCTTGACCAGTGGCAGGTGCCCACCCGGCGGCTGCGGACGCTGCCGGAGATCGCGGCGGCGATTGCCAATGATCATATTGTACTGATCAACCTGCATATGTCGGCGATTGCACCGGAACAGGAGGATGCGTCATCCGCGCCCGGCGCGCTCCTCCCGACAATCACCGGGCGCTACTATGAGTATGACCAGCAGCATGGGCTGGTGCTCAAGGGCATTGTGCGCGATAGCCAGACGGGACGCCGCTACTTTGTCGTCTATGATCCCAATGTCTGGGCCGGCAATCCGATCTACTACTACCATGGCGATGCGCGCTATCCCAAAGGGTTGAACCGGCTCTATGCCTACGACCAGCTTGCGGCAGCAATGCAGCCACCACATTTCTTTGAGGCCATCGAGATACTCGCCACACCCGCGCA